>JAFPYR010000090.1 GCA_017412115.1 Bacteroidales bacterium | reverse complement strand
TTATTATTTTGAATAATCCATTGCTGCGTAGCGTTTGTAGTTGTTGTAACGTTTCAAAGCGGCCTCTTGACATGCAGCGTAAAGTTCTTCTGCTTGTCCGGGGAACGACTTTTGAAGCGATGCAAAACGTACCTCGCCTAACAAGAAGTTCTTGAATTCTGCCCAGTTAGGCTCTTTTGAATCCAAAGTGAACGGGTTCTTGCCTTCGGCTTCAAGTTGCGGATTGAATCTCCACAAGTGCCAGTAACCGCAATCAACAGCTTTCTTCTCCTCTGCCTGAGATTTACCCATGCCGCCTTTGGCTTTCAAACCGTGGTTGATACAAGGAGCGTATGCAATTACCAATGACGGTCCCGGATATGCTTCTGCCTCTTTCAAGGCTTTCAAAGTCTGAGCCTGGTCAGCACCCATTGCAATCTGTGCTACGTAAACGTAACCGTAAGTCGTTGCAATTAAGCCCAAATCTTTCTTTGAAACTCTCTTACCCGATGCAGCAAATTTAGCAATTGCACCAAGCGGAGTTGCTTTTGAAGACTGTCCACCTGTGTTAGAATAAACTTCCGTGTCGATAACAAATACGTTAACGTCCTCGCCAGAAGCAATTACGTGGTCAAGTCCGCCGTATCCGATGTCGTATGAAGCACCGTCGCCGCCGATGATCCACTGTGAACGTTTTACCAAGTGGTCTTTGTAAATGAGAATCTCTTTGCACTTGTCGCAACCGCAAGCCGTGCAACCTTCTACAATCTTCGGACCTAAAACTTTCGTTGCTGCTGCATCGTTCTGTTTTTCAATCCATTCGTTAAACAACGCTTTCAATTCTGCCGAACAACATTCGCAACTCTGAGCCTCTGTCATCAACTTCGTCAAACGCGCTTTCATCTTCTTGTTAGCGATTGCCATACCAAGACCGAACTCGCAGAAGTCTTCAAACAATGAGTTAGCCCAAGCCGGACCCTGACCTTTTGCGTTTTTGGTGTAAGGTGTTGACGGAACTGAACCCGAATAGATTGAAGAACAACCGGTTGCGTTTGCAACGATTTCTCTGTCGCCGAAAAGTTGTGAAATAAGTTTAACGTAAGGTGTTTCACCGCAGCCTGCGCACGCGCCTGAAAATTCAAACAACGGAGTTGCAAACTGTGAGTTCTTAACGTTAGAGGTGATGTCAACCAAATCCTGTTTTGAAGTAACTTTTTCAACGCAGTAATTCCAGTTAGCAGCCTCTTTTGCAGCAGCCTCTGAACCGTCGTCGTAAGGTTTCATCGTCAAAGCAGGACCGCCGAGTTTCGGATTGCCCGGACATACGTCAGCACAGTTACCGCAAGCCAAACAGTCTTTAACACCAACTTGCATTGTGAAGTACATGCCTTTCAATGCTGCCGGTGCTTTGATTTCGATGGTCTGACCGCCGAAGCCCGCTTTTTCCTCCTCTGTCATAACAAAAGGACGGATACAAGCGTGAGGACAAACGTATGCACACTTGTTACACTGAATACATTTTTCAGCGTCCCAAACAGGTACAAATGCACCTACACCGCGTTTTTCAAATTTAGCAGTGCCGGCTTTCCAAGTACCGTCTTCAATGCCTTTGAATGTTGATACGGGCAACAAATCACCGTCCTGAGCGTTGATAGGACGTACAACTTTGTTGATGAAATCATCACCGTCGGTGTAAACTTTTTCAGTGATTTCAAGTGTAGCCCATGAAGGATCTACCGTTAATTCTTTGTACTCACCGCCTCTGTCGATAGCGTTGTAGTTCATATTAACGATGTCTTCACCTTTTTTGCTGTATGATTTGTAAGCAAAATGTTTCATTTCGTCAACGGCTTTGTCAACAGGAATAACGCCCGTAATACGGAAGAATGCTGACTGCAAAATCGTGTTAGTACGGTTTCCTAAACCGATTTCCTGACCGATTTTTGTAGCGTTGATGTAATAAACTTTAATATTGTGTTTAGCAAAATATGCTTTTACTTTGTTCGGAATGTTGTGAATCAAATCTTCACCGTCCCAAATCGTGTTCAAAAGGAACGAGCCGCCGTCTTGAAGACCTCTTGTAACATCGTACATGTTGAGGTAAGCCTGCTGGTGACAAGCAACAAAGTTCGGGGTCGTAACAAGATATGTTGAACGGATAGGTTCATCACCGAAACGGAGGTGTGAACAAGTGAAACCACCTGACTTTTTAGAGTCGTAAGAGAAATATGCTTGACAATATTTGTCAGTTGTTTCACCGATGATTTTAACAGAGTTTTTGTTTGCGCCGACAGTACCGTCAGATCCCAAACCGTAGAATTTTGCTTGGAACATACCTTTGCCGCCGACAGCAACTTCTTCGCCTACGGGCAATGAAGTAAAGGTTACGTCGTCGGTGATACCGAGAGTAAAGTGGTCTTTGGGAGTGTTCAAAGCGAGATTGTCATAAACGGCGATGATTTGAGCCGGAGTTGTATCGTTAGAGCCGAGGCCGTAACGTCCGCCGCAAACACTTATATTTTTAAGGAGGCCGAGTTCGCTGAGTGCGTTAACAACGTCTAAGTAAAGGGGTTCAGCGTTAGCACCGGGTTCTTTTGTACGGTCAAGAACGCAGATTCTCTTCGCAGAAGCAGGAATAGCCTCTTTTAAGAATTTCAATGAGAAAGGACGATACAAGTGAACTGAAATCAAACCAACTTTTTCGCCTTTTGAAAGTTTCAAGTCGATAACCTCTTTGATACATTCTGTTACCGAACCCATAGCGATGATGATGTTTTCAGCATCGGGTGCACCGTAGTAGTCGAAAGGACGGTATTTTCTGCCGGTCAAAGCCGAAACTTTGTCCATGTAGTCAGAAACGATGTCAGCAACTTTGTCGTAATACGGGTTGCAAGACTCTCTATGAGCGAAGAAAACGTCAGGGTTTTCAGCCATACCTCTCATTTCGGGTCTTTCAGGAGAGAGGGCTCTTTCTCTGAACTCTTTAACAGCGTCCCAATCAACGAGAGTTTTGAGGTCTTCTTGGTCAACAACTTCTACTTTCTGATATTCGTGAGAAGTACGGAAACCGTCGAAGAAGTTAAGGAAAGGAACTCTTGATTTAATGGTTGCAAGGTGAGCAACACCGGCCAAATCCATTACTTCCTGAACCGAACCTTCTGCCAACATAGCAAAACCTGTCTGACGGCAAGCATAAACGTCTTGATGGTCGCCGAAAATACAAAGCGCGTGTGAAGCCAATGTTCTTGCTGAAACATGGAAAACGCAAGGAAGTAATTCACCGGCGATTTTGTACATGTTAGGAATCATCAGCAACAAGCCTTGTGATGCGGTGAAAGTAGTGGTGAGCGCGCCGGCTTGCAAAGAGCCGTGAACTGTACCTGATGCACCGCCTTCGGATTGCATTTCCTGAACGGTAACGGTTTCACCGAACATGTTTTTTCTGCCTTGGGCAGCCCATTCGTCAACGTTTTCTGCCATCGGAGAAGAAGGCGTGATGGGATAAATGGCGGCAACTTCCGTGAACATATACGCGATATGTGCGGCAGCGGTGTTACCGTCGCAAGTCATAAATTTCTTTTCTTTTGCCATAATTAATATTAACTATTTGTTTGAAATTTTCATTTAGCAAAGGTATAAATAAAAATTTTATTCAGGAAAGAAATTTTATGAAAAAAAATCTTAAATATTACACCATATCAATGCTTCGTTTACAAAGCCGATAAAATCCTCTACATCTTTCTTACCGTTTACAACTGTGTATGCCTCAACATAATCCCTTAATGCGATATAATTCTTTTGAGCTTGTTGTCTTGCTGAGTAACGCAAACCTTTAACACTTGAGCGGAAATCGTCCCTCTTCAAATTTTTCTCTCTGAAACCCTCCAAAAGTGTTTCTAAGGCGGTAATCCATTTTTCAAGGTTTAATAAGGTTATGCTCTGAGGGTAATTCCTAATTTTTGCAATCAGTGAACGGTAATCGGCAAATTTCTTTGTTATGCCCGTTGCAGCTATGTTGCCAAAAACCGAAAGCTCTTGGCGTAACTCCTCTCCACAAGTCTGAACATCACCCTCACAACATTCCGCATAAAAGTCAATTGCTAATTTTATCTTACGGAAAATTTTGTCAGCCTCCTGACTAATCTCGTGAATGGAGTCCGTAAACTTTGTAGAAGGGGTTGCTACTCTTACCTCGTTGAATCTTTTTGCCGAGGCTTTGAAGTCTGAGGTTAATTTTTTAAAAGCCTCGCCCTTCAATGTCTCAGAAGCTTTTACTACTCTTAACATGAACTCGTCAAACGTTTTGTTTGTTGCGCGTCCGATTTTTTTTCTTAAAAATAATGTTCTCATTTGTTCTTATGAATTTAAAGTTATTGATTAATTTTGTTGTGGTGCAAAGATATAAGCATTGTTTTAATTGTGCAAGTTTCTGTATGTTTTTTTTATAGTTTAATTGATTTTTGTTGCGTTTTTCTTGTCATAATCATAATTTTTTATAATATAATCGCGGTTTTATGATAGTATATTAGCGTTTTTGTTAATTGTTAAAAATAGTTAAGGATGATGACTTTGTCCTTTGGTCAGAGATATAAAAAGGTGATTTTTAGCGGTTTTGACATTGGGACAAAGTAGGGTAGGGGCTTTAAAAAAAGACTTTGCCCGAAGGACAAAACCGTTTTTTATATGTTTTTTTAGGGTTTGTCCTTCGGGCAGAGTTATGTAAGATGGTTCTTTGAAGTATTTGTCAAAAGGTCAAAACTATCAAAGAGTTTTTTTTAGTTTGTTAGAACTTAAATGTAAGTCCCGCACCGATAACGTCTTTGAACTGAACTTTTGAATAATGGTCTTCTCCGTCTCTATGAATCATAATATCTTCGTCGTAGATAAGTTCGGTTGCGATGTTGAAAGCCAACCATTTGTTGATTTGGATAGAGAGGATAACGTTCCAATCCACATCTATTTCGTCGAAAATACCGTCTTCATAGTTGTTGAAGAGTGTGAGGTTGGTGTTGAATGTTATGTTTTTGCCGAAGTTGTAGAGGGCGTTCATCTTGAAGTACCAACCGAACTCTGAACGGGAATGTTTTGTAGTATCAACACCGTAAGCACCTTTGGAAGAAAGGTAATCGCTCATTACCACTGTTGTTTTACCGCAAAGGGGTGATAAGTAGAATGCTAATTTCTCGTTAGGTTGGAAGTCGATACCGATGGTGTAGGTCAGATAAAGCGGAGACCAGAAATCGGAATTTTTTTCTTTAACTTCTTCACCGTTAGCGTCTTTGCTGTAATTGTAACCTCTTGCAAACTGACTTTTGTAATCGAAAATTGCTGAATAATAGAATTTTTTGTTGATGGCATAACCGTATTTTGAGGAGAATTGGAGTTTGTCATCAATTTTTCTAAAGTCGTCGTATTCTTTGAAAAGTCTTAATGTTCCGTATTGAGCCATTAAAGCGTTTTGCCAAGAGTGTTTACCTTTGGCGTAGTTAGCGTTGAGGTTAGCAAGAGCGTTGAAACCCATTTGTTGATCACCGCCGGCTGCCCAGTTTACAAGACCTACTTGAGAGGCTGTTAATGAAAGCATACCTGATACGTGCCAATTTTTTAAGCTGTCAGCAACGGTAACAGGGGTTTTAGATTCTTTTGCGAGATTTGCTACCTCTTTAGCAACATCGTCTGTCTGAGCGTTGAGTCCGAGACCTAAGGCGGACAACGCAATCATGAGTAAAAACTTTTTCATCTTATAAGTGTATTTTCAATTTTTTTATTTTTATTCTCATTTCCAATTGTCAATTGTCAATTGTTAATTGTCAATTGTCAATTGTCAATTGTTTTTGATTCTTGCGAATCTGTAATATCCTTCGAGTTCTTTTTGGTATTTTTTGTGGTAAAATTCCCAATTATCTAAGAAGTCGTTTACGGCTTGAGGTTCGGGATAGTTTTTCCACTCTGACTCTATGGCTTTTATATTGACAGAATCTTTAGGAATATTGTTTTTTCTATTGAGTTCGCTTATAGCATTGTCGATGCAAGCGATTTTCATTTTGTCATAATCTTTTTTGAATAGTGGATAATAATAATCCAAAATATATTTTTGACCTTTAATGCCTTCTTCTTCGCCAAGGGGAAAGAATTTTGCTACTTGATAATAGTTGTAAGCTGACATTATTTTTTTTGTCGGCGGCTTTTGAGCCAGTTGAGTTGTGTCGGTTATTTCCTCTTTGATAGCATTAGAGGCTTTGTGGATTAAGTATTTAGGTATAAAGAGGAACAAAACGCCGACTAAGACAGCCGCATAAATCACCCATTTTAAGATAGAGGGCTTTTTTCTTCTTATATTGCTTTTATAATAAGTCATGATAAAAAAATATCCAATGAATGTTCAGAACTGCTTTTATGGAGTGCAAAATTACGTTTTATTATTAAACGTTATGCTTTTTTAATGGTAAAATAAACGATAAATTAAAGGATAAAGGTTTAATGTTAATTTTATCTAAATTGTACGGAAAAAGCCTAAAAAAATTTGGCTGTTAAAGAAAAGCTTTCTACTTTTGCATCGTCAAAAAAATACTGCGGGGTGGAGCAGTTGGTAGCTCGTTGGGCTCATAACCCAAAGGTCACAGGTTCGAGTCCTGTCCCCGCTACTAAAGTTTTTTTAAAGTATAGATAGTAGTAGCCATAAGAAGTCCTAACCGGGAAATAATTTTGTTAGGATTTTTTTTATTGGAGAGATTAATGTATCTTTGCCAAAAAAATAACAAAAAGTTTTATTGTACGTAAAAATTAAAAAGACAAATGGAAATTTTTTACGAAATTGCTCCGCTGAAAAAAAAATTAGCGGCATTGAAACTTCAAAACAAAACGATCGGTTTTGTAGCCACAATGGGTGCTTTGCATCAAGGACACATTTCTTTGGTTGAAAAATCAAACAAAGAAAACGACTTTACGGTGGTAAGTATTTTTGTTAATCCCACACAGTTCAACAACAAGGAAGACCTCGAAAAATATCCCAGAAATCTTGAAGCCGACTTCCGACTCTTGGAGGATAACGAATGTGATATGGTTTTCGCTCCCTCTGTTGCAGAGATGTATCCTGAGGAGGATACCCGTAAGTTTGAGTTAGGTGATGTGGCTCAGGTTATGGAAGGTAAATACCGTCCGGGTCATTTTAATGGGGTTTGTCAGATTGTAAGCAAGTTGCTTGACATTATTAATCCCGATAATGCGTATTTCGGTCAGAAAGATTATCAGCAGATTGCCGTTATTAGGGCTATGGTAAAAAAATATATGCATAGTTTTAAAGGAAAAATCGTTTCGTGTCCGATTGTAAGAGAGAAGGACGGTCTTGCTTTGAGCAGCAGAAACTCACATTTGGACGAGGGACAAAGAAAATCTGCCGTAATTATTTCGCAGACTTTGTTTAAGGCTAAAGAGCTTTCAGACAAGGGTGCTACTTGCAAAGAGATTGAAGACTTTATCAAAAAATCTATTGCAACGGATGCAAACCTCTGTTTGGAGTATGTTGAGATTGCCGACAAAGATACATTGCTTACTATTAAGGAGTCAAAACCGAAAAACGCAGTTATCTGCATTACCGTTTATGACGGCAAAACAAGACTGATTGATAACATTTTGCTTTAAACAATGAATATAGAAGTTTTAAAATCCAAAATTCACAGGGTAACGGTTACTCAGGCCAACCTTCAGTACATCGGCAGCATTACCATTGACGGGGCGTTGATGGATGCGGCAAACATTATCGAGAATGAGAGGGTTCAGATTGTTAATGTTAATAACGGCGAGAGGCTTGATACGTACGTTATCAGGGGAGAAGAAAATTCGGGCTGCATTTGTCTTAACGGTCCTGCGGCAAGAAAAGCTTCCGTAGGGGATATTGTTATAATAATGTCATACGCTTCGATGGATTTTCAAGAGGCGAAAACTTTTAACCCGACGGTCATTTTCCCTGACAGTCAGACAAACAGATTAGTTTAAAGCTGAAAAACCGTATAAAGATTTATGGCAAAGGAAAAAAAAGCTAAGGACAGGTACAGAATAATATTGTATAACGAAACGACTCTGCACGAAGAGAAGTCGTACCGTGCCACCAAAAACAATATGGTTGCGCTTTTGGGCGTGGCTGTATTTGTGATAGCTGCATTGGTTTTTGTGTTGCTCGTTTATACACCGCTAAAAAGATTTTTGCCCGCCTCGGACGATAGTCTTTACAGCAGTGAGTTGAAGGAGAGTGCTTTGAAACTTGACAGCATACGTAACCTTTTGGAGGAGAGAAACCAATATTTCGCATCAATCCGCAACCTTATGAACGGTAATATAGATGCCGAGGTAAAGCCTATTGATACCGTTATGAAAAAGCAAAGGGACGATTATGCCAAGATAAAACACGACAGTATACTTCAAACTCTTATCGAACTTGAAGAGCAGCAGACACTTACGGCTGTTATCGGCGAGCCTGGCAAGGAAAAATACAAGAATATGACGTTTTTTATACCTGTCAAGGGTGTCGTTACCAACAATTTTTCGATGGAACATTTAGGTATTGACATTGCTGCAAAAGACGGTGAACCCGTTCTTGCTACTTTGCCGGGTACGGTTATTCTTGCCACTTGGTCTGTGGAGACGGGCAATGTGATACAGGTTCAGCACGAAAACAATTTAGTTTCGATTTATAAGCATAATTCGACTTTGTTGAAAAAAGTAGGCGATAGGGTAGAGGCAGGTGAGCCGATAGCTATTATCGGCAATTCAGGCGAATTGACCTCGGGCACCCATCTTCATTTTGAACTTTGGGAAAACGGTAAACCTATCGATCCCGAAACATATATTGCTTATTAACATTCTATTATGACTTTAGAAAAAAGAAAAATCGCGATATTGGGTTCTACGGGAAGTATCGGAACTCAGACTTTGGATGTTATCAGGAGGAATCCTGAGAGATTCTCAGCCGAGATTCTCGTTGCTAACAAGAATTGGGAATTATTAGCTAAGCAAGCCATAGAATTTCAGCCTAATGCCGTGGTGATTGCCGACAAGGAGAAATATCCGCTGTTAAGGGATGCGTTAGAGAAGTATCCGATAAAAGTATTTGCGGGTTCGGAGTCGGTTAATTCGGCTGTGGAGTTTGAAACCGTTGATATGGTTTTGGCTGCTATGGTGGGATATTCGGGACTTGTTCCTACCGTTAATGCCTTGAGGCACAAAAAGCCTGTTGCCCTTGCTAACAAGGAAACATTGGTTGCAGCGGGAAAAATTGTTATCTCAGAGGCTGCTAAAAACGGAGTGCCGGTTTTGCCG
This sequence comes from Bacteroidales bacterium, assembly GCA_017412115.1. Lineage (GTDB taxonomy): Bacteria > Bacteroidota > Bacteroidia > Bacteroidales > UBA3824 > UBA3824. Next base: position 92,134 of record JAFPYR010000090.1, on the reverse strand, counting down.
GTGGATAGTGAACATTCTGCTATTTTTCAGTCGTTGGCCGGAGAGGGAAACAATGCCGTTGAAAAAATACTTCTTACCGCCTCGGGCGGACCTTTCAGGGGCAAGACAAGGGATTACCTTAAAACCGTTAAAAAGGAACAGGCGTTGAAACATCCTAATTGGAACATGGGCGCAAAGGTTACGATAGATTCGGCCTCGCTTATGAACAAGGGTTTGGAAACGATTGAGGCTATGCACCTTTTTAATGTTCCGGTTGAGAAAATTGAAGTTTTGATTCATCCTCAAAGCATTATTCATTCGGGCGTAGAGTTTGAGGACGGTTCGGTGAAGATGCAGTTAGGAATGCCGGATATGCGTTTACCGATTCAGTACGCAATAGGGTTTCCGCAGAGGTTGAAAAGTGATTTTCCGAGGGTTGATTTCTTTTCGCTACCTCAGGGACTGACCTTTGAAAAGCCTGATTTGGAAACTTTCAGAAATCTTTCGCTTGCAATGTACGCCGCTAAAAAGGGCGGAAACTTACCTTGCATTATGAATGCGGCAAACGAAATCGCCGTTAAAAAGTTTTTGGAGAATCAAATCGGATTTTTAGAGATGTCGGATTTGATAGAGTCAGTGATGGAGAAAACAGATTTTATTGAAAATCCCACACTTGAGGATATTACAAAGACTCATTCTCTTGCTACTGAGATAGCTTTGAGCCATGAAATAAAATCTTCATGCCAATAAGCGGCACTTTTATCGCTGCTTTTTATAAGGTTAGGATTGATACCGAAGCCGTGTCCGCCGCTTTCAAAAAGTCTGAATCTGAAAAGATTGCCGTTATTTGTTAAAGTATCGGCAAGTCTTTGAGAGTTTTGGAATTTTACAATCGGGTCGTCTTTGCAGGCGAGAATGTAAAGCGGCGGCACGGTCTTTTTTATATTCAGTTCAAGCGACATAGAATCTTTTTGTCCGAGGCTGTAATTTTGTCCTAAGAGATTTCTGCGGGATTTTTTATGGACGTAATCATCTTTCATTGTTACAACGGGATATATCATTATATTGAAGTTAGGCTTTAAATTATGGGCTTTTTGGTCGATAAAGTTTTTGTCATAATAAACAGCCGAAGTCCCCGACAAATGTCCCCCTGCCGAAAAACCGCACACACCTAAAGAATCAATTCCTAATTCTTCTCTGACATAAACAATCGCCTTTTGTAAATCTTGAATTTGCGCAGGATAACGGTTGCCTTTGATGCCGCGCCTGTAAATTAGGACGAAAGTATTGAAACCGTAATCTCTGAACTTTTTAGCGGGAGAGAATCCCTCGTTTTCTTTAGCTAAATAGCAGTAACTTCCACCCGGACAGAAAATTATTGCCGCTTTGTTTTCTTTGTTTTCTAAAGGGAAACAATATAGAAAGACTTTCTTTTTGCGGTAATCGTCTTTTGTCTGACCTTTCCAAAGTTGAATTTTTTCCTGTGCTTGTAAGGAAAACGTTATTAGAAAGGAAAATAAAATCATAAGAAAAGTTTTTGCCATGTTTTTTTTAGATTTTTACAGCGTTTTTCAAATCTTCAATATCTTGGTCGATAACAAATATTAAATCGAAATCTTCCTCTTTAGAAAACTCGTTTTTGGAGTAATATTTCAGATTTTGAGGTTTATCGACACAGTTTTCGCTAAAAAGAATTTTTTCAGGGTCGTCTTCATACGCCTTAACGGAGGTTTTCTTGTTTAGCAGGCTGTAAAGTAAAGGTAACTCACCATAACCCGAATTGATAAAACATACTTTTTGAATATTGTTTTTATTTTCAAAGAGTTGCAAGTTTTTGTTGAAGCTTTTTTTCAAAGATTTTGCCGCATCGTAACCTTTGTAAAGGAAATTGCTTTTAATAATGTTTTTAACGAAATCCATGTCTTCGCATTTTTCTGCAATTTTATCATAAAGGTCTACCATGTAATGCCTTATGTTTCTTGTAGTCTCCAAAACAGTATCCGAAATCATTTCATTATTAGGCGTGATACGTTTTTGAATGGAAAGCGTTATCTTTGACGGTGATAATAGAAAATCATTTTTGGACATTGTACGTCCTGCACCGTGGATTATTACCGGCAAAATGTCAAGATTGAAATATTTTGCGAGATAAAATGCGCCTTGATGAAATCTGTGAATTTTCATGTCGGTACTTCTTGTGCCTTCGGGAAAGACTACGACAGAAAAACCGTTTTGAATATAAGGCGAGAATTTCTCCGCTAATTTGTCATAACCGTCAGAGGCGGGAAGAAAATCGGCGGATTTAAGTATATGCCCGTAAAGGAGGTTTTTCTGCTGATTATCGTTAGTGACAAAAAGAATTTTGTCGCTTATGTACATCAGACACAAAACGTCAAAAATCGACGAATGATTGGCAATTATGATAGCCGGCTTTTGAAAGTTTTCGTTTTCGGGATTGTCGATAATGAATTTTGTTCCGGGAATCCATTTAACTGCCATTGATAGTTTTTTTAGGACTTTATGGAGGCGGATTTTGTCTTCCATGGATTTAAAATTTCTTAGTTTTAGTTTTAGTGAGCTGATAAACAGAATTGTACAGGCTCCGACAAAACCGATGAAATATATTCCGGTCATCAAAATATCTTTTATGGTGTGCGGATGAAAACGTTTTTTGCCGTTTTGATAGGCTAACATCTTGAAAATCAGCGGCGGGAAAATCAGTGATGCCATTACCACCGAAAACATTCCTATAATTACGACGCCCCCGAGCGAACTCATAGCGGGGTGTTTTGCCAAAATCAAAGAGCCTATTCCGACAAACATTATCACAGAGGAGATTACGACTGATTTTTTGAAAGAGTTCAATACTTTTTTGCCGTAAGAAAATTCATAAATCAACCCTTCCGTTATGAAAATTGCATAATCGTCGCCCTGTCCGAAAATGAACGTTGCTAAAATAATGTTTACGATATTGAATTTAATATCAACGGCGTACATCAATCCTAAAATCCAAAACCAACTGATTGTAAGTGGTATAAAGGCTATTAAACACAATTCCGTACTATGAAACGATATAGCTAAAAACACAAAGACGATAATTCCGGCGGCAAACAAAACGTAGTTGAAATCTTCGTTCAAAGCGTTAGTAAGGCTTTGCGCCATTAATCTTTCGTCAAAAGCGTAAATTCCTTCGTCAATATTTTTGAAACGGTTTATAACTTTTTCAGAATCAGATGGTTTTAGTTTTAAAATGGTTACGGTTGAGGTTTGCGATGAATCGCTTTGAATGTAGTTTTTTAGCCCCGTCTTAATTACGGGCATGAAAAAATCAGGATTTTTAACGCTGTATTCCTTTTCGAGGATTTCTTTGAACGGCAAAAAATACTGCATTTTGAGATTGTTCTCGTTAGCGTATTTCTCTAAATTCTCGATTATAAACTTTTTGTTTTGTTTTATATAATTGTTCCAAAGTGTTAGATTTTCAAGTTGTTTGCTATTTGAGGGAATATATTTTGAAATTCCTGAAATGCTGCTGATTAGATTTTCTTTTTTCAACATCTTAGAGATTTCGTTTATCTTTTCGGTTAATTCCAATGTCTTTTGAAAATCTTTCGTTTTAGCCGTTATGTAAACACAAATCGTTGTGTCAGAGTTAATTAACGAAAAAGTATGTTTAGCTTCCGCCTTTAAATCTTCAGTCATAAAATTTATGTTGTGAAGGTCGGAATCAAACTCTGTTTTGAGTGAGAAAAAGACTGCAACAGGTGTTAAGCACAAAATCGGAATTACAACTGTTTTCTTTTGTAATACATTGAAAAAGTTGAATTTAGAGTTTGTGTTATTTTCTTTTATTTCTTTTTTTTCAACTAAATGCGGCAAAAAGACGAGAGTGAAAATTATACTTGCAAGCAGCAATACCCCGCCCATAAAACCTAAATCCGAAAGCGCACCCGAATCCGAAAACATCAATGAAAAAAATGCCGCAACGGTTGTTAAATTGCCCACAACAAGGGGCGAGGCTATTTCTTTTAAGTTTGTTAGAGTGTTTTTCGTGTGATAAAGGTGCGTTATGTAATGCAAAGGATAGTTTGCAGCGATTCCCGTAAAAACGGCTGAAATTCCGAGCGAAATCAACGAAACTTTTCCAAAAACCAAAAACGCAACGCCTCCCGAAATCAAAAAGCCGAAAATTAGTGTCAGCGACATTAAAAGCAAATTCTTAATGCTTCTGATTGAAAACCAAAGAATTAACGCTATTAAAACCACAGATGTAATTGTTGTTAAGAGCGTGTCTTTTTTTATTTGGCTCGAATTGCAAACGGCTATGACCGGAGCTCCGAAAAGTGAAATTTTAATGTCGGGGAATTCTTTCTCGGTTTCTAAAATGTTGAGCGTTAATTTGTTGATTATTTGCGAATTAATATTACTTTCGCTCATTGAGGCGGGCGAATTGAAAAATATTATGCCGCGGCTTTTTTTACTTTCAAAAATATGACCGTTGATGTAAGAATATTCATTTGAGGGTTTTAAATTTTTTAATCCCGAAATTTCATTCAAAAACAATCCGAAGGGATCTTTTCTGATTACGTTCTTAACATATTGCGGCGCAGGCGATTGCAAAATCTTTTTATCAACTTCCATTGCCGTTTTTATACGGTTTTCGTTAAGAGATGAGTCAATATTTAGATAATCCTTTTGACTTAAAAAGTACGGAATGTTTTCTAAAATAAAATCGCTTGTTTCGCTGATGTTTTTATCGTCGAATTTGTAGGATAAATCTTTGAAAAGTAAAGAATCTTTGCCTTTTAACAACTTTTCTGCAAAAAAATCCATACATTCAATCGTGCGGTTTTCATAATCAGAGGAGTCTGCGGATTGAAAAAAAATGAAGATTTTAGAATTGCCGGAGGCGGTAGAAACAATGTTTTTGATCTCTGAATATTTTTCGCCAGAGGGTAAAAAATCCGCTATATCTTCTTTGAAATCAAGTTTTAACGTTAAAAGAACGGAAAAAATTATCAAAGCTGACATCAACGCAAAAAGCAATGCCTTGCGCTTGGAGAAAAAAACGTATATTTTAACAAACCAAGAGGCTAACATTGTTTTTTGAATTTTCTGATTAAAAAATGTATTAACATCGACGGATAACCGTACAAAAATGCCGCAAATGTGAAAATCGTGTTCAAAACGCTGATTCTCATAAAGTCGCGTCCCGGGCGGAAACTCGAAACTCTCTCGCCTGAAGGCGGATAGTAAACGTTGATTTTTATGCTGCGTATTTCAACACCGCGCCAAGCCGCCCTTACTAACATTTCCAATTCAGTTTCGTATTTCGAGGAAAAAATCTTGAAATCTGCTATCGGTTTCATCGGGTAAAGTCTGTAACCCGTTTGTGTGTCTTTCAATTTTTTCAAGGTGTGGACGGTGAACCAAAAGTTTGAAAACTTGTTAGCAAAGCCTGAGGCTTGAGATAATTTGCCCTCCAAATCTCTTTCTCCGACAATCAGTGCGCCGGGGTGTGAGGAAATTTCCAAAGCAAAACTCCTTAAATCAGATGCCTTGTGTTGAGAGTCTGAGTCCATAGTTACGGCATAATCGAATCCGAGCTTTTTAGCTTTTTTAAAACCTGTTATCAGGGCTTTGCCTTTGCCGCAGTTTTTAGAATGTTTTAAATAGGTAATCCTTTGATTATAAGATAATAAAATTTCTTCAGTTTCATCAGGACTTGAATCGTTTACAACGATGAGGTCTTCAACCTCTGATAAGACACTGTCCAATACGGCACGCAAAAATTTAGCATTGTTGTATGTCGGAATAACAACGCATATTTTCATTTCTTTGAATATCCGGGCAGTGCTTTTTTCCATTTTTTATTTTAACAAAAGAAACGTTCCTGAAACTATTAACACCAAACCTAACCACCGTGACGGGGATACTGTTTCACCGAAAAACCACATTGCCGCTAAAACGCCTAAAACGTAACTGAAACTTGTCAGCGGATAAGCCGCCGAAAATTCAAAATGTCTTAAAATATAAAACCACGTAAACATCGCTCCTAACATACACAAACCGCTGTAAAGGAGATTCCAATTTGTTAAATACGATTTGATTACAGTCCACGTGAATTCAAATTTTACGGCTTTTGACATTGCAATTTTTAGGAAAACCTGTCCTAATGCCGATAATGCGCACTGAAAAAGTGATAATGCTAAAAGTTTCAACATTTTTCTAAAAATGTGTGCAAAAAAAATTATTTCTGTCTGTTGTTTTTTACGTATTCTGCCATTGTATTAACGGAGGTGAAAATCTTTTTGCCTTGGGAAACGTCTTTCAATTTTATACCGTATTTCTTTTCCATCATTACGATAAGTTCCAATGCGTCAATAGAGTCTAATCCCAAACCCGAACCGAAAAGTGGCTCGTCGTTTTTTATGTCTTCTACTTTTATCTCTTCAAGATTCAACGTCTTAATGATTTCTTTTTTGAGTTCTGTGATTAATTCTTCCATTTCGTGTGCTACTATGATATTTTAAAAAAAAACTTGCAGATAAAATCTGCCGCCATATTTCACCTATAAAAAACAAATGAAATCCGGCGGCAAAGATAATGCAAAAAACCGTAAAAACAATCCGTTTTATATGATTTTTTTTATTCCGATTCCTTTATGCTTGGAGCTTTTGGTCCTTTTGAAATCGCTATTTTTCTTGATGGAATAGTTTTTTTGTACCCATTATTGAGTGTTACTTTGAGTGAAACTTTGTATACTCCTGCTTCTTGGTAAAAATGTTTTGGGGATTTTTCTTCAGAAGTATTGCCGTCACCAAAATTCCATTCGTATGCTTTAATTTCATTTTTTTTGTCCTGAAAAGTAAAATCAACATTCTTATTACAATCTGTTTCTGCGGCAAATAATTCAAACGGATATAAATAATTGGGAAAGCGTACGCAGAAATCTGCTATATTATTTCCGTCATATAATAGTTCAAGCTGCGGGTTATCGCTTTCCGAATCATAGACTGCGTAAAGTTTTTTTGTGTTCTTGATGTAAATGTTGCCGTCTATGCCGATAGTCATTGCATTTATAATATCCCCGACATTTATTTTTAAAATATTGTCGTATATTCCGTTTTCTAAGTCATTTATACTTATTCGGTTTAATGTACTAATATTCTTTCTGCTTGAGAGTTTTTCACCGGTGATATAATATAAAAATTCTCCAGAGGCAGTAACTTGAATCCATGCAGTATTGGCAGGTAATTTATATCTCTTTTTTTCTGTAAATATTCCTTTGTCTTGATCGAAAGACAATGCTAACACCTCTTTGTTACTTCCTAAATACTTATATATGATTCCATTATCTATGGGTTTTGTTGTGGTAATTCCCTGTGATGTTAAAGATTCATCAGCTTCTAAATGAAGATATGACTTTTTTTTTCTGTAATTTTATCCCCCGATATTTTTATTGTTGCTACACTATCAATACCTTTTATTTCTGATATTATCCATACGCTTTTGTTGTCAGTATGAGAAAATCCACAAAAAAAAGGATATATTTCGTTTACGTTTTGGTGAAAAAAACCTTCAAATTCATTTAATAAAAAATCTTTACCTTTGTCTGTTTCATCAGAATTATTCTTGCAAAAGCATCTTATTTGAGTTTTATAATACTCTTCTAATCCTTTATAACTTAATGAATAACTACTATATATCGCATAGACATATTTATTGTCAGGACTTTTCAATATAAATGGAAGTAATGAATAAGCTCTTGTGTGAAGCTCCGGAAATAACTCTTCTCCATTAAGAGATGTGATGGAAACAATATTATTCATACCATGACCATCGAATTTTGCATTTTTATTACTGATTTTTAATATTGGTTTACCCTCTTTTGTTGATATAAGTTGTTCGTTTAAATCATTATGGGTATCATTGCTGGCGATACCGTTATATGTTTTGAGTTCGGTAGTGCCATCCATGTTAATATGAATAATTGTATTTTCCCCGCCAATCCAATTTGAAAATTCGAGTTGAGCAAATGCTATGCCCGAATTCAGGCATAGCATTAGTACAATACTCATGAATTTTATTATCAAACGGATGCTTGATGCGTATTTAATAATGTTTAAAAAATTTTTTTTCATTGTTTTTATTTTTTTAATAGTATAAAAGTTTCTTCTGTGAATTCACATTGCAAATTTATTTTATAAATAACATACTTGCAATACCTCAAATGCAGATTTTTCGCCACTTTTGGGGTAGTTTTTTTATAATAAATGATTATTTTTCGTAAAAATTATGGCTTCTGTTATAGAGCAGACATTGAGTTTGCGAAAAAGTCTCTTTTTCTGTGATTTTATGCAGTCATAACTCGTTAATAGTTTTTCTGCGATTTGAGAGCAAGTAAAGCCTTGGGCAGAAAAACGGATTATTTTTTTTTCTCTTTCTGTGAGTTTGATTTTCTTTTTTGGTATCCATTTTTTTTTATCTAAGGAATATTCATATCTGTATTTGCTTATTGTAGAATCCATAATAATATTTCCTGAATTTTTGCTTGACGATTCCGATACAATGCAAGCTGCTAACAATATTTCGCCGTTTTCTATAACAATGGGTGAGAAATGTTGTTTAATCATAAAATTCCCGAAATGAAAATCGTATGAAACGCTATATGTAATACGTTCGTTTTCAGGCAATTGTTTGTAAAAATCTAATGCTGCGTTGTTGATTTCTAACAGCATTTTTAAATCTTTTTCACCGATGTATTCAAGATAAAAATCATAACCTTTACGTTTTATCTCCTTCAATGAAATTCCACACCATTGCGCAATATTATCGGAAATGTAAATTAATTCCCGTTTGGAATAGTCAAAAATATATACCCCATAGTCAGTGGTTTTCGCCAGCGTATCGGCAAACCTTTTGACACCGTCTATCAGTATATTATGAAATTTTTTTTTTGTTTGAAACAATTCCCTCTGCAAGCGGATTAAAAAAATCCTTGATTTTTAGCTCCATGTTGTTCATGTCTTATAAAAAAATAGCAATAACATGAGCAAATGTAAAAAAACTAATCGAAAAATTCAAAAAAATTAAACCATTGATTCGGATATTTTTTTATTTGACGTTCCAATTCATGGACGAATTTTTGAGCTAAAATTTCTGCTTTTTTCTTTGTCGGAGATTCTTTTTCTAAGTCGTTTAATGTTAATTCTTTAACTATAAGCTTGTATTTGTAAGTTTTTTCTCTGAAAACAAAAACCGCTAAAACAGGCACATCCCTAATAACAGCGATTGAAAACGGTCCTAAAGGAAAATTTGCCTCAGCATTGCCGAATTTGCATTTTACGTTTTTTGTGCTGCCGAGGTTTCTGTCAGCGGGCATCGTGATAATATTTCCCTCCTCAAGTGCTTGATTCATAGCAAAAAGATGCGACATATCGTCTTGAACGGCAAGCATTTCGACATTGTTTTTGCTGAATTGTTTGAATCTTTGTTTTTGAAGGTTTTGTCCCTCGCCGCCGAAAACCAAAGCGTAATTCTTTTTGTAGTTTTGTTTTAACAAATAACCGCAAATTTCAAAATTTCCGGTATGGGAGCCCGCAAGCATAAAACCTTTGTCTTTCTTTACCAAATCCCAGAAATGTTCGTTGCCCTCTTCTTGAATTTTAAATTTAGATTTCTGCCCTGAAAATATTGAAAATCTGTCCATTAGCACCTTTCCAAAAGTATTGTAAGTTTTCCAAGTATTGATAAAAGATTTCCATTTTCCAAAGCCGAAAACTTTTTGAAAATAGTGCATTATGGCTTTTCTGGATTTCTTACCGAAAAGCATATAAAACGGAATCGCAAAATACATGAAAAAATATCCGACCCTTACCGAGCAATGTTTAAAGAGGAAAATCAAGGATTTTTGTCCAAAATTTCCCCCTCCCGTTACTCCTTTCCATTTGTCAGAAGCCGTGTTTGCCATTTAATTTACTTTTGAATGTATAAATTCACAAAACTCTTTGAATGTTCCGATTTTGCGGAGTTCGTCGGTATTAAGTCCGTAACCGAAAATGTCTTCTATAAAGACTGCAATGTCCGCAAAATCCAAACTATCAATACCTATATCGGATTTCAGATTGGCATCAGGAAAAATTTTATCCTCTTCAATCTCAAATTCTTCGATTAAGAATTTTCTGACTTTTTCGGTTACTTCGTTAATGCTCATTAATTTTGCTTGTTGTTTTCGTTTTGTTGTTGATGTTCGTTTCCGTTTTGAGTCGGACGATTATTATTCTTTTGCTTCTGCTTTTTGGGCTGAGGCTGAGAATTATTCTGCTGTTGCGGCTGTTTATTTTGACCGTTCTGACCGTTTTGATTGTTCTGATTATTCTGACCGTTTTGGTTATTTTGATTGTTTTTTTTCTTTTTCTTCTTTTTCTTTTTGTCAAAACGGGTAATGCTATCTGTGCCGCCGCCGTCAGTAAAATCGTCAGTAGTTTCTTTTGCGCTTTGTGGTTGTTCCTGTTCGCTGTTTTTGTCGTTAATCAACAATGTATCAGGCTTTTTGCCGGCTTTGTTCATCTCAATAATTTCCTTAACCCTTTCGATAGGAACAACGGTAATGTTAGCTGAAGAGTTTTGGTCGTAACTATACCACATCACGCGTTTGAAAATATCCGTTTTTTGATGATAAGCCGTACCGTCCATTGTCTCAAGCGGCTGACGTACATTCGGAAAATCTTTTTGAGCGTCGATGTAAGCATCAAGTTCGTAGTTAAGACAACATTTTAATTTTCCGCACTGACCGGCAAGTTTCTGAGGATTAAGCGATAACTCTTGATGACGTGCAGAATTAGTTGAAACCGAAACAAAATTCGTAATCCAAGTTGTGCAGCAAAGTTCTCGTCCGCAATGTCCGATTCCGCCTATTCTGCCCGCCTCTTGACGTGCACCGATTTGTTTCATTTCGATACGGATTTTGAACTCTTCCGCCATGATTTTTATCAATTCGCGGAAATCGACCCTTTCGTCAGCAATGTAATAAAAAATCGCTTTGGTGCCGTCGCCTTGAAATTCCACGTCGCCGATTTTCATGTTGAGTTTCAGAGACTCGGCTATCTGACGCGAACGCAACATCACCTCGTCTTCTTTTGCAACAAATTGCTTCCACTTCTCGATGTCGCTTGTTTTGGCTTTGCGGTAAATCTTCTTAAACTCTTGATTATAATCCAAATGCGCTTTTTTTAGCTGAAATTTTATCATAGGACCTTTTATCGATACAACGCCGATGTCGTGTCCGGGTGAGGCTTCTACGGCAACAAAATCGCCGACTTGTAAATCCAAATTGTTAACGTTTCTGTAAAAACCTTTTCTTGTATTTTTGAACCTTACCTCAACAACGTCCGTGTAAGAACTTGCTACCTCAGGAATGTCTTTCAACCAGTCGGTTGCGTTGAGCTTGTTGCAACTATCAGTGTTTAAACAAACTGCACATCCCTCGGTATTAATCTCTTTTGAAGTGATTTTGATACCGTGGCAACCGCGTTGAATATTTGTATAATCGTCTAATTCTTCCATTTTTTATAATTGTCAATTGTATGCAATTGTTAATTTCTTTTTATATGTAATTGCACCGAAATTTTCAGTGCTAAATCCGTGAAAACAAGTTTTCCGTATGCGTTTCTTTCGATGTTTCTGCCTGCCTCGGAAAAAAGTTCCGTTAAATTAGCAATATTTGCCTGATGAATAAAAGGTGAAAATTTATCGGCAAATTGCCTTTCTGCCGGTGTCATTCTCACAAGTTCAGGCGAAATGCTACTCAACATAAAACACTCGCGAATCATTCTCTGACAATAATCGAAAAAGCGTTTTTGTTTTTCCCTTCCGAGTTTTGCCAATGAATCCGAAAGACTTATTATTTTGTCGTAATGCGCTGAAAAACTTTCACGCATTAACGTAGTAAATAATTTAAAATCAGGATTTTCACTACCTCCGCTTATAAATTGCTTTAGAATGTCGGCAGCCTCTGTAAAGTTTCCCGCTCCGAGAATTGACGCATCGTTTATTTTAGCATCGTCAGCTTGAGGAAATTCCTGTTTCAGAGCTTTTTGAGTCTCTTCTGTTGAAAGTTTTGAAAACTTTATAAGTTGAACCCTTGAACGGATTGTTGTTAGAATCTGTTCTTCGTTTTCGGCAACAAGTACGAAAAGCGTTTTTTCCGGCGGCTCTTCTATCATTTTGAGAAGTTTGTTTGCTGCGGTTTCGTTCATTTTTTCCGCCATCCAGATAATCATCACTTTGTACTCGCCTTCAAAAGTTTTCAGGGTAAGTTTGCGGATAATTTCCTGACTCTCTTGCGCAAAAATTGCACCTTGAGCGTTTTCGCTGCCTATTTCGTCGTACCAATCCTCTACTCTGTGAAAAATACTTTTTAAGGCATATTGTCTGAATTGAGGCAAAAAATCGTCTGAAACGGGCTTTTTGTTGCTTCCTCCCGTTACAACGGGGTATACAAAATGTAAGTCGGGGTGTATTAGTTTTTGAAATTTAATGCAGGAGGGACACGTGCCGCAACTATCGGTTTCAGTGCGGTGCGGGCATGAAATATACTGAGCGTAGGCTATTGCGGTAGAAAGTTTACCGCACCCTTGCGGACCGAGAAACAACTGCGCATGGCTTATACGGTTTTCCTTAACGGAATGTATAAGCAAATTCTTAACGTGTGAGTTTCCTTGTATATCCTTGAACTGCATTTATTTTTGTTTTAACCTCGCAAAAGTACAAAAAAAAACGCAAAGAATATAAATTTTTTAATAAAAAAAGCCGCACTTAAAAATTTTAAGGCGGCTTATCTCGTTAATTAATTTTATAAATTTCATCGTTTTTTTCGTTCTCAAGATTTGAAATAGAAATTCCTGATAAGCAGAAAATCGTTAAAACTGCAAAGCTTAAAATCGTTGCTACCATAAGTTTGTGTATTTAGTAGGTTTGTTAATTTATTTCGTTATACGTTAATAAGATAAAAATGTTTCAAAATTTCATAAAAAAAATACAAAAAAAAATGTCCGACCTTTTTTTTAAAAAAGTCGGACGTTTTTAAAAAATCATAAAAAAAATTATTAAAATTCTCTTTTTGGACGGAAACCGCCGTTGTTGTTGCCGCCTTGACGGTTGTCGTTTCTTGGACCTCTGCCAAAACCGCCATTGTTAGGACGTGGACCAAAAGGTCTTTCGCCCTGAGGACGTGCGGGTCTTTCAACGTAGCCTTCGGGTTTGGGAATCAAAACTTTGTGCGAAAGTTTCAATTTGCCGGTCTTCTTGTCGATGTCAAGAAGTTTAACGTCGATTTCGTCGCCTTCTTTCAAAACTTCGCTGACATTTTCAATGCGTTTCCAATCAATTTCCGAAACGTGAAGAAGTCCTTCTTTGCCGGGAAGAATTTCAACGAACGCACCGAATTCTACGATGGATTTAACTATACCTTTGTAAACTTCACCAATTTCAGGCTCTGCAACTATTGCTTTTACTTTTGCAACTGCTGCGTCCATATCTTCTTTGTTAACAGCCGAAATCGAAACGATACCTACGCCGTCAACCTCGTCAATGGTAATAACTGAATTGGTCTGCGCTTGAATTTCTTGAATAATCTTGCCGCCGGGTCCGATAACTGCGCCGATGTAATCTTTCGCAATCGTGAATTTCTCCATTCTCGGAACAAACGGTTTGTAATCTTCTCTCGGTTTGTCGATGGTCTGCAACATTATATTCAAAATGTGTGCGCGACCTTCTTTTGCCTGTTGAAGCGCTTTTGCAAGGATTTCGTAGCTCAAACCATCAACTTTAATATCCATTTGACAAGCCGTGATACCTTCGGGCGTTCCGGCTACTTTAAAGTCCATATCGCCTAAGTGGTCTTCGTCGCCGAGAATATCTGAAAGAACAGCGTATTTGTCTGATTCAGTGTCTGTTATCAAGCCCATTGCAATACCTGAAACGGGACGTTTGATTTTAACGCCTGCGTCCATCAAAGCCAAACAGCCGCCGCAAACGCTCGCCATAGAAGAAGAACCGTTAGATTCCAAAATGTCAGAGACAACGCGGATTGTATATGGATTTTCTTCGATTGACGGAAGAACTTTTTTCAATGCTCTGTGAGCCAAGTTTCCGTGTCCTACTTCACGTCTTGAAACGCCTCTAGCGGCTTTTGCCTCGCCCGTTGCAAATGCAGGGAAGTTGTAGTGAAGAAGGAAATTGTTGCGGCCTGTTTCCAAAACATTGTCAATGATTTGTTCATCAAGTTTTGTTCCGAGAGTACAAGTTGCAAGTGATTGTGTTTCACCACGGGTGAAAATTGCCGAACCGTGAACAGACGGTAAAACGTCAGCCTCGCACCAAATCGGACGGATTTCGTCAGTTTTACGAGAATCCAAACGTTTGCCTTCGTCAAGAATTAAGCGGCGGACAGCGGTACGGAGTTCATCATGAAAATAACGGTCGATAAGGATTTGTTTTTCTTCCAATTCCTCCTCGGTTAAGCCTAAGGATTCGATAAAATCTTGCTCGATTTTCTCGAAAGCCTCTGCTCTTTCTTGTTTGCCGAGTCCGAGTTTTGCTGTATCGTAAATCTTTTGATAAAGTTCTGTTTTGATTTTTTGTTGAAGTTCAGGATCAGAAATTTCGGGTTCGTATTCACGTTTTACAACGCCTTTTTCCTGAGCCATCTCTTTCTGAATCTGGCACATAGGTTTGATAGCCTCGTGAGCGGCTTTTATAGCCTCCAACATTTCGGCTTCTGAAACCTCGTTCATTTCGCCTTCAACCATAAGGATATTGTCGAAAGTTGCGCCTACAACCATTTCGATGTCGGCTTTTGCAGTTTGTTCAAAAGTCGGGTTGATAACGATTTTGCCGTCAACTCTTGCTACTCTAACCTCTGCAATCGGTTCTTGAATCGGCACGTCAGAAACGCTTAAAGCGCAAGAAGCGGCAAGTCCGGCGTAAGCATCGGGCATTGTCTCTTTGTCTGCTGAAAGAAGATATACGTTTACAAAAGTTTCAGAGTGATAATCTTTCGGAAAGAGGGGACGCAAAGCACGGTCAATAAGACGGGCTGTAAGGATTTCATAATCAGAGGCTTTGCCTTCACGTTTTAAGAAACCGCCCGGAAATCTTCCGTTTGCATAATATTTTTCTTGATATTCAACAGTCAGCGGCATGAAATCCGCTTCGGGGTTTGATTCTTTTGCTGAACATACGGTTGCTAACAATACCGTATTACCTTGACGGAGGATAACCGAGCCGTCAGCTTGTTTTGCTACTTTTCCGGTCTCGATAGTGATTTTACGACCATCGCCAAGATCTATTTCTTTGGTTATTATGTTCATTGACTTTATATAAAATTAGAATCCCTGTTAAAGGATTAGGATAAAAAAATTCACGAGAAAAAACATAAATCGAAAAAAGGAAAGACCGCCTATGCAGCCTTTCCTTAAGACTTTTTTTTGAAAATCTTATTACTTTCTCAAGTTCAAAGCCTTGATTAATGCTCTATATCTTTCGATGTCTCTGTCTTTGAGATAATCAAGAAGAGAACGTCTTTTACCTACCAATCTTGTTAATGCTCTTTTTGTACCGAAATCATGAATGTTTTTTTTCAAGTGTTCGGTTAAGTGCTGAATACGGTAGGAAAATAAGGCAACTTGGCTTTCAACGGAGCCGGTGTCTTTATTAGACTTTCCGTAGGTTCCGAAAATTTCTAATTTCTTTTCAGCGTCTAAATACATGATCTTTACTATTATTAATTTTTTTTCTTTAATTATCGGGCGCAAAGGTAACAAAAAAAAATAGCAGTGAAAAATTTTTTGTTAATTTTTTTTACCTTTTTTTCTGAAGTCTTTCATAAACGGCAAAAAAATACGGATATTCGTTTTTTTCATCGGCTTTGAACTCGTCCGAAACCGAATTTATTCTCCAATAGTCGATGTCGATTTCCGGGAAAAAAGCGTCGGCGTCTTCAAAAGTGTGGCGTATGCTTGTTAAATAGATTTTGTCGGCGATATCAAAAAAATGTTTATAAATTTCTTGTCCGCCGATAACGAAACATTTTTCGCAGTTTTTTATGACTCTGAGATTCATAACCTCTTCAACACTGTTGCAAGAAATGGCGTTTTCAAAAATTTTTTCTTCGTCCCGTGTTAAAACTATGTTTACACGGTTCGGCAATGCACCTTTAGGGAGTGAGTCAAAAGTTTTTCTGCCCATTATGACGGGGTGTCCGGTGGTCAGTTCTTTGAAATTTTTCATATCGCCCGAGAGTCGGCACAACAAGCGGTTATCTTTGCCGATTGCATTTTTTTCGTCAACGGCAACTATTAAGCAAAGTTCCATATTAATTTCCTTTTTTAAAATTCAGCGCAAAGTTAAAAAGATTTTTCAGTTTTTTCTTTATCGGAAAGGAAGAATTTTCTTTAAAATTGTTCCGTATTTCATACTTATTAACAACTTACGGTTTTAACACCAAAATGAGTGCATCGGGCACGTTCAAAAGGTAATAGCTTGTTTTTAGGGGTGCAATTTTTCAAAAAAACATTTCTCCTATTTTGAAATTTCGTTTTTCTTATTACCTTGCGCGAAAAATTAAATTAACAATCAATCATGGATAATAATGAAAACATCACTCGCCGCGACGCTATTAAGCGTATGGGTGCAGTAGCGGCAACAGCTGCGGTGGCTACCGTTAGCACAAGTGCTCTTGCATCGTGCGCAGAGGCCGCCGGAATTAATGTTCATAACCTTAAAGTGCTGTTAATTAACGGTAGTGCAAGGCGAAAAGGTAACACTTTCACCTTACTAAACGAAATTTCCGAACAACTGAAAAAACATTCAATCGAAAGCGAAATCTTCGGAATCGGTAACCGTCCTATAAGGGGCTGCGTGGCGTGCGGTCAGTGTCATGCTAAAAATTTAGGAAAATGCGTTTTTGACGATGACGTTTGCAACCAATTAATCGAAAAAATGGGCGAATGTGATGCGGTTGTTGTAGGTTCGCCGGTTTATTACGGACAGCCTGCCGGTCAGGTGCTTTCTGTGATTCAACGAATGGCTTACGCCGGCGGTGCTAAAATGCAAGGAAAACCCGCCGCAGCAGTTACGGTTTGTCGTAGAGGAGGCGCAACAGCAGCGTTTCAGACCTTACAAATGCCGTTTCAAATGCTTAATATGCCGATAGTCACATCTCAATATTGGAATATCGGTTACGGCAGTGCAGAAGGCGAAGTTTCAAAAGACGATGAGGGACTTCAAACTATGCGCACACTTGCCGACAATATGGCGTATATGCTAAAACAATTCGCCACGGGAACGGCAAAATTCCCCGAAAGAGAACAATGGAAGATGACTAATTTTATTAGGTAAAAAAAATGAACGAAGTAATAAAAGCATTAAAAGAGCGCAGAAGTATCCGCAAATTCAAAGCGGAAATGCCTAAAAAAGAAGATTTGAACCAAATCATAGAGGCTGGTTTGTACGCAGCGAGCGGTCGTGGTCAGCAGTCGCCTATTATTATCGCCGTAACGAACAAGGAGTTACGCGACAGACTTTCAGTAGCAAACTGTAAAATAGGCGGTTGGGACAGCAGTTTTGACCCTTTTTACGGTGCGCCGGCGGTTTTTATAGTTTTGGCTGACAAGAGTTTCAATACGTACCTTTACGACGGTAGCCTTGTAATGGGCAATATGATGGTGGCAGCACATTCGTTGGGTTTAGGCAGCATTTGGATTCATCGTGCGAAAGAGGAGTTTGAAACGGCAGAATGGAAAAAACTTTTGTCGGATTTGGGCATTAAAGGCGATTTTGAAGGCATAGGACATTGTGCAGTCGGGTTATATTGACGGCGAAATGCCAAAAGCCGCAGAACGCAAAAATTCAAGAGTTTTTTGGGCGGAATAAAAACCGCCCTTTTTTTTACTTTGGTGAAACTTTCTGTAGTGGACGTTGTATCGGTTTTAACAGACAGCGACAATCCGAGAAAATATTGGAGCGTTTTAAAAATGCGCCTTAAAAAAGAAGGAAACGAAACGGCTACAAATTGTAGCCAGTTAAAAAAACTTCAAAAAAAAATTGGAGAAAATAAAAACATTTTTTTACTTTTACAGCCATAAAGTTTGTCATGCTCTTTGACATACTGAAAATAATAGGATATTTGAAAAGTCTTAGATACATGCAAGAAGTATGGGTTTGAAAAAGGCGTAGAACAACCTACGCGTGCTTTTTAACAAATTTTTATATTTAATAGAATTTTGACAGAAGACAATCCGAAAATGGTAGCGGAACTTTACATAAAAAGTAAAGTTTACCATAACAAAATTGTCTTAAAATTATTTAAAATTCTGTTAAAATAGAACCCTAACTCTCTGACGCTCTGATACTTTTAAAAGTTGCGGTCAGAGAGCATATTCCATTAGAACAAGGATTAAGACTAATGGAATCTTCATTGATTCCGTCACTTTCTATGGTCAGAGAGCATATTCCATTAGAACAAGGATTAAGACAGCATCTGCGAACTCGTTAATACCCGCCCAACAAAAGTCAGAGAGCATATTCCATTAGAACAAGGATTAAGACCTCGATAACCGCGGATTCGGATTTTGATTCCATAGTCAGAGAGCATATTCCATTAGAACAAGGATTAAGACATAAAAATCAAGGTTGCAACGTTTTATATTTATAGTTACATCTTAATCTCTCATGCTCAGTAGAGCAATAATAAATAAAACATTAACTTTAAAAACATATTAAAATTATGAAAAACATTAAAATCATTTTGGCAATTATTTATTGTGTAATAGCAAATACTACATTTGCACAATTTGAACCATATAAATTCAGCGAAAAAGAAAAAGAAGAGTCTTACTTGTGTGAATTTTTAGATGGGTGCTTACCTAAATTCACTTGTATACCTTCAGATGACTACTTTATGTATTTTTCAGAAAAATGCGATTTAGAAATAATAAAATTTGTTAAAAACACAGTACGCTATAAAGATTTAAAAACAGTAGCTGTTGGATTATGTAATGGCGAATTTGATGATGAATTTATTCTTGTAAAAACGGAATACGGTTTAAATTATGATGATGAAACAAATACAACTGATACAGTGTATGTTGCTGAATACTATAAAAGTAAAATAACTAAAAATTTTATTATGCAAAAAGGTCATTATGTAGAAAGAGATGAGTACGGTAAATTAAAACCCAGAACTTATGATGATTGTATTGATTATTATCATAGAATATATTATTTGAAAAGTCCTAATAATATAGTTGCAGAATTTGATAGCGACCACGTAGAATTTGCAATTAAAGATATATGGGGAGAGTAAAAAAATATTCTAAATAAGCAAGTAATACATTTCTGTACTACTTGCTTATTTTTTTATTTCTGTATAAATATTCATTTTTATTAAAAAAATATGCAAAAATATTTTGTTATATTGAATGTAATGTATATATTTGCAACGTCAAATGAATAATTATACAATATATAAAAAAATACTAATATGGAAGAGTTAAAAAAATTTATTGGAGAAATTAATGAGTTAATGGAGCAAGTAAAATCTAATAACGAATTAAATCTTAAAGGTAACAAAGCAGCAGGTAAAAGAGCAAGAAAAGCCTCAGTTGCTTTAGGTAAAAAATTAAAATATTTCCGTTTTCTTTCGGTAAAAGCTAATAAATAATTCGAGTCATTTTTCTTTTTAAATTGGTTAATATGATTACCTCTTAGTATAATGGTTAGTACATTAGATTTTGGTTCTTATTCAGAGAGCATATTCCATTAGAACAAGGATTAAGACGTAATGGCGAACACGCATGTTTGCCACTAAGTTTTGGCATTTGTCGTGAAAATAAAAAAAAGGAAACAATCGAATGACGATTTTACCGCCTTTCGATTGTTTCCTTTTTTTATTATATTGAATTTCAACAGCTGTTAGGGCGAACCTATGTGTTCGCTCCAACAGCCCTAAGCCTTAATTTTTCCACAATGTTAGAAACTACACAGAGATTGCGCCTTTTATTGTTGGGTGGCATTGATAGTTTTCAAGACTGAAATCTTCGTATTTGAACGCAAAAATATCTTTGACTTCAGGATTAAGTTTCATTGTAGGTAGGGGATAAGGCTCGCGCGAGAGTTGCAAATTAACTTGCTCCAAATGATTGAGGTAAATATGCGCATCTCCTATCGTGTGAACAAAATCCCCTAATTCAAAACCGCAAACCTGAGCTACCATCATAGTCAAAAGTGCGTAAGATGCTATATTAAAAGGTACGCCCAAAAAACTATCGCCGCTGCGTTGATACAGCTGACACGAGAGCCTATTGTCATTAACATAAAACTGAAACATAGTATGACACGGCGGCAAAGCCATATCGTCTACGTCAGCAGGATTCCATGCCGAAACTATATGACGGCGCGAATCTGGATTATTTTTCAAACCTTCGATTAAATTTTTAATTTGGTCAACCTCAGTGCCTTGAGGAGTTCTCCAATGTCGCCACTGATAACCGTAGACAGGACCTAAATCCCCGTTTTCGTCAGCCCATTCGTTCCAAATCCTTACGCCGTTGTCTTGAAGGTATTTAACGTTTGTATCTCCGTTTAAAAACCATAACAGCTCGTAAATGATTGATTTTAAATGTACTTTTTTGGTCGTGACAAGCGGGAAACCCTCTGAAAGCGGAAATCTCATCTGATAACCGAAATAACTGATTGTTCCCGTACCGGTGCGGTCTTGTTTTTTTGTCCCTTTCTCAAGAATTGTTTTTAATAAGTCAAGATACTGTTTCATTTTTTTCTGTTTTGAATTTCATCGCGGATTACTGATGCAAACTCGTAATCCTCTTTTTCGATTGCTTTTTGAAGTATTTCGTGCAATTCTCTGTCTGTCATGATTTCAAGGTTTGGTTTTGAACCCGAATAGCCCGGATTGTCAAAAACATAACCTGCTTTGCTCAAAACTACTTCGTATGTATAAATCGGACAGCGGAATTTTAACGCAATTGCCACCGCATCCGAAGTCCTTGCATCAAGTCTTACAATGTCATCGTCGGAGGCTCCGGGTATGCGGCAGACGATTTCCGCATAAAAAATACCTTTTTCAACGTTGGTTATAATGCTTTCAACTACTTCAATATTAAATGATTGCGCAAATCTGAAAACAAAATCATACACCAACGGACGCTGTGGCGTAATGCCGTCCAATTCGATGGCAATCGCCTGAGCCTCCGAAATTCCTATCACAACAGGCAATTTCCGATTACCGCCCCTTTCCGCTAAAATCAGCGTGTAGGCGTTCTCGTAGTTGCCTTGATTGGCTATTTCTTCTACTGACAGAGCTATTTTTTCCATAGAAAAACGTATAAAAAAAGTTTTAGCAAAAATAATAAAAAAAACTTGAAAAAAAAATTTGGTAATAAGAATAAAAAGCAATAATTTTGCAGCACTAAAAAATATTTTTAATCCGTCGGAAGGTTTTTTAAGCGATTGACGAAAAACGTTACCGCCTTACCGGCACAAATTTAATTACAAAATGTACGCAATAGTAGAAATTTTAGGTCAACAATTCAAAGTTGAAAAAGACAAAAAAGTGTATGTACACCGTCTTAAAAACGAAGAAGGCAGCAATGTAAGCTTCGACAACGTTCTTTTAGTAGACAACGAAGGCGATGTAAAAGTAGGCGCACCGAAAGTAGAAGGCGCAAAAGTATCTGCTAAAGTTCTTAAACATCTCAAAGACGACAAAGTTGTCGTTTTCCACAAAAAACGCAGAAAAGGTTATGCTGTTAAAAGAGGACACCGTCAGTTTTTAACTCAAATCCTTATCGAAGACATCAGTCTTTAATTTTTTAAGGTAATCTAAGCGTTAGAAAAAGAGAATTTTAAAAAAAATTATTGTTGAATTTTACGAAAAAATTTTAGAAAGAAATGGCACATAAGAAAGGTGTCGGCAGTTCGAGAAACGGCCGCGAATCACACAGCAAACGTTTAGGCGTTAAGAAATACGGCGGCGAAGCAGTTATCGCCGGCAACATTATTGTTCGTCAGAGAGGTACTCAGCACTATCCCGGCAAAAACGTTGGTATGGGCAAAGACCACACTCTTTTTGCTTTGACGGACGGTACTGTAAAATTCGAGATTAAAGGCAAAGACAAGAGCTTTGTTAATGTAATCGAGAACGTTGAAAACGCAAAATAAACATAACCGTTTTTTCGTATAGAAAAATCGGATAATATATGTTAAACCTTTTTTCAACTCCTGAGCTTAATTTTATCCAAAAAAATGGCTTAGGAGTTGTTTCTGTAATCATTTAAGTTCATCATGCTGTTAGTAAAAACGATTGTAGACAATCCGGAATTTGTCATTGAGCGTTTAGCAATTAAAAACCGTGATGCAAGGGCTTCGGTTGAAAAAATAGTTGCTTTGGACAAAGAAAAACGTGAAATCCAGAAGCAATTAGAAGACAACAAAGCAGAACAAAATGCTTTAGCAAAAAAAATCGGCGAATTTTTCAAAGCCGGCAACAAAGACGAAGCCGATAAAGCCAGAAACCGTTCTACGGAACTCAAAAACATTATCAAAGAGCAGGAAGACAAGTTTCAGGCTTTGGACAAAGAATTGAACGATACGTTGGTTCTTCTTCCTAACCTTCCTTACGAACTTGTTGCTCCCGGCAAATCGGCCGAGGATAATGTTGAAATCCGTCGCGGTGGTGAAAATCCTAATTTTGAGGGTTTTGAACCGCTTTGCCACTGGGATTTGGCTAAAAAATACGATATTATAGATTTTGCAACGGGTGTTAAAATCACCGGTGCAGGATTTCCCCTTTACAAAGGCAAAGGCGCAAAACTTCAACGCGCTTTGATTAATTTCTTCCTTGATGAGGCTGAAAAATCAGGTTATCAAGAAGTTGAGCCGCCTGTTTTGGTAAACGAGGCTTCGGGTTTCGGCACGGGTCAGTTACCAGACAAAGAGGGTCAGATGTATCACTGTGAGGTTGATAATTTGTATCTTGTTCCCACGGCAGAGGTTCCTGTTACGAATATTTACCGTGACGAAATTCTTGATGTTAAGCAACTTCCTATCAAACATTGTGCTTATACACCGTGTTTCCGTCGTGAGGCAGGCAGTTACGGCTCTGACGTTAAAGGTCTTAACCGTTTGCACGAATTTGACAAAGTGGAATTAGTTCAAATCGTTCACCACGACAAGAGTTACAAAGCGTTGGACTTAATGGTTCTTCACGTTGAAAACTTGTTGAAAAAGTTGAAACTTCCTTACAGAATTATCCGTCTTTGCGGTGGCGATATGAGTTTCACCTCTGCCATGACCTACGATTTTGAGGTTTGGTGCGCTGCTCAAGGCAAATGGCTTGAAGTAAGTTCGGTTTCTAACTTTGAAACATTCCAAGCTAACCGCTTAAAACTCCGTTTTAGGGACGAAGGCGACAAGAAAACAAAGCTTTGTCATACCCTTAACGGTTCGGGTCTTGCATTGCCGAGAATTGTGGCTTCTATTTTGGAAAACTATCAAAAAGGCGACAAAATCGAAATTCCCGAAGTTTTAAGACAATATACACATTTCGATTCTATTGAATAATAGTATTATTTTCTAAAATACTGACTATTAGGCTTTTCCTAATAGTTTTTGATGAAGATTTTTTGTCATAGTATTAAGTTCTGCGCTCTTGTCAGACAGCCTTTTTTAGGATGTTTGCAGGGGCGCAGTTACTTTTTTAAGCTTTTGATACCGTTGTAATAAAAAAAACTCCAAAAAAATATTTTTTGTATTATCTTAAAAAATAGATAGTTAAATGCTTTTATGAATAAAAAGTGGCTGAAAGTGGAAGAAAGTGGTTGTAAAATGAATAATTATTTCTAATTTTGAGTGTTTTTTTTAAATGAACTATCATGTGCATTTTTACGGGAGATTTTCAAATAAAAATTGACGCAAAAGGGCGTTTTGTCTTGCCTTCCGCATTTTTAGAGCAAGCGGAGAGCGAGGGCGGGCGTACTTTTGTCATCAAAAAGGACATCTACGAAAAATGCTTGATACTTTACACACAAAGCAGTTGGCGGGAGAGAGCCGAGGCTGTCAAAGCCCGTCTTAATCCTTTTAACAGACAACATAACAGCTTTTTGAGGGAATTTTTCAAAGATACGGCTGAGGCCGCTTTAGACTCTAACAACCGATTATTAGTTCCGAAAAGGTTGGCGGAGGAGGTTTCGCTCGAAAAAGACATTATCGTTATCGGGTTAGGCGACAAAATTGAGCTTTGGAGTGAAGAAGTATTTAATAATTCACGGGTTTCACCTCAAGAGTTTGCTGCTATGGCGCAGGAACTTTTGGGTGGGGACTTGAATTAGTTTTTTGTTATAAGAAAAAAGGAAAAACTTAAATTTACTATGGCTGAATATTTATATCATACTCCCGTTATGAAACGGGAATGTATCGAAGGCTTGGCGATAAAACCCTCTGGTGTTTACGCTGACGTAACCTTTGGCGGCGGCGGACATTCAAGAGAAATTCTTAAACATTTAGGACCTGAAGGTAGGCTTTTTGTTTTTGACCAAGACTTGGATGCTGCCGATAATGTTCCTCAGGATGAGAGAATTGTGTTTTTCAGAAGTAATTTCAGATATTTCGCGCAGTTTTTGCGGCTTGCGGGCTGCGAAAAAATTGACGGCATAATTGCTGACCTTGGAGTATCAAGTCATCATTTAGATGTTGCGGACAGAGGTTTTTCGTTCAGATTCGATGTGCCTTTGGATATGAGGATGAATCAAAATGCGGGTTTTGACGCAACGGAGCTTGTTAATACTTATGGTGCGGAATCCCTGAAAAAAATATTTTTAGAATACGGGGAAATCAAAAACGCATGGAAACTTGCTCAAAACATAGTTTCTTATCGGGGAACCAAAAAAATCGAAACGGTCGGCAATCTTATTGAAGCAGCCGGCAATTGCGTTCCGAAATTCAATGAAAACAAATACCTTGCTCAAATGTTTCAGTCCATTAGGATAGAGGTTAATAAAGAAATTGAGGTTTTGCAAGAGTTTCTTTTGAGGACTGCCGGGGCGTTGAAACCGGGAGGAAGGTTTGTAATAATGACTTACCACTCCTTGGAGGACAGACCGGTGAAGAATTATCTTAAAACCGGGAATTTTCAAGGTAAGGAAGAAAAAGACGTTTACGGTAATTTGATTTCGCCATTTGAACTTGTTAATCGCAAAGTGATAATACCTTCTGACGAGGAGCTTGAAAAAAATCCGCGTTCAAGGAGTGCAAAATTAAGAATTGCCGAGCGCACTGTTTATTAAAGAAAAGAACGATAAAAAATTAGACTCAAAAATTAAATGACGTTGGACGAAGATTTATTAAACAACGAGGAAAGCAACAAAACAGATGAAAATCAAGAAAATGAAAATGACCGGCAAATTCTGAACGAGGCTTACGATAGAGTTTCGTCCTCGGGAAAAATTCCTTCGCTTGACGATTATTTCAACACGGGGCAGGAATTAGGCGATCCTTTCAGCATTTCTGATACTCAGAGCGGTATTGGAAAGAATTTGGGCGATCCGGGGTTTTCTTCATTTCGTTTCAATGACGATGGAGTTAGTTATGATAACGATGAGGAGAATCAAACCGAAGAGCCTGAGGCGGAAAAGCCGCAAGAGCCGGAAACGTTCAATCTTAAATCCATTATCGACGGAAGTTTTTTCGTTCAGGAGAGATTTTCCAAAATTTTCCCGTTTATATTGTTTTTGGTTGCAATAGCGATTGTGTATATTTCAAATCGTAATATTGCCGAATCGCTTATAAAACGAAATATTGTTTTAAGGCAGGAGGTCAGAGAGTTGAAAGCGGAATCTATCACGATAGCCGCCGAACTTATGAATATCAGTAAGGAAACTGAAATTGCAAAACGTATTGCGCAAAAACAATTAGGCATTTACGAGCAAAAAGAACCGCCTAAGATTTTTGTTATTGAAAAGTTTGAGAGGGCTGATTCCTTGAAAACTTCCGTTAACAAAAAGGATAAAAATGCGAATTACTTCAAGGATTTTGAAGACGAATTTAAAAAATGAACGAATGACGGAGTCGAATATAAAACGAAATATAACTATCAAATTGTTTTTGATATACGGCTTTATGGTCTTGGCTTTGATTGCTGTTGTCATCAAAATTATTGTTCTCCAGTCTCAGGACCCTGATACTTGGAAAGATCAGATGCTGACAATCAAGGAGAGTGCCATTGAACCGTTAAGAGGCGATGTTTGTGATACTTACGGAAGGGTTTTAGCGACCTCAATGCCGCTTTATACTGTTCGTTGGGATTTAACGATAAAGCCTTTGGATACCTCGTACAATAAATATATTGACACTTTGTGTGCTTGTATGAGCGGACTTTTCAAGGACAAAACCGCTAAAGAGTACAAAGAATATTTTGAAGCGGGGCGCAAATCCAAACGCAATACATATTTTCTTGTCAAAGACAAAGTTAGTTTTACGCAGGTTAATGCGTTGAAGAAATTTCCGATTTTTAAGTTCGGAAGATATTCCGGCGGTATTATCATTGAGCAAAATTATTCAAGGGTTTTGCCGCATAAATCTTTGGCACAGAGAACCATAGGTTATGTTAATAGTTCCGGCTCGGCTGTCGGAATGGAAGGTGCTTTCAATGATATTTTGTACGGAAAAGTCGGTATGAAACTTCTTGAAAAACTGCCTTCAGGAGATTATCATCCCGTAAATTCTTTTTATGCCGGAGAGGACGAAATTGAGCCTGAGGACGGAAAAGACGTTATTTCTACGATTAACGTTAATATTCAGGATATAGCCGAAAAAAGTTTGTTACGACAACTTACGCGGCATCATGCAAAACATGGTTGCGTTATTGTAATGGAGGTTAAAACGGGAAAAATCCGTGCGATTGCCAATCTTGATATGCAGAAAGATAGTGTAACTTACGGTGAAAAATTTAATTCAGCCGTCGGAACGGCTATGGAGCCTGGTTCAACTTTTAAGTTAGCTACGCTTATAACCGTTATGGAAAAAACGGGTTGCAGTATAGACGATTCGATTGACATCGGTGACGGAACTTTTACGATTTATAATCATACGATTAAGGACGATCACTTGATGGTCGGAAAACATTCCATTAGGGAAATTTTTGAAAAATCTTCTAACGTCGGAATGTCAAAACTTGTTTACGAAACTTTTAAGGATAATAGTTCCGAATTCGTGGACAGGCTTTATCAAATGCACCTTAATAAATTAACGGGAATAGAAATTCCCGGTGAGGCATTGCCTTACATAAAATATACTGACGATAAATTATGGTCGGGTGTATCTTTGGCGCAGATGTCCTACGGTTATGAAGTCTCGCTTTCGCCGCTTCAGACTTTGGTTTTTTATAATGCCATTGCTAACAACGGCGTTATGTTGAAGCCTCATTTGTTGGAGGCAGTACGTTCGCACGGTGAGATTTCGAGTATCGTAGAGCCGGAGATTCTTAACTCGTCAATTTGTAGCAAAGAGACTTTGGAAAAAGCTCATATTTTGTTGAGGGGAGTTGTGGAAAACGGAACGGCAAAAAATATTAAATCCGATAAATATTCAATTGCAGGCAAAACCGGTACGGCTCAGATTGCAAAAGGTAAGTCGGGTTATAAAGACGAAACGGGTATTTCGTATTTAGCATCGTTTGTGGGATATTTCCCTGCCGAAAAACCGAAATATTCATGTATCGTGGTAATCAGTACGCCGACTAAGTTTTCATATTACGGAAGTACCGTTGCGTGTCCTGTGTTTAAGGATATTGCTGACAAATTGTATTCTCAGGACAAGGAATTGCATGTCGGCAAAGATTTTTATTTGCTCAACGGTAACGATCAAAGACATTTACCCGTTGCTAAAGGCGGTGACAGAGCAGTGTTGGACAGACTTTTCAGCACGTTTAATATTATGGCTGAAAATGTTGAAAACTCCAATACGCCTTTTGTTTACACCTCCAAAGGTAACAATGCGGTAAGGCTTGACCCTGTTTCAACGCGCAAAACTGTTATGCCGGATGTTAGGGGTATGGGATTAAGAGATGCGATGTATATTTTAAGGA
Organism: Bacteroidales bacterium; assembly: GCA_017412115.1. GTDB lineage: Bacteria > Bacteroidota > Bacteroidia > Bacteroidales > UBA3824 > UBA3824. Next base: position 63,993 of record JAFPYR010000090.1, on the reverse strand, counting down.
CAAACAATCTTAACGTTACGGTTATTGGCAGGGGCATGGTCAGAAAACAATCTGTTTCTCCCGGTGCAGCTATTAAATCCGGTACGAAAGTAACGATTGAGTTAGGATGAAAAAAATGACAATCAACAATTAAAAAAATTGAAATATTATGGAACTGAAAAAAATATTTGAACGCATTAAAATCCTTGAAGTTCACGGCGTTATGGACAATGTAGAAATCCATGACGTTACGGCAGACTCAAGGAAAATCAACAATAATACTTTGTTTGTTGCCGTAAAAGGAACGAAAGCAGACGGACACGCTTTTATTGACGATGTTGTTAAAAAAGGTGTTAAGGCTGTGGTTTGTGAGGAATTTCCTAAAGATTTTTCGCAAGAGGTTTGTTATATCAAAGTTGAGGACAGTCATGACGGTTTAGGAAAAATTGCATCCGCTTTTTATGGCTATCCCTCTGAAAAACTTTCTCTTGTAGGCGTTACGGGAACTAACGGCAAAACAACGACGGCTACCTTGCTTTATCAACTTTTTAGAGCTGCCGGTTTTAAATCAGGTTTGCTCTCTACTGTTGAAAACTATGTTGAAACCGAAGTTTTTCCGACCTCTAACACTACTCCCGATCCTTTGACTATAAATTCGCTTCTCTCGAAAATGGTTGAAAAAGGTTGTACTTATTGTTTTATGGAGGTTAGTTCGCATTCTGTGGTTCAAAAAAGAATTTCGGGCTTGAAATTCAAACTCGCAATTTTTTCAAACATTACGCTTGATCATTTGGATTATCACAAAACGTTTCAAGAGTATATCAGAGCTAAGAAAATGTTTTTTGACAATCTTGATAAAGACGCTTTTGCGCTTACTAACGGTGATGACAAAAACGGCAAAGTTATGGTTCAGAATACCAAAGCCCAAATCAAGACTTATGGTTTGAAAGGTTTTTACGATTTCAATGCTTCGATTTTGGAATGTGGTTTTGAGGGTATGCTGCTCAATATTTGCGGCAAAGAGATGTGGAGTTTCTTGCCGGGAGTTTTCAATGCTTATAATCTTTTGGCTGTTTATTCTTCGGCAGTTTTGTTAGGATTGACTCAAGACGAGGTTTTAACGAAATTGAGCGCATTACATTCTGTTAAGGGCAGGTTTGATATTGTTAATATTAACAAAATAACGGCTATCGTGGATTATGCGCACACGCCAGATGCTTTGGAAAACGTCTTGAATACGATTAACAATATCAGAAAAGATTTGTGTTCGCCTACGACACTAATAACGGTTTGCGGTTGTGGCGGCGACCGTGACAAATCGAAACGTCCGTTGATGGCGCAGATAGCTTGCAAACTTTCAGACAAAGTGATTTTAACTTCGGATAATCCGCGTACTGAAAATCCTGATAGCATTTTAGACGATATGTTTGCGGGGCTTAAAAGTGAGGATTTAAGAAAGTCTGTTCGTATAACAGACAGAAAATCAGCTATTCAGACGGCAAGCATGATGGCAAAACCGGGCGATATTATTCTTATTGCCGGCAAAGGTCATGAAAACTATCAGGAAATTAACGGTGTTAAACATCATTTTGACGATAAAGAAATAGTTACGGCGGCATTGTCGTAAGAGGCGTTGTTTGCGCAACGTCTTAAAAAAAATGGATAAAAATGTTATATTATTTATTTGACTATTTACAGCAGTTTAATTTTCCGGGAGCGAGATTGTTCAGTTATATTTCGTTCCGTTCGGCAATGGCGGTTATTATATCGCTTGTTTTCACGATGTCGGCAGGAAAGAGGCTTATTGCATATTTGAGGAGAAAACAAGTCGGTGAAACTGTCAGAAGCCTTTATCTTGAAGGTCAGAATCAGAAAGCAGGAACACCGACAATGGGCGGAATAATTATTATCGGTGCGATTTTGTTGCCTGTGATTTTGTTGTGTGAATTAGGAAATATTTATATTATATTGCTGATTTTCACAACAATATGGCTTGGTATGATTGGTTTTGTAGACGATTATATCAAAATTTTCAGAAAAAATAAAGACGGTCTGAAAGGTACGTATAAACTTATCGGTCAGATTTTCTTGGGAATTGTTATCGGTACGGCTATTTATATGAGTCCCGATATTGTTGTCAGAGAAAACGTTAAGATTGAAACTCAAGACGTTAAGGAACTTTTAGAAGAGACTCCCGTACAAAAGGCTCTTCCCGGACAGCATAAAACCTATTCTGACGTTAAGTCTTTGAAAACCACCGTTCCCTTTCTGAAAAACAATGAGTTTGATTACTCAAAAATAGTTTGGTTTTTAGACAGCAATAAATACGGATGGGTTGCCGGAATAATTTTTATTCTGATTGTAACCTTTATTATTACCGCAGTGTCGAACGGAGCCAATATCACCGACGGTATTGACGGACTTGCCTCAAGTACTTCGGCGGTATCGGCTGCCACACTGCTTGTTTTTGCATACGTTTCGGGCAACGTGATTTTTTCGCAGTACCTTAATATAATGTACATTCCCAGAGCGGGCGAATTAGTGGTTTTTACCTCGGCTTTTATCGGTGCGACGGTCGGCTTTTTGTGGTACAATGCTTATCCGGCTCAAATTTTTATGGGCGATACCGGAAGTTTGACCATCGGTGGAATAATTGCCGTTTTAGCGGTTTTAATCAGAAAAGAACTTTTAATACCGGTTTTCTGCGGAATATTTCTCGTTGAAAATCTGAGTGTTATGTTACAAGTTTGGTATTTTAAGCGGACAATTAAAAAATATGGTCAGGGATTGCATTTGTTTTTGATGGCACCGCTTCATCATCATTTTCAGAAAAAAGGTATGCACGAATCTAAAATCGTTGCAAGGTTTCTGATTGTTGCAATTGTTTTGGCTGTGGTTTCGGTATTAACGTTAAAGATAAGATAATGAGTAAGATAGTAGTTTTAGGAGCCGGCGAAAGTGGTGTCGGTGCGGCACTTTTAGCAAAGAAAAAGGGTTTTGAGGTTTTCGTTTCGGATTTCTCAGCGATTAAAGATAATTTTGTATCGGAGTTGAAATCTCTTGATATTGACTTTGAACAAGGCGGGCACTCTTTGGATAAAATCCTTGATGCTCAAGAGATTATAAAATCACCCGGTATTCCCGAAAAAGCTCCTGTTATAAAAGCGGCAAGAGAGAAAAAAATTCCCGTAATTTCAGAAATTGAGTTTGCGGGACGTTATTTGGATAAATCCACCAAAACTATATGCGTTACGGGCAGCAACGGTAAAACAACGACTACTGAGTTGATTTACAAGATGTTGAAAGATGCAAAAGTAAACGTAGAAATGGGCGGAAATATCGGAATGAGTTTTGCCCGTCAGGTTGCTTTGGCTAAAGAAAAAATTGATTATTATGTTTTGGAATTGTCAAGTTTTCAGCTTGATGATATGTATGATTTCAGAGCAGATGTTGCTGTATTGTTGAATATAACTCCCGATCATTTAGACCGTTACGACGGCAAAATGGAAAATTACGCAGCATCAAAATTCCGTATAATTCAGAATCAAACGGATGAGGACGGTTTCGTGTATTTTGCTGAAGATGAACTTATTGCAAAAGAAATTATGAACCGCGGTCTTAATCAGAAACTTTATCCGTTTTTTATCACCGAACAAGATACGCAACTCAGAAAAGGCAGTTATGCGTATTTTGACGAGGATACGATTGATATGAGGACTTCTGACGGTGAGTTTTCTATAATTACCAATGTATCAGAGCGTTTCAAATTGAAAGGCGTTCATAATTATTGCAATGTAATGTCAGCATTGCTTGTTATGCAGCATCTTGGTATTGACATAACGGGTGCGCTTCTTACCGCTGAAAATTTTTCTCCGATTGAGCATAGAATTGAGCCTTCAGGTGTTTTAAACGGTGTTAATTACATTAACGATTCCAAAGGCACTAACGTTGATGCCGTAAAATGTGCATTACAATCGGTTAGCGGCAAAGTCGTTTTGATTTTGGGCGGTGTTGATAAGGGCAATGATTATTCGATGATTTATCCTCAAGTTGATGAAAAAGTTGTGAAAATTGTTGCGATGGGTGTTGATAATACTCCGATTCACAAGGCTTTTGATGAAAAACTTCCCGTTTATGATGTCAGAAGCATGAAAGAATGTATTGATAAATGCGTTGAAATCGCCGAGCCGGGTCAGACGGTTTTGTTGTCGCCGGCGTGTGCAAGTTTCGACCTCTTTACTTGTTACGAGGACAGAGGCGAACAATTCAAAGCCGAAGTTAAACGAAGAATTGACAATTAACAATTAACAATTGACAATTGACAATTAAAAATTGAAAATTGAAAGTTGAAAGTTGAAAAAAGTGAAAAATGAAAATGAAAAAGAATTATTTTTTGTGCGATGAATAAGGTTTTTGATTTTTTGAAAGGCGATAAAGCGATTTGGGTGATGATAATGATCCTTTCGCTTGTGAGTATAGCCGAGGTTTACAGTTCAACCTCGATGTTAGCTTACAAGTATAAAGGAGGCAACACCGTTTTTTATATGCTCAGGCATTTGGGTTTCATGGCATTAGGTTTGACAGTGATGTTTTTGGCAAGTCATTTTCCTTACAAATATTATCACAAATTGGCAGCACCTATGTTGTGGACAGCCGTCGTTTTGTTGCTTTTAACTCTTTTTACTGGAGCTTCCACAAATGAGGCAAGACGTTGGTTTACAATACCTTTAGTCGGTGTGAAGTTTCAGACTTCGGACTTTGCGAAGGTCGCTTTGATGATTTATTTAGCAAAAGTAATTACTAAAGCGCAAGAGTCCCCGGAGGCTTTGTTTGATGGTTTTAAAAAATCAATTATTGCAATCGGTCTTGTTTGTGGTTTAATTTTACCTGCTAACTTTTCAACCGCCTTTTTAATCGGGGTTGCCTCATTAGTGGTTTTGTTTATAGGCAAAATGAAATCTAAATGGTTGCTTTCTACGATAGGCATTGCAATCGTGGCTTTTATGCTTTTTATTGCATACGCCAAAGTCTCGGGAATCCACTCAAGGGTCGGGACATGGTCAAAGCGTATTGAAACTTTTTTCTCGCCTAAGGATAATCACGGTGATGATTTTCAGGCTCAACAGTCCAAAATTGCAATTGCTTTAGGCGGAATTTTCGGCAAAGGTCCCGGTAACAGTCAGCAACGTAACGTTTTGCCGCATCCGTATTCCGATTTTATTTTTGCCGTTATTGTCGAAGAAGGCGGTCTTGCGGGAGCGATCGGAATTATTGCGGTTTATTTGATATTTTTTTATCGGTGTATTGCAACGGTAAAAAAATGTGAAACTACTTTTCCTGCGTTTTTGGTGTTAGGGCTTTCGCTAAATATAATTTTGCAAGCGGTGGCGAATATGCTTGTGGCGGTCAATATAACGCCTGTAACGGGGCAGCCTTTGCCGTTTGTGAGCATGGGTGGTACTTCAATGCTTTTCAACTCTTTTGCCGTTGGGGTGATAATCAACGTTTCGCGTTATGCCGGCAAACAGGAAACGGTTGAAGACATTGAAGAAAAAACCGAAGTGGAAGAAATTGAGGATTATCCGTTTATTGCGGGATAAAAAATATAGAATTATGAAAATATTAATTTCCGGCGGTGGTACGGGCGGACACGTTTTTCCGGCTATCGCAATTGCTCAAGCTCTCAAGAGAATTGACGAAAACATCGAAATTCTTTTTGTCGGTGCTTTGGGTAAAATTGAAATGGAAAAAGTTCCGGCGGCGGGCTTCAAAATTATAGGTTTGCCTTCAGCCGGTATTCAACGAAAAAATATTTTAAAAAACATAACTCTGCCTTTCAAACTTTTGAAGTGTATGTCGATGGCAAAAAAAATAATTAAAGATTTTGCCCCTGACATTGCTGTCGGAGTAGGAGGTTATGCGAGCGGACCGGCTTTGAGAGCTGCTGCAAAGGCTGGTGTGCCTATAGTACTTCAGGAGCAAAACTCTCATGCAGGAGTTACGAATCAGATTCTTGCAAAGAAAGCCGTTAAAATTTTTACCGCTTATCAGAATATGGAAAAATATTTTGACAAGGATAAAATTCTTTTGACCGGCAATCCCGTCCGTCCTGATATTATAAATAATACAGCGGAGAGAGACGAGGCGTTGGACTTTTTTAATTTGAAAAAAGACAAAGTTACGGTACTTTCTATCGGAGGAAGTCTTGGAGCGGGAACTATCAATAACAGCATTATGAAATTTGTTGAAGAGTTTCAAAATGCTGGTATTCAGATAATTTGGCAGACAGGAAAATATTATTACGATAATATCGAGAAGGAACTTCAAACCAAAAACTGTCCTGATATTCATGCGATGCCTTTTATAAAGCGTATGGATTTGGCTTACAAGGCTGCTGACGTTGTGGTTTCAAGGTCGGGAGCCTTGTCGGTTTCGGAACTTTGTATTGCGGGAAAGCCTGTTATTTTTGTTCCCTCGCCCAATGTTGCCGAAGATCATCAGACCAAAAACGCTTTAGCACTTGTAAATCAGGAGGCAGCGTTGATGTTGAAGGATAGTGAAGCTTTAGAAAAGTTCTTTACGGTTGTCAATGAGTTATGTAAAGATGGAAAAAAACAAACTTTACTTAAAAATAATATAAAAAAATTGGCAATTTTAAATTCATCTGATATTATTGCAAAGGAAATTTTAAATTTAGCAAAAAAATAAATATGTATGTTTTGACAAACAAAAAAAAATATTTACTTTTACGCTGAAAAAAATTATAATGATATGAAACGTACAAGTTTGTTTATATATGTTATGGTTGCTGCTTTAACAGTCTTATTGTCAAGTGCTTGCAATACGAACTTAGGCAGTGCCGTTCCATTTTCGGGTAAAACCAAATCAGAGGTTTGTTTGGCTGAACAGGTCTCTACTGCGGTTGATAAAATGGCTCAATCTTACGGACGCTTGGATGAACTGACCTTTCAGGACGGTTTTGATAATGCTTTAAATGGCGTATTATCAAATTGTTACATTGGTTATGAGCCTACTAACCTCGTGGATACTGTCATTAGAAAGAAGATTAACATTCTTAATCTTTACCGTCAGGCTTTTAAGGAGTATGCTTTGCTTTCTGACGAAGGTTTTACCGGCAAACAAAATGCTTTTTCGCAGTGCTGTCTTAATATTCAAAGCGAGTTGTCCTCTTTAGGTGACAGTGCCTCAACTCTTTACGCTAAAGCTATCGGCACGCATCTCAAATCTACTCGTTACGACCAAAACGATGTCGCTAAAATTTTGTTGGTGGCTTTGGAGGAAATTTGGGCACGTGATGCAAAACAAGCACAATCTGTTGTCAATAATAATTTCATACAATATCAGTCAGCCGTAGAAGCCGTTCCTGATAACGCTTTTTCGGAAGAAAAACTTACGAAATACGTTTATCAGCCTTATGAGGGTAAACATAATCTCGTTATGGCTTATAAACTTAACCTTATAAAATCCCGTCGTGCGGATTTAAAAACTTTTGTTAATAATCAGGATAATATTTCTTCTGCCGTACATTATTTAGTATGTGCATTAACGGAATTTTTAAAGAAAGAAACCGATAAGGATGCCGTTGCTAATTATTTGAACCGTGCGGAATTGTTGCTCGGTAGTATTTCAGAGGAAAATGTTAAAGAATATAATTAATTAACGAAGAAAAAAATTAATAAACGACTGATTTTTACTAAAAAATGAATCATTTTGATAAAATCAACTGCGTATATTTTTTAGGCATCGGCGGAATTGGAATGAGTGCTTTGGCGCGTTATTTCAATTCTTTGGGTAAAAAGGTCTACGGTTATGACCTTACTCAGACTGCGCTTACCGCTCAACTTGAGGCTGAGGGCATTAATATCGTTTATAACGATGATATTTCGCTGATACCTGTGGAATGTTTGGCGCAGTCTGATAAAACGATGGTCGTTTTTACTCCCGCTGTACCGAAGGACAACAAAATTTTCTCATATTTTGCCGGTAATAGGTATTTTATGATAAAACGTGCGCGGGTTTTGGGTATGATTTCTGACAATTATACTTTAATTGCTGTTTCTGGAACTCACGGTAAAACAACATGTTCGAGTGTTATCGCTAATATTTTAAGGTCTTCCAGCGGGGATAATTTTGCATTTTTGGGAGGAATTTCCAAAAATTTGGACAGCAATTTGATGTTACCTCAAGGGAAGTTGGCGTTTGAGAATCCTCAAACCTTGCTTGTTGCCGAGGCTGACGAGTTTGACAGGTCATTTTTGTGGCTGACTCCTAAGGTTTCGGTTATAACATACGTTGATGCCGATCACCTTGATATTTATAAGGATAGGGCGGATTTGATTGAAACTTTCAACGCTTTCGCTCAAAAAGGCAGAAAGGACGGCGCAGTTGTTGTCAATAAAAAAATTGAAGAACTCATTGATACTAAAGGTATTAAAAAATATACGTATTCCGATTCTGACAAAACAGCGGATTATTATGCCGAAAATATCAGATTGGAAAACGGATTTTTCAGAATTGATGCAGTAACTCCTCAAGGCGTTTTTAGGGATGTACTTTTGGGCGCAAGGGGCAGAGTTAATGTCGAAAACTCAATGGCTTGCATTGCAGCTTCTCAGTTGTCGGGCATCAAGGACGAGTTTATTATAAAAGGTGTGGAGAGTTTCAAAGGTGTAAAACGCAGAATGGATTTTCATTATCAGGACGATAAGAAAATTTACATTGACGATTATGCGCATCATCCGAGAGAACTTTCAGCGACGATTAATTCTGTTAGAGAATTGTTTCCGGGAAAGAAGCTCACGGGAATTTTTCAGCCGCATCTTTATACAAGAACAAGGGATTTTGCAACAGATTTTGCAAAAAGCCTTGATTTGTTGGACGAAGTAATTTTGATGGATATTTATCCGGCACGGGAAAAACCTATCGTCGGAGTAGATTCCAAATTGATTGCCGGTTTGATGAAAAACAAAAACACGTATTTAATCAGCGGCAAGGACGAAATACTCAAAAAAGTATCCCAACTCAACGTTGAAGTGCTTTTGACATTAGGCGCAGGAAATATCGACCGCTTGATTGAGCCTTTGGCATTGAGCTTGAAAAATGAAAATTGTTAGATGAAAGTATCAAAGCGCAAAGTACTGAAACTTGCAGCGGCTCTATCGTTGCTGCTTATGATGTATTTGGCACTTAATAAGTTCCATAATACGCGTTGCGATTCTATTGATATTGTTATCAAAGATTCGCTTGAGGCGCATTTTGTGGAATCAAACGAAGTGTTGGACTTGATTTATTCCGTAATTCCTAATATTCAGGGTTACAAAATGGACAGTATCAATATTTTCGTTCTTAAAAATAAACTTCAGGAGCATCCTTTTATAAGGAGTGTTGCGATTTATAAAACAATATCGGGCAAGCTGAAAATTGATGTCGTTCAAAGGCATCCGCTTGTTATGGTTATCAACAACGAGGGAAAGTCGTATTATATTGACGGCGACGGGATAATATTCCCGACTTCCGACAAATATTCCTCGCAAGTAATTGTGGCTAACGGATTTATCAAAGATAAGTTTGATTTTTCCGACGGCAAAATTTACAAGGCGGATTATAAGGAAGGTATCTCGGGCAAAACCACTTACGATATTTTCCGTCTTTCGCAGCTCATATTAAAAGATGATTTTTGGAGGGATCAGATTGAACAGATTTTTGTTAATTCTTCGGGTGAATACGAACTTGTCCCGATGTTAGGATCGCAAATACTTTCAATCGGCTCTATGGAGGATTATGACAAAAAAATGTATATCCTCAAAGAGTTTTATTTCAAAGGTTTAAAGAAAACGGGGTGGAACACTTACAGTCGGATTTCTGTAAAATACAAGGATCAGATTGTCTGCAAAAAGCGTTCTGCAAATAATAATAAGGATATTTTGTAAATAGAAATATCAGCTAAGGAAACATTAAAAAAGAAAATTGGCATGACTACTAAAAACAGAATCGTTGCCGCGGTAGATATCGGTACTACAAAAGTTGTAGCAATCCTCGGCATCAAAGATGAGTTTGGTAAACTTAACGTTCTCGGTTGCGGCGAGGCGGAGACTAACGGCGTTATACATGGCTCGGTACAAAATGTAGGCGAAGTCGCAAGAGCGGTCAAAATGGCCATGAACCGTTGTAAAAACTCTGCCGGTATGCAGCAGGCGGACATTAAGAATGTTTTTGTAGGGATAGCAGGACAGAATATAAGGGATACCGTATATTCTCATTCCAAATGTATTACCGACGGTAATGACACTAACGGCAAGACTATCGTTCAAGGAGATGTTGATTCGCTTACGGAGGAGGTGTATAATCTTAGTAAAGAGCCGGGCGAAGAGATTATCCATGTGATTCCTTTGTCGTTTCATGTCGATTTGACTGAGGTCGGACCCAATCCGGTAGGTTTCGTAGGAAGAAAACTTATCGGTGATTTTTACGTTGCTGTCGGAAAGGTTAATTCTGTGAGAAACATACGTTTAGCCTTTGAGATGGCCGGTTTTAACATCGTAAAAATTATTCTCGAACCTTTGGCTTCGGCAGAGGCTGTGCTTACTGACGAAGAAAAAGAAGCCGGTGTTTTGGTAGCTGACATCGGAGGCGGCACAACCGATATTGCCGTTTTCCAAGACAAAGCTTTAGCGGCTACCTCTTTTGTGCCTTTCGGCGGTGTTTCCGTAACTAATGATATTAACTCTGCATGCCATTTGATACCCCGTCAGGCTGAGGCATTGAAACTTCAGTACGGTTATGCTCTCTGTGGAAAGGATTTTAAGAAAAAACTCGCCGTTGTAAATGCTTTCGGCAGATCAACGGAGATTTCTTTTGCAGATTTAGCTAATATTATAAATGCCCGTTTAGATGAAATTTTGGGCGGTATAGCTCATTTTATTGAGAGCCGCGGTTATTCGGGAAAACTTCCGGCAGGTGTCGTTTTGACGGGCGGAAGTGCCTTGATGAAAAATATTTCACAACTTACAAGATTCCGTTTAGGCGTTGAAAACGTTAGAATAGGCGGTGTTAGAAACGAGTATTTAAGTAACGGCGGTGATAATACCCAGACTGTAAAATATTCGGCAGCTGTCGGTCTTTTGATAAAAGGCAGCGAATATTACGACCGTCTTGACAAGATGAAAAAAATGTCTGACGAAAAACGTTTGCAAAATCAAGACACTCCTTCAAGCGGCGGCAAAAAGGATTCAAATCCTACTTCTGACAAAAAAGTTGAAGAAACCAAAGAAAAGTCCGGCGGTTTTTGGAATAAAATCAAGAGTTTTGCCAACGGCATTGCTAAAGATTTTCTTGCAGATTCCGAAGGCTCCAAAGTATAAGCTAAAATTTTGAACTTTAAACAACAAATCTCTAACATACTTTATCATGGTAGCGGAAGAAAACGATATATTAGGTTTTAATTTTGAAACCAAAAACAATATAATAAAAGTGCTTGGTGTCGGCGGAGGCGGCGGAAACGCAGTAGGCCACATGGCGGAATGCGGCATCAAAGATGTGGATTTCATTATCTCCAATACTGATAATCAAGTGCTTTCGGAGAGTAAAGTTCCCGTTAAAATTCAACTCGGTGTCTCTCTTACTCAGGGACTCGGGGCGGGCAACAATCCTGAAAACGGCAAAAATGCTGCAACGGAAAGTCTTGACGACATACGCAAAGTCCTTGTAGACGGCAATGTTACCAAAATGTTGTTTATAACGGCAGGTATGGGCGGCGGAACGGGTACCGGAGCTGCGCCTGTGATTGCTGCGCTTTCTAAGGAGATGGGTATTTTAACGGTTGCCATAGTTACTATTCCGTTCCGTTTTGAAGGTCCTAAACGTGTACGACAAGCTCTTGTCGGTCTTGCCGAATTGGCAGACAAAGTGGACTCTCTTCTTATCATCGATAACGAAAAAATCCGTGAAATATACGGTAAAATGTCTGCATCTGAAGCATTTACAAATGCAGATAACATTCTTACCATGGCGGTAAAAGGTATTGCCGAGATTATTACCGTAACGGGTGATATTAACGTCGATTTTGCCGATGTGAAAGCCGTTATGACGGATTCTCATGTTGCTCTTATGGGTACGGGTAAGGCCGAAGGCGAAAACCGTGCTATCAAAGCCGTTCAAATGGCTTTGGATTCTCCCCTTTTGAACAACAACGATATTAACGGTGCTAAAAACGTCCTCGTTAATATTTCTTCAGGCTCTGAGGAGGCTACTCTTGACGAAATCGGTCTTGTCAATGAGTATATCCAAGCTAAAGCCGGTTCTAATGCCGACCTTATTTGGGGTGCTACAAGAGATGCCTCGCTCAACAGTTCGATATGCGTTACGTTGATTGCAACCGGTTTCAATACAAGAGAAATTCTTAATCCTTACGAGGTTGGAGGTTATGTTCCTAAAAATACCTTTGCCGATTTGGATAATCCTAAGCCGGCATTTGCGCCCTCAGTAGAGCCGCAATCACAACCGCAGGAAAAGGAAGAAAATACTACTGAAAAAAAGAACGAACAAGATACTACTACTGAAAAAAAAACTACTAACGCAGAGGATGAAATTCCCGACAAAGTAGAAGTCGGCACAACCGAGATTGATCTCGGCGGCGACGAAAATCCTGAGGCTGAAGACTCTGATTCTGAGGAAGATGACGAAGATGGCGCAGTTATGGTTGCGGGAAATTTCAGACGTATAGATTTTTCTGCATTCAGAGATGAGCAGATAAAAGAGTACGAGGATACTCCGGCGTATCAAAGGAAAAATGTAAAATTAAATATCGGTGCCTATAAAGAAGGCAAATACCAAAAATTCCAACTTGGGGCGGAATAGATTGGCATTTTTATTGCATTGATAAGAATACTATTAATACATTTTTTTAAGAATAAGTTATGGCACAAGAATCAGGTCAGAATTTGTTTGAGATTGCTTATCCTTTGTTTCAGAGGATACATGACAACGATTTTGAATACGTTTACAGAGGTTTTTTTGACCACAGCATCACCAAAAAGATACTTTTTTTGGCTGACACCAATATTGCTAAAGTAACCAATCAATCTCAGGCTACTTTGCAAAAACGTATTTATTATATCATGGTGGAGGGTTTGCAGAATATAACCCATCATCAGGAAGAGATTGCTAATGATAAGGATTTTGACAAATTTCCCGGAATTTTTGCCATTCAGAAGAACGGCGCACGTTATTATATTTCGACAGGAAATATCGTCGCTAACGACAAAATCGAAAGTTTGAAATCCAAACTTGATGTTATTAATTCGCTGACTCCCGACGAGTTGAAGAAATTCCACAGAGAGATTCTCTCTAACGGAAACATCTCTGATAAAGGCGGTGCAGGGCTCGGATTGATTGAAATGTCAAGGAAATCGGGTAATAAGTTGCTTTACAGCTTTGAAAAACTTGATGATGAGTTTACTTATTTTTATCTTCAAACCTTGATTCCCACGGATGCCTCATACGGTACTCCTGACGGCAATAGTCATCATTCTTCGCTTGAGAGTGTTAAGGCATTGCACAGGCAGATGAACACCGATAATATATTATTGTATTTCAACGGATTTTTCAATCAGGAAAACTTGTTGAGCCTTTTAGCGATTATAAAATCGAGAATGAATAGTATGCCGCTTACCACGATTAAGATTTCAAACGTAATGGTGGAGATGTTGCAAAACATTATTAAACACGGTCATAAATCTGATAAGAACGGCGGCGCCGGAATCTCCGGAGTATTTTTCTTGGGTCAGATGGGTAATGAAACGATTTTAACATCGGGTAATATTATTCAAGACTCTGCTAAGGCTATTATTACCGAGAGATTGGAGTTTGTAAACGGTATGACAAAAGACGAACTTTCGGATTATTACGATGATATTCTTTTGGATTTTGATACTGCTGATGCTAAAAAGACCGGTTTAGGGTTCTCTGATTTGAGGATTAAGAGCGACAGACCTTTGAAATACAAATTCTTGCCGGTTAATGATAATGAGCAGTTCTATCTGTTGCAGACAAGTGTAAAAACTAAAAAATAAACATTACTTACGATATGGAAAAATTTATTAGAGAAGAAACTGAAGATACCCCTGAAATAATATTCGATCCCGAATCCGGAATTTTTAAAATTTCTAAGATTTCGGTACCGGAGAATGCTCTTGATTTTTACCGTCCTGTTTTGGATTGGATAAAGCAATATGCTGAAGAGCCTAATGTTCAGACTCAGTTTGACTTCGATTTAGAGTATGTTAATACGGCTTCGAGTAAGCAGGTTATACAAGTGATATTGTTGCTTCAGAAAGTTGCTGAAAAAGGCGATGTCAGAGTCCGTTGGTTTTACGAATCAATTGACGAGGATATGAAAGCTTTGGGCGCAAGGTATAAAAAACTTGTTAATGTACCTTTTGAACTTATCGAAATTGACGAATAGTGTATTTTATGTGTTATTCCATGTTTTGATAACAAAAGCAGCGTAAGTTGAAAACTGTGCGCTGTTTTTTTTTGCCCGTTTTTTAATAAGTTTTTTCTTATTTTTCAGCGGACGATTTATAACAATTCTTGCTTGCGGCCTTGCTTTACATTTTTTGTAAAGTGATAATTCACCATTGCAGCGGGCTTTCACATTTTTTGCATGGTGACAATTCACCATTGCAGAGCTATCACTCAAGCCTTGAGTAACTACGATTCAGCCTTGCAGCGTTATTACTCAAGGCTTGAGTAACTACAATTCAGGCTTGCAGCGTTAGTACTCAAGGCTTGAGTAATAGCAATTCCACCTTGCAGCGTTAGTACTCAAGCCTTGAGTGATAGCAATTCCACCTTGCAGCGTTAGTACTCAAGGCTTGAGTAATCGCACTGCAAGCATGAATTGTAGTTTCGCAAGTAATGTTAAAGTACTTTTTTAACTTTAATTAACAGTATGTAAAAAATGCCGTTATAATATAATGTGGTGTCGCTTTTTGTTGTTAAAATGTATATTATAATGCTAAAACTATTCGTAAAATAATGTTAAATATAAAAAAAGTAATAAAAAATATATAATTTAATTACTACTTTTGTCATCACGTAAAATTGTATTTAAAAGTTTTCGTTTTTTTTAAGAAGGGGTGATAAAAAATAGGTGACGGATTATTGTGAATTTTTTGAGTTTTATTTTTTTTAAAAGGCTAACAAAATTTTAGGTGTCTGTTTTTCTTAGAATGAGATTAATTTAGCGATTATCAGGCGGATAAAAAATTACAAAAAATTAACATACTGTATTAACTTATTGATTGATAACGTTTTAATCTATAAAAAATAAGAAAAATCAAAAAACTTTCAAAAAAGTCAAAAAAAAATATTTGTAATTAACTAAAAATTACTAATTTTGCAGTCCAAAATGTATAAATTTCAAAGATAAGAGAAATGCCTACAATTCAACAATTAGTAAGAAAAGGTAGAAAGACTATTACGGTAAAAAGTAAGTCTCCGGCATTGGATTCTTGTCCTCAGAAACGCGGCGTTTGTATGCGTGTTTACACCACAACCCCGAAGAAACCTAACTCTGCAATGCGCAAAGTTGCCAGAGTAAGACTTTCTAACAAGAAGGAAGTGAATGCATACATTCCGGGTGAGGGACATAACCTTCAGGAACACTCAATCGTAATGGTTAGAGGCGGTCGTGTAAAAGACTTGCCGGGCGTACGTTATCACATCATCCGCGGTACTTTGGATACAGCGGGCGTTGCTAACAGAGGTCAGCAGAGGTCAAAATACGGCGCTAAGAAACCTAAGCAGAAAAAGTAAATCAAATTAATTGATTAAGTAAAGAGATGAGAAAATCAAAACCAAAGAAAAGAGTAATTCTTCCCGATCCCGTTTACGGTGATGTACTTGTTACACGCTTTGTAAACGATATGATGATTGACGGAAAGAAGAGCGTGGCTTTCAAAATTTTCTACAAGGCTTTGGAACTTGTCGGTGAAAAAACCAAAGAAACCGGCAAAACTCCTACCGAGGTATGGAAAAAAGCTATGGAAAACATTACTCCGGACGTTGAGGTTAAATCTCGCAGAATCGGCGGTGCTACTTTCCAAGTTCCTATGGAAATCCGTCCTGATAGAAAAGAATCTATCGGCGTAAAGCACTTAATCCGTTATGCAAGACTCCGTTCAGGACATTCTATGGCTGAAAAACTTGCAGCTGAGATAGTTGCAGCATACAACGAGGAAGGTGCAGCTTTCAAGAAAAAAGAGGATACGCACCGTATGGCAGAAGCCAACAAGGCTTTCGCTTTCTTCAGATTCTAACGACTGAAAAATTAACATTGATAGAACGCTAAACGAAATGGACAATACACTTCAAAACACGAGAAACATCGGAATTATGGCTCATATAGACGCAGGTAAAACTACGACTACTGAGCGTATACTTTATTATACCGGCGTTACTCACAAAATGGGCGAGGTTCACGACGGAGCGGCTACAATGGACTGGATGTCGCAAGAAAAGGAGAGAGGAATCACCATTACTTCTGCCGCAATTACCGCATATTGGACTTATAACGGAGTAAAACATACCATTAATATTATTGATACTCCCGGACACGTGGACTTCACTGTTGAGGTTGAAAGGTCGTTAAGAGTTTTGGATGGTGCCGTTGCAGTTTTTTGCGGTGTAGGCGGTGTAGAGCCTCAGTCGGAAACCGTTTGGAAACAGGCTGACAGATACAATGTTCCGAGGATTGCCTTCGTTAATAAGATGGACAGAATCGGAGCCGATTTTTTCTCTGTTGTTCAGGAGATTGAAGAGAAATTGGGCGCAAGTCCTATTCCTGTACAAATTCCTATCGGCAGCGAGGACAAATTTCAAGGTATCGTAGACCTGATTGAAATGAAAGCTTACGTTTGGAATAGCGGCGACGACGGAATGCATTTCGAGGTTGCTGAAATTCCCGACGATTTGCAGGATTTGGCAGCGGAATGGCGTGATAAAATGCTTGAGCGCTGTGCAGATTTCGGCGACGACAGTTTTCTTGAAAAGTATTTGGACGATAGCACCAAAATATCCGAAGAGGACATTAAAAAGGTGCTTCGCAGTGCAACGGTGTCATTAAAAGCGGTACCTGTTTTGTGCGGTTCTTCGCTCAAAAACAAAGGTGTTCAAAAGCTTTTGGATGCTGTAACGGCTTATTTGCCCTCTCCCTTGGATTTAGGTGCCGTAAAAGGCGTTGATCCCGTAAATCCTGACGTTGAGATTCTTAGAAAACCTGACAGCAAAGAACCTTTTGCTGCTTTGGCTTTTAAGATTGCCGTAGATCCTTTTGTAGGACGGCTTGTTTACATCAGAGTATATTCGGGAAAACTTAATTCAGGAGAGCAGGTTTATAACGTTAGAACGGGTAAAAAAGAAAGGATTTCAAACCTTTACAGAATGCACGCAAACAAACAACAGGCTTTGGACTTTGTAGAAGCCGGTGATATTTGCGGTGCTGTGGGATTCAAAGACATTCGCACGGGTGATTCTTTAACGGATCAAAAGCATCCTGTAATTTTTGAATCAATAAAATTTCCGGATCCCGTTATTGGCGTGGCTATTGAGCCGAAAACTCAAGCAGATCTTGATAAAATGGATGTTGCCCTTAATAAATTATCTGAGGAAGACCCGACTTTCAAAGTTGAAACCGACAATGAAACAGGTCAAACGATTATCAGAGGAATGGGCGAGTTGCATTTGGATATTTTAATTGACCGTTTAAGACGTGAATACAATATCGAAATCACTCAGGGCAAGCCTCAAGTTACGTACAAAGAAGTGATTACAAAAACGGTAGAACATCATGAGGTCTTCAAAAAGCAGACCGGTGGCAAAGGAAAATTTGCTGATATTACCGTTAGAGTTTCGCCTTCTGAAGAAAACGCAACGGGTCTAACATTCATAAACTCTATTAAAGGCGGTATAATTCCTAAAGAATTTATTCCGGCAGTTGAGAAAGGTTTCTTAGAGGCCATGAACAACGGACCTTTAGGAGGATTCAAGATGCAAAGTCTTACCGTTGAACTTATCGACGGCAGTTTTCACAGCGTGGATTCAGACGCTCTGTCTTTTGAAATTGCTGCTAAACAGGCTTTTAAAGCGGCAACAGAGAAAGCAAAAGCAATATTATTGGAACCTGTAATGGAACTTACGGTTGATACGCCTGAGGAATATATGGGCGATGTTATTGCCGATGTTAATAAACGCAGGGGACAGGTAATAAGCACTGATTCAAAGGCTAAAGTAAAGATTATCAAATCGGTAGTACCGCTTGCAGAAACTTTCGGATATGTTACTGTTTTGCGCACTTTAACATCGGGAAGGGCAATTTCCTCAATGCAATTTAAGGATTATGAGCCAGTTCCACCCCAGATTTCACAAGGTATAATCGACACGGTAAGAGGTAAAATTACATTTATTGACCAGTTATAAAAAAAAGAATTATGAGTCAAAAGATTCGTATCAAATTGAAATCTTACGATCACAACTTGGTTGACAATTCAGCTGAAAAGATTGTTAAGACCGTAAAAAGCACCGGCGCAGTAGTCAGCGGTCCCGTTCCGTTGCCCACTCACAAGAGGATTTTTACCGTTAACAGATCTACTTTCGTTAACAAAAAATCGAGAGAGCAGTTTCAGTTGTCATCATTCAAGAGATTAATCGACATCTACAGTTCTACTTCTAAAACTATTGATGCGCTTATGAAACTTGAACTCCCCAGCGGTGTTTCGGTAGAAATCAAAGTTTGATGATTAAAGAGTTAAAAACAATTTTTTAACACACGTAAAAGTTATTAAAAATCGGTTTACCGCTCTCGGCAGAGCCCGTTGAAGTAAACCACAAAAATTCTGTTAAAATGTCAGGAATTATTGGAAAAAAAGTAGGCATGACCTCAGTTTTCAACGAAGACGGTGTAAACGTACCCGTTACTGTAATTGAAGCCGGTCCTTGCGTAGTAACGCAGGTTAAGACCGTAGAAACTGACGGTTACAACGCCGTTCAGCTTGCTTTTGACGATAAGAA
Source organism: Bacteroidales bacterium (assembly GCA_017412115.1). Lineage (GTDB taxonomy): Bacteria > Bacteroidota > Bacteroidia > Bacteroidales > UBA3824 > UBA3824. The sequence goes on along the minus strand of JAFPYR010000090.1, from coordinate 44,925 downwards.
AGCCAAAAACACGTCAAAGCCTGAACTTAAACATTTTGAAAAAGCAGGTACTACTCCTAAAGTAAAAGTAGTTGAGTTCAAAAATATTGAACAAGAAGTAAAATTAGGCGACACTGTAACAGTTGAGTCATTGAATGACGTAAAATTCGTTAATGTAAGTGGTGTTTCCAAAGGTAAAGGTTATCAAGGACCTGTAAAACGTTATCACTTCAACGGTGTTGGCGGTACAACTCACGGACAGCACAACCGTTTGAGAGCACCGGGCGGATTAGGCGCATCTTCATACCCCTCAAAAGTTTTCAAGGGTATGCGTATGGCTGGTCGTACCGGCGGCGACAATATCAAAGTTCGCAACCTTCAAGTTGTAAAAATTATCGCTGAACACAATTTATTGTTAGTAAAGGGTGCCGTTCCGGGACCTAAAGGTTCATATTTAATCATTGAAGACTAATGGAAATAGCAGTTTTAAACATTAACGGACAGGACACCGGCAAAAAAATCACTCTTTCTGATGAGATTTTCGGTGTTCAGGCTAATGATCATGCCATGTATTTGGACGTAAAACGTTACTTGGCTGATCAGCGTCAGGGTACTGCCAAAGCTAAAGAAAGAAGCGAAATGAGCGGCTCTACCCGTAAATTGAAGAAACAAAAAGGTACCGGCGGTGCCCGTTCGGGTGATATTAACTCTCCCGTTATGGTAGGCGGTGCAAGATGCTTTGGTCCTAGACCGAGAGATTATAGTTTCAAACTTAATAAAAAGGTAAAAGCCCTTGCAAGAAAGTCGGCTCTCACCTGTAAAGCGCAAGACGGACAGATAATAGTTGTAGAAGACTTTACATTTGAGGCTCCCAAAACCAAAAAAATGGTTGATTTGAAAAATAATTTAAAAATTAACGATAAAAAATCACTTTTGGTTTTGCAGAGTGAAAATAAAAACGTATATTTGTCGTCAAGAAATTTGGAGAAATCCAAAATTACAACTGCCAATCAATTAACGACTTACGATGTTTTGGATGCTCAGGCATTAGTATTTACGGAGAGTGCAGTTGAGGCTTTAAACAAGATTTTCGAGAACAAATAAATTTTAGAAAGTAATGGAAATCATTGAAAAACCGATAGTTACGGAAAAATTCTCCGCTTTGTCGTCGAGGACAATTCATACGGGAAAAAAGGGTAACAAAAAAGGCAGACCTGACACAAGAGGAACAAAAACTCTTGCGCAGTTCGCTTTTGTTGTAAACCCTAACGCCAATAAAATTCAGATTAAAGAGGCGGTAGAACAGTTGTATAATGTTACTGTAGTGGCAGTAAATACGATGAAATATGCCGGTAAGGTAAAATCACGCATGACAAAAGCTGGTTATATCGTCGGCAAAACTAAAACTTACAAAAAAGCTGTTGTTACTCTTAAAGAAGGGGACAATATCGATTTTTATAGCAATATTTAAAAATGGCAGTAAGACAATTTAAACCGACAACTCCGGGACAAAGAGGAAAAGTATTAAGTACTTTTGACGAGATTACGGCTTCTAAACCTGAAAAATCGCTTACTTTTGGTTATGCGAAATCAGGTGGTAGAAACAACACCGGTAAGATGACCGTTCGCTATATTGGCGGCGGACACAAGCAGAAATACAGAATCGTGGATTTTTGGCGCGACAAAGACGGTATTCCTGCAACAGTAAAGACCATAGAGTATGACCCGAACCGTACGGCGAGAATCGCCTTGGTTTTTTATGCTGACGGCGCAAAGAGCTATATCATCGCTCCTAACGGACTTCAGGTAGGTCAGAAAATCGAATCTGGCAAAGATGCAGCTCCTGAAATTGGTAATGCATTGTTTTTGTCGGATATTCCTTTGGGAACAATTATCCACAATATTGAACTCAGACCCGGTGAGGGCGCTAAACTCGCAAGAAGTGCAGGTTCTTATGCTCAACTTACTGCAAGGGACGGCAAATATGCAGTCGTAAAACTTCCTTCAGGAGAAACGAGAATGATACTTGTAACATGCAAGGCTACAATCGGAAGTGTTTCAAACGGTGACCATGAACTTGAAAAATCAGGTAAAGCTGGTCGTTCAAGATGGCTCGGTCGCAGACCTCACAACAGAGGTGTCGTAATGAACCCGGTAGATCACCCGATGGGTGGTGGTGAAGGTCGTGCTTCAGGTGGACATCCGAGATCAAGAAAAGGCTTGTTGGCTAAGGGTTACAAGACACGTAGACCTAAAAAGCTTTCAAACAAGTTTATTATAGAAAGAAGAAGTAAATAATTAATTGCATATTTAAGAAAATTATGAGTCGTTCAATTAAAAAAGGCCCTTTCATTGATTATAAACTCGAGAAAAAAATTCTTGCTATGAACGAGTCTGGCAAGAAATCGGTTATAAAATCATGGGCAAGAGCCTCTATTATTTCTCCTGATTTCGTAGGTCACACAATTGCCCTTCATAACGGCAACAAATTTATTCCCGTTTATGTAACGGAGAATATGGTAGGCCACAAGTTAGGCGAATTTGCGCCGACACGTATCTTCAGAGGACACGGCGGCAACAAGAAATAGTTATTAGACCATTAAAAGTAAAAAAGAAAATGGCAGAAGAAAAAAAGCATAGAACCAAGAAGAAAGAAAGAGCAGAGAAACTGAAAGCTCAAAAGAAAGATTTGGCTTTTGCAGTTTTAAGAAATAATCCTACTTCTCCCAGAAAGATGCGTCTTGTAGCCGGTTTGATTAGAAATCAGGATGTTATCAAGGCTTTGGATATTTTGCAGTATTCTCCTCAAGAGGCAGCTATAAAGTTGAGAAAACTTTTGCAGTCTGCAGTTGCAAACTGGACAAAGAAAAACGAAGGCGCACATATCGAAGATGCCGGTCTTATCGTTAAAGAAATCAGAGTAGACGGCGCAAGGATGCTGAAAAGACTTCGTCCCGCTCCTCAGGGCAGGGCTTACAGAATTAGAAAAAGGTCAAACCATGTTACCATAATTTTGGGCAACAAAGAAGTAAAAACGGAAGAATAATGGGACAAAAAACTAATCCGATCAGCAACAGATTGGGAATCATCAGAGGTTGGGATTCAGAATGGTTTGATCCGAAAAACTATTCTGATAAAATTGTTGAAGACGACAAGATTAGAAAATATCTTAACGTTCGTCTTTCTAAAGCCAGTATCTCTAAAATAATTATTCAGAGAACTCTCAAACTTATTACCGTTACGGTAAATACGGCTCGTCCGGGTATTATCATCGGTAAAGGCGGACAGGAAGTTGACAAAATCAAAGAAGAGTTAAAAAACATTACTAAGAAGGACGTTCAGATTAATATCCTCGAAATTAAACGTCCCGAATTGGATGCTGTAATTGTTGCTAACAACGTAGCACGTCAGATTGAAGGCAAAATCGCTTACCGCCGTGCTATCAAGACTGCTGTGGCTTCTACGATGAGAATGGGTGCTGAAGGTATCAAATTTGTAATTTCAGGTCGTTTGAACGGTGCTGAAATGGCAAGAACCGAGGCTTACAAGGAAGGTAGAATTCCTTTGCACACTCTCAGAGCCGACATCGACTATGCTTTGGCAGTAGCTAACACAAAAGTTGGTTGCGTTGGTATCAAAGTATGGATTTGCAAAGGTGAAGTTTACGGAAAAAGAGATCTTTCTAATAACGTAAATGTTAAACCTCAGAAAAAAACTAATTTCAACAGTCAGAGAAAACAAAAGTAGTTCTTAAATTTAATTATTAAATTTGTAAAAGAAAATGTTACAGCCAAAAAGAACGAAATTCAGAAAAATGCAGAAAGGCCGCATGAGAGGTCTTGCCCAAAGAGGACATGAAATCGCATTCGGCAGTTTTGCACTCAAAGCATTGGAGAATTTCTGGATTACGGGTCGTCAGATAGAGGCAGCCCGTCAGGCAATTTCACGTTATATGCAGCGTGAGGGTCAGATTTGGATCAGAATCTTCCCCGATAAGCCTGTAACAAAGAAACCCGCCGAGGTACGTATGGGTAAAGGTAAAGGTCAACCCGAATACTTCGTAGCCCCCGTTACTCCGGGTAGAATAATGTTTGAAGCAGACGGCGTGCCGTTCGAGATCGCTAAAGAAGCTTTCCGTTTGGCAGCTCAGAAACTTCCGATTAAAACTAAATTTGTCGTAAGACGCGATTATGTCAACCCTGCAACAAGTGTAGAATAATGAAAAAGTCAGTACAAAACAAAGAAATTAAAGAATTGACTACCGCTGAATTGGAAGAAAAACTGAATGCAGCCGTTTTGGATTATACCAAGATGAAACTCAATCACGCTATCACTCCTTTGGAGTCTCCGATTCAGATACGTGACAAAAGAAAGTATATTGCAAGGCTCAGATGTGAGCTCCGCAGCAGACAAATTAATAACGCTCAATAATTTATTTAATAATGGAAGAAGTAAAGGAAGAATTGAAGCGTAACTTCAGAAAGGTACGTATCGGCGTGGTAGTAAGCAATAAAATGGAGAAATCCATCGTTGTTGAAGTAAAACGTAAAATGAGACATCCGAAGTACGGAAAGTTTATTCTCCGTACCAAGAAGTTTATCGCTCATGATGAGAAAAACGAATGCAACGTAGGCGATACCGTAAAAATTATGGAAACCCGCCCTTTGAGCAAACGTAAAAACTGGAGATTGGTAGAAATCGTAGAAAAAGCTAAATAATTTATTATGATACAGCAAGAATCAAGAATGACTGTAGCTGACAACAGCGGCGCAAAAGAAGTACTCTGTATCCGTGTCCTCGGCGGAACAGGTCGCAGATATGCCTCTGTTGGCGACAAGGTGGTCGTAACCGTTAAGAGCGCAATTCCTTCTGGAGATGTAAAGAAGGGTACGGTATCGAAGGCGGTTGTGGTACGCACCAATAAGGAAATCCGCAGACAGGACGGCTCGTATATCAGATTTGACGACAACGCCGTTGTTCTGCTAAACAATCAGGGCGAACTCAGAGGTACCCGTATTTTCGGACCGGTAGCAAGGGAACTCCGTGCTAACTATATGAAAATCGTTTCTCTGGCTCCTGAGGTTTTGTAATTTTTTAACTGTTTTTTTGAAAGTAAAAAAATGAAATTGCACATTAAAAAAGGAGACACGGTAATTGTCAATTCAGGCGATTGTAAAGGCCAGAAAGGTACAGTTCTGAGGGTTCTCATCAAGAAAAACCGTGCTATCGTCGAGGGTGTAAACATGGTGAAAAAGGCAACGAAACCTTCTGCTGAAAACAATCAAGGCGGTATCGTTGAGAAAGAGGCTTCTATCCACCTTTCTAACCTTATGCTTATCTGCCCCGAGACTGGCAAACCTACCCGTATCGGCAGAAAAGTTGTTGAGGCAGACGGCGTAAAAAGATTAGTACGTTATTCAAAAAAATCAGAAAATAAAAAGGAGATAAAGTAAAATGCAATACGTACCATCTTTAAAGAAAAAGTACAGGGAAGAAATAGTTCCCGCACTTAAAAAAGAGTTCGGCTACAAGAGTGTTATGCAGGCTCCCAAATTGGTTAAAATCGTTATCAACCAAGGTATCGGCGATGCTACTGCCGATAAAAAAATCGTTGACACTTCAATGGCCGAGATTACTGCCATTAGCGGTCAAAAACCCGTTACGGCTCTTTCAAGAAAGGATATTTCTAACTTCCATTTGAGAAAAGGTATGCCGATCGGAGTTATGGTAACTTTGAGACATGACCGTATGTACGAATTCCTCGAAAGGTTGATTGCTATCGCCCTTCCCCGTATACGTGATTTCAACGGTATCAGCGGAAAATTTGACGGCAGAGGTAATTATACCCTCGGTATCAAAGAACAAATCATTTTCCCGGAAATTGATATTGACAAAGTCAACAAGATTATGGGTATGAATATCACTTTCGTTACCACGGCAAACACCGATGAAGAAGGATTCAAATTATTGCAAAATTTTGGTTTACCGTTCAAAAAGTAATAATAAATGGCAAAAGAATCAATGAAAGCGCGCGAGGTAAAGCGTGCAAAACTTATAGCTAAATACGCTGCTAAGAGGGAGGCTCTTAAACAAGCCGGCGATTATGTCGGACTTCAGAAACTTCCGCGCAACTCTAATCCTATCAGACTTCACAATCGTTGTAAACTTTCTGGTAGGCCTAAGGGTTATATCAGAATGTTCGGCATCAGCCGTATACAGTTCCGTGAAATGGCCTCTAACGGTCTCTTACCGGGCGTTAAAAAAGCAAGTTGGTAATTTTATTTTAAAATTTAAAGAAAAATGACAGATACTATTGCAGATTTCTTGACCCGCATTAGAAACGCCGTGATGGCAAAACACAGAATTGTAGAGGTACCTACGAGCAAGGTAAAAAAGGAAATTACCAAGATACTTTTTCAGAAAGGTTATATTCTGAGTTACAAGTTTGATGATGAAAACAGAGCTATCAAAATCGCTTTGAAATACAATCCCCAAACTAAAGTATCTGCTATCCAAAGCATTACCAGAGTTTCAACTCCTGGTTTGCGTAAGTACGAGGGTTGCAAAGAGTTGCCCAGAGTTCTTAACGGACTTGGCATCGCAATCGTTTCTACTTCCAAAGGTATTATGACCGACAAAGAAGCAAGAGTGCAGAATGTCGGCGGTGAGGTAATTTGTTACGTTTATTAATAAATTAGGTATATAAAAAAATGTCAAGAATTGGTAAATTGCCCGTTCAAATTCCCGCAGGGGTACAAGTAACCGTAGACGACAAAAATCACACTATCGTCGTTAAAGGCAAGCTTGGTGAATTGAGGCAGAAAGTAAATCCTGATATTAAAGTAGAAGTTGAGGACAATACCTTGAAAGTATCTCGTCCTACCGACGACAAAATGCACAGGTCATTGCATGGTCTTTACAGGGCTTTGATAGCCAATATGGTAAAAGGCGTTAGCGAAGGATTTACTATTAAACAGGAAATGGTCGGTGTCGGCTACAGAGCTACCTCTCAAGGTCAGCTGCTTGATATTTCCGTTGGTTATTCGCACAATATACTTATGGAACTTCCTGAAGAAGTTAAAGTAAGTGTTGTAACAGAAAAACGTTCTAATCCGATTATTACTCTTACGAGTTGCGACAAACAGCTTTTAGGACAAGTTGCGGCTAAGATTCGTTCATTCCGCGCTCCTGAGCCTTACAAAGGTAAAGGTATTAAGTTTGTTGATGAAGTGCTTCGTAGAAAAGCCGGCAAGACGGCTTCTTCTTCTAAGTAGTAACCGGGCTTAATTAATCAAAAAAATTGTAGTAAAATGGCTTTATCTAAGCAGGAAAGAAGACAAAGAATTAAATACCGCATACGCAAAAAAATTTCCGGTACGCCTGAGCGTCCCAGACTTTGCGTTTTCAGAAGTAATAAAAATATCTTTGTACAGTTAATTGACGATGTTAACGGTAAAACATTAGTCGCAACCTCTTCAAGAGTAAAAGAGATTTCTGAGCAGAAGGTAACGAAAACCGAGCAGGCTGCTTTAGTAGGCAAGGCTATTGCTGAAAAAGCAAAAGCAGCCGGAATCAACGACGTTGTTTTCGACAGAAACGGTTATTTGTATCACGGCAGGGTTAAGTCTTTGGCTGAAGCTGCCCGCGAAGGCGGTTTAAATTTCTAATTAAATTATGGCAACACAAAGTATCAGAAAAGTTAAAACTAACGATTTGGAGCTTAAAGACAGGCTTGTTAAAGTAAATCGTGTTACTAAGGTTACCAAAGGCGGCCGTACATTTACTTTCGCGGCTATCGTTGTAGTAGGTAACGAAAACGGTATCGTAGGTTACGGACTCGGCAAAGCTAACGAAGTAGCAACCGCAGTTGCAAAAGGCGTTGAAGACGCTAAGAAAAACCTTATCCGTGTTCCCATTTACAAAGGCACTATTCCTCACGAGCAGGTTGCCAAATTCGGCGGCGCCGATATTTTAATCAAACCTGCCACCAGCGGTACCGGTGTTAAAGCCGGTGGTGCTATGCGTGCCGTTTTGGAGAGTGTTGGCGTTAAAGACGTTTTGGCTAAATCAAAAGGTTCTTCTAACCCTCACAACCTCGTAAAAGCGACTATCAAAGCTCTTTCTATGTTGAGAGATGCAAGCATCGTTTCTCAGTACAGAGGTGTTGATGTCAATACGGTATTTAACGGTTAATTATTTAAAAATTTTTAACTCAGATGAAAATAAAAGTAACTCAGGTCCGCAGCAAAATCGGCTGGCCTAAAGATCAAAAGGCGACTTTGGAGTCTTTGGGACTTAGGAAAATCGGACAAAGTGTCGTACTCGAAAACACACCCTGTAACTTGGGTAAGGTGAACAAAGTAAGACACCTTTTAAAAATTGAAAATATTAACGAATAATATTTAGAGTATAATTATGAACTTGTCACAATTAAGACCCGCTAAAGGTTCTTCTCATACTAAGAAGAGATTAGGAAGAGGTCAGGGATCGGGTTGGGGCGGCACCTCTACAAGAGGTCATAAGGGTGCAAAATCCCGTTCTGGCTACTCTCATAAAGTAGGTTTTGAAGGTGGTCAGATGCCCCTTCAAAGACGTGTTCCTAAATTCGGGTTCAACAACGTTAATAGGGTTGAATACAGAGTAATCAATGTTTCTGATCTTGAAACCCTCGCAAACAAATTGAATATCGCTGATATTACAATTGAGGTTCTTCAGAAGGAAGGTTTGATTTCTAAAAATGACATTGTTAAGGTTTTGGGTAACGGTAAACTTACAAAGAAACTTAACGTTACGGCTAACGCTTTTTCAAAGTCAGCTAAAGAAGCAATCGAAGCTTTGAACGGAACTGTTAATACGTTGTAAAAATTTTTTTTGATGAAAAACTTTATTCAGACACTTAAAAACATTTGGAGAATAGAAGATCTCCGTAACAGAATACTTGCAACTTTGTCTTTGATTATGGTCTATAGAATCGGTGCACATATCGTGTTGCCGGGTATAGACCCGAATCAAATCGGACAGTTGTCGGAGCAGACAAAGGACGGAATCATGTCTATTCTCAATATGTTTTCCGGTGGTGCATTTGCTAATGCTTCAATTTTTGCTTTAGGTATCATGCCTTATATTACGGCATCGATTATCGTGCAACTTTTGGGTATGGCAGTGCCTTATTTCCAAAGACTTCAAAGAGAAGGCGAAAGCGGCAGAAGAAAAATCAACCGTATAATTCGTCTTTTGACGGTAGGAGTGCTTTTTGTTCAAGCGCCGAGTTACCTTATCAATTTGCATTATCAACTTCCTGATTCTGCATTTTTGACTTCAGGTTTTTGGGGATTTACCTTCCCGTCAGTAATTATCTTGACGGCAGGCACCATGTTTATTATGTGGCTGGGTGAACGTATCACGGATAAAGGTATCGGAAACGGTATTTCGCTCTTGATTATGATTGGTATTATAGCAAGATTCCCGTTTGCACTCGGTGCTGAGGTTGCATCTAAGTTCGGTGAAACTGCCGGCGGTGGTGCAATCGCTCTTATTGTGGAACTTGTAATGCTTCTCTTAGTCTTTGTCGTTTCCATTCTTCTTGTGCAGGGAACACGAAAAATTCCCGTACAGTATGCAAAGAGAATTATCGGCAATAAACAATATGGCGGTGTAAGACAATATATTCCGCTCAAAGTGAATGCAGCCGGCGTTATGCCTATCATTTTTGCACAGGCATTAATGTTTATTCCTCTTATGTTTACCCATTTTAACTCTGAAGTTACCAGCGGTATCGCATCGGCTTTCGCTGATTTTACCGGTTTTTGGTACAATTTTACTTTTGCCTTGTTGGTGATTGTGTTTACCTATTTCTACACGGCAATCACTTTTAGTCCCCAACAAATGGCAGAGGATATGAAAAAAAGAGGCGGCTATATTCCGGGCGTTAAACCCGGTCGTAAGACTGTAGAATTTCTTGATGACATCATGTCAAGAATTACTTTACCCGGTTCTATTTTCCTTGCATTTATAGCCATACTTCCTGTTTTTGCTATTCTTTGCCATGTCAACAATCAGTTTGCTCAGTTTTACGGCGGAACTTCGTTGTTGATTATGGTAGGTGTAATACTTGATACGTTGCAGCAGATTGAATCTCACCTTTTGATGCGTCATTATGACGGTTTGATGAAAGGTGGTAGAATTAAAGGCCGTACAGGTTCGGTTGCAGCTTTGTAAGTTTTATACCTAAAATAGAGCAAAAGGTAATTTGATTTTTGCAAAGTTTATATAAGAAGGTATTCGTTTATAAAACATTCTGTTCTTCAGTCCGCACGGATTGATTGCCGGACTGGAGAATTGAATTGTTTTATTTAACTTTCTGTAAAGAATGTTTTTGCCCGGATTTGTTTTTGCCGGATTTTTTTTTGAAAAAATTGAAAATATCCTTCCGATAAGTTTTGCAATTTGGCGATAATATTTTAATTTTGCAGCGTGATTAGCGGCTGATTTTTTAGGTTTTTAATCTTAAAGCACTGAAAATAAGAATATTACCGCTAAAATGATTTAGGTAGGTGATTAAAATTTTAACAAAGATTGTTGAATCTTTATAAAAGAAATAATGGCTAAACAGACCTCAATAGAAAAAGACGGTAAAATTATTGAAGCATTGTCTAATGCAATGTTTAGGGTGGAATTGGAAAATGGGCATTTGATAATTGCTCATATTTCGGGTAAAATGCGTCAGCATTATATCAGAATTCTTCCTGGTGACAGAGTGAAAGTGGAAATGTCTCCTTACGATTTGACGAAGGGACGAATATCTTTTAGGTATAAATAAAAAAGTTAAGTAAATAAAATGAAAGTTAGAACATCTGTTAAAAAAAGATCTGCTGACTGCAAAGTTGTAAGAAGGAAGGGCAGAGTTTACATTATATGTAAATCTAATCCTAAATTTAAACAGCGTCAGGGTTAATTTTTGTTAAATTACGTTTTGCATTGCAAATTTATTAATATCTTTGCAACCGCAAAATAATGAAAATTCTGTAAAAAATTAAAAATAATGGCACGAATTGTTGGTGTAGATTTACCAAAAAACAAACGCGGTGAAATCGGTCTTACCTATATTTACGGTATCGGTCGCCAGAGAGCTAATCAAATTCTTTCTGAAGCCGGAATTGATAAAGATATTAAGGTTCAGGACTGGAACGATGATCAAATCGCTAAAATCCGTCAGATTATCAATGATAATTTCAAGGTAGAAGGCGAGTTGCGCTCAGAGGTTGCGATGAATATCAAACGTCTTATGGATATAGGATGTTACAGAGGTATTCGTCATCGTAACGGACTTCCTGTAAGAGGTCAAAAGACCAAAAACAACGCACGTACACGCAAGGGTAAGAAGAAAACCGTTGCAAATAAGAAGAAAGCTACTAAATAAAGTTTAGAAAATGGCACAAAAAAGTAAAGTAACGAGAAAGAGAGTTGTTAAAGTAGAGGCAACGGGCGAGGCTCACATCCATTCTTCTTTCAACAATATTATAATCTCTTTGACCAACGCTTCGGGGGAAGTTATATCTTGGGCATCAGCCGGCAAGATGGGCTTCAAAGGTTCTAAAAAGAACACTCCCTATGCAGCGCAATTGGCAGCAGCAGAATGCGCAAAGACTGCCTTCGATTTAGGACTCCGCAAGGTTAAGGTTTATGTAAAAGGTCCGGGAAGCGGTCGTGAAGCTGCTATCCGTTCTATTCATACCACCGGCGTTGAAGTAGTAGAAATTATTGATGTAACTCCTTTGCCTCATAACGGATGCCGTCCGGCTAAGAGAAGAAGAGTATAATTTTTTAAGAACCAAATTAAAAATTATTACAAAAATGGCAAGATATACAGGTCCTAAATCAAAAATAGCAAGAAAATTCGGCGAACCGATATTCGGCACGGATAAATATTTGGACAGAAAGGGCTATCCTCCGGGACAGCACGGCTTGGAAAAGAAACGCAAAAAAGTATCAGAATACGGCACTCAGTTGAAAGAAAAACAGAAAGCCAAATATACTTACGGTGTTTTGGAACGTCAGTTCTCTAATCTCTTCAAAAAAGCTCAAAGAGCAAACGGCGTTACGGGTGAAGTTTTGATTCAACTTCTTGAAAGCCGTCTTGATAATGTAGTTTACAGATTAGGTATTGCTCCTACAAGACCGGCAGCAAGACAATTGGTTGCTCACAGACACATTGTTGTAAACGGTGAAGTTTGCGGTATTCCTTCTTATCAAGTAAAAGAAGGTGACATCGTGGGCGTAAGAGAAAAATCTAAAGCTCTTGAGGTAATCGTAAATTCTGTTCAGGGTGCTAACCGTTCACGTTACAATTGGTTGGAATGGGACGGCTCTCAAATGGCAGGCAAATTTATGAATGTTCCTGCAAGGGAAGATATTCCTGAAAACATTAAGGAACAGCTCATAGTCGAACTTTATTCTAAATAATATTTTTACGGCGGATGCAAGGAGTTATTTTATTCTCTTTGTGTCCTTACCGTTTGTTTTTACCGGAAAATTATAAATTAAATAATTCAAATGGCAATATTAGCTTTTCAAAAGCCTGACAAGGTGGTAATGTTGGAGTCGGACGAGACCTTCGGAAAATTCGAGTTCCGTCCTCTCGAACCCGGTTTCGGTATAACTATCGGCAATGCGTTAAGGCGTATATTACTTTCCTCATTGGAAGGTTTTGCAATCACCTCTATCCGTATAGAGGGCGTAGACCACGAATTTTCAACTATTCCGGGCGTTATTGAGGATGTTACCGAAATAATTCTGAATATCAAAAAGATACGTTTCAAACAAATCGTTGACGGGCAGAATTTTGAAAAGGCAGTTATCACTATCAGCGGTCAGGAACAATTCAAGGCGGGTGATATTGAAAAATTCTTAACGAATTTCAAAATCCTTAATCCTACACAGTTGATTTGCAACATAGATCCCTCTACAAAACTTACAATGGAAATTACCATCAATAAGGGTAGGGGATACGTGCCTGCTGACGAAAACAAAATTGCCGACAGCGAAATCGGTGTCATTGCTGTGGATTCTATTTACACTCCTATCAGAAATGTTAAATACGTTACTGAAAACTATAGGGTGGAGCAAAAAACCGACTACGAAAAGTTGGTTATTGAGGTCTTGACTGACGGCTCTATTCAGCCTAAAGAGGCCTTGAAAGAAGCAGCTAAGATACTTATTCATCACTTTATGCTGTTCTCGGACGAAAAGATTACTATCGATTCTACCGAACAGTCTGGAGGTGAGGAATTTGACGAGCAAATACTTCATATGCGTCAGCTCCTTAAGACTAAACTCGTGGATTTGGATCTTTCTGTCAGAGCTCTCAACTGTTTGAAAGCTGCTGATGTTGAAACTCTCGCTGAATTGGTTGTTTTCAACAAAAATGACCTATTGAAGTTCCGCAATTTCGGTAAAAAATCTCTTACCGAACTTGATGACTTGCTCGCTAATTTGGATTTGAGTTTCGGTATGGATATTTCTAAGTACAAACTTGACAAAGATTAATATTAACGGGCAGTGATGCTCTATAATTAATGAAAAAATGAGACATAGAGACAAAATCAACCATTTGGGCAGAAAATACGGTCATAGGAAATCTATGCTTACTAATATGGCCGTTTCTTTGATTTTTGCTAAAAGAATCAATACTACGGTTGCTAAAGCTAAGGAATTGCGCACTTTCGTTGAGCCCCTCCTTACCGCTTCTAAAGTTGAGGTTACTTATGCTGAATCAAATGCCAAAAACGACGAAGAAAAAGCGGCTTTCAAAGTAAAACGTATGGCTAATCACAGATATATCTTCTCTAAATTGAGAGATAAAAAAGCTGTTAAAGCCCTTTTTGAAACCGTAACTCCGAAAATTTACGACCGTCAAGGAGGTTACACACGTATCCTCAAAACTGGTTTCAGACTTGGTGACAATGCTAAAACTTGTTTTATTGAACTCGTAGATTTCAACGAAACTTACACTCAGGGCAAAGGCGGTGCTGCTAAAGCTGCTGCTAAAACTACACGCCGTTCACGTAAGAAAAAAACTTCTGCTGCTGAGACAGCTGCTCCCGCTGCAGAGGAAACAAAAGCTGAATAGTTTTTGTGAATTTGATATTTCAAGAAAGCCGGATTCTTTTAGAGTTCGGTTTTTTTGTTTTTGACTAAAAACGTTTATATTTGCACAAAATTTTCAAAAAAACGTTTAAGTAAAATGGACAAAACTATTATTACCGTCGTCGGAAAAGATGCGGTCGGAATAATTGCTAAAGTCTGCACCTACCTCGCTGACAATGCAATTAATATTTTAGATATTTCGCAAACTATCGTTCAGGGTTATTTTAACATGATGATGATAGTCGATATGCAAAATGCTAAAAAGCAACATGACGAGATTTCTGCGGATTTAACCGCACTCGGCTCTCAAATCGGAGTGGTTATCAGATGTCAAAAAGAAGAGATTTTCAACAAAATGCACAGAATCTAACCTATTATGATTAATATTTATGAGGTAGCCGAAACCAATATGATGATAGAACACGAAAATCTTGATGTGCGGACTATCACTATGGGTATCAGCCTTTTAGACTGTGCTGACGGCAATATTGATATGCTTTGCGGAAAAATTAAAAGCAAGATTTCCCGTTATGCCGAAAAACTCGTTTCTACGGGTGAGGCTATTTCCAGAGAATACGGCATTCCTATCGTTAATAAAAGAATTTCAATAACGCCAGCCGCAATTGTTGGTGCTTCGGCGTGCAAAAGCGAAAAAGATTTCGTTAAAATTGCTTTGACTTTGGACGAGGCCGCTAAAAATATTGGTGTTAATTTTTTAGGTGGATTTTCTGCTATCGTTTCAAAGGGAATGACCAAGAGCGATGAAATTTTTATTCATTCAATTCCTGAGGCATTGTCTTTGACCGAGAGAATTTGCAGCTCCGTTAATGTCGGCTCCACTAAAACGGGTATTAATATGGATGCTGTCCGTTTGATGGGTCAAACCGTTAAAAAAACAGCAGAATTAACCAAAGATAAAGATTCTTTGGGTTGCGCCAAACTCGTTGTTTTGTGTAATGCCCCTGACGATAATCCTTTTATGGCAGGTGCTTTTCACGGTGTTTCGGAGGCTGAAGCTATAATTAATGTCGGTGTCAGCGGTCCGGGAGTTGTTAAATATGCTTTGGAGCATTTGGAAAAAGCCGATTTTGAAACCCTTTGCGAAACGATTAAGAAGACGGCTTTCAAAATCACGAGGGTCGGACAATTAGTTGCTCAAGAGGCTTCAAGGCGTTTGGGTGTGCCTTTCGGAATTATCGACCTTTCGCTTGCTCCTACTCCCGCAATAGGCGATTCTGTCGCTGATATTCTCAAAGTTATCGGTCTTGAACACCCCGGAGCCCCCGGTACAACGGCTGCATTAGCACTTTTGAACGATCAGGTTAAAAAAGGCGGTGTAATGGCAAGTTCGTATGTCGGCGGTCTTAGCGGTGCTTTTATTCCAGTGAGCGAGGACCAAGGAATGGTGGATGCCGTTAATGCTGGAGCATTAACGATTGAAAAACTTGAGGCTATGACTTGTGTTTGCTCCGTAGGTTTGGATATGATAGCAATTCCGGGCGATACCTCGGCTAATACGATTTCAGGTATTATTGCTGATGAAGCCGCTATCGGAATGGTCAATCAAAAGACAACTGCCGTTAGAATAATTCCTGTTGTCGGTAAAAGAACGGGTGATACGGTTGATTTTGGCGGACTTTTAGGTCATGCGCCGATAATGGACGTTAATAAATTTGACTGTTCGGTTTTTGTTAACAGAAAAGGCAGAATTCCTGCCCCGATTCATAGTTTTAAGAACTAAAAAAAGAGGAAATCTTGAAAAAGATTTCCTCTTTTGGGTTTTAATAAATATAAAAATCCACGGGTTCTCCTTCTATTAACATCTCATTTGATTGATAGTCGTAAATATCCATTGATACGTAATAGGTCGTATTTTTCTTCAAAAACTTTCCGAGTTGTGCGTATGAAATAGAATGAGAGGTCGTTTGATTTTGGTTCGCAAATGTCTTTAATATTGATGAGCCTACGTATATCATATAGCCGTCTTCTCCGTCACCGCGAACTACGTTTCCGTTGGCATCGTAAATGGTTAATACAGTGTATATCTGTATGCTGGTATTGATGTGGTAGTCAATATTTACTTGCATAGATTTAACACCGTTGGTGATTACGTTGTGTTTAACGCTGATTGTTTGTGCAAAACCGATTACACCTAAAAATGCTGCGAACAGCAATGTCATAAAAAATTTTTTCATGGTATTAAAAATTTTATAAATTAATAGATTATTTTGTTTTTATACTAATTAGATTTAAAAAAATAAAAAATGCACAAAAAAAAATAAAAAAAATGAAAAAGCCGCCCGAATTTTAAAAAAAAACGGACGGCCGAAAAAATAGAGGGATATAAAAATAATGCCCCTAATGTAATAAAAAAAATCGGATTATTAAAAAAAAGTAAAATTTTTTCTAAAAATATCTCCGTAAAAAGAATTTGCTTTATATTTGTACTTTGAAAGGAAGTTAAAAATAATATTTTACCGTGAGTATAGAAGCAGATTTTTATAATACTAACGCTAAATACAAATCGTTAGACATCGAACATCAAATCGGATATACAGGCAATAGATTATATTCTATTATAGCCGAGTCAGCATTTTTCGCCGGTGCTAATCTCGATTTTTACGATATTCGCAGACTTTGCGGAATGGGACTGACTACCGATAACAAAAAATTTTCGGATTTTGAAATCGCTGCCGACCTTTTTGATGCGTATTCTCTCGCCTCTAAAAAAGCAAAAACCGGTGCTGTTTTAACAGTTTCTTTATTAAATGATTTTCATAAAATGCTCACAAAAAGAACTCAGGATTTTACTGAGGAATCTTCTTTGAAAGAAAAAGAACTTTGCGATTTTTGTGAGAGATTTAATATCCTTTGCCAGAATTTATATACTTTGAATCTTCTTGATGCTTATTTTATAAGTTTTGACGCTTTTTACGAAATAGTAAAACTTCAACCTTGGAAAACGGCTAACAACCGTATGGCAAAGTTGATAATGAATTATATTCAGAAACGCAATTCTCTGATTCCCACGAGAATCATGATTTCTCAAAAGGACAAATACAAAGAATTGGTTTCCTCTATAATTAACGGTGACAATCCTTCAACTGCCCGTTTGACTCTGACTGAATTTCATGTTGAGGCATTAAACAAAGAAATTGCAGATTTTCTGGCGTATTATTCTACTAATACGAATCCTGCCCAATAATACGGGTGCGAAAATCTGTTGCCTTCTTTTAGATAATCAGTGGCAATCCTAAGAGATTGGTGAGGCGTTTCTCCGCTTAAAAGCGATGCGTAAAATTTCCTCATAAAAATGGAGGTAGCCTCGTCAGAAATGCTCCAAAGGCTCATTAAAACCGATTGTGCTCCTGAGAGTTTAAAACCTCTTTGAAGCCCGAAAATTCCGTCGGAATTTACAAATCCTAATCCCGTTTCGCACGCCGACAAAACGGCAAGTTTAGTATTTGAAAGGTCATATTCCGAAATTTCCATTGCTGAGAGAAAACCATCGTCAATGTTTTGCGGTATGTCTTTGTTTTTCATATAGTTGTTAACACCGGCAAAAACCAATGACGAAGAAAAAAGCGGTGCGTTGAGCTCGTCTTCACCCGAAAAATATTCGTCATAAAAACCGTGCGTGGCAATGTGAATAATTTCAGGGCGTTTTAGGACACAGTATTTAAAACTTTCTTCAACGGCAGAATCTCCGTAAAAAAATGTAACGTTTTTATCCTTGGCTTTTTTCAAAACATAATCACATTCCTCATAAGCGGCATTCAAATATTTGTATTCTGAAGTGTTTTCGGGAATTTGCTGTCGAAGACAATAACGTGATTTATCTTTTGAAAAGTACTTTCCTGCAATTTCTTTTTGACGGTTTATATCCATGTCGTATTAATACCGCCAAAGAGCGCAATGCTTGAAAAATCAAAATTTTCGCTACTTACATTTGCCGTGATATTTGAAGTTGAAGAAATTCTAATCATTTTATAAATGTCAGACATCGTTTTCAAAGAGTCGCATTTAAGATTTTCCAAGGCTAACGAATAAAGATAACCCGTGGGCGAAAACCATATTTTTTTTACGGAAGGAAATTTGTCCAAAATTTTTTTCCATATAAAATCCGTTAAATTTTTGTCAGAATAAATCGACGAAATACCTTCAGGAGTGCGCTCTGTTAAGGTTTCTTTTAACAGTTTGGAATTTTCGAGTTTGAAATTTTCCAATTCTTTGCTGCTAAAAAGCGGAATTATAAGCGGTTGCTCCGACTGATTACTGAAAGCAAGGGCAACATAATCGTAATTGCAATATTCTGAATGTGAATGTATAAAAGCATCATCGTATTGATAAACTTCGGTAAATTCTACGGCAATTTCACCATCTTTTAATGCTGATTTAATCTTCTGAAAATCAGTAGAAAAGGCTTCCGTAACGGTTTCGTCGAAATAATCGCTCAGACTTTTTTCGTAGATTTTGATAAGTACGTAGATTTCCGCTTTTTCTTGCGGCGACAAAATCTCTTGAGTCTCAAAAAGTTTACGTTTTAAAGTTATGAGTTCAAAATAATTGTTTTCGAGTTCTATCGAGAGTTTAGCTACCTTGTGCAAACGGTTTTGCGAGATGAAATTGATGTTTTTTTGTCCGACGGAGGTTTGATAAACTTTTTCCGCAAATTCCTTGGAATAATTGCCGTTGAGAATGATTGCTGCCGTCAAAATTTTAGAACATGTTTCTTTCAATTTCGACCAATATTGAGCCAAAGCCTCAGAGTTGAGATAGCCGAAGTTTTCTTTGACAATTTCGCTCATTAGCCTCGCACTTTTGATTAAATTTTTTTCCAAAGCGGTTTTATCGCCCGAAAAATATTTTACAAAACCTTTGTTTTCGTAATAAGCTATTACGTCTGTATTTTTTTCGGAGTTGAAAATCAGCGGGATAAGTTTTTCAGCCTCTGAAATATAATTGTCGGTTTTGGTATATTTTTTTAATGCAAGATTGCAGTTAAGCAGACCGTTATAATTCTGAAAAGCTATAAGAGAGGTATCTTGATGGATTGCTTTTAAGATTTCATTGGATTTTTGATAGAGTTGTTCTGCTTTTTTGAAATCGAAATCCTTGCAACAATATTCGCCGCCGTGCTGACAAAATTCAGCGGTGTTGAGTCGTATTTCGTTTTTAAACTTGGTATCAATGAGCGAAAGAAGTCTGTAAAATTCTTTTTTATTGTCGTTTTTCCAAAGCAATATGATTCTTTCGTCATAATCCCAAATTTCAATATTAAGGTAATCGTTGCGATTGAAGTCAGGGTCTAATTCCACCCTTTGGTCAAGAAATTTGTCTATGGCATTAACGGTTGAATCCCAATAGATTAAGGCTTTGTCGTATTGTTTTAAGAATTTGTAATAATTCACTAAGAAATAATAATATTTTCCGTCGGTATTGTATCTGTTTAATTTGTTTTTAACAAGTTCGTTGTGTTTTCTTACCGTTAAATCCTTGTAATATTCTATTTGCTGAACGTCAAAACCGGTGCGTTGAAGAATGTCAATGATTTTTTGGGTGGAAGAAATATAAAGGGTTGCCTCAGAGGTGTTTGTGGCATATTTCAAAACTTCTTTGTAATATTTAAGTGCTTGATTATAATTGCAGTTACTTCTGTATAAATCACCGCCTAACATTAAAAAATCCGCATAATTGTAGTTGTTGAGCCATTCGTGAGAAAGAAAATACGAGAAAGCCTCTTCAAAAACTTGTATGCCTTTGTAGGATTTTCCTATTTGGTAGTAAGTGTTTAAAATATAGATATATACTTTTAGAACAGAATTCGGTTTATTTAAAATTTTAGTGTATTCAAGGCTTTTGTTAAGACATTTTATACACATTTCGTCCGTAAAACTTAAATTATTGGCGTATTTGGTGTTAGCTACTATTGCTTTTTGATATGCAGAATCCGTTTTAACGTTATAAAAATTCAAAATGCTGTCCGTAAAAAGAACGGCATTTTTCCAATCTCTTACCTCAATGAGGCTGTCAGCCTTTTGGTACAAAGCTTTAGTGTTTTGAGCCTGAAGATTTATAGACAAAAACACTAATAAAATAGTCGTATATACAATGTGTTTCATAGTGCAAATTTAATTCAATATACTGAGATTTAAAAAAAATACCGCTAAAAAACTTACATTGCGTAAGCTTTTTTCTGCGGTATATTCTTTTTTGAGTGTATTTTTCTTTTTTTTTAATCAACTTTGAAAAACTTTATCATGTCGATAAGTTTTGAGGCTTGGGTTGAAAGATTTTCGCTGTTAGATGCCATTTCTTCCGAAATTGAGGCAAATTGTTGTGTTGTAGTGTTAAACCTTTGAACGGCGATGTTAATTTGTTCGCTGCCTGAGGCTTGTTCGCGGCAGGAGGCTGCAATTTCACGTACCAAAGTCGTCGTTCTTTCAATCTCCGGCAAAACCTGTTTGAAAGCCTCGCCCGTTGTTTGAGCAATGCTTTGTCCGTCTTTTGAAACTTTGTCAATTTCTTTTGCGGCAACAGCACATCTTTCGGCGAGTTTTCTTACCTCGGCTGCTACAACAGCAAAACCTTTTCCGTGTTCGCCGGCGCGGGCAGCTTCAACGGCAGCGTTAAGAGCCAAAATGTTGGTTTGAAAAGCGATTTCGTCGATGATTGAAATTTTAGCAGCAATATCATTCATGGCTGAAACTGATTCCAAAGCCGCTTTGCTGCACTCCTGAATCGTTGAAAATGTTTGGAAAGCGATTTTCTCGGTTTCCATTGCGTTTTCGCTGTTTTGTTGAATGCCCGAGGCCATTTCCTCAATTGACGAAGAAACCTCTTCCGCACTTGCTGCTTGGTCGTTAGCGCTTTGACTCATGCGCATACTTGCCTCGTTGAGTTCCGTGCTTGAAAACGAAATTTCAGTAGCACTCCCTTCAATGGATTTAACGATATTTTTAAGATTTTCAGTCATTTGTGCCATTGAATTTTGCAACATTCCGACCTCGTCCTGTTTTTCGGTGTATTCAAGGTTGAGTCTTAAATCTCCGTCGGCTAAACGCATACCTTCATCAATACCGCGTTTCAAAGGTTTGACGATATTTTTGTCGCTCTTGTGGGCTGTCAAATAAACCAAAAATATACTTACGATAATTCCTAAAATCAAGAAAACTCTTGCTGAAGAAAGCGATTTGTCAATACCGGCAGCGGTTTCAAAAACCATTTTGTGGGCTGCTTCCTGAAGAATTTGAGATTCTTCGGTAACCTTGTCGCTCAATTCCATCAACGTTTCAACGTTTCCTAATGCGTTGGCAACGGCGGTGTTGTAAGAGATTGCCTGTTGTAAATATTCGTTACGGATTTTAACGGCTTTTCTGAAAATTTCAAGGTCGGAGCCGTGGATAAGGTCTGAAATCTTGTTTTGAAGATCCGTTTGTTTAGCAATTAAACTCCTGAGAACTTGTTGATTGCGTGACGAATCCCTGTTAACGCTCGAATAAATATCCCTTATTAATTTTTCTGACAAAACGGCAGCCAAACCTGCGTCCGCCAAAACTTTTTTGTTGCCGGAAATATTGGCTTGAGTTGCCAAAAGGTTTTGATTATCAGCAACTTTTTGAATTATTTTAACGTACTCTTTACGCATTTCCGTGAGTTTGTTTTCGATTTCAACGGAAATTATTGAGCCGTTAGCGGTTATTTTTTGAGCAATTTCGTTCATTTTGGTTATATTGACTTTCAGATTCTCGAAAGTCGAGTTCAATTCTTGGTTTTCTTTTACATTTTGTAATAATACTTCAAGATTGTTAAGGTCGTCGATGGCGAGATTCATGTTTTTGCTGACATCGTTAACGTTTGAAACTTTACCCTCCTCTATGAATTTTCTCAAATTTTCGATTGCGGCGTAAGAGTGTTCGTCAACTTGCTCGCTGAATTTCATTATGAAAAGATGTTTTTCTGATAAATCAGCCGTTGCTTCGTTAATTTTACCGGTGCGCAAAAACATTACGAGAGCAACCAAAATCAAAGGTAAAGTCGCTGCTATGAGGCTGAAGCCGAGTTTTTGTCTGAGCGACAAATTTCTAAAAGATGTTACTAAATCCATATTATACCCAAAAAAAACTGTGAAACACTAAAAAAACTGCGCAAAATTACACTTTTATTTCCTTGAGTGTTACCCCCAAATCCTTTTTTAATGAAAATTTAAGACTATACTAACAGCGACTGCAAATAGCCTGCAACTCCGCCTAAAACTGCACCTACAGTAATTAGTTTCCACTCGTCCTCTTGAAAAGCGGGACGCAAAAAGGCTATAAACTTTTTCGGGGGAAGATTAGCCATTTTTTCTCCGATTGTATTTTCGATGTCAAGAGCCTTTCGGATATAAGGGTAAACAACTTTTATATGGAGCGGTAATTCGTTTACAAGATGAAAGAGCAAAACGGATTTGAATTCGCTGACCATGTTGTTGGTTATTAAGAATTTTAAAAGCGTGTGTTGCTTGTCCAAAACTTTATCAACGGCAGCCGAGAGATGTTTTGCGATAATTTCTTTTGTAATTCCGTTGTTTTGATTGCGGAAAATATAATCGAAAAGGTTTTCTGATGTTAAAACTTCTTCTGCGATAATTTTAGCATAACGGTAACTTTCTTCTTTTTGATTTCTTAGGAAGAGTCCCCAAAATTTGAAAGGGCCGATTTTTTTCGGCTCTGCGGGTTCAAAAATCAGTTTTATTGCTAAAAAGTTGGTAATGAATCCGATAAAAACACCGTAAATTACAAACATCAGCCAATGTGTCGTGTAAATTGCCGTAAAAATTTGTCCTAAACCGAACAGCAGACCAAGCCAAAATCCTGAATTTTCAATAAAACGGAATTGTCTGCCGCCTAAATCAAGAAAAATATGATTAATCATGCCTTTGTCTTCTTTCATGGTGTTTACGGCGAGGAGTTTTAAATCCAAAATGGAATCAATGTTTTTTTTGACATCTTCCATAATGTTTTCCACGGCTTGCGGCATGACAGAGGCAATAAGATTTTCGAGTTTATTTTTAAAACCGCCCGAAATTATATCCCAAGTGCCTGAAATTTTGGTTTTTATAACGGCGGAGGTGATTTGGGAGGACATCAACGCAAATTCCTCGTGCGAAATTTTTTCAACTTCTTTGGCATCAAGTTTTGAAAAAACTTCTTTGGGTTTGAATAAATCTTTCGTTAATAAATCTACGGATTTTTCAGCCATAGCGGTTGCTTTGGAGGGTATAATTCCTTGCCATCCTAAAAACGGCTTAATTCCCACAAAATCAAGCGGATAAAAAGTCATTTTTATTGACAGCACATTAGTTAAATACCCTATCAAACCGCTTATCAAGGGAACCAAAAAACATACGTAATACTCTCCTATAAATTCTTCCATATAGATTTATTCTGTTTTTTTGACGTTGAGATTGAATTTCAAAACCGTGTTAGGCGTTGAAATACTGTTAGTTATAACCGTTATGTAACGGCTTTGTTTGCCGGGACGGTTATGAGTATCAATCATAATTTTTATTTGACCTTCTTGGTTTTCTTTAATTGGTTTTTCGTTTGTTTCGTAGGTCAAACAGTCGCAGGCATTGCGTATCGCTCTGATTATCAGCGGTGAATTGCCCGTGTTTTTAAATTTAACAATATAAACCGCCGTATCGCCTTCCATGAAATCTCCTAGTGAAATTTCTTTGTCGTCTATGAGCGTAAAGACAGACGAATTTTGTTGAGTTTCTTTTGTCTGACTCTCCGTTACAAAGGCTTTAAATATAAGCTTATAGGCGTAAGTGTTCACCAAAATCGGAACTTCAAAATTTATATAATCGAATTTTCCGTATTTTTCGGGATTGAAAATACATTTTACAATGCCTTTTTCTCCCGGTTTTAAAATTTCGGGTTCGGCAACGATTTTTATGTATCCGGATGTATTAGCTTTGTCAGCCTCGACCTTGATATTTGCTTTTGTAGGATTGATTACATCAATCGTTTGTTCAGTCGTTTGGTCAAAAGGTATACGGTTGAAATTCACGGTGTTGGTTTTTAATCTTAAATCAAACATCGTGAAAGGATATTCTGCCGAAACGGGCTCTTCTCTTGCGATAACATTGCCCGAAATGTATAAAATAATATCGTCTTTTGAGGCGTTGGATTTTATTATAATGCTTTTTGAAAAACTTCCGACTCTGTCCCTCGGGTCAAAAGTTACGTCTATGTAACCTTTTTTTTGAGGCGGGACGGGCTGTTTTGACCAATCCGGCGAGGTGCAGCCGCAGGAGGTTTTTACCGAATGAATTATAAGCGGACGGTTTCCCGTATTGGTATATTCAAAACGGTGCGATACGGCACCCGAAAGCTCGTTGATGCTGCCGAAATCATATTCGTCAGAATCAAAATTCATTATCTGAGCAAAAGATTCTTGAAAAAATCCTGTCAGAAACAATAATATGCTAAAAAAATATTTCATTGCTCGTTTTCCGTATTTTTTTCAAAATATTTTCCTAATTCGTAAATATTCATGCCGAACGAAAAAGGTTGCAACAAGAGTTTTTGTTGCGCAATGTATTCAAAATCGGCATAACCGGTTTTGTCCTCTTGCTTTAAGAAAAGAACCGAAACGCTGTCTTTTGAAACTGCGTAAATGTTTCCGTTAGAGTCAGTTGCGATGTAATTGCCTTTTCTGTCGGCTCTTATTCCGCGTATTTTTGACGGCAAGGTGGCAAAAACGGTTGCGCCTTTTTTGTCAAAAATATAAATTTTGTTTTGAACTCCTGCGGCTAAAACTGTTCCGTCAGAGCATAATGTTGAGGATTCATAACAGAGGGAATCTTTCAAAAAAACTTCCGAGGTATCGGTGTTGATTTTGAAGATACAGCCTGCCTGATTGTCTAAGGCATAAACCGTGCCTTTGTTGTCTTTTTCGAGAAAACACAAAGAACGCGCGGAAGGAATTTCGTATTTTTTTATGAGTGAATCCTCTTCCAAAGAATATTTTATGACGGTTTTTCTTGTGGCGGCAAAGAGATTTCCTTTGCTAACTGTTAAACCTGTGATTTTCAGAGTATCGTCTATTTTCAAAACGTCATAAACTTTGCCGTAAAGTTCCGTTTTGAAAATAGTGCCTGAGTTTTTTAAATCCTCAGAGGCAATGTAAAGGACATCGTTGTCAATGTCAGCAGCAATGCGTATCGGCTGCGGTAAAGTATTTTTTATGGTTTTAACAAGTTTTGCTCCGAAAAAAGGGCGTTTGGAGTTTTGGACAACGTAAATTTGTCTTTCGTTGCTTACTTCCTCTTTGTCGCAGGCCGCCCTGAAAACAAGAATTAATACAATCAGTATTATGGCATTAAATACGTATTTCATTTTTCTTTTTTTAATATTCCCAAGCCTTTACACCGTATTCTAATTTATGATTTTGAACGTTGGAATAGTGCCAAGTCCAAGTTTTTGAATCTCTTACGGTTTCTTTGGGAATGTAAACAATTGATTTGTCGTACATTTCAAGACCGTCAGAGTTAAATTTTCTCTCGCTTACGGGCGATATAATGCAGGATTTTCCCCTCGGGAGAATTTTTAAATGGTATTGCTGAATAAACTGTTGAAGGTTTCTTGCCGAAATATCGTCAATTAGTTCCAATTTTGCGAGGTAATTTATAATTGGCTGTGCCAAAAACGCAAGCATATTGTCAGATACCACGAAATCAAAATTTTCAAGCAAATCGCCGTAATTTCCCGAACTGTAATTCGGAGAACTTATCAGAATATCAACGCAAAAATCTTTGTAACGGTTTATGCTGTAATAAGTTTCGCTGACGATTTTTGTGATGTCCTCGGTTATGAATTTTACGTTTTTGAATTCGGACATTTTTCTGACCACTTTTTCGGGGTGTACCAAATCTACGAGAAAAACCGTATCAAACATTCTTGATAATTCCAAAACGGGAACGTCAATACAGCAGCCGCTGCCCAAAACTACGCAGGTGCGTCTGCCGCAACATCTTCTTGCACAATCTGTTATGAATTTTCTCGTGTTAGAGATATGAGTAGACCAGTTTTGAATTTCGCACAGATAATTATAGTTATAAATGCCTATTCCCGATTCATAACCCATTTTACGGATAATTTTTCTGAATCGGGAATTTATATTTTCGCTTTTATAGATTTTTACCAAACCGAATGGCCACATGATTAATGATTTATCGTTATGTTTTTACTTTTTTTCGTAAAGGATATAGGGTTCTGGTCTAAAAAACATCGAAGTCGATAAATAATAAGGCCGTCCATAAAATTCCCAATAACCGTTGCTTAATGCGAAAACGCTGCCTTCAATCCACGGCGTAAAGCGGTTGTCCGTGCTTAGCGCCATGCTGATATTATAACCTAAAGCGTTGTTGGAATTTCTGTTATGAAAACCCCATTTCGTGATGGCCTTTCCCATTCCCAAACATAGTCTGTAATAATCCGATTCCAAAACGGCATTAAACGAGATTATCGTATGAACGTTTCCTTTGTAATTAATCATCATGTATTGCGGACAAATGCACACATTGATTTCAGGATTTTCTTTTTTGATATTAAAAAGTCCGATTGTTACATCAAGACCGTAATTGAATCCTGAAAAGAAAGTCCAACCGATTTTTATTCTCGGTGAAAGGTAAACTTTTGTATTAAGTTGAGAGAAACTATCGTTTATACAAAAAAATACAGCCGCCGAAATCAACAAAATCCGTTTTGAGAAACATTTTTTTAGAAAACGAAAGAATACCATGATTTATCAAGAAAAAAATTAAACTACTTTTTTAGCGGCCCTCTATATATATTTTTTTTTAAAAGCAACTGCCCGAAAATACGGACAGTTGCGGTTAAAGAATTTCATTATTATTTAGTATCATTTACTTTCACAACCCTGAAGCCGTAATTATAATTCGTAAATCTTGGCTGAGGACCGTCTCTTGAGGTTACTTTCGCCATGTCTTCTACGTAATACCAAGAGCCGCCGCGTATTACACGGTAAGTTCCTTTAGTGGGACCGGCGGGATCTTTTACAGAGGCGGAGGTGTATTTTCCGTAATAGTCCAAACACCATTCCCAAGCGTTACCGCTCATGTCGTAAATGCCTAATTCATTGGGTTTTAACTTTCCGACGGGGTGTATTCCTTTTTCACCCGTTGTTTCGTCGTACCAAGCAACCTCGTCAATATCGTCGCTACCTGCATATGCATAGTTTTTAGAGTTTTTGCCTCCTTTTGCGGCATATTCCCATTGAGCTTCGGTCGGGAGGGAATATTTTCCGCCGTATTTTTGTGAAAGCCAGTCGCAATAGGCTATCGCATCGAAATACGTAACGTTTACAATCGGGTGGTTGTCGTTCCATTGCCATTTTACGGCTTTGTCATGTTCCTCATACCATGCAGCGGGAGGATCAGCGGGCATTCTTCGGTTGGTCTCGTTACAAAACTGTTTGTACTGTGCAACCGTTACTTCGTATTTGCCGATGCTAAAATCTGACAATGTTACGTTGTGGACGGGTTGTTCATCTTCGTAGCCGTCTTTGTTTCCCATCTTAAAAGTTCCGCCTTTAACATCTATCATTGCCGGCGGATTGGCTATTTGAGCCGAAATAGTGGAAACTGCCGGCAGGAGTAAAACCGTCATCAACAATTTTTTGCCTATAAAAGTCGGGAGTCTCATAAAAACCGATATTTTTGGTTAAAACTAAATTTTTATCTTCTGATAACAATTAGTTGCTGCTGCGGGCAAGCCTCATACCGTAATTGTAATTGGTAAAATGAGGTTCGGGACCGTCGCGGCTAGTAATGGTAGCGTGGTCTACCTGATAATGCCAAGAACCGCCTCTTAATACTCTGTAAGCTGTCGGGCTCAAGTTGATGGGGTTGTTTTCGGGCGATTTTGAGTAATAATCTTTGGTGTAATAATCCGAACACCATTCCCAAACGTTACCGCTCATGTCATAAATACCCAATTCGTTAGCTTGCTTAGTGCCGACTTTTTGAGGACCTTTGAGTTTTGAAGAGTCGTCGTACCAACATACTGCATTTGCTGAGGCACTTCCTGAATACATCGTGCCTTTTGATTTGTTGCCGCCTCTTGCAGCAAATTCCCATTCAGCTTCGGTGGGCAAACGATAACCGTTTTTGGTAATGTCGAGATCAATTCCGCCGTCAGCATTAAGAGAATAGCATTTTTGCAAACCTTCTTTTTGTGAAAGCCAGTTACAATAAGATACCGCATCATACCACGTAATGTGATGCATCGGTAAAGCATCTTGCCAATCCCACCACGGCTGTGATGGCAACGGATAAAACTTTTTAGTATCAGGGTGTTCTGCATACCATGCCGAGTCTGGTGCAGACGGCATTTTGTGTTCCCTCTTGCTTAAAAAGTCTGTAGTAGACGCATCAGCGTCAATGAACTGTTTGTATTCTTTTACGGTTACTTCGGTTGTAGCTATATAAAAACTATTTACCGTTACTTTATGAACCGGTCTTTCGTCTGAATCGCCTTTAGGTACCGCAGTTCCGGGGTTTCCCATCTGGAATGTACCGCCTTCTACCAAAACCATTTGAGGTTTTGTCTGCGCATTTGTAACAAGCGATATACATAACAAAGTTGCAATTAGAATCGTAATTTTATTCATCTTGCTAATTTTTTTTGGTTAGAGATTTTAATATTTTCGTGTATTTAATAAACGCACTCGACGTTTATATGTTGCAATCCGAAAACATATTTTTCGGCTTATTCGACAAAATTAAGATTTTTTTTTCAATTATTAACATTAAATTTAATAATATTTTTTACACTTAATTGTGTTTAAAAAGCCAACTTGTTTAAAATCAACACATTAAATCACAAAAAAACTAATAAAAATTATTCCGAAATTTTTACTTCAGTTCTTCTGTTTTTGGCTTTACCTTCCTCCGTGGAGTTGTCAGCACACGGTTTTGATGAACCGTAACCTTTGAAATTCAGTCGTTTAGCATCAATATCCTTGCTAATAAGATATTTTACGATTGCTTGTGCTCTATTGCGGCTTAGTTCTATGTTGTGAGCCTCAGAGCCTGAATTGTCGGTATGTCCGCCGATTTCTATCTTTACATTCGGGTTTCGTGTCAAAAAGTCTGCCAATTTATCCAATTCGTAATAAGATTTCGGTTTAATGTCGTATTTATCCGTATCAAAAAATACGTTTTCGAGTCTTAAAGTGCCTCCTGCCAAGAGTTTTTCCATAGAAATTTCTATGTATTTTTCTTTAATGGAATCGGGAATATTTTTAAGACTAAAGTTCAGAGAGTTCATAATGTAACCCGGAGCAGAAACATTAAGAGCGTAATCCTTGCCTTGAGGTAAAAACAACATGAGATTAACATAATCTTCACTCGTTACGCCTTTATTAACGATATTTTTGGTCTCCAAATCCACTATTTCGTAATCGGCGGCCACGGGCTTTGAAGTTTTAGCGTCTTTTACGGCGGCTTTTACCAAAAGCGTTCTCGTGGGTCTTAAACTAAGGGGAAGTTCTATTTCGTAAAGGTCTAACATTTTGTTAGGCTCTCTGTCGGAGGCTATTATCGCCGAATTTCCGAAAACCGAAACGGCAAGTCTTGTTTCGTTGTTTTCGGTGTTGATTGGATAGCCTAAATTGATAGGTTTGCCCCAAGTGCCGTCTTCTTGAAGATGTGATACGAATAAATCCTGTCCGCCCATTCCGGTGTGCCCGTCGGAGGCAAAATACAAAGTCTTGTTGTCGGCATGAAGCAGAGGACTTGATTCGTCGCCTTTAGTGTTGATATTTTCACCGGCGTTTACGGGCTCAGACCATTTTCCGCCCGGCAAAAGTTTTGAATACCAAATATCTTTGCCGCCGAAACCGCCGGGACGGTTGGAGACAAAATACAAAACCGTATTGTCAGCACTGAAAGCCGGTTGCGATTCCCAATAATTCGTATTAACGGGAGCAGGCAGTTTTCTTGGAATCGTCCAACCGCCTTCTTTTAAATACGAATAATAAATGTCGCAACATTTTATCAAGCCGTCGGGACAAGTGCATGAAGTAAAAAGCAATGTTTTGCCGTCAGAGGAAATATAAGGTGCGCCTTCGTTGTTTGAGGTGTTGATAACAGCACCTATGGAGCGGGCCTGTTGCCAAGGTTTTCCCGCTAATCTGTACGTTATGAAAATATCTTCCTGACTTACGGGAAGTAACGGATTATTAGATGTTTGCGGTAATTCTATCGTATAGACCAAAGTCTGTCCGTCGGCAGAAATCGAGGGGAAATAATCGTTGTAAACGGTATTGACGTAAGGTCCGAGATTTTTAGGTTTTATCTCAACGGGATTCTCTAAAGCTGAAATCCTGAAATTTGCCGTTTCGATGTTTTCAGCGCAGTGATCGCGTTTTTTTTGAGAGACTCTCTCCAAGCCTAAAACTTTTTTGTAATATTCGATTGAGGTTTTGTAATCAAGTTTTTCAAAATAAGCATCGGCAATTCCGGTTAAAATCGTTTCGTCCTCAGGTTTTATTTTTAAAGCCGAATTCAGATACGAAATTTCCTCGTCGAATTTACGATTGCTTGCCGCAATATCTGCTTCCAAAAGGTACGGTTCAACGAATGACGGATCTGATTTTAAGGCTTTTGCACATAATTCTTTAGCCGCCTCGTATTCTAATGCCGAATATTTTTTTAACGCTTCCTCAAAAAAAGCCTGTGCCTTTTTGTTTTGGGCATTAGCCTCAAAAACGCATAACAAAATTATAAGGTGTAAAAATATTTTTTTCATAATTGATTATTCTAAATCTTCAATCATTCCTTCTTCTAATTTATATTCTATAAAATCGATTCCGCCGTGAAGATTCTGCTCAGAAAGTCTCGGACAACCGAAAAACGCATCTTCACCCATTTTTTTAACAGTTGTCGGAATATCTGCTCGTTGAAGGTTTATGCAGTTGGAGAATGCGTAATTTTGGATTTCAATAAGTCCTGAAGGCAGTTTTACGATGCCTAAATTTTCCGAATCCTCAAAAGCAAATTCTATGATTTCTTTTACCGAAGGTTCAACGGTATAGATTTGTGTATCTTTTTTAGCGGGATATTTTATGAGTTTTTTCCCGTCTTTGGTATAAAGGACGGATTCTTTTGACATGAAATGCATGTTTTCCGGCTCGGTTTCAACTCTGACTAAAGCCGTACAGCCTTGAAAAGCTCTTAATCCTATGCTTTCGATTTCGGCTGTGATTTTCAGAGCTTGAATTTTTGAACAATTATAAAAAGCCTTAATGCCGATTTTTTTGCATTTGTCGGGCAGATTGAGTTTTGTGATTTTGTTGCAGTTAGCAAAAGCATAATCTCCGATTTCTGTTATACCGTCGGGAAGCGAGATACCGTAAAGCGAGGTACAATAACAAAAAGTTCCTTCTTGAATTTTTTTTACGCTGTAAGGAATGTTTACCGAATTGAGATTGGTGCAACGGCAAAACGCCCTTTTTCCGATTTTGCAAATTGTGGTGGGCAAAATTATGCTTGTAATGCCTTGACATTTAATGAATCCCGTATCGGCTACGGCTGTTACGGTATAAGTTTTTTCTCCGAATTTTACGCTTTGCGGGATGATGACGTTGCCTGACATTTTGTGGTCGGCAGCTAAAATTTCGGAAGTTTTTTCTCCGGTGATGCGGTAAATAAACGTTCCGTTTTTAAACTCTTGCGCTTTTAATGCAAGGTTCATAACAGCAAAAATTAATAACAGGATTTTTTTCATAGGAATTAATTTTTAGTTACGCTAATAATGGCAAAGATATAGTTTTTGCTTAAAACTGACAAAAAAATTTTATTAATCCTTTAGTTTTTATAATTTTGCAAAAAAACTTTTTTTACAAAAAAAGAAATAATCATGGCTTTAATAAAAACACTTTTGGGCAAAACTCCTGAATTTGGAGAAAATATTTGGCTTGCTGATAATTGTACTATTATCGGTGATGTTAAAATGGGTGATAATTGTAATGTTTGGTTCAATGCCGTAATCCGCGGTGATGTTCATTCCATTAGAATCGGCAACCGAGTTAATATTCAAGATAATGCTTGTTTGCACGCTACATTCAAGACCTCGCCTTTGAATATCGGAAATAATGTTTCCATCGCTCATAACGCTATCGTTCACGGCTGTACGATAAAAGATAATGTTTTGATCGGTATGGGAGCAATCGTTATGGACGATGCCGTTATAGAGGAAAATTGTATTATTGCTGCCGGAGCAGTTGTTACAAAAGGTACTAAAACCGAAAAAGGAAGTGTTTACGCCGGTTGTCCTGCTAAAAAAATCAAAGATACTGACGAAAAACTTCAAAAAGATTTAATTAACAGAATTGTAGATAATTACGCAATGTACGCCGATTGGTACAGAGAATAAAAAAAGAATTATGACCGATGAAAAAGATTTAACGGCTTGTTTAAAGGAGCTTTTGTCGGAGAGGGAAAAAGTTTCTTTGGAATTATCAGCCTTGGCATCAAAGAGGATTGAGCTTGACAAAGAAATCGAAATCCTAAAACGAAAAATGCGTTCAGAAGAAGTTCCTTTGAGAAAAGTATCTCAGACAGAGGAAAATTCCACAACAAAAACTCCGCCTCCAAGAGAAGCGACTCAAGAAATATCCGAGAGATTTTTGGCGCAAAATCTTATCGGAAAAATTGGTGTGATTATTTTGGTCATCGGTTTGATTGCTTTTGTAAAATATCTGTTTGACAGAAATTTGTTTTCAACGGGCGTTAAAGTTTTTTTAGGCTATGTTTTGAGTGTCGTTTCGGTGTTTTTTTCTTATAAAAACAAAGAAAAACGTAAAGTTCTCTCGTCAATTCTTTTTACCGGAGCGGTAGGTTTTTCGTATGCGCTGACATTTGTTTCGCAGCATTATTTTGAAATTTTTTCTTCCTCGCAATCCCTTTTTATTGCGGGACTGATTGCGCTTTTTGTTTGTGCGGTCGGATATCATTATTCGGTTGTGCTGTTCGGGTTCTCGTTGCCGCTGATATTTTTTACTCCGATAGGGGCGGGATTTTACTTAACGGTAATTAATTTTTGGATTTGGATAGGATTTGTTTTTTTGCTTTCGGTTTTATCCTTAGCGGTTTCTCTCTTAAAAAAGAATTCTTTTCCCGCTGTAATCTCTTGGATTATAACTAATTACTTTTTGATTTTTGCTGCTTTTGATGCGCCTGATATGATGAAAAATATTATTGTTTTTTATCTGTTTTTCGCTTTGTTTTTGACATTTTCTACGCTTTGGGACGCAAAAAAAATGTTAGTGTTAAATCTGCTGAATACTTTAATAACAATATTTTGGATTTGTCTTAATACAAATACAGCCTTGAAATCGGGATTGTATTTGATGATAATTCCCTCGTGCTATGTTTTAGCGATTTTTTTGCGCCCCGGTATTAAATATAATTATTTGTATTTCATTGTTTTTACGTTTAATTTTGCTGCGTTTCTGATTTTAAAGGATTATGTAAAACATCTTATACTTTTGATTTTTGCTGTTGAGGCTTATACTTTTAATTTTTTGAGTCAGAAAAAGCAAAACCGTTTTTACGAAAATTTTTCGTTCTGCATTTTGATTTTAAGCTTTTTGTCCGCGATTTTACTGCTTGGTATTACTGACAGATGGAATTTTAGGTTCGTTATAAATTCGTTTTTTATTGTAATGCTGATAGCCTCGGCGATGAACTTTTTTCTGTATTATGATTATAAAAACGAAATTTATGCTAAAACTGCATTTTATTTAGGAGTTTTTCTCTTGATTTTTGCAATTAATCATAATTTCTTTTATAACAGCAATAACGATGGAATTTTGGAAATTTCCGTATCAATGATTTATTTTTCTTCGTGTTTGTTTTTTTTAAGGAAGATAAAATTTTATGACAGTTTCAAAATTCCGCTTTTGGCGTTGCTGATAGTTTTGGAATTTATTTTTATTTGTTTGAGAGCGGAAATTGTCTGTACGAGGGCGGTTGAAATTTTTTCAATTGCGGTTTTCCTGCTTTCGTTTGTTGTGAGCTTAAAAATTTCGTTGAAAGAAGAATATAACGCTTCAAGGGAATTTGTTTTGAGCCTTATTTTGCTCTTTTTCCTTTTGAACGAATTTATGGTGAGATTTTCTGAAAGGGAAATTAAATCATTGTTAGTGAGTTTGTTTGCTGCGGTTTATGCGGCCGCTTTGTTTGTTGTGGGATTCAAACTCAAGAAAAAACATTTACGGTATGCTTCAATTGCAATTTTTGTCATAACTGCCTTAAAAATAGTTCTTTACGATGCTTGGGAACAATCTTTGGCATTAAAATCCGTAATTTTTCTCACGGAAGGCGGAATTTTCCTGTTAATTTCGTATCTTTACTCAAAATTTTTTAAGGATAAATGACGGAAAAAGTTTGGGAAATAAAAGAATATCAATCTTTTAGCGATGATGATATAAAAAAATTACGCTCTGAGATGAACGATTTTTTAGACGTTCATTTAACGAAGATGTTAGCCTCGAGGGTAGGACTTTCGTTGGAAAATATCCGTAATTTTTTGCGTCCGAAATTAGAAAACCTTCACGACCCGTTTCTTTTCAACGATATGGATAAGGCTGTGGACAGGCTTATTCTTGCAATGAAAAAACACGAAAAAATTCTCGTTTACGGCGATTATGATGTGGACGGAACAACTTCCGTTGCATTAGTTTATTCGTTTTTGAGGGAATTTTATCCGCATTTGCTTTATTATGTACCAGACAGATACACAGAAGGTTACGGTGTAAGTTTCAAAGGCGTGGACTTCGCTTTTGAAAATCATTGCAATCTTATTATCGCTCTTGATTGCGGAATCAAAGACAATGCGAGAATTGAATATGCCCGTTACAAAAATATTGATTTTATCGTTTGCGATCATCACACTCCGGGTTTGGAATTGCCTCGGGCGGTTGCCGTTTTGGACGCTAAACGCTCTGACAATACGTATCCTTTCAACGAACTTTCGGGCTGCGGTGTCGGTTTCAAATTTATGCAGGCGTTTTGTATTCGTCAGAATATTCCGTTTGAAAGATTACTCAAATATATTGATTTAACGGCGGTTAGCATCGGTTCTGACATCGTGCCTATCGTGGACGAAAACAGAATTTTAGCATATTGGGGATTGAAAAAACTCAACGGTGAGGAAATTAAATTTTCGGGTAACACATTTCAGCTCAAGCCTTTAACGTCTTTTCAAGCGATAATTGAGGAGTCGGGTTTGAAAGACAAAAAAATAACGATTTTTGATTCCGTTTTTATGATTGGTCCCCGTATTAATGCGGCGGGAAGGATTCATTACGGAAAAGATGCCGTTAAACTTCTTATAACAGAGGATATTAGCGAGGCGAGAAAATTTTCTGACGAGATTTCTTTTTATAATCAGACCCGTAAGGATTTGGATCGAAAAATTACCGAATCCGCTCTTGAAATTTTATCTGAGGACAAAGATAATCAGCAAAATACCTCGACCGTTGTTTTCGGCGAAAATTGGCACAAAGGCGTTGTAGGAATCGTTGCCTCAAGGCTTACGGAGCATTATTTTCGTCCTACGATAGTTTTTTCTAAAGTAGGCGAGATTTTGACGGGTTCGGCGCGTTCGGTTTCGGATTTCAATCTTTATGATGCCATTGACAGTTGCCGGGGATTTTTAACGGCTTTCGGCGGTCATAAATTTGCCGCGGGATTGAGTTTAAAATTCGAGAATTTTGAAAAATTCCGTC
Organism: Bacteroidales bacterium; assembly: GCA_017412115.1. Classification (GTDB taxonomy): domain Bacteria; phylum Bacteroidota; class Bacteroidia; order Bacteroidales; family UBA3824; genus UBA3824. The sequence continues at coordinate 8,994 of JAFPYR010000090.1, read as the reverse complement.
AGGCTTTTGAAAATTATGTCAAAAATCATATACTTTCTTCTCAACAAAAACCGAAAATAGAAATCGAGCAGGAGCTTGATTTTAAATCCATTACGTTGGATTTTTACGAAAAACTTCAACAGTTTGAACCTTTCGGACCGGAAAATCCAGAGCCCGTGTTTTCAACTTGCGGCGTAACGGATTTAAATTCAAAAACCGTCGGAAAGGATAATTCTCATTTAAGATTGGAAGTAATTGATAATTCGGGTTTTACAAAGGTCGGAATAGCTTTCGGAATGGGTCATTTGATTCAAGAAATCAAGACAGGAAAACCTTTTGATATTTGTTATACGATAGATTTGAACGTGTATAAAAATAACAAAACTATCCAATTGAGAATTAAGGATATACGAATCTAAGAGAAAAACGGGGCGTTAAAAAAAATTAACGCCCCGTTTCTTTTTTTTCTTGAAAAACAATTCTATTCTTGAGTTTCATACATTTTTTCGATTCTTTCGTCGAAAAGTGCTGAAATCTTATCGAAAAGATCTTCATCGGCAATGCTTTCGCAAATTTCATCACCGTCTTCTTCGTAAATATGAAGAATGAGAATTTCAGTATCTTCTTCCGTTTTGGAATCCAAATCGTCAGGATTTTCGTAATAAGGAAGCAAAGCGCAATATTTTTGACCTTCGTATTCGAGTTCGTCAAGGATTTCAAAATCGTGGTCGTTGCCTTCTTCGTCTTTTAATGAGATAATTTCAATCTCATTTTCTTCGTTTTGTAATTCTTCGCTCATGTTTTCTAAACGTTTTTAATGATTATTTTCAAGCGCAAAGTAAGAAATAATTTTTTAAGCGTGAAAATTTTCTTTAATTTTTTTTTAATTTTGCCGAAATACTTTTGTTTAATAATATTTTGTTTTATATTTGTAATTTACTTTTATGCGGTTATTAACTAAAAAACAAAAAAACTACGGGTAACGAAATTAATTATGGATAACAACAATTACAGCACTATAGGTAGTACACAAGAAGAAAAGACTCTTGTTGCAGAGAGTAAGAAGTCTTTTACACCTAAAATTATTCATATTTTAATTGCCGTTTTTGCAATTATAATACTTTCGGGTTTTATATTTGTGAGTCTTAGCGGCAATACTACTGACAGCAAATACACGGGATTAAAGAATATTCCGATTGAAGAAAAGGATTTAATTCACATTTTTTCAGGTAATTACGACGGCAAAAGCGTTTTGATTACCGTGAAAAAAATATATCAGGAAAACGGCAAAACATATATGGTTTATGATTTGAAATGTGATTTTATTCCGATAGCCTCGGCGTGCAAATGTCATATTGACTTCCTTAACCATACTTTTGATTTTAGCATTGACGAGAAAATTTCAAAAGTTCCGTTAGGCAAAGGTTCGGTTCATAGGACATCTGCCGGAAAAATTATTTTCAAGGACGAAACCGATAATGCTTATAAAATAGATTTGGTACAATTATAAAATTACTAATACATAAAAAGAATATGAATAAAATTTTTTGTTTATTAATAGTCGTTTCGGCAATTTATACTGCCACTTTTTGTTCGTGTGGTTCGGAAACTGCTGATAATCAGATAGACAGCCTAAATGCTATTTTAGACGAATATGTTAAACGCGACAGTATGCAGTCGAGTCTTCTTATAAGTTACGACAAGCATTTGAGTCAGTTTGGTAATATTCAGGATAGTATTGAACATTTTCAGAAATCAATTGATTCCTTGAAAGTGGTAATTCGTAAAAATGGAAAAGCTACGGGTGCTCAAAACAAAGAGTTGCAAGCATATATCAATCAAATCCGCGGTTTTATTTCTCAAAACGAAGAACTTGCGCAAGAGCTTCAGGATGCGGGTTATAAAAACGCTTCGATGTCAAAACTCGTAAAACTTATGTTTGCCTCAATAGAAGATAAACAAGCGCAACTAAAACAAACTCAAACCGAAATCTCGGAACTTAAAACAAGAGTCCGCGGTCTTGAGACTCAGGTAAGCGATTTAACTCAAGAGAATACTGAATTAACTACAACAGTCAGTGATTTAACGAATAAAGTTTCAATTATTACCGGCTCTATCAAAGTTATTCAGCCCAAGGAAAGAAAAGCAAAAAAAATACAGTCTCTTAATATAATTTGTAGATTAAAGGCAAATCCTGATGCTCCTAAAGGTGCGATTAATATATATTTCAGAATTACTGACGAGGGCGGCAATTTGTTGCAAAATCCTGAAGGTGATTTTGAATACGACGGCAAACAAATTGCTTACACCGTTAAAACTACGGTAGATTATCAAGGCAGTGAAATTTCTAAAAATGTAACGTGGAACAAAACTACTCAAAATCTTTCAGCAGGAAAATATACCGTGGATTTCTTTATTGAGAATCGCAAAGAGGGACATGATACTTTTATCTTAGATAAATAAAAAAAAGGGTATAGGAAAAACAGAAATGATTGACTTTGAACAACTTAAACAGAAGATAGAGCAGTATGTCAGGACGGGAATGACCGAGGCAAAGCGCAGCGAATTGTTATCAGAGGCGCAAAAAATCGGAATTTCTGCCGGACAGTTTGTTATGCTTGTCAAACATGCAGAACTTGAATTGAAATTTTCAACGGGAATTTCTAATACGGAATATCCTACTGAAATAGGTTCAGGCTTTTTGACGGCACAACCCGCTGAGGGTTCCGGATTTATAACAGAAAACGAAAATTCAGGCTCCGGCTTTTTAACCGAAAACGACACTAGTGCTTCGGGTTTTATCAGCGGTGCTAATTTTGATTCAGGAAATTTTAATCAGCAGTTTACCGAGATTAAAAAACTTGAATCCTCGGGTGCAATGTCTGACATTTATTCTGCCGTTCATTTAGGAAGAAGAAAAGTCATAATCAAACGGATAAAAGAAAAATATCGTAACGATAAAAATTATATTGACTTGTTTTACAAGGAGTTTGATACTGGTTACGCTCTTGATTGTCCTAATATCGTGCATTTTTACGGTAAAGGCGAGGACGAAAACGGACCTTATTATTATATGGAATATGTTGATGGCAGGACTCTGAAAGATTTTATTGCCGACAAAGAAAACATAAAACCGCAGAAAATAACTCCGATTGTAATGCAAATCCTTGAAGGTCTGCAATATATGCACAAACATCAGGTTTTTCACCGTGATTTGAAACCTGAAAATATAATGATAACTTTCAAGGGTGATAATGTTAAAATCATAGATTTCGGGCTTGCTGCCGACGATACGGTTGTTGATACTTTAAAAAATGCCGGAACGCCGAAATATGCCGCTCCCGAACTACAAAAAAATGCTTCTCAAGCGGATCAACGCTCGGATATTTTTTCGTTAGGAATGATTATAATGGAAATTTTTGCGGGCAGTCCCGACAGAAGAAAGCTTCCTTTGATTACGAATTCCGTTTTTAGGGAGATTGCTGACAAGGCTACAATGAGTTTGCCTCAAGACAGATATCAAAATTGTCAGGAAATAATCAACCTTTTGATGGTTCAGCCTTATACGCCGGTATCCTCTCCGATACCTAAGTGGTTGGAAGACAAGATAAAAGAATATGCCGCAGACGGTGTTATAACACGAAACGAAAGAATTGTATTAGATAAAGAAATAGCTAAAACGGGTGCCGACAAAGACATCGTGGAGGCTATGATTAACGATGAAATCGAAAAAGCGATTCAGCGAAAACGCAACGAAGAGGCACGTCGCCGTCAAATGCTTTCGCAAAATTCCACTCAAATAGTTGAAGAAAAATCTTCAATGAAAAAACTTTTTAGAATTTTGCTGTGGATAATTGTTTTTTTGATTTTGGGATTAGGATTTATTAAATGGTATAAAATCGGGTTTAAATTTCCGAATTTTTCCTCGGCAACCGAAAGTCTTTTGCAAGAAGAATTTACGCGCGGTGATAAGGCTTATGTTAAGCTCGAAACCGAACTTTTGGAACAAGTCGGCGGAAAAGTCGTAATGAAATGCTCTAAAAATCAAGAAGTTGAAGTAGTCGAAGTTTTGTATCAATACATCGAAGTCAAAACTTTGGGTAAACGGGGCTATATCGACAAACGGTATTTAAGCCACAGAAAAAATTAAAAAAAACTATGTTTTCGCTTTTAAAAAAAATACTGACAAATGCCAAAGTCGTAGAAACAAGTAGTATTCAGGGGCGCAAACCAGCTCAAGAAGACAGCTTTTATGTTTCCGGTGTTAGAAATTTAAGGCGTTTGATTTTTGTTGCGGACGGTGTCGGCGGACACGGACACGGTGATTTTGCAAGTCAAAGAACCGTTAATGTTTTCTCCGAGGCTTTTAACAATATGCCTAATGAGGTGAGCGTTAAGGATTTTTTGATTATGACGGCAAAAGAAGCGGCGCGTCAGGTTTTGGAAAAATCCGTTGAAGACCCTTCGTACAAAAATTGCGGGACAACGCTTTCGGGATTTTTTGTTAGCGGAAATGTTTATTACACTATTAATATAGGTGATAGTCGGGTTTATCTTTTCAGCGACGGGGTTTTGAGCCGCGAAACGCATGACCATTCTATCGTACAACAACTTTTGGATTCAGGACAAATCACTGAAGAAGAAGCTTTTACGCATCCTAAACGTAATATTATGACTTCAGCCATAGGTCAGGATTTAAACATGATGAAAATTGACGTTTCAGAGCCGCGTCCGTTGCAGGCGGGAGATATTTTGATGGCTTTTTCGGACGGCGTTCATGATGCTCTTACCGACAATCAGATTTTCAGAATTGTTAAGGAGATGAAAAATTCCGACGGTTTGGCTGAAAAATTAACCTCTTCGGCTTATGAGGCAGGCGGTAAAGATAATATTACGGCAGTGATTTTCAGATATTTGGGATAGTTTTTTTTCACGATAATAAAATGGAAAAACTTTTAGCATTATATTTCAACGATGATTATTTGCAGGCGGCAGTGCAACCGTTTCAAGGCAAATTTTCTATTTTGTCGGCAACTGACGACAACAGATATTATTTTTATTTTAGGATTAATCCTTTCAGCCGTCAAACGGATTTTGGCGGTGATTACAAGAAAAATTTCCGTGATAGGCAAAACCTTTATTTAGGCGATTTAATCAGAAATATAGAAGAAAACGCCGAATACGAAATCGGAGATTTAAAACAGGGATATTTAACGCTTTTTGATTGTATAATACAGTCTGTTAGGGATTTGTATTATAAAAAATTAAGCGTTTTTGAAAGTTTTTCTTTCGATGACAATACTATGATTAATGCTTTCGGAGTTTTTTCTGACAATATTTCCGATTTAGCAAAGCAAAAAATCATCAATTATTTCAAGACTAAAAATATTTCTATTAATAATACTCAAACCTCTGATACATTAGCAGTTAAATATTTTGCATCGAAAAACGGACTGTTTTGTCAGGATAGACGCTTTGCTGTTTTGGAGGCATTAGGCTGCAATCTTAATATGTCAGTTGTTAGTGCCGATAAAAAAGTTTTCAGACGTGAAAATTTCCGTCAGTTCAAAGGCTACGGCATCGACCCGATGGTAAAGGTTATCGCTGAAAAAATCGTTAAATCCGTAAATCTTACCGAACATATTATCGATTCTGACAATACAGAAGAAATTAATGCTGAAATTATTCGTCATTATGATAAAGCGGAGGCGGTAATCCGTCATTTTGAACAAAATACTCAAAAACGCACGATTAAAATTTCAACGGTTTTTGCCTGTAATCCGGGTAATAAAATTTCGGTTGTTTTGTCTTTTGACGATTTGAGTCAGACGGCGTATCAAATTTCGAGACAATATTCTGCGTTTTTTTCAAGCGGTTTTCTCTCGGAGTTCGATATTAAAATCAGCGGTTTGGAAAATGTAATTTTGGTTGGTAATCCGCTGGGCAACCGCTCTATTTTGCAAGAGTTTAATTCTTTGGCGGGCAATAAGTTACAGCATATTTCAACTCAAGAGTCGGAGAACTTTTTGATGGAAGTTTTCGATTTTTTGCCCTCTGAAAATGAGGTTTCTACTCAGTGTGATGAAGACTCTACAATGTTTTTGCCCGGTACGGAGCCTGAGGTTGAAAACATTTCACAACCCGTTGCTCAAGAAAAAATTTATCGTGAGGTTGAAAACGTTAATCTTTCGCAATTGCAGTCCGGAGTGAAAATTTATCTTGACACTTTTGATCCTACGCCGGGCAAAGGTGCTGCTTTTCAAGAATTTGAAGTTTTGAATCCTGGTAAATTGAAAGTTGTTTCAAGCGGAAGGTCGTTGATGCCGGGCGATATTGCAGAGCCGTGTGCTATGATTTGGCAAAAAGAGGTTCAAGTGGATTTGGATATTTTTCGCAGCGGTAAAAAAATCGGGCGATTCAGAACCCGAATCGTAAAAAAAATATCTGTAATGCAATGATTGTCAGATTAGATAACGATATATGGTTTCCTGATCCGAGGAGAGGGGAGGAGGATGGACTCTTTGCTGTAGGCGGTGATTTGAGTGTTCAGAGGTTAATTTTAGCGTATCAACACGGTATTTTTCCGTGGTTTCCATTCAAAGCGGAAGATGCGTATCTTTTTACTGAGGACGGCAAATCGGAGATTTTGTGGTATTGTCCGATGCAGAGATTTGTAATTTTTCCAAAAGAAATTCATCAATCTCATTCTTTGCGAACGATTTTAAACAAACGCAAATACAAAGTTTCTTTTGATACTGCTTTTGATGATGTAATTGATAATTGTAGTAAATTAAGAGCTGAATATCAGGGAGCTTGGCTTGGCGGTGAATTGCTTGAAGCATACAAAAAACTTCATCGATTGAACTATGCTCACAGTGTTGAAGTTTGGAATGAAGAAGATAAACTTTGCGGCGGACTTTACGGGGTGATGGTGGAAAGTGTTTTTTGTGGCGAAAGTATGTTTTCTCTGGAGCCCGGAACTTCAAAAATTGCTTTGGTTTATCTTTCTAAATTGTTGCAAGAATTTGATAATCCGACAATTATCGACTGTCAGTTTTCTACTCCGCATTTAAAATCAATGGGTGGCAGATACATAAGTTACGATGTCTATATGGAATTTAATTGAATTTGTCTTATGGTTTTGATTTTTTTCAATGCGGTTGAAATGTTAAAAATTCCGACTGAGCAAATTGCTGAACTTCGTCGAATGATAGTAAATTGATAAATTAAAGTGTACTGCGATGAAATACTACGATCCACGAGCTGACATATTATTTAAAAAGATTTTCGGTAGAAACGAAGATTTGACAATTAGTTTTCTTAACGCCATGTTGCCGTTAGAAGGTGATGGTTTGGTTAAAACTATAAAATATCTTCAACCAGAAGTATTGCTTGTGATTTCCGACCTTTGATGAAAGCCGACAACGAACCGCTTGAAAAAATCATGCGGTATACTTGCTTAACTTTAGACGAAATCCAAAAAATCTAAAGTTTTTTTTATGGAATTTTTGTGTGTTGTTATCTAATTAAAAAAACACCAAACAAAAAATGCAAAAATTTAAAATAAATAATACGATACAAAAGTCAAGTAGGGGGGGGTAAAAAGTCTACTCTGCTTGACTTTAGTTTAAAATGATAGTTTTCTTGTCCCTTGTGGATAGTGCGTTTTAACACTGTCCGCAAGGGATTTTTTTTATTTAACACTTAAAATAAACATTACCATGAAAAGGTTTAATTTTTTATTGCTCAGCGCATTAGTTTTTGCGCTAACATTTTTTTCGTGCAACAAGCACGATGATGACAAAGCCGAGCCCGAAAAGACCACGGTCGAAAACAATTCGGGAAATGGCAACACCGAAGTTACGTCCGAAAAAGTTACCGTAACTTTCAATATTTTGGGCGGCAATGGAACAGCAGATGCCCAAACCGTTGAAAAAGGTACAAAAATCACCTTGCCCACAGGCGAGGGTCTGACAAAAGATGGTTACAAGTTTTTGGGTTGGAGTTTAACAGAAAACGGTGAAATCATTACAGAATACACCGCAACCAGCGATGAAGTAACTCTTTATGCTGTATGGGAAATATGTAAAGTAACAAGCATTACAATAGATCCGAGTAGCGGTTTTACTTCAAGTGAAACTAATCCATACGTATTGGGAACAGAAACAAGCAGAAGTAAAACCTTGAGTGTTACGGTTTTGCCTGAAAAAGCAGCCGACAAAAAAGTTACGTGGTCGTCAAGTGATGAAACTCTTGTTACCGTAGACGAAAACGGTGTTATAACAATTCTCGCACCTACTACTGAAGAAAGTGCAAAGAAAATTACCATTACAGCCACAGCTGCTGACGGTAGCGGAGTTACTGGTACATATACCCTTTGGCTTGACAAATACGTTGATCTTGGCATTGTTGTTGATAACCTACACGTTTATTTCGAGAAAAAAGAATCTTATCCCCAAAGCACTGGATATAATCTTGAAGACGATAAAAAGTTGGCTGATTTGCCTACCCGTGACGAGTGGATTGCTCTTTATGAAAATTGTTTTTGGAAATGGGATGATACTAAGATAGGCTATTATGTCTTCAAAACGAAAGATGAAGGCACATACGATGAGACTACAGACCTCTGTATTTTCCTTCCCGCTATCTACGAGGGTATCAACAACATCTTCTACGACACTTTTTGGGCGGGAGGGGACCGCAATGACGGCAATATCAATAGTGTATACTTTAATTCTAATGTCGTGCGTCCCAAAGGCTACTCCAAGAAGAATGATGTAAATTCGGTTCTCACGGTTCGGCGCAGCAATTAACGATGTTTCTGTAAAAATATGATATACCAAACGACTATCGAAATGCTTTTTTCGGTAGTCGTTTTTTTTAGTATGCTCGGCACGAGCGAAGTCTAATGGGTGGAAGTCCCGAGTGAGCCCTGATAGTGGGAATCACATAGCCTAAGACAAGGGTGTCCGTCGCGAGGCGGAATCCGAAAGAAGTCGGCGGCAAACATCTGAC
>JAFPYR010000089.1 GCA_017412115.1 Bacteroidales bacterium | reverse complement strand
CGTATCAAAGTTATCAAAAGAGTTTCTGATGGGAGTAAAAATATCTTCTTCACCAAAAAACACTCCGACTGAAACTCTGAAATATTTTGCGATTTTTTCTAAAGTTTCAAGTGTCGTACTATTGCGCTGCATAGCCATAGTTAGTGCAGTTTGAGAGATTTTTGTCTTATCACTCAACTTTTTTAATGTAATACCTGCCTCATTACATAATCTTTTAATTATCTGTAAATTAATCATTTATATTAATATTATTCATTATTTGTGAAATTAAATCATTTTTTTATTGGATATTAATTTTATTGTTATTAAATTTGCACACAGTTTAACAATAAAATCTTTATCCAATTTGCAAATGTATAAAGATTTTGTGAGGTAATATAATAATTTTTTAAGATAACTATGGCGAATTTTAAGGAAAAGAGCCTTTCCCGTTCTCTCTTAAAAGGAACGGTATTAAATTTGGGTTTGCAATTAGCAAACCGCAATCTTAACAAAAACAATTTTTGGCAAACCTTGCTTGTTGGTGCGGTTGGTGGTTTCGGTGATTATTTCGGCGGAAATACGGCAATGGGGGCAATCATCGGCGGTGGTAACGCGTTGATTAACAAAACAAAGGATTTCAGTACGGCAATAAAGTATGCTGCAATAGGCGGCGCAGCAGATTTGCTGTTGAAAGTAAAAGATGCGAAAGCTTTAAAACCATATCAAGATGAGCCAATTCCAATAACTGATGAATTTTTAGCAAAGGCACAAAAAGTTTGGTTTAAAGACTTTCCTATGGAGTATGTAAAAATGTTTACGGTAGAGAATGTAACGCCACGTATCTTGAACGTTATGGAATACCATAACGCCCATGGCGTAACGCAAGAAACAACAATCAAAAGTACAAATACTGAAAAAAAATATTTTAGTGGAAAATCTTTGGTTTCTTTTAAAGCGGATGCTTTTTCAAGTGCAAGGTATTTGTTTTACGTGATGGGGCACGAGTTGATGCATGTCTATCAGAACATTCTTCTGAAAGGAGAGCCTTATCCTGACAATCAAGTAGACTATCAAGTTTTGACTAATCTCAAAGAGTTTTATGCATATAATTTTCAAAAAGAAATTCTTGGAGATAATAGTAAAAAACTACCACCTTGTACCGCTGAAGAAATACGAGAAAGCCTCATTAAGTACCCGTTGTACAATGAGAGATTTCAGTATTTCAGTTTCGATTGGATAAAGACTATTAATTTTATATATCCGTTTTAACCATGATAGCTATTTTCATAATTTCAATACTTATATTGATACCAACTGTGCTTAATGCGCAAATTACTGTTAATATGAGCATTGAGTATCAGAAAAATACAGACACAATTTTGAAAGATTCTCTTGTGCCGATGCTCTGTATAGAGTTTAAGAATGAAACAGACATGGCGCAGTATTTTGTGTTGCAGAATACAGAACAATACCCATATTTTGAGATGGGAGGTGTAGCATATTGTTTCGGTACTCCAGAAGATAAGAATAAGTTTTGGAACGATTTTCATTATTTCGTATGTAATGATATGCATTATGTATATTTAAAAAACAGCACAATTGAAATATCTCATGATGATTTCAGAAAGTACAAAAGTGAGGAAATTGAAATAGTGCCAGATTTAACAGCTTCAGAATTCTCTCTTGCGTATGATTATATACGAAAGCATAGAATTTTGTATTCTAATAAATCCTCACAAATTGTACTTTTGGGTGTTAAGCAAAGTTATTATGTTGTATATGATTTGACAATGTTTTCATTGATAGGCGGTGAATACGAATTTATTTTCGAAATAAAACCGCCTGACAATTCTTTCCCAGATATGATAGCTCAATATCAAAAATGCAAAGAATTTATAGTAAAAGAAACATTAAAATTTAAACCATAAAGATAATATGAGTACATCGCAAATTTTTAAAACGAAAAATTTTTCCCGTTCACTCTTAAAAGGAACGGTATTAAATTTAGGTTTGCAATTAGCGAACCGCAATCTCAGCGAAAACAATTTATGGCAAACCTTGCTTGTTGGTGCGGCAGGTGGTTTCGGTGATTATTTCGGCGGAAATACCGCAATATGAGTATATCGCAAATTTCTAAAACAATAATTGTTTTTAAAGTTTTAGGTAAAAAAATAATTCAAGAATGTTAAAAAAAAATACTATTTTTGTCCGTCAAAGAGAAAAGCAATGTTAAAAAACGACATTAACAAATACAATAAGCCTTCTGAAGAATTGTTGCAGAGGATTAGTCTTGGCGAAAATCAATGTCAGGATTTTAAATTTGCCGTTACTGATTCTAAAAAAATCGCTAAATCACTTTCTGCTTTTGCTAATACTGACGGAGGAAGTCTTTTAATCGGTGTTAAAGACAACGGAAAAATTGCCGGAGCAAATATCGACGAAGAATATTACATGATTGAAACCGCTGCACAAATTTATTGTCGCCCTCAAGTGGAGTTTTCGCATAAAATTTGGAACGCCGGAAACAAAAAATACGTTTTGGAAATTATTATCCCAAAGGGCACAAAACCGCCTTACAAAGCAAAGGACGAAAAAGGACGGTTTTTAACTTATGTGAGAGTCAATGACGAAAATATTTTAGCGGATAGAGTTATCGCCGAAACAATGAAAAGAGATTCTTCAAAAAAAATACACGTATTGAATATTCCCGAAGTCAGGATTTTGTGCTCAAATACATCGAAGAAAAAGGGGAAATTAGTGTTTTAGAAGTTCAAAACTATTTGGAAATCAGTAAATTTGAGGCTGAAAATATTTTAATAGACCTAATTTTGGTAGGACTTTTAAAACCCGATTTCAAAAACAAAAACGGTATTTATTACACCTCGGTTTGATAGTAAAAAATACTTTGATTTTATATTTTTTTCAAAGAAAAATTATTATCTTTGAGCGGAATTTTTTATCGAAATGAATGAATAATTTTTTTAAGGCGGTTTTTGTATTTCTTTTAACGGTAACGTTTTTTTCTTGTTTGGAGCAAAAAAAAATTGTTTCCGCATTGCAATCCGCCAATCAGTTATATTATGAAAGAGATTATAACGCCGCACTTGAAAACTATTCTCAAGTGATTGATTATTATGTCAATAAAGGTCAGCAGCCGAGCGGAGAATTACTTTCTGCCGCCGGCAAATGCCATTATTATCTCGGTTCAAAACAAAGGGCGATGGAGTATTTCAAATCCGCCAAAGAGCATGATTTCGCTGACGAACAAACCACTCTTCTGATGATTCAATATTATGAAAGTGTGGATGATACGGCGATGATAATCAAATGCTTAGAGGATTATGCTTCTGACTATCCTTCGGGTGAGGAAATTGCTTCGGTGCGCGAAAAAATTTTTTTGAAATATTTTGAATTAAAAGATTATAGAAAATGTTTTTATGCTTTTAACAGCCTTTTGAGTGAAACAACGGACAAAATTGATATTTTGGAAAAATATTACACCGCAGCAAAAAATTTCGGTAATGTAAAAAAAGCTGAAGAAACAGCTCAAAAACTTTATAACCGCGATCCTAACAATTTGATAGGATTGAGTTTTATGGCGCAAAAAACTTTTCACGAGGTTGAGGACGAATATCAAGAGGCTCTAAAAGTTTATAATGCTAAAAAAAATAATACGACTCTAAAAGTTTTTAAGAAAAAACAAGAGGAGTTGAAACCCAAATATACACTTGCAAAGGCTTATTATACAAGACTTTACAAATTATATGGGCGAAAAGAAGACGCAGCCGATTTGTCGGTTATCTCTCTTAGATTAAACGAAAAGAAAAATTCGGATTATTATTTAAAATTATCTAAAAAGAAATAGAAAATGACTTTAACGGAACAAATTCAGCAGGACATGAAGTCCGCTATGAAAGAAAAAAATCAGGCTCAACTTGCAGCCGTAAGAGCAATCAAAGCCGAAATTCTTTTGGCTCAAACCTCCGGCAAAACCGAAACCGTTTCTGATGCCGACGTTTTGAAAATCATTCAAAAAATGGTAAAACAGCGTCAGGATTCAATTGCGATTTACAAAGAGCAAAACCGTCAGGATTTAGTTGATGAAGAGACCAAACAGTTGGAATTTATAAAAAGTTATCTGCCCAAACAAATGTCAGCGGAGGAGGTAGAACAAGCTGTTTCTAAGATAGTTAGCGAAACAGGCGCAACCTCTATCAAAGATATGGGAAAAGTTATGAAAGCTGCAAACGCTGCTCTTGCCGGAAAGGCGGAGTCAAAAGTAATTGCTGACATCGTTAAAAAACTTTTGTCATAAAGGATGGAAAAACTTTCGATGGAACAACTCGGCAGGATTTCGGTTGAGGAATACAAAAATTCTAAGAAAACGCCTGCCGTTGTTGTTTTGGATAATGTCAGGAGTGCGTTGAATGTAGGTTCGGTTTTTAGGACCTCGGACGCTTTTAGAATTGAGAAAATTTTGTTGTGCGGCATAACGGCTACTCCGCCTAACGCAGAAATCCGAAAAACCGCTATTGGTGCAGAACAATCTGTTGATTATCAATATTTTAAATCGACAGTTGAGGCTGTTAAAACTCTCAAAGACTCCGGCTACACGATTATTGCCGTAGAGCAGGCAAAGGAGAGTGTTATGATCGAAAATTTGGATTTGTCGGGGATTGAAAAAGCAGCTTTAGTTTTCGGAAACGAAGTCAAGGGCGTTGATGATAACGTTATGGAAATGTGCGATTTATGCGTGGAAATACCGCAATTTGGAACAAAACATTCCCTAAATATTTCCGTTAGTGCGGGAATCGTGATTTGGGAGGTTTTTAGACAATTAAAAGACCGATGAAACGTATTTTTTTAGTACTTTTTATTTCTATGATTTTGGGCGTTGTTAAGGCTCAAAATCCTGACGATGTAAACCTTGCATATTCTTATTACAATTCAAATGAATATGAAAAGGCTTCTTATCTATTTGAAAATCTGTATAATAAGACAAAATCAAAGCATTATTTCACTTATTATGTTAATTGTCTTATTAATATCGAAAATTATGAAAAAGCCGAAAAAGCTGTCAAAAAACAGATTTCAAATTATAAAGCGGATTTGACATACAAAATACTTTTGGGTTATGTTTATAAACGTGAAAATCAGTTAGATAAAGCGCAAACGGAGTACGAAAACGTTATTTCGCAAATTCAGCCGGATAGAAATCAAATCATTCAATGTCTGAATCAGTTTTCTACGGTTAGTGAACCGGATTATGCCGAAAAAACGCTGTTGAAAGCCCGTGAACTCTTGAATGAAAGTTTCAATTACGAGTTGTTTTCGGTTTATGCGAGTTCAAGAAATTTCAAAAAAATGGCTCAAGCGGGTTTGGATTTAATCGAAGAAGACGAAGGCAAATTGAGCACCGTTCAAAATATGTTTCAATATTACATCAACTCCGATGTTAATGATGAGTTTTATAATATTTTGCGCTCTGACATTGTTTTAAGGATTCAAAAAAAGCCGACTGTTGTGATGTCGGAATTTTTGATTTGGCTCTTTTTGCAGAAAAAGAATTTTAAAAGTGCTTTTACCCAAGCTAAAGCCTTAGACAAAAGACTTTCAGAACAAGGACAGCGTTTGGTGATGTTGGGCGATGAGGCATTAGCAGCGAAGGATTACGCCGCCGCTTCGGATTGTTATTCTTACGTTACCGCTAAAGGCGAAAATTGTCCTTTTTACAGACGGGCATTGTTCGGTGTTTTAACCTCTATGTATGAACAAGTGGTGGAGGGGGCGATAACAGATTCCATTCAGATTTCGTATTTAGAGTCCCAATATATCAAAACTTTCAACGATTTTGGTATCAACAATCAGGTTATCAACGAGGTAAAAAATTATTCCACGCTCGAAACCTATTATTTGAACTCTCCAGAAAAAGCCAAAGATTTAATCGAAAAATCGCTTCAAGTTCCCACTTTGAATTATTCTCAAAAGGCACAATTGAATTTACTTTTGGGCGGTATAGAACTTTTTATGGGTGATGTTTGGGCGGCAACAATGACCTTCGCCAAGGTTGAAAACGATAACAAACAAAACGAATACGGCGATATGGCTAAATTTTCAAAAGCAAAAATAGCCTATTACACGGGTAATTTTAAATGGGCAGCCTCTCAACTCGACGTTTTAAAAGCCGCAACGACAAAACTCGTTGCTAACGATGCAATGGAGCTTTCTCTTTTAATCTCTGACAATGCCGAACGTGTGAACTCCGTTGTCGGCGATACGTTGAGCCCGATAGACGAAAACTTAAATTCAAGCATTGATTTGAGAATTTATGCCCGTGCTGATATGTATTACTCACAAAATCAGTTCGATAAAGCCGTTGCATCCCTCGATTCAATTGTTGAAAAATACCCGCAATCCGCCCTTATTGATGAATGCCTGTTTCTCAAAGCCAAAATCTACGAACGCAAACGTAATTGGCAAAACTCCGCATTCTATTACAAAAAAGTTTCCGACGAATATTCTTACGATATTTTAGCCGATAAAGCTGCATATCAATACGCCGAAATTTCATACAAAAAACTTAACGACATCGAAAACGCAAAGAATTACTACATGAAAATCCTAACTAATTACCCCGGTAGCGTTTACGCCGTCAACGCCCGCGAAATGTACAGATTAATCGAAAAGAAATAATAAATGCACTACCTACGGAGCGGGATCGCCTCAAGCCGGCGGGGCTGTTCTTTCTTGAAAGAAAGAACCAAAGAACTTTTAATACTTATCTTCAATGCATTAGGGGCTGTGGTTTTAAGACCACAGCCCCTAACGCATTGAAGATAAATTTTATAAAAGTTTTCCGGTTCCCTTTTTCAAAAGGGAACGCCCCCGCGGCTTGAGGCGAACCCACAACTATAAGTAGTTTATTTTATAATTTCTTTGATTATAGTTGTCATTTTTGGTTCGGCTTTAGCTGCTGCTCGTTGAACTTCTTCGTGAGTAGGTTTTTCAGTTGTTCCGATACCCATATCGGTTATGACGGAGAGTGCGAATACGGGGAGCGACATGTGTCTTGCGACGATGACTTCGGGTACGGTACTCATTCCGACGGCGTCAGCACCGGCGATGTTAAAGAATTTGTATTCTGCTGGGGTTTCAAATGTTGGGCCTGTAACACCGATGTATACTCCTTTTTGGAGATGGATATTGTGTTTTTCAGCGATTTCGAATGCTTTTTGGATGTATCGTTTGTCGTAAGCTTCAGACATTTCGGGGAAACGAGGACCGAGTTCGTCGATATTTTTACCGATTAGGGGGTTAGTACCGAAGAGGTTTATATGGTCGGTGATGACCATGATGTCACCTACTC
The DNA here is from genome assembly GCA_017412115.1 of Bacteroidales bacterium. Taxonomy (GTDB): domain Bacteria; phylum Bacteroidota; class Bacteroidia; order Bacteroidales; family UBA3824; genus UBA3824. Next base: position 25,051 of record JAFPYR010000089.1, on the reverse strand, counting down.
TGAACGAGGTGTTCATACCGCCTGATGCGTTGCTTACGATTAATAGTTTTATTCCGAGGGCTTTTAACACTCTGACGGGGAATGTTACTTGCTGCATAGTGTAGCCTTCGTAGAAATGGAAACGTCCTTGCATGGCAACAACTTTTTTGCCGGACAAGTATCCGAAAACTAATTGGCCTTTGTGTCCTTCGACCGTTGAGACGGGGAAGTTAGGAATATCAGAATAGCTCAAAGTTTTGTAAACTTCGATTTCGCTTACGAGATTGCCTAATCCCGTGCCGAGTATAATACCTATTTCCGGTTGAAAATCAACGCACTGTTGTATGTAACCGGTAGTTTGTTGTATCTTCTGTAACATATTTTAAAAGTTGATTGTTAAACTTTTCTTGATCATCTGTTTCTTTGAGACTTAAGAAATTAACTTTTACGGGCAGGAAAAACATTTTTTTGCGTATTTCCTGTTCAAAGTTCAATTCGTTTAGTCTGACGGCATCTTTTTCGGTTGTTATTATGATTTTGTCAGAGGAAAGCGATTTGAAACTTTCTGTTATTTTCTGAATGTCTTTTTTCCTAAAATTGTGATGGTCTTTGAATTTGATATGTGTTATTTTTTGCGAAAATGTTTTCTTGATATAATCTTTTAATGGTTCGGGGCTTGCGATTCCTGTTATTAACAGGATTTCCGTATTTTCTGTAATTTGCGGAGTTTCAGTGTTTTGAGTAAAAACGCTTTTTAAATCCGCATATTGAAAATTTGTAAAATATATAGCTTGCGACGGCAGTTTGTTAAGATTTTTAGCAATGATATTTCTTTCAATCGGTTTCAAATCTTCGGGACATTTTGTAACGATTATAATGTGAGCTCTTGAGATATTTTTAGAAGATTCTCTGAGTCGTCCGTAGGGGAGGAGATGATCTTCGTACAGAGGTCTGTTATAATCGGTCAGTAGAATGTTTACAAGCGGCACAACGCTTCTGTGCTGAAACGCATCGTCAAGCACTATTAATTGATTATCAATGTTTTGGTGAAGTATTTTATTTATTCCTTTTATTCTGTCTTCGCAAACCGCAACAAATGCTTTTCCTAAAAATTTTTGAGTCATTTGTTTGGGTTCGTCCCCGATTTCGGCAACGGTTGAATTTATGTTTGCCTGAATGTAGCCTTTTGTTTTGCGTTTGTAACCCCGGCTCAGAATTGTTACATTAAATTTGTCTTTAAGTAAATTAACAATATACTCTGTGTGCGGAGTTTTGCCCGTTCCGCCGACCGTGATGTTACCAACGGAAATTACGGGCGAGGAAAATTCATGGGATTTTAAAACTTTGTTATCGTAAAGAAAATTTCTTACGGCAGTTATCAAGTAATAAAACCCCGATAATATTTTGAAGAAAAAGTTTTTCATAAATACTTCTTACTCTTTTTTTTCAAGCTAACATTTTATTCGTTGTGCTTGTTCAGAAATAAATTTGAGAGCTTGTTTTTCGTCAATCAAAGTTGCGTGACCGTTTTTAGCTATGATTTTGCCTTTTGCGATTACGAGTTTGATGTCCGAGATGTTTCTGTTATAAATCAAATGTTTAATTAAATTGTTGCTATCAAGCTCGAACGGTGAATTATTTTCAAAAACGATTAAATTGTTTTCTCCATCGCCGTCAAAGCCGTTTATTTGAGTATAACGGTGTATGGCATTAAGCCTTTGAAACGCTGTTTTCAGTGAGATTTCGTTGTCTTTGTTGATAGCCTCGAAATATGCGTGCGACATATTTTCCGGCATTGATGCGCCCGAAAAATCCGATCCGAACATGATGTTGTCATCAAGCCAAATAGAATTGAATGGTTTTACGGCGCGTCTGAAATTGCCTATCGGATTGTGTGTTATCCAAGCTGGTTTATTTTTAATATAACTGCGTTCATCATCGCTGATGTAATTAGCATTTGTTAAAACTGTGGATTTATAATCCATAAGACCAGATTCGTAAAGCCTTAAAATAACGGTTCTACGTTGGTCTCTCATCGTGTTGATTTGATCTATTTCGTCTTCTGCGGCATTTATTAGAACGCCGATATTTTTTTCGCGGCAAGTTTTTGCAACCGTTTCAAAAAGTTCACGGCTTGCAAGATAAGATGCTGCAATACCCATAAGGCCTTGATTAGAGGCTAAATAATCAGTGTTTTCTCTGACAGCTTTTTCTGCTTGGGCATAACCGCCAGCCTCACAAGCAGCATAGCTCTGAAGCGTGCTGATTCCTACTTCCGAAAAGGCTTTTGCTGTTAGGGCTAAAGAGCCTTCAATACATTTGGAACTTTCGTTTCTACAGATAGCAAATGTCGTTCCGCTACGTGCGGCATTTATTGCGGCGTAAAGTGCTGAGGCATAGACTAAATCTTTGTCTATAAACTTGTCAATATTCCAAAGCACGTCGCTGACATAACGGAAATATGTTGATTCTTTTTTCGTAAAAACTTTTGCATTAGCAGCTAAAGATAATCCGGGGCGCATATAGGCATCGGCAAACGAGTGTATTATATATTTCCCCGAGCAATCAGCTACAACATCTCCGACTTCAGGAGTGTATGTACCCCAATCATAAAAAGCTAACGCTTGTCTGTCTTCGTAGACAACAACGTCTTTTTTTACAAATTCCAATGTGGAATAATTGATATAAATTCCGTTTTTTAAAACTAACGACATTTGTTTTGAATCAAAAAGAAATTTTTCTTGAAAAAAAGTAAAGGACTCTTGTTGTATGATATATATTTTTTTAATTAATCCAATATCAACAAGAGCCCTTGAAAAACAAAAGACTAATTTTGATGTTGTTCTCTCAAAAGGTCAAGAACCGTTTTAACGGGAGAAAATGTTTCAATCGGCACTTCTACGAAAATTGTGTTCCAGTCTGACATTGCGCCGTTCCAAAGTCCGGGACGTTCGATTGATTTTAGATTTCTGCCGTTTTTCGATTTGTGTGAAATAAAACCTGTCAAAGGATCGGTGAATTTCCTTAAATCGTATTTCTTGCCTTCGCAGTCTGTTAAATCGCAAACCAAATCAACGGGGTTGAAATGTGTTGCTTTCTTTACAATTGCCTGACTTTGAGGATCTTTGGAATCGATTTGAGAACTTTCAACGATTTGCAGTGAGGTTGTTCCGTCGCTATTTTTAGCCCAGAAAGGACCGCCGCCGGGTTCACCTTCGTTTTTCACCATACCGCAAATTCTGAGCGGGCGTTTGAGTTTTGCTAAAAGTTTCTCTGCTTTTTCTTTGTCGGAAAGGCTGAGAAAACTTTCAGGAAATTCCACGCAAAGTTTTTTGCTGACAAAAACGTATGCCTCGTCCAACTGTTGTTGTGAGGGGTTGTTTTCGAGAATTTTTATATAATCGGCGATGTTTTCTTTCGTTTTAAGAAGGTAACCCGCCAAAGCTGTTTTATATTTTACCGTAGCCTCTTTTCTTGAATCGGGAACTACGTTGTCAATGGTTTTAATGAAAACCAAACGGGAGTCGATGTCGTTAAGATTTTCAATCAGAGAGCCGTGTCCTGCGGGGCGGAAAAGCGGAGTACCGTTTTCGTCGCGGAAAATTTCGTTGTTGTCATCAACCGAAATCGTATCTGTAAAGGCTTTCTGTGTTGAAAAATTTATGTCAAGGTTGCAATTGTATTTCTCTTCAAAAAATACTCTTGCCTTGTCTACAAATGCCGTAAAAAATCCCAAATGTTCGGGCGATACGGTAAAATGAATTTTTACGATTTTGCCGGATTTAGCGTACATAATGCCTTCTGCAATATGTTCTTCTACGGGAGTGCGGGATGTGTTTTTGTAACGGTGAAATTCGATAAGACCTTTAGGAAGGTTGCCGTAATTAAGACCGTCTTTTGATATAACACTCTCCACCAGCTCTTTAGGTTTGTGTGCCTGAAGCATTTCTTTTACCGACATACCGTATTTGCCGTAAACAATTTTTTGCAAATTGTCATAAAAAGCAAATCTGTCGATGTTGTCCACAAATCTGCGTGCCGGAGAATTGACATCATTGAATTTTTGTTTTTGCTCCTGCGAACCGTTGTATTCAGAAACAAAAACAAATAAATCCTTGAACATTCTTGATGCCGCTCCTGAAGCAGGAACAAATTTTACAATACTGATATTTTCCGCTTCTTTGGAATATTTTTGAGAAAATTTGTTGATTTCCTCCTCTGTCAAACACCTGATACCGTCGTTAGGCGTAGCAGGACGGACCAATTCCAAAAACGGAAAACCTGTCTTGTAAAAATTCAACTGACGGTCGATTTCCTCAACCTTTATTTCGCGCTCGGCGAAATATTTTATATCTTTTTCTGTATACATAGACAAACGTTTTTGTTCATTAATAACAAAAAAGTCCGGTTAAAAAATAACACGCCGGACTTTTTTCAAAAAAAATAACACTTAAAATCAAACAAGATATGAAAACAATTTTAGTCTTTATCCGGGTCTTGAAAAAAAACTCGGGAGAAAAAATTACGCAATCACTGCGGTTTTTAATTATTTCTCAAAAGCAAATTTAAATCACTTTTTTATTTCGACCAAATTTTTTTCGTACTTTTTTTCAAAAATTTTCCCCTACATTAAAATCTTGCCGTTGTGGTCTCGTTTTCTACGAGTTTGAGGGTTACCACATCACCGGGTTTTACAGAGTGCATGAAAGCATCTTCTTTGCCCGGAAACTGAACGGTATATTTTTTTAAGAGTGCGTTTGCCTGCTCTTCCAATGAGGAATCCATTCTTTTAGCTTTGCTGATGTAATCGGCTGCTACCCAGTAAATTTCTCTGCGCATGAACTCATCGCTTGCGTACAAACCTGCGTTAGAGCCGTAAATTGCACCTATTAACATATAAGGTGCTGCGTTTTCGGAATTGAGTTCCAAAGACTTTTTAGCAAAACCTATTGCTTGAGTATATTTTTTCTGATAATTAGCTACCAAAGCAGCCTCATAAAGGTAGTTTGACCTTTTTTTAGAATCAGTTTCAGAGTTTAAAGCCTCGGCATAATATTCAGCAGCTTTGTCGTATTGCTGGTTTTTCTTGTTGTAACGGGCAATAGCGATTGCGGCTTCGGTACCGGGATTTTCTTTGTAAAGTTTTTCAGCTGTTTCAGCGTAGAGTTTGCTGCCTTCGCAATTAACGTCAGACATTACTTTGTTTAAATTAGCAACCTCTTCTATTGATGCGGGTAAAGTGTATTTTGCATCAAAAAGTTTGTCAAAATCAGCTTGATAATTGTTGAAACGCGAAAGGTTTTTGTTGATTGAGCTCAAGACTTTGTCAGCTTGCTCTTTGTGTTTATCATCACCGTTTGCGTAATTCTTTCTGATGTTCAACAAGTTGGGAACCAATGCGTTGAAAAGTTCTTCAGAGGAAATAGCTTTTTTAGCATAAAGGTTGGCTGCCAATTGAAAATATGCAGAGACGGTGCTGATTTCAGCTTTTTCGCCGCTTAAGGCAATTGATTTAGCGTAAATGTGATAAGCCTCGAGATAAGCTGTATCGCTTTTGCGGAATTTCTGTACATCGTATGCCATACGGCTCAAAACCGAAGCCTCTTCTCCGTAGTTTGCAATTCTCTGATTATAAATGATTTTAATGGTATCGACGTATGCATTTATAAGGTTTTTATCTTGAGTTCCTCCAATGAGACCTTTGTAAATTTTAACACCGTCTACATAAACTGTCTTGCTAAAAGAAGGACAATCGTTGAAAACTTGTCTGTACATGTTTACTGCATTGTGATAGGATTCTACATTGAGGAATTCCTTATAAATCGAATAGTTAACGGCGCAGCCGTCATTTTGTGCATTTGCATTCAAACCGGCAAACGCCATAGTCGCAATCATTAAAAACTTTTTCATATCAGCTTTGTGTTTTATTTTTTTAATTTTATTTTTTCTACTACGTTGCAAAAGTAGTGTAAAACATTTACTTAAAAGCGAATGTAACTTAAATTTTTTTTTAATTTTTTCTAAAAAATACTTAAAGCGACAATATTTCTCTTACTGTTTTTGCGATATTTTTTTGATCAAAACCGCAAACTCTATATAAATCTTGTTGAGTTCCGTGTTCAATAAACTTGTCAGGAATACCTAAACGCTTAATTTTTGCATGATAAAAATTATCAGCGGCATATTCCAAAATTGCCGAACCGAAACCGCCTTGAAGACAATTATCTTCAACGGTAATTATTTTATTGAACTTTTGAAAAATCTTATCTAACAATTCAGTATCAAGCGGTTTTATAAAACGCATATCGTAATGTGCGGGGAAAATATTTTCGGTTTTCAACTCCTCTAACGCACATTTTACTTCATATCCGGCAGTCCCGATTGAAATTATCGCAACATTTTCTCCTTCAGAGATTTTTCTGCCTTTTCCGATTTCTAATTCCTGAAACGGTTTTTCCCAATCAGGATTATGACCATTGCCTCTTGGATAACGAATCGAAAAAGGTTTGCCCGCTTTGTAGGCAGTAAACATCAAATTCCTTAAATCTTCTTCGTCCATCGGTGCCGAAACGATTAAATTAGGAATATGTCTTAAATACGAAATATCAAATGCTCCTTGATGCGTTGCGCCGTCAGCACCGACCAAACCGGCACGGTCGAGGCACAAAATCACGGGCAGACGCGGCAAACAAACATCGTGAATTATCTGATCGTAAGAACGCTGCATGAAAGTCGAATAAATGTTGCAAAACGGGATTAACCCTTGCGCAGCCATTCCCGCCGAAAATGTTACGGCGTGTTCTTCGGCAATTCCCACGTCAAAAACTCTCTCGTGAAATTTTTCCGCCATTATGTTCATCGAACAACCCGAAGGCATAGCGGGCGTAACTCCCACAATTTTAGAATCTTGCTCGGCTAATGTTAAAAGTGTTTTTCCGAAAACGTCCTGAAATTTCGGTCCTGAAATTCCCTCTTGTTGCGGCGGGGTGTCAAGTTTTTGACCTGTTTCGATGTTAAAAGCGGAACTTGTGGCGTGCCATTTCGTCTGATTTTCTTCAGCGAACTTATAACCTTTGCCTTTTTTGGTGATAACGTGCAGAAGTTTAGGACCTTTGATGTTTTTCATCTCCGTTAAAATTTCCGAAAGATGAACCACGTCATGACCGTCCACAGGGCCGAAATATCTGAATCCGAAACCTGAAAAAAGGTTGGAACGTTTCATGACGATATATTTGATACCGTTTTCTACCTTTACCAAAAAATCCCTTGTGGAGGGCACCAATCTGTTGAATTTACCCAAAACGTTCCAAACATCGTTTTTCACTCTGTTGTAAGTTTTGGAAGTTGTTATGTCCAAAAGATAATTGTTTAATGCGCCTTGATTAGGGTCGATTGCAATGTGATTGTCGTTTAGAATTACAAGTAAATTTGACTTTTGAATCCCGGCATTGTTAAGCCCCTCAAAAGCCATACCGCCTGTCATCGAACCGTCGCCGATGACAGAGATAACGTGCTGATCTTCTCTTTTTAAGAGTTTTGCAGCCACGGCCAAACCAAGGGCTGCACTTATTGAAGTAGAAGCGTGTCCGACGGTAAAAGCATCATATTCGCTTTCGTCCCTATTGGGAAAAGGACTCAAACCGTGAAACGAGCGCAATGTTTCAAACATTTGTTTTCTGCCCGTGAGAATTTTGTGGGCATACGCCTGATGTCCTACGTCAAAAACAATCTGATCGTAAGGCGTATTATAAACATAATGCAACGCCACAGTAAGTTCAACGACACCCAGTGTAGCGGCAAAATGCCCCGGATGACGGCTGATAACCTCGATTATAAATTGTCTTAATTCGTTGCAGAGTTCAGGCAGACGGTCTTTGGACAATTTTTTTAAATCGGACGGACTGTTTATATTGTCTAAAAGCGGATACACGTTTTTTTTTCTAAAAATTCCCGCAAATATATAAAGTTAGTTTGAATAAAAAGTATTTATTTTGCAAATTTAAACAGAATTTTAATATTAATTATGATTGAGTATTATCTCATAATACGGAAAATGACGGTGGGCAAAATCATAAATTTTTTCAAGAGATTTTTTTCGATTTTGTTATCCAAAATGTTTAGAAACTTAAGAGTCAGTGGTATGCCTTGGTCTTATTCGATAGAACCAACCAATCTTTGCAATCTTAATTGTAGGGAATGTGCATCGGGTTTAGGACTTTTAAAACGTAAAAAAGGTGTTATGAGTTATGAAGATTTTATGACTGTTGCGGATCAGATTGCACCTTTTGCATTGAATTGTTTTTTGTATTTTCAGGGCGAACCGTTTTTGAATAAGGATTTTTTGAAAATGGCGGAATATGCTGATAAAAAGAAAATTTTTATCGCGACCTCCACTAACGGACACTTTATTAATAAGGAGATGGCAGAAAAAACTGTTCTTTCCGGTCTTGATAAGATAATTATCTCGCTTGACGGCAATACTCAAGAAAATTATTCTGCTTATCGTAAAGGCGGTGATTTAGAAAAAGTTATAACGGCGGTAAAAGAACTTTCTGAGGCAAAAAAACGTTTAAAAAAACTTACGCCCGTGATTGAGGTTCAGACTATTGTCAATAAAATTAATGAAAACGAGTTGAAAAATATTAAATCTCTTGCTTTTTCTTTGGGTGCTGACAAGTTTTATTTTAAGACGATGCAGATAGAGAAACCTGAGGATTTTCAGGTTTTTAAAACCTCGATTGATAAATTTTCGCGTTATGATAAAGAAAACCGTTTGAAAAAGAAAGTCGGTTTTTGTAATCGGATTTTGAATTCAGCGGTTATAACGATAGATTCTTTTGTTGTGGTTTGTTGTTATGACAAAGATGCAGATTTTAAGCTCGGTAATTTGAAAGACAAAAATTTGAAAGAGATTCTTTTGTCGGAGGAAACTTTAAAAAGCTTGACTTTTATTGAGTTTAACGAGAAACATCGTCCGAAAATGTGTGCAAATTGCGGCGGGTAATTTTTTTTAAAATTTTGAAATTCCAAATCAATCTGTTATTTTTGTAAAAAATATCTAAAAAAAATTGGATATAAAATGTTGAAAAAATTTTTGCAGTTTATTTCTGATAATCAATTGTTTGATATAAAAAACGATACGGTTTTGCTTGGAGTCAGCGGCGGTCCTGATTCCGTGGTAATGGCGGATTTGTTTTTTAGGGCAAAAATACGTTTTGAGATTTGCCATGTCAATTTTAATTTGCGCGGAGAAGATTCTCTTGCGGATATGGAGTTCGTAAAAAAGATTTGCGACAAATATTCTGTGCATGGTTCATTTTATAGCGTTGATACTCAGGAATATGCACGTGAAAATAAAATTTCTATCGAAATGGCGGCAAGGGATTTCAGATATTCTAAATTTGAAGAAATTTCTTTGGAAAAAAATATTCCTTATGTTGCCGTTGCTCATCACGGCGGCGATGCCGTTGAAACTTTTTTGCTCAATCTTACCCGTGGTGCGGGGCTGAAAGGTTTGAGGGGAATACGTGTTAAAAACGGCAAAATTATAAGACCGCTGCTTTGTTTTTCCCGTCAAGAGATTATGGATTATATTGGAAAACAAGGACTTAGTTTTAGAACCGATAAAACCAATTTTGAAAACGATTATACCCGAAACAAAATCCGGAATCAAATAATTCCGCTTTTTGAAACGATTAATCCCTCTTTTAAAAATAATGTGGCTTTAACGATGAAATTCCTTTCGGGTGCGGAAAAAATTTACGAAAATGCGGTTTCTTTTCAGCGTGAAAAAATTATCAAAAAAGAAGACGGATGTCTGAAAATCAATATTTCGGATATTGAGAATTTTTGTGCGCCTGAAATTTTGCTTTTTGAAATTTGTTCTGCTTACGGTTTCAACAGGACTCAGATAGATGAAATTTTCCTTTCGCTTTCCTCTCAAAGCGGAAAACTTTTTTATTCTTCGGATTATCAAATCTTAAAAGACCGTAATGGGTTGATAATTAGTGAATTAAAAAATAAAAACGTTGATTCTCAAATCGAAATTACATTATCTGATGTTATATCGGGAAAGGTTGAAAAAGCATCGGATTTTGAGTTTACGGTTATCGAAAACAAAGATTTTTCGCCACAAAGAGATGTTAAAACGGTTTATTATGATTTTAACGAATTGGTTTTCCCCTTGAAAATTTCTTCATGGCACAGCGGAGATGTTTTTTTGCCGTTCGGGGCAAAGGGAAAAAAGAAAATCAGCGATTTATTAACCGATAATAAACTCAATCTTATTGAAAAACAGAAAGTTAGAGTTTTGAAATCGGGCGAAAAAATCATTTGGGTAATTGGTATTAGAGCCTCTAATTATTTTAAGGTAACTGACAAAACAAAAAAAATTTTGAAAATAACGTTAATTGAATAAAGTTTTTTATGCAGAGAAAAAAAAAATATATATCTTTGCATATCCTTTAACATAATTAATAGAGCGGAATATGTCAAAAATATTTTACGGATTAGGAGGTATTGCGGCTGTTTTGGGCGTGATTTTCCTCATTTCTGGACACGGTATCATGGGTGTTATATCTTTGGTATCGGGTGCTGTAATAATGTTGGCAACCCTTTTTGCCACGAAATTAATAGAGGCAGGCAGTCAGGGAAATATTGTCTCGGGGCAGGACGGTAATCTCTCTGTGGAGATGAAAATCAATCAGGCGATTTCCGGCGCAAGACAAAATAAGTTTAAGGCGGAGAGTGAAATTCGCAGACTTACGGCTTGGAGCAACGATGCAATTTTTACTGCTTATCATCAGGAATACGAAAAAGTAGGTGTTAATTATCAGAAAGATGCTTTGCTTGATAATTACAATGAAATTCGTGAGAAATACGGAACCTCTCTTAGTTTTGAAGCTATGGAAAAATGTGACGGCATTGTCAAGGATTATTCTCAAAAAATCGAAGGTTACAAATCCCGTATTGATGTTTTTGATAAACAAGAGTTGGAGTATACGGAACTTAAAAATAAAATTAAAGCCGTAAAACAACACGAAAAGATGATGAACAAACTTCAGGCTCACAAGAGCAAAATTGAGGCTGCCTCCGAAAGAGAAGCCGCTTCTATTGTGGCAGGAGATTATGATATGGCTCATCTTACGATGGACTCCATCGAAAAGGAAGTTTTGGAAAAAGAAGAATATTTCCGTCAACTTGATAAGATAAATTATCAACTTGGCAGTTAAGAATTTGATTATTTTAAAAAAAAATATAATTTCTAATTAAAAAAACAATGAGAAAATTAATAGTAGCAGGCAACTGGAAAATGAATACTTCCGTTGCAGAAGGTGTAGAATTAGCAAAAAAAGTAAGCGCATACGCTGAACAAAAAAATTTGCCCGCCGGCAAACAAATCGTAATTGCTCCGCCTTTTACGCATCTTGCTCCCGTAGCTCAGGTTATCAATGCTGACAAAGTAATTCTCGCTGCTCAGGATTGTGCAGCAACAAAAAACGGTGCTTATACCGGTGAGGTTTCAGCATCTATGCTTAAAGGTTTGGGCGTTAAAGCCGTAATTCTCGGACACTCTGAGCGCAGACAGTATTTCAAAGAAAACTCTGAAATCCTTCTCAAAAAAATAAAACTCGCTTTGGAAGAAGGTCTTGACGTAATTTTCTGCGTAGGCGAAACCAAAGATCAGAGAGAAGCTGGTCAGAGCCTTTATTTCAACGTTGTAAAAGCACAGTTGGTTGATACGGTTTTCACTCTTACAAAAGAGGAATTCTCAAAAATCATCATCGCTTACGAACCTGTATGGGCTATCGGAACGGGTCTTACCGCATCTCCCGAACAAGCACAGGAAATTCACGAATTTATCCGCAAGGAAGTTGCTGCTAATTTCGGTGACGAAGTTGCTCAAAACACAACTATCCTTTACGGCGGCAGCTGCAAAGCTTCTAACGCAGCGGAAATTTTCGCTAAAAAGGACGTAGACGGCGGTCTTATCGGTGGTGCAGCCCTTAAAGCCGACGATTTCGGAAAAATTATTGATGCCCGTTAAGGGAATTAAAAGTTTTTAAATATTGGCGGCTGACAGCGTGAAATACTTAATTTATCGCAGTCAGCCGTTTTTTGTTTTATAAAAAATCTAAAAAAAACGTGCCGGTTATGAAGAAAATTCTAATGATATTTTTAGCGGTATTTTTTGTTTTAGCCGTTGAGAAAGAATCTTTTGCACAGGAAGAAAAAGTTTTGTTTTCTGTTTCTTCGGATTTTCCAAAACAGGTGGAAAGTTATATGGGTATAAAAACTACCCTTAACAAAGAATTGAAGGCGGAAGTAAAGAAGTTTACCGAAAAGTTAGAAAAAAATGTAATTTCAGGAGAATATGTTGAACAAATAGTCAACCTGATGAACTCTTACGCCGACAAACGTGCCAATCCTACTACGCACATGCTGACTGTGATAAAAATTTTTAATGCGTTTTGGGAGAAAAATCAGACCGGACAGTTTAAAGTTTGGCACGATTATATTATGCATTTAATCGGCAGGAATGTTCCTCTTATACGATTGAATGAGGTTATGAATTTTACTGTTAACCTTTTGCTTTACAATAGTTTGGAATATGCTGCTTCAAAAAATTGGTATCTTTCGTCCTCTTCTTATGTTTTGAGAGTTACTCCTGATTATTACGGCTCAGCCGAAGACCTTCTGACGGTGGAATGTCAAAACACCGACATCCGTTGTCGTATGAAAAACGATACTTCTCTTGTAATTTATTCTACATCAGGCGTTTATACTCCTTCAACGCACGAATGGAAAGGCAAAAACGGTAAAGTGGATTTTCGCCGCGGCAACCTTTCTCCCGATAGTATTTATGCCGAACTTCCTGAATATGTGATAGATACCCGCAGCCCTCAGTATTCGGTTGAAAATGTAATGTTTTACAACCGAAAATATTTTCAAAAAGGGCTCAAAGGACATTTTGAAGACAAAGTCGTTCTTAACGGCACGGGCGAAAAAGCTCGTTATCCTCAGTTTAAAAGTTATGCAACCGATATTAAAATCGAAAATCTTGCCGAGGGTATCGACTACGTCGGCGGTTATGCTCAAAACGGCGTGATATTTTCGGGCATGGTTTCTGACAGTTTGGGAACCTCGTATTCGCAAATTGTTTTCAAGCGTGATGGCAAACCTTTTATTACAGCCTCCTCACGTGCATTTGTTTTCGGTCTTGATAAACTTGAGAGTCAAAAAGCTAAAATCGAAATTAATAACGGTCAGGACGGTGTGAGAATAACACACATCGGTTTGAAATTAAAATATAATTCTAAGACTCAGCAGTTAATACTTTTCAGGGGTACTAACGAGTCTGAGGTAGCCGAATTTGTTGATGATTATCACAATCTTTATATTGATGCTAATCAGTTGGAATGGAAACTCAACGATACGGTGATTTATTTTGCAACGCGTCCTGCTGCCCCTAATAATTATGCCACGTTTAAATCCAAGGATTATTTTTCTCATGCCGAATGGAACGAGTTTCAAGGTCCTGAAAACACTAACTGGTTGGTTATTTTAAGAAATCTTTTTTACGGCGATGCCCGTTCTCAATATACCTCAAGAGAGATTCAGCAATATGTTAATACTAAATACAAACTTATTTTGACTGAGGTTCAGGTTCATCAAGTGCTTTTGAAATTGGCGTATAAGGACTTTTTGGAATATGACATTCCGGAGCGTACACTTTATAATTTTACGCAAAAGTTCTGGGATTGGATTAATTCTCACAACCGCAAGAGCGACAGTTTAAAGGCTGTTATTAGAAAAAATCCTAATTTCGATCCAAATATTCACGGCGAGGACAAAGACTATGATAATATTATTATCAATTCAAAACCGAAACCGAAATCGAAAAAAGATGAGAAGGGAAAAAATCAAGACAAGACACAAAACGACGAACTCATGGAGTTGATTGAAAACACTCAGTCTGTTGTTAAAAACTATGTTAACGGAATTATCAATCTCAACAATAACGATCTTTTTATTTATCATGTTCGTCCGTTCGACCTTTCAAAATCGCGAATGGTGAAAATCATTTCCGACAGTGTGGTTATTGTTCATAAGAATTGCGATATGACATTCAACGGAAAAATTCAAGCGGGTTTGGTTGATTTTTACGGTCGTGATTTTCAGTTTAATTACGACTCTTTCAATATTAAAATTCCTAAAGCCGACTCAATGTCCGTCCTCACGGTTGGAAAAACTCCTGACGGAAAACATCGTAAAATAGATTCCGTCCGTTCAGTGTTTGAAACCATAGTCGGAGTTTTGCAGATTGATGCTTTCAACAATAAGTCCGGTGTTAATGAAAATAATGTATATCCGAGTCTTACCACGACCGATACTTCGTATGTTTATTACGACAAATTGACTTCGGAAAAATACGACAGGGATAAATTTCACATGATTGTCTATCCTTTTAAATTGGATAGCATGAACTTTATTGAGTTGAACGGTGTGAAAGCTAAAGGAAAATTTGTTTCAGGTATTTTCCCTGATTTGGATGTAACCTTGAACGTTCAGCCGGACCTTTCGTTGGGATTCGTCCTACCGACACCTGACGGTGGTATGGATTTGTTTTCGGGCAAAGGCAGTTATCATAATACCGTAACGCTTAACGCCGGAGGTCTTAGCGGCGATGGTGAAATTCGTTATTTAACGGCTATTTCTCGGGCAAAACAATTCAGTTTCTTCCCCGATTCCGTTACTGGTATTTGTTATATGGTTGATATTAAGGGTGTTACAAGGAATGAAATTTCTTCAACTCCAAATGTCCATTGTGAATATCCGAGTGTTTATTCGGATTCAGCTATGATTTATTGGATGCCTGAAAAAGACGTTTTTTCGGCTTTAACAAAAGATACGACTTTGAGAATTTTTGACAGAAAAGCTCTTTTTAATGGCAAAATAGATTTAACGCCTAAAAATATGCTTGCGCAAGGCGAATTGCTTTATAATAATACGGGATTGTTTTCCGATAAATTTACTCTGAGAAATTCAACTTTTGATGCTGACAGTGCTTCTTTGTGCAATTTTGACGAAAAATCTCCGGGCGATAGTACGGGGCATTTTTATACGGACAGATTCAATGCAAAATACGATTTGGATGCGCAATATGCTCAGTTTGTTACAACGGGAGATTCTTCGGCGTTGGTAGTTTTTCCGCAGCATAAGTACCGTCAGAAAACGGATTTCTTCTCGTGCAACTTAGCTAACAATTTTTATGAGTTCGGTAATACGTTGCGCAATTATGACGAAAAGCAAATTACCGAAGACAAAGAAGAATTGGGAGTTTTGCGTATGGCTTATAACGGTCAGGGCGACAAACCTGTCTTAACGGGTGTTGAAATGACCTCTGATAAAGATACGATGGTTTATAATGCCATATCTTCTTCCTACAAAAACGATGAGGCGGTTATCAACGTCCATGACCCCGGCGTTATTGAAATTGTGGATTCCAAAATCGACCCTTCGGGTATAATCACTATCCGTAAAAATGGTCTTATTGATAAATTTAACAATGCGTTGATAACCTGCAAATTAGATACGCTTTTGCACAAAATTATCAATACAACTGTCAAAATCAGAGACAAATATTATTATAAAGCACACGGCGGACAATATGAATACAAAGACGAGTATAAAGAAATTTCGTATTTGAATATTGACTCTGTTGAAATCCGTAGAATTAAGGCGGATACGGCAGCCGATGCTCCGAAAATAAGAGCTTCATTCGGTATAGGTTCCGTTCCTGCTCAAGACCGTTTTATGCTTTCGCCGCAATATATGTTTACGGGTAAATATTCTTTTTTGGGTAATACTCCCGGTATCAAATTCAACGGTTATGCTTATATTAAACAAGAATGTGATAGTGCCGTGATGCCGTTTAAATTTGAAGGAACACTTAATTCCGAGCATATTGTCTTCCCGATTTCAGACCGTGTGATGGATACGGCAAAAGTCAGACTTTATACGGGCTTCTTTTATAATGAGGAGACAAGCCGGGTTTATTCCGTTTTTATGGGACGAAAAGTTAATAACAGGGACTTCGGCGTTTTGGCGGCTAACAAAGGTTTGAGTTATTCTATCAGCGGAAGTATTTATCAGATTGCCTCTTCAAGAAGGCTTGCGGATTCTACTTTGACTGAAAATTATATCGCACTTTATAAAAACCTTTGCGATATTTACGGTGAGGGCGAAATCACTCCGAATATTAATATCAAACCTTTGACTCTTGTTATGAAAGGTTCGATGTATCATCAAAGGGATATTAACAAAGTAACACTAAACTCTTCGATGACATTGAATCTTGTTGTCCGTCAGGACGCTGTAAAACTCATGGCAGAGGACATTGCCGAGACTGACGGTATGAAACCGTTATATCTTAACAAAAAATCTATTCAAAGGAAACTTCAGTTTTTGTGCGGAACGGATACTTTGAACGCGATGATGAAGGATTATACTTCGACGGGTGAAATTTCCAAAATGCCTGAAGCCTTGAAAAAAACATTCGGTTTTGCCGACGTTACTTTCCGTTATGATACGATTTCAAATTCATACCGTTCAACGGGAAAAATCGGCGTTCTTAATATCGGTGATAAACAGATTAACCGTTATGTTTCGGGTTATATTGAGATAATTTACAACCGTAAGAAAGGCGATCAGATTACGGTTTATCTTGAACCCGAAAAAGGCAAATGGTACTATTTTAATTATAGTGCAGGATTTTTGTACTGTTTTTCATCGTCGGATGAGTTCAACGACAAGATTAATTCCACTAAGGAAAAAGATCGTATTGTAAAGCTTAAAGATTCTGAATATCAGTATGTTATTGGTAATGACGCATCTAAAAATAAATTTTTGCGTTCGTTTACGAGTGTAGTTGTAGATGATCAGTCTAAAGTTGAGGACAGACAGAACATCAACAATGAGCAGGAGGCGGATAATAATTCAGAGAATCCCGAAAATCAAGAAAATCCCGAAAATCCTGAAAATTCAGAAAATCCTGAAAATCAAGAGAATCCGCAGCCAGAGGGTGATAACAATGCACCTCAAGAGGACGAGCCAGATTTTGAGCAGGAAGACGAGACAACACCTCAGCCTGAAGAGCAGCCTCAGCCTGAGGAACAGCCTCAGCCTGAAGAGCAGCCTCAACCGGAGGAACAGCCTCAACCCATTGAAAAGGAGGATGACGAGCCGGATTTTATTGATGAATAATTTTTATTAACAAAGAAGGAAAATGAAAGAAAATCTTCATATATTTTATTGTCCTAATGCGAAAAACGCTCAAGAAGGACAGGTCGTTTTTTTGGACGAAGAAGAAGCGGAACATTGTTCGAGGGTTTTGAGATTGAAGACCTCTGACGAAATCACTTTGATAGACGGTTTCGGAGCAATGTATACGGCACAGATTACGGAATGTCATAAAAAAAACGTTTCTGTTAAAATCATAGAAAAAAACGAAGATGCGTTTTGTCGGAATTATTTCAATCATGTTGCTATTGCTCCGACAAAAAATATAGATCGTTTTGAGTGGTTTATCGAAAAAGCGGTTGAATTCGGAATTGATGAAATAACGCCTTTACTTTGCGCTCACAGCGAGCGCAAAGTTATTAAGGATGAAAGGCTTTCAAAAATCGTGATTTCAGCCGTAAAACAAAGCGGAAACACTATATTGCCGGTTTTGAACGGAATGACATCTTTTTCTGATTTCGTTGAAAATGTTGATGCCGACAAAAAACTTATTGCTCATTGCGAAAGTGGTATGGAACGTGTTTTTTTTGGCGATTGTGTTGAAAAAAATCAGAAAATCGTAACCTTAATCGGACCAGAAGGGGATTTTTCTCCTGAGGAAATTCTTTTGGCGCAAAAACATGGTTTTCAGGCGGTAACACTCGGAAATACAAGGCTTAGAACCGAAACGGCAGGAGTTTCGGTTTGTGCTTTTTTGTCTTGTATCAACAATCTGAAATGAAAAAACTTCAAAAAAAATTTGCATAAAACGAAATATTGACTTACATTTAAGGCATAAAAAAAATCAATATTTTAATAACCTATTAATTCAACACAAAATGGATATTCAATCTATAATTAAACAGGTGCTTGCTTTAGCGGAAGGCGTTATAAAAAATCCCTCAACCTCAGTTGCTTCAAGCGGTATCGATTTGTCAGCTTTGACACAGATTGCAGGCAGCTTTTTAGGCGGCGGCTCGCAGCAACAAAATTCTTCGGGATCGGCTTTAGGCTCTATTCTTGGCAGTGCAATTTCTTCCGGTGCGTTAGGTAGTCTTTTAGGCGGCGACTCTAACAATAATCAACAGAGCGGACAAAATTCTTCGGGTTCAGCTTTAGGTTCTATACTCGGCAGTGCAATTTCTTCCGGTGCGTTAGGCGGACTTTTAGGTGGCTCTTCTCAACAGCAACCGCAGCAGGAGACTTCTAACAGCGATTTGTTAGGACAATTAACTTCAAAGGCTTCAATCATAAAAGATATGCTTACGGGTTCGTCATCGTCCAATCTTTCAAATGATCAAAAAGGCAATCTTAATGATGTTTTGAATATCGTAAACATCGCAAAAGGTTTTCTCGGAAAATAAATTTTTTTCAAAATATTGAATTTGTGTAATTTCCGCTCGTTAGAGAAGAAATTACACAAATTTTTTTGTATCTATTCAAAATCGGTTTAGTCTTTCTTACAATTTTACTTTTATTTCGTTTCCGTTGTAATTTACGGTTTTGAGTTTTCCTTCTGGCGTTTTGATTGTGAATTTCCTTGAAGAAATCATTCCCGGAAAATTTCCTGAACGTTTGCCGATTGTAAGTGTTTTGCTCTTGTCGTTCCAAGTAAATGTTATCGTTGAATACGCACCGTTTTCGTAATCGTATCCGTCGCCT
Organism: Bacteroidales bacterium; assembly: GCA_017412115.1. Lineage (GTDB taxonomy): Bacteria > Bacteroidota > Bacteroidia > Bacteroidales > UBA3824 > UBA3824. The sequence continues at coordinate 6,130 of JAFPYR010000089.1, read as the reverse complement.
TGGTCTTCATAAAGAGTGAATGATCCGTTTGCTCCCGGATAAATACGTATTTCTAAATCATCCCATGGTTTCTCATTAACATATTGCATTTCAGGTGCTAACGGTAAAATAGAACCTGCTTTTATAAACATCGGAACTTCGTTCAGTGTTGATTTTATCGTTACCTCTTGTCCGCCTTGATAACGGGTGTTGTCATAAAAATTATACCATTGACAACCTTTTGGCAAATATTTTACAACTTGTTTTTCCGCTGTAAAATCAACATTTTCTAACGAGCCGTTTTCTGAATTTTGCTTGTTCCAACCTGACATTTCATCGGTTTTGATGATTTTTTCTTCGGTATATTGCGCTTTGACTATCGGTAATGCTAATATTTGAGAGCCGCACAAAAATTCATCAGAGATTTCCCAAACGTTTTTATCATCGGCAAAATCATAAAACAATGCTCTTAAATAACTTCCGTTTTGATTTGTAACTTGCCAAGCCAAAGAATAAAAATAAGGTATGAGCCTGTAACGCAAGCGGATAGTTTTTTCAATTGCATCGTAAACGGGTTCGCCTTTTTTGCCGAATTGCCAAATCTCCCTCGGAGCATCAGCACCATGGCTGCGGAAAACGGGGCAAAACAGTCCGTATTGCATCCATCTGACATAAAGTTCTTGATATTGAGGATTTTGCGGTGCCGAACCGCTGCCTTTCGTGTTATAAGCACCGCAGAAAAATCCGCCTATGTCGGTATTAAAATTAGGATTACCGGTTAAAGTAAAATTCAATCCCGCAGGAATTTGTTTGCGTAACATATCCCAAGTGGAATTAACATCGCCGCTCCACATATTAGAGCCGTAATGTTGCTGACCTGCAAAAGAGGAGCGTGTCATTATGAAAACACGTTTTTTACCTTTTAATGCTCTTTGACTTTCATAAACGCCTTTTACAGTCATTAACGGGAAAGCGTTGCGCAAAGAACGCCAAGTACCGTTTTCGCCGGCTTTGTGCTGATAATCCTCTTCGCTCGGATAAAAACAATCGGGATCGGTTGAGTCCATCCACCAAGCATCAATGTCGTAATCGTAAAGCGTTTTGAGGTTTTTCCAATAAATGTCGCGGGCTTCTTTTGAAAATGCGTCATAAACTTTTACGCCCGAAGGATAATCCATTCTCGGGGGCCAAATGTGAGAAATTCCGCTTTGAGGCCATGTCTGAAAATCAAACAATAAACCTTTGTCGTTCAACTCTTTGAACGCTTTGGTGTGAGGTCCGAAACTTGCCCAAATCGAAATCATTAGATGTGCGTTTCTGTTATGAACTTTCTCCGCTAAATGTTCTCCGTCTGAGAAATCCTCCGACAAAAAGTCCATGGCATTCCACAAATAATTAGAACCCCAATATTGCCAATCTTGAATAATTCCGTCCAAAGGCACGTTGAGTTCGCGGTATTTATCTACAACTTCCAAAAGTTCTTTGCTCGATTTGTAACGCTCTTTCGATTGCCAAAAACCGAAGGTCCAAAGCGGAAACATCGGAACTTGTCCCGTTAATTTACGCATTTGAGCGATAACACCGTCCGCATTTTTGCCGTATAAAAAAAAGTAATTTTCCATGTTTCCGACTTCAGAGGTGAATGTTATACCGTCAGCCTCGCCGTCAAATTGCGTCGGGGAATAATTGTCCCAAAAAATTCCGTAGCCTTTGATGCTTTGCAATACGTTTTGAAAGTCCTGAAGATTGGATTGTTCCATCAAAATATGAGCATTTCTGCGGTTCAAAAGTCCGTCTTGAATCGTTCCGAGTCCGTAAACAGGTTCGTCCTTGTCCAAAAGGAAACTTTGTTTGAACTTGAATTTGCCTTTGTCGTTGCCTTTTTGAATGGCTTCAAAGCTGGAAGATTTTTCTCTTAAAAGGATATTTCCTTTGGAATCAATAAAAGATAAAGCTCCCGTTTTTAAATCAATTTTTACCGTTAATTCCTTGCTGGAGAGAGAGTTATCGGTTTTTACGGTTTTAACGTTTTCCGGTTCGGCAATAACGGTAAGACTTTCGTCTTTGTTTGTTTTGCCTTCAGGGTATTTAACAATTTTGACGGAAAGGGGCGTGAAAAACTCCACTTCGGTACAAATACCGTTTACCGTCCATTTTTCGGTTTTGTTTTGCGCTGAAAGTGTTGAAAGACAGGACAAAACTAAGATTAAGGTTAAAAATTTATTTTTCATTGCATTGTGTATTTTTTTCTTGAAAAATGCAAAAGTAATAGTTTTGAATTAAAAACACAAGATATTTTTTCTTTAGTTAGAAAAAAAACTTACATTTGTCATGTTTTTTATTGAAAAAACGATGAAAAAAGTATTTGTTTTGTTTTTGATTATCATGTTTTCGGCTGAGTTGAAACTCTTTGCCCAAGATGTGGATGTCGAATTAAAAAATATCCGTTATAAGGAAAACTGCGGGTGCAGTCAGGAAAATCCTATTATGGTAAAGGTCTGTTTTTCAACGGATAATAAGAAGAAAGAGGATTTAAAGGCTGTGGTATGTTACTCCGGTAACTTTACTTATACTTTGCCCGTAAAAGAGATTGATACGCTTGGCAATATTTATTATTCGTTTTGTTCAAAACAAGGCAACATTACTAATTTTGAAATCTATTTTCGCTCGCCTTCGGGGAACAAAAGTAGAACTTTTGCTGTCTCTGCAATTCCGGAAATTAATGACTGAAAATATTTGTTTTTTCGTATAAAGTTTGTTAGATTTGCCACAATATAAAATTTTTATGTTATGGAAACGCAAAACCTTCAAAACTCTCCTCAACAAATAGTTGACCCTCTGTTTTTGAAATCAGAAAAGGAGATTGTAACCGAATATATCAACAGGGAACTTGTTAAGAATAACATGGATTTGAAAACAGATTCCCTAAGACATATTGAGCGAAAAAAACTTATCGCCGTAAGTATTTCTACTGCAATAAGTTTTATTATTATTGTACTTTTTAGAGTTTTTCATTATTCTAACGCTACGGCAGGTTTTTTTGTTATTCTAAATATTATTTTTGTGATAAAGATTTTCTGCAAAGCCTCTGCTGCGGATTTTTTTGCAAAGCAAGTCATGGCGCGTCCCGATGAAAATATTTCTGATATTATAGCCCCGCAACTTTATGACAAGTGCCGAAAGCAATCCTTGTTGAGGTTTTTGATAATTATCGGAGGCACGTTTGTTATTCCGTTTTTACTTTTTATGAACAACCATATTTTATACGAGGACGGTCCTAACGGAAAATATGTCAGATTTTATACCAGCGGTGTTATCGGTGATAACCAGGTAATAATTCCTGATGAAGTTGACGGGGTGAAAGTTGTGGGAATACGAGGTGATGTTTTTAGAAATTCGAGCATTACTAAAATACAATTGCCGGAGTCTATTGACACTATTCGTGGTCATGCTTTTGAGAATTGTGAAGAGTTAAGATATATTAATTTCCCGAAAAATTTGCGTTATATCGGAGCTTCCGCTTTTTATGGGTGCCGCCTTTTGGGAGAAGTAAATATCGGTGAAAATGTTAAATATATCGGACATTCAGCTTTTGAATTTTGCTCCGAAGCCAATTTTAGTTTTTCTGAAAATCTTGTGATGGATTCCATCGCTTCTCAGGCGTTTTATTATTGTAGAAATTTGAAAGGTTCTTTTAGGATTCCTAAAGGAATTACTGAAATAAAATCTCAAACGTTTTATAGTACGTCAATCACCGAAGTTATTATCCCTGAAGATGTTACAAGAATTGGCGGTGATGCTTTCAGTGATTGTTACGATTTGAAAAACGTGATTTTTGAGGGCAATTCTTCTCTTAATCGAATCGGCGGTCATGCTTTTGAAGGTTGCAGTGAATTAACGGAAATTACGTTGCCGCCTTCGTTAAAAGAAATCGGCAGTTCGGCATTCAGAAGTTGTGATGCTCTTAAGGTAGTCAAAGTGCCGAAAGATTGTCAAATCAATGATAAGGCATTCAAAAATTCTCCGAATGTAGAAGTTGTAAAATACTGAAAATGAAGTTTATACATCTTTTATACGTGCCGACTATGGCTTGCAACATGGCTTGCAAATACTGTTATTTGGAGGACAATACCAAAGATAAAATGCAGGATTTTGCGCCGCTTGAAACCTTGAAATTTGCAGTTGAAAAATTCAAGGCTTCTTTTGTTATGCCGTTTAATATTTCTCTGCATGGGGGAGAGGTTACAACGCTTTCCAAAAAGGATTTTTATGATATTATAAAATTTATAAACGATTATTATTCAGTCAATTACGATTTAATTTTAGAAAACGGTTTCCGTCTCGGCAGGCCGCATATTAAGACCAATCTTTTGGCCTTGGATAAGCATTTGGATACGATAAAGGAGTTTAACGTTTCTATAAGCGGCAGTTTGGATTTGCCGATTTCCTTGCATGAGGATTTTCGTGTAACAAAAGGCGGCAACAAAACGTTAGAAAAAATTCTTGAAAATTTGAAATTGTTGGAAAAACTTCCTAACAAGAAAAAAGTTTCAGCAACGATTTTTGACGAACATTTTCAGCGGATTGACCAAATTATTGAGGACATAAAATTCTTAAACCGAAGTACTTGTTTGGACATGAACGATTTCAATTTTATGATTGGATTCGATTATAATTCAAACGGTTACCTTCACGCTTTGAGTCAAGAAAAGCAAGTTGAGTTTTTTTTGAGGATGCACAAGGAATTTGACGGAACGGATTTGGATAAAGGCGTTAACGGTGCATGGTTCAACGAGTTTTCGCCTGAATATTGTACGAATTGCGACAACTGCGGCGAAAAATTTTTCCTTTTGGAAAAAAACGGTGATATTTATTCCTGCGTGAGGGGTCAAGGGCATGAGAATTTTTATTACGGCAATATTTATAAAAATTCCGTTGACGAAATTTTGCAGACGGCTGAATTTAAAATTCGTGTTAATCATAATGCCGTCGGTTTCAACAAAGAATGTGCTGATTGCGGTTGGCTTTATCTTTGCAAAACGGGCTGTCCTTTTGTTAAGAATGTTTATAAATCCGACAAATCTTACACTTGCCTTTTGCAAAAGGAGCTTTATAAAAACCGCAATTATCAACCGCATCAAAATCCTCCGCTTTACGCATACGAATACCTTTCTAAAGTTCATCCCGACCTTGCAACCGATTTTCAACCAAGAAGTTACGAAGAAAATTCTTTGAGGGATTTAATCGCAAAGGACGAAAAACTAAAATATATTTACGATGACAAATCCTTTGTTTTGAGAATCAACGGCGGGGAGAATTATGAACTCAAGTCGCAACTTTTGAAACCTTCGCGACAAATAATTCCGCTTTTGGAAAGTGATAGAGTTGAAATTCTTGTTAAAACGGAAGTCCTTGAGGCTCAGAGCGATTATCCGCAAAACAACGCATTGTTCATACAGCTTTTGAGCGGGGATTGTCACGTTTACGGCGATGAGCAGAGATTAAAACAAAAACATGTTGCAACGCTTCAGGTTTATAAATTCGTGTTAGAAAAAAATCAGGAAAACGGTTTTTATGTTTATGACATAACTCCGTTTTTGAGGGAATATTTTCCGTTTTTGTCGCGGGAAAATCCCAACAATATATTTTTCACGACAACGCATCTTCGTGATTATCATTACGTTAAACAAAAAAATAATGCTTATTACCATATTTCAGCGGTCAATCTTCCGTTTCAGAATATGGAATTTAACATTTTGGAGGGCTTAAAACTATGATTAACAAGGAAATAAAAACTTTAAACGAGATACGGCGTGCTAAAAATGCCTATGCCTTTACATCGTATTACGAAATGGATAACGGCACGCTCAATTTTATTTATGACTTTACCGCGAGTAATTTAAACAAAGTTATCGGGACTGACAAGGGATTGTCGTTTTATGTTAATGGCAAACTCGTAAAAAATATTCCTTTGAAACTCAAAGGCGTCTACGAAAAGAGTATTAAAAACGTAACTATTTCAGACGGAGCGTTTTACGTGTCGTATTTGCATGCGACTAATTTTGGGTCGTCTTCTTATTATTCAAGCGACTCGTCGTATTCTTCGTCCTCGTCATATTCCGGCGGCAGTTCAAACAACAATAACAACAAT
>JAFPYR010000088.1 GCA_017412115.1 Bacteroidales bacterium | reverse complement strand
GATGGAAAAATAAAACCGACGCCAAAAAATGATGGCGGGTTGTTTGCGGAGATAGACCTCACCCCCCAACCCCCTCTCCTTAGAGGCGAGGGGGAGGTAGAAGCACACCCCAATTTAGGCAAGGGGGAGAAAGCCCCTCGCCTTTTAGGAGAGGGGTTTGGGGTGAGGTGTCAATCCGTTTTAAAACGAGGTCGCGACCTCTGGCGTTATTATCACACGATGGATGCCGCAAATCCGAATGCAAGCCTTTACGACATCAAGGAATTTTTTCAAGGTCGCAACGACAAGGGCAAGATGAACGCTACGAGCGAAGACCCTGTTTATACCGATTTGTTGACAAAGTTGAAAAACAGCCTGCGGCTGCTTGGGGAGGAGATAAAACCAAAGGTGTATGAGTATGGATTTTTGAAGTAAGGGTGAGCCGTTGGTATTTGTTTAGATGTAATTCTTTGCTTATTTCTTACCCCATCACCCCACTCATCACCATATAATGCGGCAACGTTGAAGCAAAGTTACATTTTTTCAAGGGACTTTGCAAATAATTCGTTAAAAATGTTGTTGCACCCACTCAAAGTATCCTTTTCTAATGCTTTTTTGTTCAATGGATTGCGCATTATGTACAACTTTTAACAAGATTGTAACAATTCAATTCTTTCATAACCTTGTAACACCGTTGTAATCATTTTGTAACAAGTATTGCCAACCTTTGCGTCAAAATTTTAATTGACAAAAAAGATGGATTTAATTTTTCTTGGAATCGTTGTATTCCTTTGTGTATTAGCGGTTTTTGACCTTGTGGTTGGTGTCAGCAACGATGCTGTCAATTTCCTAAATTCGGCAATTGGGGCAAAAGTGGCACAGTTTAAAACGATATTGATAGTCTCGGCAGTCGGTATCTTTGCCGGTGCAGCCGTTAGCAACGGTATGATGGACGTGGCGCGACACGGCATTATGACGCCCGAATATTTCTCGTTTTACGAGGTGATGTGCGTTTTTTTGGCGGTGATGGTTACCGACATTATCTTGCTCGATGTTTTCAACACGCTCGGTATGCCAACCTCAACAACCGTAAGTATGGTTTTTGAATTGTTGGGTGGTGCATTTGCCATTGCCGTGCTGAAACTTTGGCGCGGCGAGATTTCCGCCGATGGCACGCCACTTGTTTTGGGCGATTTGCTCAACACCGAAAAAGCCATCAGCGTAATTCTTGGTATTTTCCTTTCGGTTGCCATTGCGTTTGTGGCGGGTACGTTGGTGATGTGGCTGAGCCGAATAGTCTTCACGTTCACCTATCGTATCAACGGCGAGACAACAGCCTACAATGGCGATATGGGCGGCTTGACAAGTAGTTCGTTGAAGATTGGAATTTTTTCCGGCATTGCCGCCACGAGCATTATTTGGTTTTTGCTTATTAACGGCTTGAAAAACAGTACGTTTATGTCGCCCGAATTGAAAGATTTTATCAATTCTAATGCTTGGCTGATACTTGGCGGAGGTGTTGTTTTTTTCAGCGTTGTGACAACGGCAATGAGCGCGTTGAAACTCCCTGTATTGAAATTCATCGTCCTACTCGGAACATTTGCGCTTGCAATGGCATTTGCCGGCAACGACCTTGTAAACTTTGTTGGCGTTCCTCTTACGGGGCTTGATGCCTATCAAGATTATGTTGCTAACGGCAGCGGCAATCCCGATGCGTTTATGATGAGTTCGCTGATGAAAAACGCCAATACGCCCGTATGGTTTCTTGTTTTTGCCGGAGTGGTGATGGTGTTGTCGCTCGTATTCTCCAAGAAGGCGCAAAATGTGGTGAAAACTTCCGTTGACCTTAGCCGTCAGGACGAAGGCGATGAGATGTTTGGTTCGTCGCCAATAGCACGTACATTGGTTCGTAGCGGCAATTCTACCGCCAAATTTGTTGCGCGTATTGTTTCTAAAAGACTTCTTAATTGGATAGATTCGCGGTTCAACAGCGACGAAATGCACCTGCCACAAGGTGCGGCGTTTGATATGATACGTGCTGCCGTCAATCTCGTACTTGCGGGGCTTTTGGTAGCCATTGGCACAAGTCTAAAACTTCCACTTTCCACAACATACGTTACATTTATGGTGGCAATGGGCACATCGCTCGCCGATAGGGCTTGGGGCAGAGAATCGGCTGTATTTCGTATCACAGGCGTTTTGAGCGTTATCGGCGGATGGTTCATCACCGCAGGCGCGGCATTCATATTCTGTTTTTTGCTTACCAATTTGATGTATTTTGGGAGTTATGCGGCGATGTTGCTTTCGATAATTTTGGCGGTTTATTTGCTCGTCGGCAAAACCATCAGCAAAACCCCGAAGGAGAATCTCGAAGAAGAAAAACTCTTTTTGGAGATTCAAAAAAGCAAAGATACTAAGATTGTTTGGACGCTTTTGTGCAAACATATCCGTATGGGCAATGCGGCTCGATTGCGTTTTGTTGTCAATACTTATAATAATCTGACCTCCGCATTTTTGAAAGAACAATATCAGCCGCTCAAAAGGGCGTTGTCGCTCACTGACGAGGAACACAAATCGCTCAAACGTCAACGCAAACGCGAGGTTCTTACATTGCGGCGGCTGTATTCGCAGGAGTGTTCGTTGTTGGCTAAAAATACTTGGTATTTCCTTGGCATTAATTCGTGTCAACAGATGCTTTATTGTCTCAAACGTATCAACGAACCTCTGCGCGAACACATTGGCAATAGTTTTTCGCCGCTCCCCAAGGTGTATAATCAATGGTTTGAAAACACAAAGGATTCGGTTTTGGCGCAATTCAACGAGGCTCTCAAAATGCTTGAAAGTGGTGATTTTACCAATGCGGAAAATTTGCGTGAGGCCTGCAACAAGGTTCAGCAACAGATTTCGCACGACCGCAAGTCCATCATTGACAATATGCAGGACGGCACGTTTCCGCTCAACACGCTATTGCTCACAATCCACATTTTGCAAGAGAGCCAAGAACTCGTCGGCAACCTTCGTCATCTAATTCGCGGAATGAATAAGTTTGCAGGGGCGGATTTGTAATCTTGTTGGCATTATTCAGGATAACAAATTCGGATTCTGCGACATATCAACCCTCAATTCGCTGACCTTTATCTTCACGATAGGTTCCAAATATCGTAGACAATTACTATTACGAAAGTTTTGATGTCAGTTTTGACATCAATGAATTTTCAAAGATTCTAATAAAAAAAGAATCTAAATACAGATATCATTATGCTACTGTAATAGTAGACACACCGGCTTATCAGAGATTTGATCCTGTTGCAGTTAGAATCAATGTTAAAAAAACACCTATTCATTTTAAAGAAGGTGCTAATATTGATTTTTAAACCAACAACAGCAACCAAGTACTACACAACAACCTGTTCAACAACAGTCATAAGATAGTGGTAATGACGGTTTACCATTTTAATTAACTATGTTTAACTCGGCGGTGCAGAAATGTGCCGCCTTAATTTTTATCTAATATGGAAAAACTCATAAAAAAATTAAAAAAGGATATTGTGGGTATTATATACCAACGAAATAATAAAAACATGTGAATCCGTTTTATCATCAAAATGTTGCAAATATTTTCAAATTTTTGTAACCTTTTGATGTTTTCTAACACTAATAACAAAATGTTTAATAATTTAAAACTTTAATACCATGAAAAAATTAATAGCATTAATAGCAATAATTATATCTGTATGCGTAAATTGCAACGGACAAAATTTAGAAATAAATACAGAATTAATCGACGAATGGAATTATGGAATTACATTTACCGATAAAATTGGAGATTCTCTTATTTCAAAAGCATTAGATAAAGATTCATTACCAATTTTTATTTTACATGACACAATAAAGAATGGAAACAATAATGAATATTATAATATTATCGTTTTCGATAAATACACATACAACGGATATGTGTTTTTTATTTATGCAAAAGAACGTATAAAAATAAACTTGATTTCAACAGGTGATGGTACTTTCACGGAACAAATAGTCTTATCTTCATTTAATCTATATACAACAGAGCCTTATACAACTGTAAAATTAGAATATACAAAGTCTAAATGTAGAAGATATACATTTTTTCATGATTGTAGACAAAAATTAACAAAGGAAGAAATTGAAATTTTTAGTAAATACGGAATTGTAAACGGCTCAATTTATTCTTTTGTATTTGACGTAGAAAGATAATTAAAAAAAGCCGTCTTGGAACTTTCCTTGACGGCTTTTTTTACATTTTTTTCTGTTGCCTTGATATTCTCTAAATATGCTTTTTCTACGGGCGACAAAGTATTGACTTGATATTTTTCATTAACACGATAACCAACAGATATTATTACATCAAGATTGTAGTAATTTGTTGGTTTGGTGACATTCTGAGAAAAATCGGAAATTCCGATTTTTCTCACGACATCTTCCTCTTTTAACTCACCTTCTTCAAAAATATGAAGAATATGTTCGTTAATTGTTGAACGTGAAATGTCTTTGTAACATGCTCAGTTTACTTTTGCAGTGTCAATCACAAACGGTTGGCTAAATCAATTATGGATAAAGAAAAAGCAGAAAGAATCATCAAGAGTTCGCGAGGCTCAAGAACTTTCGTGAGCAGGTGCAACATTTCCTCTTCCTTTTTACAATGTGTTTTTTGAGAATTTTGCTCAGGTACATGGTGATATAATAGCGTACGGTGGTGTCGGATCGGGCGGTGGCGTTCGCAACTTGCGCGACAAGGCGCAAACAGGCACATATCCGACACCTTTAATTGTAATCGTCAGCGAAGTATGCAAAAAAGTAATCATACACGACTTTGACAGCCATTAAAAATGCAAAATTACTATTTAATAAATGTAATATTTCACCGCTGTTTACAGTTTCGATTTGAGATAAATATCAGAATTTTGCAGCATTAAAACAAAACGTATTAATCAATGGAAAATTTAATCGAAAATCTGAATAAAAAGTTTGCAGGCGAGAGTGCCGAAAATGTCTTAAAATATTTTCTTTCAGAGTATAAGGGCGAAATAGGATTGTCCTCGTCGCTTAGTTACGAAGACCAAATCTTAACGCACATAATTTGCTCAATTGACAAATCAGCAAAAATTTTCACGCTCGATACAGGCAGATTTTTCCCCGAAACATATTCACTGATTGACAACACAAACATACGTTACGGTATCAAAATTCAGGTTTATTTTCCCGATTATCAAAAAATTGAACAAATGGTAACAGAAAATGGTATCAACCTTTTTTATGAATCGGTAGAAAAACGCCATCTCTGTTGTCAAATCCGCAAAATTGAACCCCTGAAACGTGCTTTAAAAGGCCTAAAAGTTTGGATAACAGGACTCCGTCGTTCGCAGTCTGTTACCCGCAAAAATATGCAACTTGTAGAGTACGACAAAGACGATAACATCATCAAACTCAATCCGTTAATTGAGTGGAGCGAAGACGATGTAAAACGTTTTATCAAAGAAAACAATGTACCCTACAACCGTCTTCACGACAAAGGGTTCCCCTCGATAGGCTGTCAGCCCTGCACACGCGCCGTCAAAGAAGGTGAGGACATCCGCTCCGGCCGCTGGTGGTGGGAAAATCCCGAACACAGGGAGTGCGGATTGCATGTGAGGAATTGACAATTTATAATTGACAATTGACAATTCATAATTGACAATTCATAATTGACAATTCACAATGTAAAAATTCTTAATGCGTAATTTTTAATTAACACAATATGAAAAAATCATTATTAATTGCCGCATTGTTTTTAACAGCATGCGGTGGCGGAACGGTTAAAAACCAAGTTTCCAACGATGGCAAACTGCAAGGCGAGCTTTCGCTTTCAGGTGCGTTTGCTCTCTATCCGTTGGCTGTGGAATGGGCTGACGAATTTCAAAAACTCAACCCCGGTGTCAAGGTCGATGTTTCGGCTGGCGGCGCGGGCAAAGGTATGACCGACGTTTTGGCGGGTGTTGTAGATTTCGGAATGGTTTCGCGCGAGGTCTATCCTCCTGAAATTGAAAAAGGTGCAGTTGGTTTTCCCTCTGCTAAAGATGCCGTTGTACCAACAATCAACGCACAAAATCCTGCCCTTCAAGCGATCCTTGCCAAAGGACTCACAAAAGAGATGGCTAAGAAAATTTGGATTGACGGCTCGGTAAAAACTTGGGGCGAAGTTCTTGGCACTCAGGACGAAACACCTATTCACATCTACACTCGAAGCGACGCTTGCGGTGCTGCTGAAACTTTTGCAAATTGGTTTGGCGCAAAACAAGAGCAACTCACAGGAACAGCTGTTTTTGGCGATCCCGGACTTGCCGCAGCAATTCAAAAAGACATCTACGGTATTGGTTTCAACAATATCGGATATGCCTACAACAATGACACTCACAAACTTAACGACGGTCTTGAAATTTTCCCCGTTGATACCAACGAAGACGGCACAATCACCGATGATGAAAAATTCTACGACGTTAAAGAGTCTGTAACAAAAGCAATTGCTGATGGCAAATATCCTTCACCGCCAGCTCGCGACCTCTACCTCGTTACCAAAGGTGTTCCCACCGACCCTGTTGTAAAGGCGTTTTTGCAATACGTCCTCACCGACGGTCAAAAGAAAAACGACCCTGTTGGTTATATCCAAATTTCAAAAGACAAAATCGATAAAGCTTTGAAAACATTGTCAGAGGGCAAATAATGAATAAACTAAATTAAACAACCCCGACAATATTTGAAGAATCAAATTGTCGGGGTTGTTTTTTGGATTATCGCTTCGTATTATTCCTTCACCCATTCCTTCACCTTCCTCGTTTCCGAAGAGAAACTTACGCCTACTTTGTACAATGTTCGACCGTCAACACTAAACGGTAAAGCGTAATCTTTACTGTTAATTTGGTCAAGGGCTTCTTGCGCGGGTTTGTCGAGTTTGAACTCAAAGACGTAGATGTATTGCGGGGTTTTTACAACGGCGTCCATACGTCCGTCGGAAGTGTTGCGTTCCACTTCTGCATAGAAACCCAACAATTTGAAAATCAAGTAGAAAACATTCTGAAAATATTTTTCTGCATCACCCACAATCTCGTAATTGCTGTCGGCAAGAAGCGCACAGAAACGTTTCATAAAACCGTCGATATTGCCACCAAAAACGTCGCGAGCAAAGTTGACGATGCTGAAATCCTCCGTACCTGTCTTCGGGAAACTGAAATTGAGAATAAACTTTGGCAGTG
>JAFPYR010000087.1 GCA_017412115.1 Bacteroidales bacterium | reverse complement strand
GATCAGCAACAATAGTATGGTATAATCGATACAAATTTTGCTGGATGAAGGAATCATCATGAGTGGGAGTAGGACCCACCCACTCATGATGAAGTAATTGAGAAATTGTCTTATTCAAGTTTTTCTGCATTTTTACGCGCTTGATTTAGAATATCACCCAAAGCACTTTTCCTGCTTTGCACTTCTTTATATAACGATTCCGCAGCTTTTAAGGTTTCTCCACTAAATGCTCCTGAATCAGTTTTTTCTCCCTCCAAATCCTCTCTCCTAAGACCATTTATCCGCCTATTACATCAAAAATTTCTCAGAAAAATTCAATTAAATCTGGGATTTCGGGCTGTGTTGGCTCGATTTTTTTTAATTCTGACGCTGGCCGACGTAGTGGTGAGAGTGAGCGGCTTGGATTGGCAACAAAGATAATAGTTTTTTGGCCAAATGACAAAAGCTTTCAGATGATTTTTTGCGGAGAGCCATCGCGTTGGAAAGATTTATAGCCTGAGGATATGTTTTTCCAAAACTTTTTGCTAACTTTGCGTCGAAACAAAAAACACAGGCGCAATTATGAGAGAGTTCAACACCACAGGCATTTGTTACCCATACAAACACTATATGGTAAATATCGACAGCCGAATCGATGAAATCGAAAAAGCTGTCGCAAAGGGCGAGTACATCACCATCAACCGTGGTCGTCAGTACGGGAAAACCACGACGCTGTACCATCTTGCTGAAAAATTGCAGGAGAATTACGTTGTGTTTTCGATAAGTTTTGAGCGGATGGGCGAGGCTGAGTTTGGAACAGACGACGCGCTCGCCTACAATTTATTGGACAAAATGCGCAAAATGCTGCGCGTCGCCAAAAACGCCAACGACTACGTGAGAAACTCCATTAAAACGGTCGTCGAGGACAATTCCGAAAAAAGTCTTATAAGGTTTTCATTCTTGGACGATTTTTTCACAGACCTCTGCGACAATTCCGACAAGCCTATTGTGGTGATAATCGACGAGGTGGATAGCGCAAGCAATTATGAATCGTTTATAAAACTCCTCCGCTTGTTGCGTGAAAAATACCTGATACGCGAACAAATCCCCACTTTCCAATCCGTAATCCTCGCCGGTGTTTACGACATCAAAAACTTGAAACTCAAAGTGCGTCCCGACAGCGACCACCAGTACAATTCGCCGTGGAACATCGCCGTGGCATACACTACCGATATGTCGCTGCCCACCGACGGCATTCAACAAATGCTCCAAGAATACGAATCCGACCACCATACAGGAATGGATACGGCTCAAATGGCGCAGATGATTACAGACTATACATCAGGCTACCCATTCTTTGTGTCGAGGGTTTGCCAACTAATTGACAAACAAAATTTTAGTTTGGATAAAGAAGGACTGCAAAATGCTGTGAAATTATTGCTCAAAGAGAAAAATACATTCTTCGACGATTTGACCAAAAAGTTGGAAGATTTCCCTGAAATGAAGAAAATGTTGAAAGAAATACTGTTCAGTGGCTACGAACCGAGTTTCAACATTTATTACAAGCATATTTCCATCGCTGCAATGTTCAATTATATATCGGACATCAATGGGAAAGTCAAGATTTCCAACAGGATTATAGAGACTTGGCTCTACAACCTTTTTGCAACCGAGGAGGAAATCGACAGCCGCCTCTACGACAAGGGCAGCATAGACCGCAATCAGTTTATTGACGGCAAGACGCTTAAAATGGACAAAATCCTCGAAAAATTCGCACAACATTTCCGTGATATTTACGGAAGCAAGGATTTGACTTTCAAGGAGGAAGAAGGTCGCAGATTTTTTATGCTCTATATCCGTCCAATTATCAATGGCACAGGTAATTATTATATCGAGGCGCAGACCCGCGACCGCTCTCGCACGGATATGATTATTGACTACCTCGGCACTCAATACATCATTGAGATGAAGATTTGGCGCGGCGAAAGTTACAACGAGCGCGGCGAAAACCAACTTTTTGATTATCTTGACTTCTACCACGCCGACAAGGGCTACTTGCTGAGTTTCTGTTTCAACAAGAATAGCAAACCCGCAGCAAGGACAATTGCACAAGACGGCAGGGAGATTGTTGAGGTAGTTGTGTAAGTGTTAAACAATATCAATTTCACGGAGAAGTAATACACAGATTGGAGAAAAACGAGAATAATACTACTTGTTTATCAACAATCCATCCTTATATTTCTCCTTAAAAACACTTTTGCTGGTAGAAGGGTCTGCGTAAACGACTTCTTCTATCAATGACTTTTTTACTTTGTATGTTGCGTTCAAATCTCTTCCATTCTTGTTTTCGGTGCGGGTGAATTTTCCTGAATAGGGTTGGTCGGTGTCAAGGGCGTAAAACAGCCATGGTTTGTTTGTATCATCTTTTTTTTCTATATAATAGACGTTTTGATTGTAAAATCGAAACGTCCAATTGCCGTTGTTTCTGCCGTTATAGTTTTGTCCATCAATTATAACACGGTTCTGATGGTCAAAGACTTGTGTCTTGCCGTGCGGTTGTGGTTTGTATTTTGACAATGTAATTGGCAAAATGCGTGTCAGCAAACTGTCGGGATGAATGTTGTAGTAATATTCTGTGGCAATTTTTGATATATCAGAATTTTCTTGATGTGTGTAAAACGATGTTATCCTGCCTGTGAAATTGGAACTACGTTTTTCGATGAGTTCAAATTCAAATTGCTTTGTTTTGTCATCATTGTATATTGTTTGGCTTTGCATCACACCATTTTTGAAATTACTTTCGAGGAAAGTCGAGCCATCTAGATTGTACCAATATTGACTACCGTTTAAAACTCCATCTGTGAAATTGTTTGTGTATCTTTTACGTCCAGATGAATAAACGAACTCTTCACATAGTCCGTCAGGTTTATCGTTTTTGTAGTTCCAACAATACTTGGCATCTTCGGTGGTGTCGATGTCTATCCAACGCCCATAACGCTTGTCATTGGAATAATTACCTTCGGAAATTATTTTGCCATCATTGTCGTGTTTTTCAAAATGGCCGTTGCGCTCGTTGTTTTCATAATAACAAATGAAATCGATTGAATCTTTGATTTCTTGTTTCATATAGTCTAACGACGGGTCAATGAATTTGTTTGTGATAAAATCTTCTTTGATTTTTACTAACTTGCCGTTAAGTTTGCCATTATGATAGTTTGCGACAATCTCCAATGTTTGGTTTATGTGGTAATATTTCCATTGTCCTTCTTTTTTGTCGTTCACATAATTACCTTCCGACTCGATTTGCATCATTTTGTTGCGAAATGTCCAATGTCCAGACTTGTTGCCGTTATAATACTGTCCTTCAACGTCGGTGTACAGATTTTCATCATCAAATAAAAAACCTGCACCCAAGAATTGCCGTTTTTCTTTATATTCGCCGTGAAGTTTCCCATATTGGTAATTACAATATACAATTGAATCGCAACCAGCCTTCCATTCTTTGGCTGCACCGTGAAGCGTGCCATTGCTATAATTAGAATAGATTGCGGTGTACCAATTGCCGTCTCTCAATACTTTGGTTTCCCAATAGCCATCTTTTTCATCGTCAACACAATTGCCCGTTACGGTAAGACCGAGTTCGCCTTCATCATTGTAGGTGTATTCTTTGTAAAGTCCGTTTCTTTTGCCATTTTTATAGTAACATTCGTTGATTTTTCTGCCTTCGGTGTCGAATTCGGTTATAAGTCCGTCTTTTTCTCCGTTGAGGTAATTGCCTGTGGCGCGGACTTTCCCATTGTAATGATAGGCAGTGAACTTGCCGTTTGGCTTGCCGTTTTTGGCGGTATATTCCAAGTTTTTGTCGCCGTACTCGTCATATTCGGTTATAAGTCCATTTTTTTCGTCGTTGAGCAATGTGCCTGATATTCTCGGTTTACCATTCTCGTTGTAGAAAATATACGAACCGTTTCCTATGCCGTTGGTGTATGTGATTACACTCTCTAATGTACCGTCTTCAAAATACGAGTAACATTTGCCATTTCGTTTTCCGTCTTTGAGTGTGTAACGCTCTTTTACTGTGGAAGTTCCGTAATAATAATCTATTTTTTCGCCGTTGTCGTCATCATATATTCCGCCCTTGCGGATAAGACAAAGTAGATATGAAACTGATGTACCACCATAATATGCTCGTTCCTGAGTTGAAGTTTCTATTTCAAGTATATAAGATGGACTTGTATATGTGGTTGTTATGTATTTATCGTGAATTTCGCTGTCTGTCTGTTTGTAACCGTTAGCAGCTAGTGAGTTTTTTATGGCTTTGTAGGCATTGTCGGTAGGCTGGTAGGTGATTTGCTCCACACGACCGTTGTAGGTGTAGAATTTGAACCATGCTGCGGCTCGGTCGTCGTACCAAGCATCTTTGCTGTGGGCGTAGGTTATGGTAGAATATTCGTATGTGTCGCCACGTTTAGAATTGTGGTATTCCCAGCCTTTGCGAGTGAGTGTGCTCGCACCAGTTTCCCAATCTGATAGTTTGCATAAGGTTTGCAATTCGCCCAAAGTGAGGGTTTGTGCGGAGGCTGAAATCGCTAAAAGTGAGTATATTATTGATAATAATTTTTTCATAGTTTACTGATATTTGCGTGAAATTGTTATAACATAAGCCGCACCATGACCACCATATTCTTTGTCTACGGTTGAGGTTTTTAGTTTAATGTCAAACGATTTATTTGTGTAATAAGTAGCGATGTCGCCATCTTTGATTTCACTATCAATACGTTTGTATCCATTGGCGGTAAGTGAGTTTTTGATAATATTGTAAATGTTTTTGGGTGCTTGATACTGCAATTTCACCACTTGACTGCCATCAATATAGAAAGTGAGCCACGCAGATGCGTAATCACCGTTCCAACCACTTTTGGAATATGCATAATCAATCATGGAGTAATGGTCGTAGTCGCCTTTTGACGAGCCATGAAATTCCCATCCTTTACGGGTGAGTAGGTCGTTTCCATTCTGCCAATTAGCAAGTTTACAGAGGTTTTGCAGTTCTGTCAACGTTAAGGATTGAGAGGCGGCAGATATGGCAAAAAATACCAAAATGAGAGTTAAAAATTTTGTTTTCATGGTTTATAGTTGTTTAGAAAGTTCTTGTATTTCAATGAATTCATTATAGGTCAAATTATCTTTCGATAATCGAGCGTAAAGGTCGTTAGCCAAAGACACTTTTTCTGCGTCATAATTTTTCATAAAATTCTGCGGATTGACTTTCTTTTTCAATTCGTCGAGCAAAGATTGGTCAATCAAAGTTATTTTTAGTTTTTCGACGGCTTCGGCTTGAATTTCATTCAATACCTCTTTATCGTCGGGTCTTGTCTGTAAAAGTCTCTGATAGATTTCGTTGGCGGCATCCACTTTTTCTTTATCATAGTTTTTCATAAAGTTAGACGGATTGCACAGCCTTTTGAGTTTATCGTAAAGTGTTTCGGATTGAAGTTTTTGTTTTTTCTTTTCCATAACGATTAATGGGATTATTATGGCTAATAAGATGATGGTTAGCCATACTGCCCATTTGATACGGAGAGACTTTTTGTCGGAATTAATAGCCCAATGTTGTTTTTTTACAGAATATCTGCACTGCCAAACTTTTGCATCATAAACCTTGTAATATCCATTGTACATATAACAATTTTCACGACCAACCAAGTTGTCGAATGGAAGTCGCTTGTCGTTATAAAGATATCTGTCATCATTTAAACTAAATTGACTATTTTGGATGTCTTCTTCAAAATCTTCTGTCAACCAAAAATATTCGTTGTTGCAATCACTCAATTCTGAAATTGCATTATCGTAATTATTTTTTGCAAAATTATAGTCAGTAACGTACCAGGATTTGTCAGATGAAGTCCAAAAATCATATGCGTTCTCTAATGCATCTTCAATTTTCGGTTCATAACTATAATAAGAAGAATATTCCTGTCTAAAATACCCAACTGCGTAAGGATAAATACCGTACACATCAATGCACGGCAATCCCATCGCTTCATATCCGTCGGCGTTGTACCCTTTAAAATAAATCAAGGAGAGTTGCCAATTCTTCTTTTTCATTATATACATTTTAGAAATATTGTGATAGTAGTCTTTCCAATGTTCTAATGATTTATCATAGTTTTGTTTATCATACTCAGAAATTGAATCTCCTGGAATTGTAACGATGTTACCATCTTGAAAGGCTATTGTCTCCGAAGGTTTTAAAATAGGTTTTTGAGGTACAGGTACTTTTTCATATTCCACTTTACTTTGGGGAGAGAAAAAGACACCATAAATACGACGTCCCCATTTCTTATCGTATTTTAGAAAAACATTTATGATGTTTTCTCTGTTCTCATATTTCAGTCTATTTACTTTTTTGTTGATATAGTTATCAACCC
Source organism: Bacteroidales bacterium (assembly GCA_017412115.1). Classification (GTDB taxonomy): domain Bacteria; phylum Bacteroidota; class Bacteroidia; order Bacteroidales; family UBA3824; genus UBA3824. The sequence goes on along the minus strand of JAFPYR010000087.1, from coordinate 11,845 downwards.
AGAAATAAGACCCCACCATTGCGGCGGCATACACAAAAATAGCGATTATGATTATTAATTTTATTTTCATACTTTTACCTTAATTTTTGTTATTATTATTTTATCTCGTACAAAGTTTACAACCCCGTCGACCTTTATCAATAGCGTATTGTTGTGGAACCATTTTTATGCTTGCACTACACCTATCTAACCCTCTACATCTTGTTGATAGGTGATATGCTACTGATTTTGGTCCCGTACAGATATAAACATTTCTGTCCGGAGCACTGACAAACGATGTTGTCAAAATAAATATGACAGCTAATACAATTTTCATTATTCTCATCATTCAATCTGTTTTATTATTAGTGTCGTATTATTCAAAAAGGTTACATGAAATTTAAAAAAAAAGAAAGCGCGAACCGCATACACCTTTTAATGTGATATTGTATCCGCTAATAGAGGTTGTGAGAATTACCTTGAAACAAAGATACAATTATAGCAGTCCACGCCTATACGATAGGCGAAACCGCTATGCAATCTCTTGTTTCAATTAGAAGTTTCTCACATTTCTATTAGCAAGAAAAGCATAACGCTTTCGTAAAATGTCTTATGTCGGATTTCGGGAATGTTGCGCCGCAAATCCGATGGCAAATATACCAAACTTTTTCCACACCGCCACCATTTTTTCAAAATATTTTTGCTAACTTTGCGAAAAATAAATACACAATGCAAATCCAAACCGCAACAATCAACGATGTTCCTGAAATTTTGGAACTGCAACATAAGGCGTTTTTGCCTGTGGGTGAGGTGCTTAATTGGCTCGACGCACCCAATATCACCGAAACTATCGAAACGGCTCTTGAAGCGTTTCCTAATTTTACCGTGCTCAAAATGGTGGCAGACGATGGCAAGATTGTCGGCTCGGTGAGGGGCAAGGTGGACGATGGGTCGCTCTTTATCGGACGGTTGATGGTTTTACCTGAATATCAGCGCAATGGATACGCAAAAGAGTTGCTCCACAAAATTCAGGAAGTATTGCCGCACAACCGCGTTTGGCTCGAAACAACTTCCGACATCACAAGCACTTACACATTTTACGAGCGCGAAGGGTTCAGGACTTTCAAAACCGAACATTTCGACAACGGCGTTTCGTGGGTTTCGATGGCAAAATGGGAACTCCATACCAACCGCATTCTTCTCCGTCCGTGGCGTGAGGACGATGTGGAGGCGCTCTACAAATACGCCTCCGACCCCATTATAGGCACTCGCGCAGGTTGGCCGCCGCACAAAAGCATTGACGACAGCACAGAGGTTTTGCGCAATATCTTGATGAACGACACCACGTGGGCTATCATTCTCCGCGAAACAGGCGAACCCATCGGCTCAATCGGCTATATGGAAAATTACCAATCTACACTTCCATCGCGCCCCAACGAACCGCTCGTGGGTTATTGGGTTGGCAAACCGTATTGGAACAAAGGCATTTGCACCGAGGCACTTAATCTAATGATTAAACACATCCGCACCGTGAGTGATTATAAGTCGCTCATCAGTAGCCACTTTGTTGACAATCCCGCTTCGGGTCGCGTAATGCAGAAATGCGGCTTTGTACCCATCGGCGAAACCTGCGTTGATTCGGATTTATCGGGAATGGAAAAACCTATGGCTGTGTTGAGGTTGGAATTTTGAGAACGTCCACCACACCCTGAGCCAATAATGTTGATGTTAACATAGTTATAATCAATGTAAATACAAACCTAAGCATAATTTTAAGATTTTGGTTTTTGCAAAATTAGGGAAAAATCTTAAAATTAATAAACATCAAAACCTATGAAAAAAGAATACATCACAAGCGACCTGCATTTGCTGCACGAACGGATTATAAAAAATGCAGAACGCACCGAATACCAACCGTTTAGCCACACAAAGGCAATACAAATGAGTTGGGATATCGTCAATTCAATAAACCAACAAATTCCCGACGACAACGATGTGATACTGTGGAATTTAGGTGACATTTATTTTGGTCCAACGCTCACGACCAAAGATTTATCACTTTTGCAAGAATTTGTAAAAATAATGAAAGGCAAACACCGCAGGCTAAACCTTGTTTTGGGCAATCACGACAGGCCATTTATCTAAACAATTATGAATCTTGGTTTTGATTATATCTACGATTATCCTGTGCTGATAAACCAAAGATACATTCTAAGTCACGAACCCGTTTTTCTATCTGACAATCAATTTATTAACATACACGGACACACACATCAGAAATATGTTGGCAGCGACTATTTTTGTTGGGTTTTAGAAAACAAAGAAATGGTGGTAAAAGCATACAAAGATGCCCGCCGCAAATGTCCATTCAACCCCGAACTAAAAAAGGAAAATTGGCAACAACTGATAGTTAATCCCGCGCAATACAAAAATATATGTTGGGATGCCAATAATTATAAAGTTTTAAATTTGTGGGAGGTAATGGATAATAACAGATAGTAGAATATGCCAAGGCAAAAAAAATGTAGTTTTGCAAGAATACACCCACTATTCTTTCACAAAATTGCAAAATTTGCATTTTTTTGAAAATAAAAGCCTGTTTATTTTCAAGAAATCGCCAAAACCTCTTGTTTGTGAAAATATAAATGGTTATATTTGCAAAAAATATAAACTATCAAATACAGAGCAAAGATGGAACTAATTAGAGAAGAAAGATAGACCGTGCAACGTTTAAAGACATTTCGCTTTACATATTGTCAAATGCAGGCAAGGAGTTTTCTGCCGAAAACATAGCAAAATATTATTCCCAAAAAAGCCATAAATCGGTAAGTGCACGCACCATATACAATTACATCGAAAAACTACAACGTGCTTATATTCTGCACACTTGCAAAAAATACAACATAACGGGCAAGGCGGCACTCGAGACCAACAACAAATTCTACGCCACCGACACTGGTATCCGCACACTCAACACCAACACGATCAACTACGAAGACACGTTTTATCTCGAAAACATTATCTACAACGAACTTTTAATCCAAGGGTTCACCGTTTTCACAGGCAAAACTTTCAAAGGCGAAATTGACTTTGTGGCTATCAAAAACAACAAAAAATGTTTTATACAGGTTTCGTACCTGATGACCAACGAAACAACCATAAAACGCGAATTTGGCGCCTACGACAAAATAACCGACGCCTCGCCCAAATACGTCCTATCATTAGACCGCATCAACCTGAGTAACAATGGAATAGAACATATAAATATTGTGGACTTTCTGATGCACAAATTAAGTCTGCATTTGTCGTAACGGAGAAATTAATATGTGGAAAACTTTGATTTATTAAATCGGGTTACACAAATAGATGCAACATTTCGGAGGTTTGGTATCAATAAGTTAATTTCGGAGTACAACTATATACGTTAGATAACGCAATACAAATAATCAATTATTTTACATAAAACTAAAAAAATATTAAAAAAAACTATAAAAAATAGTTGTAACTATAAAAAATAGTTTATATATTTGCAACATGAAACTAAAACATCAACAGCGATGGAAAAAATTACAAAAAAAGAAGACGAACTCTTGAATATGTTTTGGGACAACGGGCCCATGTTTGTAAAGGAAATCATCGAACTACTACCCGAACCAAAGCCGCACTTCAACACGATTTCAACAATGGTGAGGTCGTTGGAGGCAAAAGGATATGTATCGCACAAGGCATACGGCACTACATATCAATATTTTGCAACAGTACAACGTAGCGATTTTGGACGCCGAACGCTTAAAAATATCATCAAAGAGTATTTCGGTAACTCCTACAAAAACGCAGTTTCCGCACTCGTGGACGACGGCGAACTATCTCCCGACGAGATTAAAGAACTTTTGCAACAAGTTGAAAAACAAAATTAAAAAAATATAACGCTATGGAACTTCCTTACATCATTCGAGTTGCGCTGATAATGGCGGCTATGTACTTGACGTACAAAGTGTTTATGAGCAAGGACACATTTCACGCACTAAACCGTGCGGCGATACTTGCGTCAATGGCGGTGTCATTTGTGCTGCCGCTATTGCCGATACCGTCTATTTTTGCCGTTAACGCTGAACAGACGATGCCAACGGCAGCAATTGGAATGGGCGAAATCACCGCCGAGTTAGCCGATTACGAGCCGCAGACATCGTTCGCAGATTATCTGCCTTACTTGATGATTGTGGGAGTATCGGTATTCTTTCTGAGGTTTTTGGTCTCGACAATATCAATTGCAATCCAAGCCTTTCAACACAAGAAAATAAGCCTTAATCACGGTGTCAAACTCATCCTTAGCGAGACCATCAAATCACCTGTCAGTTGGCTTAAATACATTTTTATGAACAACGCCGACTACAACGAAAATTCCCGCGAAATCCTTGTTCACGAAATGGCACACATTAGTTACCATCATTCAATAGACTTGATTTTCATCGACTTGGCTTGCTGTGTGCAATGGTTCAACCCGGCGGTGTGGTTGTTTAGACGCGAACTATGCGCCGTACATGAATTTCAAGCCGATCAAAAGGTACTCGCAGCGGGCTTTAACGCGAAAAAATATCAAATATTATTAATAAAAAAGGCTGCCGGCAGGAATTGGAACTCTGTTGCCAACAGCCTGAATCACAGTAATCTTAAAAATCGTATCACTATGATGTCAATTCAAAAGAAATCAGCCTCGGCGGCTTTCAAAGTATTGCTCCCGGTGGCTGTCGCAGCACTCTGCGCCGTAACATTTGCTGACTGCAACTCGCAGAAAGAATCTTTGCTCAACCCCGTCGCTGACAACAATTGGGCACAGACTCACCCCTTCAGCACAAACTCCGAGAATAAATCCCATGCAATCACTGTAAGGGATGCTAACGGTCATGAGACCAATCTCGGCACCCTTGGTCCAAACACAGTCTACATCGTCGATGGTGAACGCGTCAATAACCTTGACAACATCAACCTTGAGGCTATTGAATCCATTCAAGTCTGTAAAGGCGAAAACGCCTCAAAATGGACTTCCGATCCCGATGCCGGCGTGATAAACATCACCACCAAGAAGTCAAAAGCGACAGTGAATGCCGAGGAAACCTTCTTTGAAGTGGTAGAAGATATGCCTGAATTTCCGGGCGGCGAAATTGCACTTCGCAAGTTTATCGCCGAAAACGTCCGCTACCCCGAAGAAGCCAAAAACAATAACGAACAAGGCACTGTCTATGTCAGGTTCATTGTTGACAAGACCGGCAAAGTAACAGAGCCTTCCATAGTCCGTGGCTCAGGCAGCGAATCGCTTGACAACGAGGCAATCAGAGTCATAAACACACTTCCCGATTTCATTCCCGGACGTCAAAGAGGTCAGAACGTCGCTGTAAGATTAGTAACGCCGATTAAGTTTGCGCTAGTATCTGACGAAACATCAAATGGCGACAACAAAGCCTCCGATGAGATCATCGGCGAATAGGAATAAAAATTCCCTGCCACATGTTTTTTGTAGAGACGCACGTCCGTGCGTCTCTATACATATACATAATTGTCAACAAAATTATAAAAAAGAATCTAAAAATCCAAACAAAGTTTTAACCTTTAATCCTAAAATGTTTCAACCCCCAGCATTAACAACGCCCAAAAATATCGACCACGAAAAAATATTAAAGATAGAGAAATTGTAAAAAATCTTTACACAGTTGTAAAAATTCTTTACACTTTTATTGATTGATAAAATCTATAATAGTCTAAAAATCAGGCATATAAAAGTTTTGGCACGCGGAATGTAGTATTGTTTGGTGTAATAAATTAAAACTAAAATATCATGTTAAAAGTACAAGACATTACTAAAATTTTCTCTACGGAGGAGGTTCAAACCTTGGCATTGAACGGTGTTTCGTTTGAAATAAAAGACGGTGAATTTGTTGCGATAATGGGACCTTCCGGCTGCGGAAAATCAACCCTTATGAACATTCTTGGTCTGCTTGATAATCCTACATCTGGAAGTTATCAACTTCTTAATCAGGAAGTTGGTAATTTAAAAGAGAAAGATAGAACACAATTTAGAAAAGGCAATATAGGCTTTATTTTTCAGAGTTTCAATTTGATAGACGAGTTGAACGTTTACGAAAATGTTGAATTGCCGTTGTTGTACATGAAAATCAGTGCTTCGGAGCGCAAGAAACGTGTTGATGAGATTCTTCGCCGCATGAATATTGCTCACCGTGCTAAACATTTTCCTCAGCAACTCTCTGGTGGTCAGCAGCAAAGGGTTGCAATAGCGCGTGCCGTAGTTATGAATCCGAAACTGATTCTTGCTGACGAGCCGACAGGAAACCTTGATTCAAAAAATGGTCGTGAAGTTATGGATCTTTTGAGCGAACTTCATAGCGAAGGTTCAACGATTGTTATGGTTACGCACTCTCAAAAAGATGCCGCCCGCGCTCAACGTATCATCAATCTTTTTGACGGAAAGATTGTCAGCGACGTACAAAACGAGTTATAAAAAAAGTAAAGCCATGAAAATATTCAGATTCAAAAACATTTTCAGAATGTCTTCGCTGCTGAACATTCTCGGCATTTCGGCGGCGGTTGCGGCGTTTTACGTTCTTGTTGTCTGCGTGGACTTCGACGTGAATTTTAATAAAGAAATTCCTGATTATCAGAGAATTTACATGCTTGTTCACAATAACGGAGGCGTATCGAATTTTGAACGCAGACCTCTCGGCGAGACTGTCATCAGCGATATGCCTTTCGTTGAAACGGGCGGCTGTCTCGCGCCGTGGGGCAGCATAAATTTTTTTGCCGACAAAAACGGAAAACCTGAAAGACTCGCCCTTTCAAACGCATATTGTTCAAAAACACTTTTGGAAACTTTCGGCGTAAAAATCTTGGAAGGCTCGTTGGAGAGTTTCTCTGAACCGAACTCAATTGTCGTAAGCCGTTCGGCGGCGGAAAATTTTTCGCTCTCGGCGGGCGGAACTTTAAGCGGCGGCGACACACTGATTTTCAAGATTGCGGCGGTTTTCGAGGATTTTCCTAAGAACAGCGAACTTGGTAGTTTACAGGTGTTTGCAAATCTCGGAAATCAAAGTATCAATTCTCTTTCGGAAGGCTCTTTCTGCTATTATATCAAGGCGAAAGAGGGCGTAAGCGGCGTTGAAGAAAAACTCAAAGAAAATTCCGAAACCATACTTCGCAAGATTTACGCCGGAATTATGGACGACTTCGACGAAGAAGATCTCGAATGGTTTGAAGAAGAGGTAAAAGGATACGCTCTGACAGGCATTCCGCTTGACGAACTGCATTTTTATCCCGAAATTTACGGTTATCATGTCCGCGCTGACAAAAAAATCGTCTGGACGCTTTTCGTTATCGCAATAATGACGGTTATCATCGCGTATATCAATTACTTAAACTTCTTTTTCTCGCAGATTCCGCAGAAACTCAAAGCCGTCAACATCAAAAAGATTTACGGTTGCAGCCGTGCCGGACTTATTCTGACGGAAGTTATTGAATCGGTTGTTTTCTCGTTTTTCGCGCTTGGTGTGGCGTATTTGATTGTGCGGGGCATTTCGGCATCGCCTTTCGGAGCGGTTATCGGAAAAGATTTGGCTCTTATAGAAAACATAAAAATTGCTGTTATGACATTTTTTAGCGTAACGTTAATCTCCGCGCTGACAAGTATTTATCCTGCGGTATTTATAACAGGAGTTCAACCGGCTTTGGCATTAAAAGGCACTGTTAACAGCAATCCGAAGTCAAAACTGAGATATGTTCTTATCGGATTTCAGTTTACGGCATCTGTTGCGCTGATTATCAGCACGTCGTTTATCAAAGAAAACAACGATTACATGCTCAGCAAAGAACTCGGGTTCAACAAAGAAAACCTTCTGAGTACTTATACGACCGAAAAAATTGCGTCAAGCCGCGCAACCGTCCGCGAAAAACTCTTGCAAAACAATGCGATAGAGGATATTGCGTGGGCTGACGGCGACATTATCGGCAAACAGCGCATGGGCTGGGGCAGAGAGGTTGACGGCAAATATATTGATTTTCAGTGTTATCCGGTTTCGTGGAATTTTTTGAGATTTTTGGGAGTTGAAGTTCCCGAAGGCAGGGATTTTTCGGAAAACGACGAAAAATGTGAAAACGGCGTTTTTATTTTCAACGAGACGGCAAAGAAGCGTTTCCGTCTTACTTTGGATACAAAAGTCCACGGACATATTGATGAGACTGACATTGCCGGTTTTTGTAAAGACTTCAATTACAAGCCGTTGCAGTACGGAATAGAGCCGTTTGCGTTTTACGTTATGGGTGCAAACCCGTGGCGGGCACAAAAGCAACTTTACTTGCGCATAAAAGCGGGTTCTAATTTGCCGTCGGTTGTAAATTTTGTCAAAGAAACGCTGACGGAACTTGACCCTGATTACGAAACTTTGCAGCGCGACGTTATAACTTTTGACCGCGAGACGGCGTACAATTACACTCAGGAGACTAATCTTGCGATGCTTGTAACGCTGTTTACTTTTGCGGTGCTTTTGATTGCGCTGACGGGACTTTTGGGCGTGGTTTTGTTTGAGACAGAACGCCGCAGAAAAGAAATCGGAATCCGTAAAGTCAACGGCGCAACGGTGAAGGAGATACTTCTGCTGTTTAACAAAAAGTTTGCAGCGTTGGTTTTGATAAGTTTTGTAATTGCGTGTCCGATAGCGTATTATGTAGTTGTAAAATATCTTTCAAACTTCACATACCATTGTCCTGTTTATGTATGGGTTTTTGGTGCGGCGTTAATCCGTGCGCTTGTTCTTACCGCTTTAACGGTTACGGCGGCATCTTTCAAGGCCGCAAACGAAAATCCTGTCAAGACGTTGAAGACGGAATAAAAGAGTTGCTTGGTGTAAAAATAAAACAATAATGAAAAATTTTAGATTTAAAAGCCTGCTATCTGCATCTTCGCTTTTGAATATTGCGGGAATTGCCGTGGCTGTGGCGGCGTTTTATATCATTTTGGTCAGCACGAGTTTTGAAATCAATTTCAACAAAGACATAAAAGACTGCCAAAATATTTATCAGGTCAGCATAACGGCTTTGGATTTTCATGACTCGCCTATGAACATGATTCCAAGACCGTTAGGCGAAAAAATCATAAACACGATGCCGTTTATTGAAAGCGGCGGCTGTTTCAGACAGACTTATAAAGGCGAGATTTTCGCTCAAAAAAACGGTGCGTGGGAAAACCTGCATTTGCAGACCGCTTCTTGTACGCCGCAAATTTTGGAGATTTTCGGCTTTGACTTTTGCGAAGGCAAGCCGGAGGTTTTTTCCGCTGAGGGCAAAGTTATAATCAGCCGTTCAGCCGCCGAAAAATTCTCTCTAAACATAGGTTCGATGCTGAAAACATCTCCCGGAGATTCAGTTGTTTACGAGGTCGCAGCCGTGTTTGATGATTTCAGCAAAAACACCGAGTTTGCCGAATACGACGTCATCAAATTTATCGGTGATGCGGACATTGACCAGATGTTTTTGTGGGGATACGTGTATTATTTCAAGGTCAAGGACGGCACAGAAAACGTCAAAGAAAAATTTGCTGAAAATATTAAACCCCTGATTCGCAGTTTCGTTTCCAAGGGAGATGACGAATTAACTGACGAAAAAATTGACGAGGAAACCGCATTGTATCTTGCCGGAGTTGAGAGGTTGACTGACTTGCAGTTTTGCAGCAACATCGGAGGTTTCGGACACCGCGCCGATAAAAAAATCGTTTACTCTATGTTGCTGATTGCCATAATGATAATGCTGATTGCGTATGTTAATTATATCAACTTTTTCTTTTCGCAGATTCCGCAAAAACTTAAAAGTGTCAACATCAGAAAAATTCACGGTTGCAGCCGTAAAAACCTGATTTTGTCGTTCATTTTTGAAGCGGCAGTGTTTACTTTTGCGGCGGTTTTGACGGCGGTTTTTATTGTTAGAGGGGTTCAGACGGCTGATTTGGGCGAAATTATCGGACATTCTTTGGATTTTTCCGACAATCTGACTGTCAGTCTGTTAACGGCAGGTTTGGCGTTTGCGGCGGCGGTTTTGTCAAGTGTTTATCCAGCGTTTTACATCACAAGGCTTCAACCGGCTTTGGCGTTGAAAGGCATAACGGCGCAAAAAGGCAGAAATTTTGTTACGAAATATGTTTTAACCGGATTTCAGTTCACCGCGTCTATTGTGCTGATTATTTGCACGTTGTTTATCCAAAAAAACAACAGTTTTCTGCTTGACAAGGACTTGGGGTTCAATAAGGACAACCTGCTGACTACATACGTTACGCCCAAAATCGCCGAAAAAACGGACGTAATCCGCGAAAAACTGTTGCAAAACACAGACATTCAGGATATTACGTGGTCAGGATATTTGTTGGGCGGAAAAGAGGAGATGAATTACAGCGAAAAATTAAACGGCGAAGACATTTTGTATCAATGTCTTTATGTGTCGTGGGATTTTTTGGATTTTATGGGCATAAAAGTTTCAGAAGGTCGTGATTTTCAGGAGTCTGACTCAAAAACTTCCGAGCGGCTTTTGATTTTCAACGACAAGGCGCGTAAAAAATTCAATTTGACTTTGGATTCACAAATAGGCGAGGGAGAAGGCGGCAGAAAACAGGTTGCCGGTTTTTGTAACGATATATATTTCAAGCCGTTGCAGTACCAGTCGGGCGAATTTGCGTTTCAGGTTTACAACAGGAGTTACCCGTATCCGTGCCATTGTCTTTATGTCAGGACAAAAGAGGGTGCAGAATACGCCAAAACTTCGGAATTTGTCCGTCAGACTTTGCTTGAAGCCGACCCCGAATATGACGGTCCGTTTTATGAAATTCAGAGTTATGACCGCTATATTTCAGAGATTTACACCGGCGAAACGAATTTGGCGACACTGATTTCGGCGTTTACTTTTGCGGCAGTTTTGATAACGGTGATGGGTTTGACTGGCGTGGTTTTGTTTGAGACCGAAAGACGCAGAAAAGAAATCGGAATCCGTAAAGTCAGCGGTGCGACCACGAAAGACATTTTGTTGCTTTTCAACAAGCGTTTTGCGGTTTTGACGGGAGTGTGTTTTTTGGTGGCTTTGCCGGTGGCGTTTTTGGCGGTTCAAAAATATCTGTCGGAATTTGCAAACCATTGTCCTGTTAATTGGTATATTTTTGCGGCGGCATTTGTTTTAACGCTTTTATTGACGCTTATTGTTGTAACGGTTTCAAGTCTTAAAGCCGCAAACGAAAATCCGGTTAGGACTTTAAAGACGGAATAAATATCAGCGTTTTTGTTCAAAACACTAAAAAAAGTGAGATTCGGACAAAAACGCTGTTAAAAAAAATTATTTTGCTGCAAATCTTATTGTTTCTAACGTGCAGATTGATTTTTCTTTTGTGTCAGATTTGAAAACCAAAAATACAGCATGTTTACCTGTCAAATTGTTTAAGCCGTTGAGTTTGACGGGTTGTTCGGCGGAAGTTTTTGACATTTGAGAGGAAACTTTAAGAGTTCCTGCAAGTTTTCCGCCTTGTTGTGTCCATGGACGGTCAATGTAGACATCTATCTGTCCGTCAATGCCTTCGGGTATCATTCCAAGTAACAACCAAACGTCATTTTTACCGTTAAAACTATCAAAGTTGAAATATTTGTAACCGACAATAGAACCGTCTGTGTTGTTAACAACGGGGTTGATGTTGTTTTTGAGGGCGTAAGGTTCTTTTTCGTTGCTTTCAGTGCCGTATGCCGCAGCAACATACGAACCGAAGAACGTATTGTTTGGCCATTCATGAACGGCTCTTTTAGGACCGCTATGCCAACAACAAATGCCCGCAGGG
>JAFPYR010000086.1 GCA_017412115.1 Bacteroidales bacterium | reverse complement strand
TATTGTCGGTGTAATTTTGATAAACGTCGTTGAGAATGTTTACGGCATAGATTTTTTTCATTTTATAATATCTTATGCCTTTTTTAAAAAGCGTTGCTTAAAGTTTTGAACAATTATACATCACGCGGCGCAAAAAGTCTGCTGACCAATACATTTGCATTTCAACAATGAAATATGTATCTTCTGCGACTTTGCATTTTACATCAACTACACTGCGCCTTTTGCCGTCAGTCAAAGGTATAATTTCTGACGGTAAGTACTCAATGTCCTTTATTTGGTCGTTGCCTTCTAATTTTAAAACGGCATTCAAAAGACTGATTGTCAAATTTTTATGTACACCGAACACTTTTTTGAAAACAACGTCGGTTTTGGGGTCGTAATACTGCATAATTCTCTAAACCTTAAAAATTGGGGTACAAAAATAATGTTTTTTTGCTTCAGTGATTTCTTTTTTTACGAATTTCTTCCAACGCGGAAATTTCGTCAGGAGAAAGATCCTTAGGAATATAATATTTTACTTTAACAAAAAGGTCGCCATAAAACTGAGTACCGTAAACGGGCATACCTTTACCTCTGATTCTCAACTGTTTACCATATTCTATTCCTTTTGGAACAGTAATTCTAAGATCACCTGAAAAAGTTTTAATTATAATTGAACCGCCCAAAATAACGGTAAAAATATCAACATAAACCTCCGTAAAAAGTTCATCACCACGACGGGTAAACATATTATCGTTTTCGATTTTGACTCTGACGTACAAATCGCCTTTTTTGCCGCCGGCAATTCCCGGATAACCTTGTTCGGGAATTTTCAGGAGTTGATCGTTTTTGATTCCGGGCTGAATAGTAATCCTTAAATTATTGCCCAAAACTTTCAAAATTCTGCGGCTTCCGTTATACGCCTCTTCAAGCGAAATTGTAATCGCCCCCGTAAAATCGTCCCCTTTGAAAAGCGAACTTTTTGAAAAAAAGTTTTTGAAAAAGTCGGAATATTCCCCCGTCTTTCTCTTGAAATATTCAAAATCAAAATCCGAATTATCATCCTTATGCGTCTGTGTAGATGCATGATAATTAGCAGAATTCGATTTTCCGCTCATCATCAAATCAAACTTTTTACGTTTTTCGTCATTGCTCAAAACATCGTATGCCTCGTTGATTTCCTTAAACTTTTCCTCGGCTTCCTTATCGTCAGGATTTCTGTCAGGATGATAAGTCATTGCAAGACGGCGGTACGATTTTTTTATCTGCTCCGCTGTCGCATCAGGAGCAACCTCAAGTATTTTGTAATAATCCTTAAACTGCATAATAATTAGGTTTTGGCAAAAATAAGGTATTTTTTTTAAGACAACAAAATTAAATGAAAGTTTTTGTGAGGATTTTTTTTAGGGGAAAAAAGAAGAAGAAATTATAATAAAAAAAAGGGAGCGACTTAAAACGCACCGCTACAACCACTTACCCTTGCTGACTTCCGCCCCTGGGGGATTCGTAGGAGCTGGTCGAATAAGACTCCCTTTGTGACTGCAAAGGTAGATATTTTTTTTAACTTCCAAAAAAAAATCACACTTTTTTTTCAACTTTTTTTCATTTTTTTATTAACAATTTAAAAATCAAAATGATACAAATTGATTTTTTTTTGATTTTTTTATTTTACTAACTCTTAGGTTTTTCATATTTTTGCAGTGTAAACACAAAGAAAAATGACGATAGAAAACAGAACATACATCACACACGGCCTTAGATGGGGTGCAAGTTGCGGAATTTCGCTAATTATATTCATGGTGCTAAGCAATTATGCCGCAGCCGGAAATTCGGAACTGCAAACCACAGGAATCATACAATATATAATTTTAAGTTTTTCGGTTTATCTGTGCCAACGCAGTTTCATTACAAAGAAACTCTCTGATAATCCTAACTTTACAAAAATTTTTCTCATCGGTTTGATATGCGGTGTTTCTTCGTCACTGTTTGTGGATTTGTACATGTCGGTTTATATAAAAATTATAAATCCCGAAGCCGTAGAACAAACAATCGAAGAATCGCAAAAAATATTAAAAGAAAGCAAACTGTATTCCGAGGCAAGCCTGAATCAAGCTCAGGAAATTACTAAAAAAATTTTCTCGGTATCAGTAATCATAATTAACACTATTATATATGCTGTCTTGTCGGCAATTTTTTCGGCATTCAGCGCATTTATGTTAAATTTTAACAACAAAAAAACACGTTAAAAATGGATATAACCGTAATAGTTCCGGTTTTCAACGAAGACGAGTCAATTCCGGAATTGAAAGACTGGATAACCAAAGTAATGAACCAAAACAATTTCAGTTACGAAATTATAATGGTAGATGACGGCAGCACTGACTCTTCATGGGAAAAAATTGAAGAAATGAGCGCAAAGGATTCTCATTTAAAAGGCATAAAATTCCGCCGCAATTACGGCAAATCAGCAGCACTTAATACAGGTTTCAAAGCCGCTCAAGGTGATGTCGTAATCACAATGGATGCCGATATGCAGGACTCGCCGGATGAAATTCCCGAACTTTTCAGAATGATAAAAGAAGAAAAATACGATGTAGTATCAGGCTGGAAGAAAAAACGTTACGACCCGATAAGCAAAACTGTTCCGAGCAAATTGTTTAATGCAACGGCAAGATTTTTTTCGGGCATAAAACTTCATGATTTCAACTGCGGGCTGAAAGCTTACAGAAACACGGTCGTAAAATCCGTAGAGGTTTACGGCGAAATGCACCGCTATATTCCCGTTTTGGCAAAACAAGCCGGCTTTAAGAAAATCGGCGAAAAAGTCGTTCAACACAGAGCAAGAAAATACGGCGTTACAAAATTCGGAATCGAAAGGTTTATAAACGGATTTTTAGACCTCCTAACGGTAAACATCGTTTTGAAATTCGGCAAATCACCGATGCACTTTTTCGGTTTGGTCGGAACATTGAGTTTCTTTATCGGTTTTGGAATCTTAGCGTATTTAAGTTTTGCGAAAGTAGTTTGGAATCAGTATCAAATGACCGACCGTCCGCTTTTTTATTTCGGATTACTGACGTTAATTTTCGGAACGCAATTGTTTCTGACAGGTTTTGTGGCGGAACTCGTTGCCCGCTCCTCTGCCGATAGAAACACTTATATCATCGAAAAAAATACCGGATTTGAATAAAATTATAAAAAAAATGGTATTTTTTTTGCGTGTAAATAAAAAAATTATATAAATTTGGCAATCTAAAAACCAATTAAAATTCTATATTGTTATGGATATTTTAAACGACGAAAAATCTCAAAAATCAATTAAGGAAATAATTCTTGTATTTTCGGATATTGATGTGAAAATCACCGCATTAAACGAATGTTCGGCAGAAGACTTTTTGTCTTTGAATACGAATTTGAAAAAATTCTACAAAGATGCAAAAGTAATTTCACAGCAAACGGAACAGATTTACGACATTATAGCCGGAAACGAGCATGAAAAATTTTTCGAGGAACTTATAAATCTTCAAGATTCCTTGAATAAAAGAATTAATATGCTCAAAAACAAGATTTTAAAGAGCATTAGGGGCTTAGAAAAAATGTTAACCTCACTCAACTTAGTGTTTGTGCCGTTAAAAAATTTCAACCTCAACATTCTGACTCTCAATTTCCTACTCGTAAACTTAAAACTCAATATCGCTTACTGCGACAACAAGGAAATAAAACCGATAGCAGAGATGATAGATTCTATAACGGGAGAAATCAACAAACTAAAAATGATGCTTCCAAAAATTTCGGAATCACTTCTTATGGTTAAGAACGTTACGAGACTTTCTTCGGGCAAATTGATTGAGATTCGCAAAAAAAATATCCTTGATATAGACAGAGTTACGGGTCAAATCAACGACTCGGTAATCCTCCTTAAAGACAAACAGGCGGTTGCGGCTAAAAAAATGCCGGAACTTACAAAACGCACGCAAAGTTATTTTGATAGTGTTAACAAAATCATTATGAACCTCCAATATCATGACATTATCCGTCAAAAAATGGAGCACGTTCAGGCTACACACAAAAACATTATCAAGGAACTTTCCGTAATGGATATTAACACCGCCGCAGAAGACGGTAAAATGGACTTGTCGGAAACGGCAAAACAATTCTTACAAATCCGCGATATTGCAGGCGTTCAAGTTGCGCAACTTATCAACACCAACAAAGAATATCAAAAAGCTTTTGCGGTGATAATGAGAAAGTTCTGGGACATCAGCGAGGACATGAGCGTTATCTCGCAACTTTGCAACGAATTTGTTGGTAACAACGATTTGACCGATAGTTATTACAAAGACGTTCAGGACAGGCTCAGAGGTACAACCACAGTTTTGAAACGCCTTATCACCGCTAATGAAGATTTCGGCGGGGAAATTGACACTATCAGCGAGACAATTGACGAGAAACACGACCGTATTGACGAAATCAACAAGGTATACGAAGGAATCAACGAACAAATCGAAAGTATTCTTTCAACGATAAAAAGTCAAGGTCCTGACACTGGACTTGATAGAATTACGGGTGAGATAAAACAAATCGTTGATACAATTTCGGAAAACCTCAACGATGTAGTATTGTTTTTCTCTCAAGCGCAAAACATCAGCAAAAAACTTCAGGAAATCAACCACGAAGATTCCGGCAACGAGATTTCCAACAACTTGAAAGAACTGACAAACAAAATTACGGAACTTTTGGCCTCGATAGAAGACCACAACGAAAAAATTGAAGCTATCCTCACCAACAATTCCAAGTTGAGTCTTAACTTATCAAGCGAAATAAAATCGTCGGTCGAGCAGGTAAAATATTATGACTTTTTTGAAAAAATAATGTTGGAAATCGTAACAGAACTCAACAATATTTATTCAAAACTCGACAACAACACTCTCAACATGATAAAAAGTAACAAGGCTGAAAACCTCAAAGCCCTTGAAGAACGTTACACAATGGAAAGCGAACGCATTATCCATCAGCAAATTATCAATGAGAGCGAAGACTTCTCCGCCGCAACAACGGAAGACGATGACAATGATGTGGAGTTTTTCTAAAAAGCAAAAATTATGTCAGCAGAATCTTATATGATATTCAGAGTCGGCGGCAGAAATTGCGCCGTATCGGTTGCAAACGTTTTGGAAGTAACGGAAAACGACAAATTAAGTCCGCTGCCCGGTGCGCCAAGTTTTGTGGTTGGCATTAGGAAGTTTTATGACGAGGTTTTGCCGGTAATCGATACGGTAAAACGTCTTGCAATTCCAAGGACTCAGACTGAGGACAAAGCCGATAAATATATCGTGGTTTTTGAAACCGTAAACGCTAATTCCAAAAAGAGATTCGGAGCGTTGGTCGATAGGATTTTGTCCGTAAAAGAGTTGCAAAGCTCTGCCATTAAGATTGTTGACGATATTGACAAAAACATAACTCCGGCAGAATATATTAAAGGCGTAATAGATTCACCGGAGGGATTTATTTACGTCCTTTTACCGGAATATTTTTTCAGTAACAAAGATTTTCAAAGACTTGATTTTGTAATGCCTGAAGATTTTTGGGTTCAGCCCAAAGAGGATATTTTAGCAAAAGAGAAAAAGAAATAAAAATGAAAAAAAGATTTTTGCTTGTGATTGCCGCAGCCTTTTTGGGTTCGTGCGCATCACAAAAAGCAAGTGATTCTTACGTCAAAACAGCCGGTCTCGCACAAGGTACGACATGGCACATCACTTATAAAAGTTTCAAAGACGAAAATCTCAAACCGCAATTCGATTCCATACTTTCGGCTTTTGATTTTTCGATGTCAGCTTATAACAAAAATTCGCTTTTAACGGCTTGGAACGAAAATTTAACGGACAGCACAGATGAAAATTTCAGGGCTGTTTTTTCGTCTTCAATGGAGTTGTACAAACTCTCAGACGGACTTTTTGACCCGACATGCCGCCCTCTTGTTAATGCTTGGGGATTCAACAAACACACCGATTTGAAAAAACCATCTCAAGAGGAATTAGATTCGATTCTAAAATTTGTCGGAATGGACAAATTGGAGTTGAAAGAAAACCGCCTTAAAAAAAAAGACGAACGTCTGACTCTTAATTTCAACGCTAACGCGCAAGGCCTAAGCGTTGATTTATTGTGCGATTGGCTCAAAAAACAAGGCTACACTGACTTTTTGGTTGAAGTCGGCGGTGAGGTCAGAGCCTTTGGACTTAATCCACAAAATGAGCCGTGGAACGTCGGCATCGACAGCCCTATCAACGGCTCTACGGAAGAAAACCGTCAAATCATAGGTGCTGTTCCGCTAAAAAATCTTTCACTTTGCACCTCAGGCGATTACAGAAATTATTTCGTGATTGACGGCAAAAAATATTCTCACGAATTAAATCCGAAAACAGGCTATCCGAAAGAAGATTCTTTGCTGTCGGTTTCAATAGTTTCAAAAACGGCACTTTTTGCAGACGGTTTGGCAACTACCGTTATGGTTATGGGATTAGAAAAAGGGTTTAAACTCGTTGATTCGCTCCCCGATGTTGAAGGTTATTTCATTTATGCCGACAAAAACGGAAAATTTATGACCACTAAAACCAAAAATTTTGAAATAATTCTTCTTGATAAAAATTAAAAATCAATGACTTATAAAAATTTTGCAAAAAAATATAAAAAAAATTTCAAAAAATTTGGCAGTAATTAAAAAAGTATCTACCTTTGCACCGTCAAAATAAGGGACATTGATTTAATGCGGGAGTAGCTCAGTTGGTAGAGCGCAACCTTGCCAAGGTTGAGGTCGCGAGTTCGAGCCTCGTCTCCCGCTCGAAATTTTTTATTCATTATTGATGTTTATTTATTAGGTTTTAGTTAATTAAAGTTTTAAAACGGTTTTTTTATAACCGTTTTTTTTATGTCTACACTCTAAATCCGGCAACCAAAATATCGTCTACTTGTTTTAAATTGCCTTTCCACTGATAAAAAGCATTTTTCAAAACTTCCATCTGCTCGCTCATAGGACGCTTATAATTATCCAAAAGCAATGCTTTGTAAGTATCGGGACGGAATTTCAGTTTCTTTGTTCCACCAAACTGCGAACAATAACCGTCAGATGACAAATAAATACAATCACCCTCTTGCAATTGCAATTCAATAGAAACAAACGGTTTTTCGTCTCTGTAAATACCGATAGGATTTCTAACGGCTTTTAACGTATTAATCTTATTATCACGGATATAAAGCAACGAAATGTATGCACCCGAATAATCCAACATCTTAGTCTGACGGTTAACAACCATCAACGCCATATCCATACCGTCTTTTTGCGTGCTGCCCTCCAAGGTCTGACGCATCAAAGTCTTGATTTTATTTCTCAATTTTTCAAGAATTGCGCTCGAAGAAATCTCGCCCTCACTTGCAATATCATGCAAAGCCGATGCACCTAACATACTCATAAAAGCACCCGGAACACCGTGTCCAGTACAATCGGCAACAACTATAATCTCGTATTGAGGAGTATTATAACTCCAATAAAAATCACCGCTGACAACATCTCTTGGCATATAAAGCACAAATTTGTCAGAAAAGACATTTCCGAAAACCTCAACGTCAGGCAAAATGGCATTTTGAATTTTTTGAGCGTATGCAATACTATCCGAAATCTGTTTTTGTTGGATATGTAACTGATTATTAAGCCTTTTAATCTTTCTATAATTATAAAAAAGAAGAAAAACAATCGTCAAAGCAAGCAAAACTATCAAACCTAAAACCGAAATAGTATTTTGATGAATAATCTTTTCCTCAGTCAAGCCCTCAATCATAAGCTGTTTCTTATGCTGCTCGGCAGAAAACTGAATGTTGTATAGTTTTTCCATCAACTTATCGTTAAAAATACTGTCGGTATAGCTTATTTCGCAATAATAATTATCAACCGCCTCTTTTAACATTCCCTGCGCAATATAAACGTTAGAAACGGCATTATAAGCATTTTTTATATTATGTCTTCCCCCGTCAAGTTTAGCTTTTTCAACGGCAAGATTTGCATAATACAATGCTGAATCATATTTCTCTTCTTTTAGATAAATACATGAAAAATTGAAACATAAACTCGAAGCCAAATCGTAATCCGTTTTAAAACTTGCATGTTGCATACAATCAGACAAAATATCTTTTGCCTTATCTATACTGTCAATTTCGCAATAATAATCACCCAAAGCTTTTTCCACAACATGAATCTGAACCTCTGAAGCACCTATCAAAGTTCTGATTTTCAAAGCCTCTTCAAGACATTTTTTTGCATCGGGAAATTTTTTCAAGCCCAAATACGAGCGTCCCAAATTCAAATAAACATATCCTAAAATCGACGAATCAGCAAGCTCTTTAGCCACATTCAAAGCCTGATCCAAATATTTCAAGGCCGAAACATAATCCTCCTGAACCAAAAGAATATTTCCCAAATTATTGTAACCATAAGCCTCATCGACCTTGAAACCGTATTTTTTTGCAGCATCAAGTCCCAACCAATAAAATTGTAAAGCCTCAGAATTGTTTCCTAAATTTCTATGACACACACCAATATAACTGTAACCTCGGATAAGCTCTTGAAAATTATCCGTCCTGCCGGCAGCCTCAATCGCATCCATACTATAACGTATTGCCTCCGAGGGGTCGGAATTTCTCAATTCCCATGAAATTTTATTGCAAATTTCGGCTTTCAAAGTGTCATTTTTAGATTTTTTAGCCAAATCTATAAGGCTGTCTATATATGCGCCATGACTCGTCTCTTGTGCCAAAACGACCTTAGAAAAAGACATCAAAGCAATAATAATCAATAATATAACGCCAATTCTTTTCATTGTATTAAAAAAAAACTTTTATAAAGTTTGTAATTCTCAAAAATAACAATTTTTTGTTTTTATCAATAATTTTTTCGCAAAAAAAATATTATTTTTGCAAAGTATTTTTTTTAAAAATTAGTTCTACGATGAAAAGAGTTATTTTTATAATTTCAGCATTATTTATTGCATTAAATTTATCAGCGCAAAATGACGTAAAACACCTTGAATTTCAAGGACTTCCTATTAACGGAACAGTTACGGACTATATGCACGGTCTCAATGCTAAAGGTTACAAAAACGTCGGAATAGAAAACGGAGTCGGCATTTTAACGGCTGATATTTCGGGCTTTAGAAATTCGATTGTAAATGTAGCAAGTTCTAACGGAAACACCAATGTTTATGCAGTTTCGGTTTGTTTCACCTACAACCAAAACGAAAACGAAATCTTAAAACAATACGAAAAACTTAAAAACGAACTTTCCGCACTTTACGGCGAAATTGTAGCAGAGGACGACGGAACTTTCAAAGAGTTTATTTATCCGGGCTACGAAAAAGCATGGAAAAACGTTACGTTAATCAAAGACTGCATGTTTTCGACCCCGATAGGAAAAATAAAATTAGCAGTTTTTCAGAGAAATATTTACACGCTTTCGATTGTTTACGTTGATAATGTTAACACCGAAAAAGCCCGTCAGGAAAGAGAACAACAAGAGGCACAATAAAAAAATAAAAATGTCGGTAAAAAAAGTTTTTTTACCGACATTTTTTTTCATAGATTTTTCTTTAATACTCGTCCTCGTTGAAGAAAAAGTCTTCCTTACTCGGATAATCTGACCAAATATCTTCAATACCTTCATAAATCTCACCGTCATCGTCAATCTCCTGAAGATTTTCGATAAGTTCCATCGGAGCTCCGGAACGAGTTGCATAGTCGATAAGTTCGTCTTTGGTTGCCGGCCAAGGGGCATCCTCTAATTTTGTTGCTAATTCAAGTGTCCAATACATAACCTTATGAAATTAAATATTGTTATTTTTTTCGTTTTAGGCTAGTGCCTTAAAAAATTGCGCAAATATAGAAATTTATATTCATTACAAAACAAAATATTCAATTTTTTTTGTTAAGAATATATATAATTTTCAGAGTACAATTTTACATATAATTAATATACGGATTTCAAAGTGAAATCTTCACTATAACGCAACACAAAATTTGAACGGTTTTCAAAGCCGCCACAAGGATTAACCCTCTTAAAATCAAACTTATAAACCAATCCTTTTTGGGCAGGAGCTTTTTCGGCACAAAACTGGAAATATTTTCCGTGTTTTTCCAACTCGCCTATAAAATATTTTGCGATGTCATAACCCGAAAAACCATAAATTCCCGGCTCCGCATTATAATAATCTCTAAAGCGAGAAACGAAATTTTTAACTTTATCGTCCGTGTAATCTATAAAACTCGGACTGCGGAAACTAAAATTCATACTTTGCAAAAATTCGATGTCAATATTGGAATATTGTTCCCAACTTTGAGTTCCGAAAAGTACGATTTTGTATTTCAAAGTTTTTTGAAGATTAGTTAAATGATTGATAACCTTTGAGATAAAAATTTCATCGGTTCCGGGCATCAAAATCACGTTAGTCTTGGAAGGCGACATAGCATCGGTAATACGAGCAAGACCACCTGAGGCAAAATCAACTTCTTTGAAAACCAATTCGGGAACACCGTCTTTATCGGCAAAACTTTTAGTTAAGTTTTCTCTGTAAATTTTAAGTTGCTCCAATTCAGAGGGTTTGCTATCATGAACAACTATTACGCTCGCATTTTCCAAATTTCCGAAAAATTCGGTAGTTTCTTCGATTGAAGTTGCCGTTGAAGGCGTAAATTGGAAAAGATACGGATTGTTTTTAAGCAAATCGTTTCTGACAGCAAAAGGCGAAACAAGCGAAATCTGATTTTCACTTGCAAATTTTGCAGCTTTGATAACGTTTTCAGTATACAAAGGACCGATTATCAAATCCATCTTTTTAAGTTCGGGATTTGACAAAATTTCATCAATTTTTGAAGTACTTTTTTCGGTATCGTAAACATTGAGCTGAATATTCTTATTAATTGACTGATAATCTTTTACAGCCAAAAGGAAACCCTCATAAAACTCATAAATTTTTTCGGTATTCTTTTTAAGGCTTTTCTTGTTGGGATCGCCCCTGAAAGCCTCGCTGTAAAGCAAGTTTTCTTTTAAGAAAAGCGGCAAAATAAGAGCTAATTTTATTGTTTTGTTGGTAGAATACATATAACTCTCGCACGGACAATAGTCGGAATTTTGCATAGCTTTTTTTCTAACTTGCTCTGAAGTCTCAAGTGTGCCTTCAACGGGAGAAATTTCCTCATTATCATGTCCGTTAACAGAAGATAATGACGAAAGTTTTGGCAAACGGATAATATCTCCGGGTTTCATGTTGTATTTTGCTGACGGATTGTATTTTACAATGTCAGAAATTTCCACGCCGTAAAGTTGGCTAATAGAATTGAAACTTTCGTTTTGTTTTACGGTATGATAAATAAAATCAATATCCTGACGGTCTGGTTCGGTTTTTCCGCCGACGGGAATTTTTAAGGTTTCGCCCGAACGCAATCCCATTTTAGCGTGGGGATTATATTTAAAAACATCTTCCTGCGAAACTCCGTATTTTTTACAAATAGAATACAAAGTTTGCTTTTTTTCAACGACGTGATACGCAAATTGTTGAGTTGTGGATTCGGTAGCATTAGAGGCGATAACGGGAATTCTCAGCAGCACTCCCGCCTGAAAATTGCTAACACCCTGATTATTCATTTTAATCTCCTGAATAGTAGTATTATACGCTCCGGCAATAGCCTCAAGGGTTTCACCGGTTTTCATAGTATGGAGATAATATTTCGTTCCGAAAATTTGAACGAATTTTTCTGACTTTTCAACGTTTTGTCCTAACGCATTCAAGAACCCAATCAGGGCAAAAACGACAACTAATATATGTTTTTTCACTTTATAAGAGAATTTAAATACAATTTTTGCGCAAAGTTAGAAAATTTCTTTCAAAGTTTTATTATAATTAAAAAAAAACTAAATAAAAAAAACTTTCCACCAAACTTATAGCTTAGCAGAAAGTTTTAGTTTTTTTATTATATATTCAGTTCGCGTAACTATTGTTTTTCCCAATAACTTATAGATTTATATTTCACTTTCGTTCCTTTGTCATCTACGATTACATCAGTTCCCTCAGATGTTAAAATAAGAGTATTACCTTCAAATGATATTGTACCAAAAAATTCAGAACCAATACTTCCCATTGAGTTACCATCTGCATAAGTAGCCATACATTCAAAACTCAACTCATTATCATTCAATTCATAAGTTCCTGTTAAAACAGCAACACGAGGAACAGAAACTGAAATAGAGATATTACCATCCTCTAAAAATGTTACAGTTTGATCCTCTTCTTCTTTTGTTTCTTCTTGTTCGTCTTTAAATATAACCTTTTTGATTAATTTCCAAGAACCTATAATGGACTTTTTCAAATCAACAATTTCTTCAACATTTTCTTTTTCACCGGTATTTTCTTTTTCAGTGGTATTTTCTTTTTCATCGTCATTTTTATGACAAGAAACAATAGAAAATACAAATACCATAAAAAGGCTTACAAAAATTAATTTTCTTTTCATTGATTATAAATAATTTAGATAATATGAACCCTTTTTTATAGGCGGTTCTAATTTCATTTTTTCAATCGGCAATAATAATAATAATAATAAT
>JAFPYR010000013.1 GCA_017412115.1 Bacteroidales bacterium | reverse complement strand
TTCTTGACGAAGCCCGCGTTCAATTGCCCAAGTATATCAACGACAATCATTTGCAAACCTCCGCAAAAGACAAAGGTTGGACTTTGACGGGTATAATTATGGTCTTCAACGGTTGGGAGTTGGCAAGGTATGAGGTGATGTTTTCCTAAATATCAGCCAAATACAAGCAATTCCGATAGTGTAAGCTAATAAATCAATCCATAAAAAGCCCTGTCCTAAAATCATGTGTCCGATGAACGTTTTGCGCATTTCCACGAGCCAGCTGAATGTTAAAAGTTGCGAAAATTCCACGAGATAGCAATTAATTAAACTTACAATAGCAACTATGTTAATATGCTTGTTGAATAAAAAGATACGCCAAAAACAGAACAACATCATAGCCCAAAGTGCATCGCCGGTTTCCGCTGGTATTTGGCTTATGTGCCTTGAAAATAGACCCAATGGAATTAAAATAACAATTCCAAGTAGCGGTACTAAAATCTTGCGTTTCATTTGATTCTTTTATTCTTATCTTTACTCGTGGATTATTTTTACTTCAAAAAATCAAACCTGTCGAATATTGGTTGACCGATTTTAAACTCAGTGATTTTCATCAGCGGGAGTTTTTTGATGTCAACAGTTTCTTTTTCGGGATGGTCGTAGTCGCAATTCGGGTAGTTACTACGTACAGCCTTGTTGGTGAGAGTGTTGTACGAAATATGATGACTCATGCAGCCAAGGTCGGGAACTCGTTCCCAGTGATAATGCACACTGCCGCCGATAAGACAAAACTCACTATCTTGATAACGGAGCATATACACCAAATTGTATTCTTCATAAAAGCCGCTTTCGCCGTCATCATCAACATAGTCGTAAGTGGTTTCGGCAGCCATTCGCAAAACACCTTTGGTTGTGATGGAAACATTTACATTACGGGCAAGCGAGTCTAACTGAAAAGTCTTGTAGAGTTTGTATACGCCGTCAGCACTGCCCCAATATATTGCAAAATATGCTGTTGTTTTGTCGCTAAAATCACCGCTGACATTTTCGAGGATAACAAGGTCGTTGATGCCGTCTTTGTTCAAATCACCTTCGGCTGTTGAGGTTTTTTCGGTGCCTCGGTATAGGTTGTCCTTGCCTTCGTTTTGAAACTTTTTGACGGATACACTGCTCTGAGCCGACATAGTGAGCGCAGTTGCTATTATCATTGCGATTGTTAAAATTGATTTTTTCATATTAATAGTTTTTTAATGGTTTTCAAGGCCAAAGATAAAAAGATTTTTGAAATAAGGAGAAATATTTCAAAAAAAATGATGACAAGCTGTGGTTTGCAATAAATTACAAAAAGAGGCATAAAAGATTTTGATTCTTTTTTTACACCAAATTAAAATCAAAACATACGAAACAGAAATAATTATAAACTAACATATTAAAACATTGGGTTTTACGCTCTTAATTCTTCAATCGAAAATGTTCGGAAAACAGATTTGTACACGAAAAGTAAGTTGCGAATGGTTCACGCTTTTTTTGAGCTTATTTTCGTTGACCTTCTGAATTATCCAATCGGCGAACTGCCTTGCCCGATATAGTTTTGGGAGTGTGATTTTTACACCAACCCTGCCATCTTCACCGGCAGACACTAACTCAACAGCCATTTCCAAATTGGTAGCACCTTGATTTCGGTATCTTTAATAGTCAAAATTTCTTCTTCCTCGTATGTGATGATGAAAAGGTTTTTGAATTGAGAAAACTTCTTGTAAGCAACGAGGGCTGAGGTTTCACGTCGGAAGGTATCGTCGATATCGTTGCGCAGACGGTAGCATACTTGAATGGCTATTTCATGTTCGGGAACCACAAAATCCACTTCTATATTCTTGTTGTAGAAAAAAATGTGGTCGTCAGTACCATAACGGCGCATAAGAGCCAATGCAACAATATTTTCCAATAATATAGGCTCGCTGCGCACAGCAAGCACATTAAACAGACCGTTATCTACAAAATAAAGTTTTGGCGCACTTTCTCGGTCTGTAAGTTTTGCGGCTATGTTTCTAACTGACAACAATAAAAACGCATTTTGAGAATATTGTGAGTATGCAATTACTGTTTTGGTGGCAATTGGTGCACCAGAGGATTTAATAACATTAGTAAGCCTTGTGAACGAAATCGGGTGCATAACGTTTTCAGCAAGTTTTTTGAACATCAAACGTAGTCCAAATATATTATCGATGCCATTGCGTGCGGCAATATCTCCAATGTAGATTTTTTGATAGACCGATGTGAGGTAATCGGACTTAATATCGTAATTGAGACTTTCAGGAAAACCGCCGTCATAGAAATATTCGCGCATATATTTTTGAATTTCAGAGCGTTGAGATGTGGAGTAAAAAGAATTACTGTCCAAGACTACCTTTTTCGCACCCAAAAACTCTTTAAACGAATACGGGAAAATTTCTTTAATAATGAATTTGCCGCCGAGGGTTGTAGCCACGTCTTGACTGAGCATTTTTGCATTGCTGCCCGTTACAATAACGGAATATTTGTTTTCGGCAAGGCGACGAGCAAACTTGTCCCATCCAGCAATGTTCTGTATTTCGTCCAAAAAAAGCTGCGGCATTTTGTCTGTCATCATCTGATGAACTTCAAGAATCTTGTTCAAATCGGTGGTTTGCATTTCGAGAAGACGCTCATCTTCAAAATTGATATATACAATTTCTTCCCAAGAATGTCCGTCGCGTATCAGTTGTTGGATTCTCTGATACAAAAGGTACGACTTTCCCGCCCGTCTTACGCCAATAAGGACGTAGCAAGCGTTGTCCATAAAATTAAAGTTGCGGCTTATGATTTCACGTTTAGCAACCTGTTGGCGGTTGTCTATAATTATTTCGCGGATAGTTTCTCTTGTTACCATAGCATATAATTTTGGGGCAAAGTTAATCAATTTATTTCCTATGCGCAACAAAAATAACAATTTTTATTTCCTTTATGCAATAAAAAGGCGTTTTTTTATTGCGTAAAGGAAATTTTTGTCAACAAAAAACATCCGCCAACATTACCATTTGTCAAAACAGCACTGACCCTTGCCGCCACCGCTACCGCTCAAAACATCACTAACCGCATTTGGACTGACGGTCTCGGCGGATGGAACTATGGAAAGGCTGACAACGAAATGAGTTGGTACAAGCCCCTCAACGACAATTCAAAAGTGCAACTCTCACAATTGGAGCAATTGAACGTAGATTTGATCAAGGCGTGGGAAAACAAGAGTGAGTAATCTGCGTTCCTCAATTATCCCCCAAATCCCCCTACAAAATCTCCCTTGCTATCCATGCGCAAGCTTCGGCGTCGGCGAGGGCGTGGTGATGATTGTCTAAACGATAGCCACAAACGGCTGCTACTGTATGTAGTTGGTGATTAGGCAAATGAGGAAACTTTCGGCGCGAAACACAAAGCGTATCATAAAATTCATAGTCGGGATAATCCATCTGATAAACACGAAAAACAGCCTTCAAACAACTCTCGTCAAACGGCTTGTTGTGCGCCACCAATGGCAAACCGGCAATCTTTGGTTCCACTTGCGCCCAAACTTTTGGAAACACAGGCGCATCTTCGGTATCTTCTTGACATATACCGTGAACCCGCGAACACCAATAATTGTAATAATTTGGCTCTGGCTGAATGAGTGAATAAAAGGAATCAACGATTTCACCATTTTTAACTATCACAATTCCAACCGAACAAACCGACGAACGCTCATTGTTTGCCGTTTCAAATCTATTGCTGCAAAATCTTTCATTGTCAAATATTTAGGGGAAACACCGCCCAATTTTTTACCACAAAGATAATTATTTTTAAGATTTGGCTGAGATTTTTTGTTTTGCAAATTTGAAATAATCATTTATATTTGCAGAAAAAAATAGATAGCAATGTCAAAATTAAAGAAATATACACTCGGCAAATGGTGCGCTGTGTTGGCGGCGTTATTGACAGCAATAGGTTTTAGTGCGTGTCATAATACGCAAAAAGTAGTTGTTGACAACGATGATGCTTCAGAACAAAAAATAGACTCCATACATATTGTTAAACCTCCTAAGAACATTGATGGGGGCGAAATTATTGCTCTGTAT
This sequence comes from Bacteroidales bacterium, assembly GCA_017412115.1. Classification (GTDB taxonomy): domain Bacteria; phylum Bacteroidota; class Bacteroidia; order Bacteroidales; family UBA3824; genus UBA3824. Next base: position 11,612 of record JAFPYR010000013.1, on the reverse strand, counting down.
GGTGTACCTTCTTCCAAATTCAAGAAACTGGATAAATAATTAAAAGTTAACCTATAAACAAATTTAATAATGAAACAGATTAAGAAGTATTTGAGAGTAAAATGGTGTGCAATGCTTTCTACATTGCTCGGTCTGTTGGGATTTGCTGCTTGTGGCGGCAAAGAAGTTGATGAACCATGTTTGTATGGTCAACCGTACGCTAATTTCAAAGTGGAGGGCGCAGTGCTCAATGAGGACGGTAAGGCTGTGAATGAAGTAAAGGTCTATGTCCGTGACCATTATGGCGATACCACCAAGACCGACCAAGATGGCAAATTTGTATTTAATGCCAACTACATCTTCCCAGATAAAAGTTATTGGGTAATGACAGAAGATCCATCGGGCATCTATCAAGCCGATTCGGTGGAGATAGAACCGAAATTCGAGGGCGGCGACCACGATTGGTACAGTGGCAGTTACAGCACAACTCATAATTTCACTTTGAAAACAAAACCGGCAGAACCCGAAACGCCGGAAGAAAACCAAAAAACCGACGACCCCGAAATTTCAAATGAATAACGATGGAACTTTCGCTGAAAAAACGCATTGGTCTCGAACTTGCCCGAAGCATCAAAAACAATCGCAAAAAAATTCATGAATTAAAACAATTGTTTTGGGAATGTACGCTGAGGTGCAATCTTCGATGCCGTCATTGTGGCAGTGCGTGTTTGCCAAAATCACAAATCAAGGATATGCCCGCCGATGATTTTTTGGCTGTTGTGGACAAAATTACGCCGTATGTTAATAATCACGAACTTATGATAATAATCACCGGCGGCGAACCTCTTTTGCGTGATGACATCGAATATGTTGGAAAACAGCTTTACAACCGCGAATATCCTTGGGGATTTGTCAGCAACGGTATGTTATTGACTGTCGATAGATTAAAGTCGTTGATTGACAGCGGTTTGAGAAGTACAACCATAAGTTTGGACGGTAATGAATCCGATCATAATTATATGCGCGGCAACAATGAAAGTTGGCAACGTGCATTCAATGCGATACGGTTGTTAGGCAAAACTTCCGGATTAAATTGGGACGTAGCAACTTGTGTTACGCCCAAAAGTTTGGACACTCTCAACGAATTGAAAGTTAAACTCTTTGACGTTGGTGTAAAAAGTTGGCGAGTGTTTTCGGCATTTCCGGCGGGCCGTGCAGCGGAGAACAAGGATTTGCAACTCAACGGCGCACAACTCAGGCAATTGATGGATTTTATCATAGAATGTCGCGCCGAGGGCAAGCACGTAAGTTACAGTTGCGAAGGCTTTTTGGGACGTTACGAAAATGATGTCCGCGACAATTTTTATAGTTGTGAGGCGGGCGTGTCGGTAGCATCGGTGATGAGTAACGGCGACATTTCAGCGTGTCCGGGCATTAGGGCGGTTTTTAGTCAGGGAAATATTTATAAAGATGACTTTTGGGAGGTTTGGAACAATAAATTTCAAAAATTCCGCAACCGTGATTGGGCTAAGATTGGCATTTGTGCTGACTGCAAATTTTTCCGTTACTGCGAAGGGGGCGGAATGCACCTTCATAATGCCGATAATTCGCTTATGATGTGTCACTTAGAAAAATTGAACAGTTGAAAGGGGAGAGGCAAAATTTTAAAACAAATGACGTTCTCTTAAATCATGCCTTTGACGGGCTTTCGCTTTCTAACGGTTCGATATGAATTGCAACGTGAGTATGCTCGCCGTAACGTTCTTTTAAAAGGCGTTCAATTTCAGAGGATTTGTCATGAGCCTCGTTAAGCGACATTTCACCGCTAAGAAGAATGTGCATTTCGATGGCGTAGCGGTTTCCGATTCTGCGTGTGCACAAATCATGCGGCTCGGAAACTCCGGGAACGCTTGATGCTATTTTTATGATTTCCTCTTCTATAGAATCGGGTAACGATTGTTCCATAAGTTCGTCCATACCGTTTTTAAGAAGTTCAACGGCGACTTTAACAATCATAATTCCGACAATAATTGAAGCAATCGGGTCAAGTACGGCCCAACGCTCGCCAAGCAATATTGCACCGCCGATACCGATTCCCGTGCCGATTGACGATAGCGCATCGCTGCGGTGATGCCAAGCATTTGCAATCATTGCTTTAGAATTGAGTTTTTTGGCCTTTGCAATGGTATAACGGTAAGTCAGTTCCTTTAAAATAATTGATGCTAATGCTGCCCATAAAGCCAACATTTCAGGCTGAGAGAGTGCTTCACCGTTTACCCAACTGATTATTTTTTTAACGCCGCTTATGAAAATTCCTACGGCAACTGCAAACAGAGCAAGACCGATTAACGTTGTTGCAAGAGTTTCAAATTTGCCGTGTCCGTAGTCGTGCGATTTGTCTTTTGGCATACGGCTTATTTTAACAAATGCCAAAACAACGATGTCAGTGGCAAAATCTGACACAGAATGTACAGCATCGGCAATCATCGCGGCACTATGTCCGAAAATTCCCGCTAAAAACTTGAAAACTACCAAAATAAGATTGACACCGCTGCCAATCAATGTTACTTTGTATATTTCTTTTTCTTCGTTCATAATAAGTTGTTTTTCCTCTATCCCAACAACAATGCGCTGACTTTTGCCGTATCTAACGCCCAGTTGTAGTCATAGACGAGATCGGCAGCGGTCTTGTCGGATATGATTTCGATGTTTTGGGCGGCGGCTTTTATTGAAAGTATTTCACCGATTTTGGCGCGGGCGGCAAGTTTATTCAAAAGCCCTTGAACCGCTTTTTTGTCGAGTTGATGGGCAGTTTGACCGCCAAACGGCATTTCAAGCCATACTATTTCGTTTTTGGTAACGTCCAAAACGCCGAAAACCAAGCCTTTGGAAAGGTTGCTTGCAGAAATCCTTACCTGATGCTGAACGCATGAAGGGTCGTAGGCAACGCCGGTTTCGTTGGAAACTTTCATCGGATGTTTTGAATCCATCCAACCGACAACAAGATTCGGCGAAAGCGTGCCGGCGGTGTAAGCATTGCAAGTAAAAACTGCGTATTTTACATCGGTTTCGCGAAGTTTTTGAATGTCAAGTTCTATGTATTCAGCAGTGCCGATTAAGTCGGGAATCTTCTGAATGTCGCCAGAATGTTTCGCTCCTGTAAACGAGAGGTCATAATATGCACATTCTCTGGTTTTGCCTGATTCATAAATAATTGCGGCACTAAGATCCATATCAAGATGTTGAGCGGGAAGTCCGACGCCCCACTGCAAAAATAACCTTATGTTGTTGCCCTCAGGTTTAAAAATCGTTCCCTGCAATGCGCAATCGGTGTCCTGAATCGTCTTCGCTCTTTCACCGATTGAAAGTGGAATGTCAAACAATTCGGGGGCGATGTACATCGTCTTGCCTTCGGCGGGAAGTTTTGAAAACCGTTCTTTCAATACGCTGACATACAAGCTTTTGACCTCTTGAATCATTGTTTTTAGTTCGTCGTCGGAATAGTTGGCGATAAGGCGCGGCTTTTCGATGCGCTTGTTTTTGCCGGTGATGGCCTTTACGGTGCGGATTTCGTCGCGGGTGAAATAATTTTCGGCGTACATTCCGAGCGTTATCAACAGGCGCATTGGAATTTGGTCAGCAATTTGCAAAAACTTGTTCAAAACCAACTCTCTGTCAGAGGATTGCAACAAAAGCGAAAACAACTGACGCGCAAAACTTCCCGGACGTTGCTGCAACTGCATTAACATTTTTATGCGGTCATCAACTTTGTCGGATTGTTTCAATTTGTTGATTTCACCTTGCCAAACGGTGTAATCTTTTCTGTAAAAAACATCAAGTATCTTTTTAAGGTTATCATAACCGTTCTTTTTTGCAAATTCGGTAAGACGAAGCGCACGGATAAACCTCACCCACATTTCGCGTTTCGGGTGCATTATTTCGCAAGCCTTTTCCGCGCTGAGTTTCAACGAATTGAGCCAAAACGCAACAATCTTGCACATCGGGCGCGAATAGTGAAGTTTGAGTTTTGCCACTTCTTTTGCCATCACATCTTTTCTTAAAATTTTCACCCAATTGTGCGACGAATCTTTTTCCCAATGGTAGCCGATAGAATTTTTCTTGTTTTCAATCAGCGTTTTGGGTTCGATTATTTGGATTTGATCCGTATGATTGTACCAAAGGTAACGCAAAATGTCGGTAGGAGAGGAGAAATATTCCGCCGTTTTTTGAATTTCGCCATTCTTCAAAAGAAAGTCAACAACAAGAATAACAGTCTCTTTTACAATGATTTTAACATCGTTAGGCATCGCAAAGTTTTTGAGAAGGATTTTTAGACTGTCTTTTTGTGTGGCATCAAGTGCGACGGGGGAGGCGATTAAATTTTCAAAATGTTTTTGTAAATCTTTTTCTGTCCAGAGGTTCAGGATTTTGTGTTTTGAGCCTTGACCCGAAATTTTCTCATCGGAAAATTCAAATGGTGTACCGCAAAACGGGCATCCGTTGTATCTTTCAATCGGGAACGAACCTTCTGGAATGTAATGTCCGCAAGGCATTTGAACTGCATTTACACCAAGTTTTTTCGGACCGAAAAAGTTTACAATCGCTGTTGCAATATGGTCGGCACGGCTTTCACCGGTTGGGATAGTCCAATTTTTCACCAGTGGTGTCCAATTTTTGTCAATGCCGAGTTCTGATTTTAAAATGCCGTATATTTCAACGAGTTGCTTTTGAGGAAGGCTGTTGATAACGTGGAGAAGTTTTTCTTGGACCACGTATCCCGCCTTGTACAAATTGATGCAGAAATCAGCGGCAAAATTTGAAATTTCCTTAGTTTCAACCACTTGATTTTCAGGAATAAAAACTGCCCTTTGGCGTAGCGCCACTTTTAGAAGTGAAATTCTGTCCATATCGCATTATATTTCAAAAAAAGGCAATCGGGAAACTAAAATTTCTGAAAAAATTATGAAGTAAGTTTCCCTTGGCCTTTATGGTTGCAAATATACAACAAAAATTTTAAAATTTTAGAAAAATAAAAACAGTTTTTTTTCAAAAAAAAGAAATTATTTCCTATTTTCTTCGTACCAATCTATGAATGCTTGCGAAAGCCTTTTGATGCCGCCCGGTGTCGGATAATCTCCTGAAAAATACCAGTCGCCGGTGTGATTCGGAATAGCTTTGTGAAGGTTTTCAATGGATTGATAAACGATTTGAATTTCGCTTTTAACTTTGGGCGAGCGCAACATTTCAACCATTTTTTGGGAAATATCTTCGTCGCTGAATTGTGCATAAATCTCTTTTACGAAATTTTGCATTTGAGTTTTCGGCAATGACATTTGAGCCTTGCATTTACGGTAAACATCGTCGATAATGCTTTCAAGTCCGCGGGATTTCAGCAGTTCGATAGCCGCTTTAAAAGCAATAAATTCGCTCATTTTCGACATATCAATTCCGTAATAATCAGGATAGCGGATTTGAGGAGCGGAACTTACAATAACGATTTTTTTGGGGTGGAGTCTATCAAGTATGCTTATAACAGATTCTCTTAAAGTTGTGCCTCTGACGATTGAATCATCGATAATGACAAGATTATCAACATTTTCTCTAAGACTGCCGTAAGTGATGTCGTAGACGTGAGCGGCAAGGTCGTTTCTGGAATTACCTTCGGCGATAAAAGTTCTCAGCTTTATATCTTTTAATGCTACTTTTTCGCTTCTGATATAATGGTTGCAGATACTTTCTAATTGTTGGCGTGTTGGTTTTTCTTTAAGCGATAAAATTTCATCTATCTGTTTGTTAATCAGATGCTTTTTTAAGCCCTCCAACATTCCGTAAAATGCAACTTCAGCCGTATTAGGAATAAAAGAAAATACAGTATTTTTAACATCGTAATCCACAGCCTTTAGGATAGGTTCTCTTAACATTTCGCCTAACGCCTTACGTTCTTTGTAGATGTCAATATCGCTGCCTCGTGAAAAATATATCCTTTCAAAAACGCATGATTTTTTCTCTTTGGGTTGAATGATTCCCGCAACTTGAATTTTTCCAGATTTGCTGACCGTGATAGCCTGACCGGGAAGGAGTTCGTGAATTTGTGAGGCGTTAAGGTCAAAAGCCGTTTGAATAACAGGTCTTTCTGAGGCGAGTGCTACGATTTCCTCGTCATAATAATAAAAAGCAGGACGTATGCCCCAAGGGTCGCGCATCGAAAACATTTCACCGCTGCCCGTAAAACCGCAGATTACATATCCTCCGTCCCAAATTTTTGAGCTTTCTAAGAGGACTTTTCTGATGTTAATATTGTCTTCGATGTATTTTGTAACTTCCAAGCCTGCAAGACCTATCGAACGTGCCTCGTTAAAAAGTCTTTCGCTTTCGCAGTCAAGACGGTGTCCTAACTGTTCCAATATTATATAAGTGTCGGAATAAACTCTCGGATGTTGTCCCTCAGAAGTGATTTCTTTAAAAATATCCTCAACATTTGTCATGTTGAAATTGCCGCAAAGACAAAGGTTTTTAGCTCGCCAGTTGTTGCGCCTTAAAAAAGGATGAACGTATGAAAGTCCGCTTTTTCCGGTTGTGGAATATCTTAAATGTCCCATATAAATTTCACCGGCAAAGGGTAATTTTTTTCCGGCATACGCAGCGTTGTGGAGTTGCTCTTGAGTCAGATTTTTAAAATTTTCCTGAACGGAGGAAAAAATTTCCGTTATCGCAGAAGATCCGGCAGCTTTTTCTCTAAACATATATTCCTGACCCGGAGATGCTTTGAGTTTTACGCAAGCAATTCCTGCGCCTTCTTGCCCTCTGTTGTGCTGTTTTTCCATCATAAGATAGAGTTTGTTGAGGGCGTACATCCATGTTCCGTATTTCTGCTGATAATATTCGAGCGGTTTCAAAAGGCGTATCATTGCCACACCGCATTCATGTTTTAATTGTTCCATTTATTTATTTGCCTAAAAAATTAAATTTATGCCATACGGCTGCAAACTTAATTATTTTTTCGGAGTTTTTTGTTACGTGAAAGAAAAAAAATCAATTATTTTTTCTTATCAAAATGCTGAGGATTGCGCAAAATCCCATTAAAAACGGATAAAACAAATAAGGCAATATCATGGACGGTGAAATTTCGCAAAAACCTGCCGCTAAAAGCATTTGCGCTCCGTAAGGAATTATGCCTTGTGCAAAACATGAAAATGTATCAAGTAAACTTGCTGTACGTTTGGGATTAATGCCGAATTTTTTAGCGATTTTGTTTGCCGGTTGTCCTACGGTTATAATAGCGACGGTGTTGTTAGCGGTGCACAAATCGGCAAAAAATACCAAAAATGCGATGCTAAATTCAGAGGCTCTGCGTCCTGAAATTTTTGAGGAAAGTTTTTCAACGAGATAATCCATTCCGCCGTTGTAGCGTATTAATTCCAACATTCCGCCCGCTAAAAGCGTTACGATAATTAATTCTGACATCGAAAGTATACCTTTTCCCATTTCGGCGAACCATCCGAAAATATCGTAACTGCCTGAAAATATTCCTATTATCCCGGCAAAAAGAGTTCCTAACAAAAGTACTGTCAAAACGTTGCTGCCGAATAATGCCGGAATTAAAACCACAAGATAAGGCACTATTTTAAGAAACTGAATTTCAGTATTTTGCAGTGTTGCGTGAATATCTTTTCCGATAAAAAAATACAGAATTGCGACAATAATTGCGGCGGGCAAAACGATACGGATATTTTCTGAGAATTTATCTTTCATTTCGCAGCCTTGTGATTTTGTGGCGATGACGGTAGTATCTGATATAAACGACAGATTATCACCGAAATAAGCACCTCCGACAATAATTCCCGACATTAAAGCCGTGCTGATGCCTGTTTGAGAGGCTATTCCGGCGGCTACCGGCATGAGTGCGGCTATTGTTCCGACCGAAGTTCCGACTGCTAACGAAATAAAACACGAGGTCAAAAACATTCCGGGTAAAAGAAAATTATCGGGAAGAATTTTTATTGCGATATTGACGGCTTCTTGTACTCCGCCCATACTTTTAGCGCTTTGAGCAAAGGCTCCGGCGAGTACGAAAATCCAAATCATCAGCATTATATTTTTGTTTCCCGCCCCACGGCTAAATCTTGTAATTCTTTGATTCAAAGTTAGTTTTCTTGTGATAGCAATAGCGTAGACCGATGACGTGATAAAAGCCACTGTTATCGGCACTTTATAAAAGTCATTGAGGATTAACGAGGCTACTAAATAAACCGCCAAAAAAACTATCAGCGGTGTCAAAGCAAAAAAATTAGGTCTTCTCTCTGCAATATTACGGATATTTTCTGACATTTTTCTAAAATTTTTTTAAGAGCGCAAAAGTAATTATTTTTTCATTCCGCGAACAAATAATTTCAACACAAAATCATGAAAAATGCAATATTAATTTTTTAGAATAGATGAATTTTTGTATAAATATTCAGTTTTTCCTTACGTATTTCCCTTAATTGAAAAAATATTCAAAAAAAAGTTTGGTATTTAACGTTTAGTTAATGTTAAATGGTTTACTTTGCAACCAAAGATTTAAATCGTTAAAAAAAATGGCAAACAATTTACAAATCGAAAATTTGGAACAGGTGGTTGTCAGATTCTCCGGCGACTCCGGCGACGGTATGCAACTTGCAGGAAATATCTTCTCAACCGTTTCAGCAACTGTCGGCAACTCTATCAGTACATTCCCTGATTATCCCGCTGACATCCGTGCTCCACAAGGCTCTTTAACCGGTGTTTCGGGATTTCAAGTGCACATCGGCGCAGGAAAAGTTTATACCCCCGGCGATAAATGCGACGTCCTTGTCGCTATGAATGCCGCCGCTCTCAAAACACAGTATAAATATGCAAAACCAAATGCAACTATAATTATCGATACTGACAGTTTTAAATCCGCTGACCTTCAAAAGGCTCAATTTCAAGGCGAAGACTATCTCGGTGAAATGAATATCGACCCTGATAGAGTTATCGCTTGTCCGCTTACGACTATGGTTAAGGACTGCCTTAAAGATTCAGGTATGGACAACAAGAGTATTCTCAAATGCAGAAATATGTTTGCTTTGGGTCTTGTTTGTTGGCTTTTTGACAGGGATTTGAACATCGCTTTCAATTTCTTGAAAGAAAAATTCGCTAAAAAAGCAGGCGTTGCAGAGGCTAACATAAAAGTTATTCAAGCAGGTTACGATTACGGTCATAACACTCATTCTTTTGCAATGAATGTTTACAGAATCGAAACAAAAGACAAAGTTCCCGGTCGTTATATGGACATAACCGGCAATAAAGCAACTGCTTACGGTCTTATCGCCGCTGCTGAAAAAGCAGGTCTTAGACTTTATCTCGGTTCTTATCCTATCACGCCTGCAACAGACGTTTTGCACGAACTTTCAAAACACAAATCTTTGGGCGTTACGACGGTTCAGTGTGAGGACGAAATCGCAGGTTGTGCTTCGGCAGTAGGAGCTTCGTTTGCGGGCGCACTCGCTGCTACAAGTACCTCTGGTCCCGGTATTTGTTTGAAATCAGAGGCTATGAACTTAGCTGTTATCTTAGAACTTCCGCTCGTTGTTTTGGACGTTCAAAGAGGCGGTCCTGCAACAGGTCTTCCGACAAAATCAGAACAGACCGACCTTTTACAAGCACTTTACGGTAGAAACGGTGAATCTCCAATGCCTGTTTTAGCAGCACTTTCACCGACTGATTGCTTTGATGCTGCATACGAGGCTTCAAAAATCGCTTTGGAACACATGACTCCCGTTATCCTTTTGACAGATGCTTATCTTGGTAACGGTTCGGCTGCGTTCAAACTTCCGAACTTAAACGATTATCCGGCAATCAATCCGCCTTATGTTCCCGAAGAACTTCTCGGAAAATGGACACCTTATATGAGAAACGAAGATATGGTTCGTTATTGGGCTGTTCCGGGCAGAAAAGGTTTCACTCATATTCTCGGCGGACTGGAGAAAGACGACAAAACAGGTGCAATCTCTACAAATCCTGAAAATCACGACCTTATGTGTCGTAAAAGAGCCGAAAAAATCGAAAAAATAAAAGTTCCCGATTTGGAAGTTGAAGGCGACAAAGACGATGCAGAGCTTTTGATTATCGGTTTTGGTTCAACATATGGACACCTTCACGCTGCAATGGACGAAATGCGTGCAGCCGGTAAAAAAGTGGCTTTGGCACAGTTCAAATATATCAATCCCTTGCCAAAAAACACGTCAGAGGTTTTGAAAAAATACAAAAAAGCAGTTGTTGCAGAGCAAAATCTCGGACAATTCGCAGGCTATTTAAGAATGAAAGTTGACGGTTTTGTTCCATTCCAATTCAATGAAGTTAAGGGACAACCTTTCAACGTAAGCGAACTTGTAGAAGCGTTTAACAAACTTTATTAAAACAGAAAAAAATGAGCGAATATACAATAAATGATTTTAAGAAAGGTCAACCCCGCTGGTGTCCGGGTTGCGGCGACCATTTTTTCTTGGCGGCATTACAGAAGACGATGGCTGAAATCGGTGTTGCCCCTGAAGATACGGCAGTGATTTCGGGTATCGGATGTTCGTCACGTTTGCCGCATTATATGGCAACTTACGGTATGAATACTATTCACGGACGTGCGGCTGCTATTGCAACGGGTTGCAAAGTAACGAATCCTAAACTTTCAGTTTGGCAGATTTCAGGCGACGGCGACGGTCTTGCAATCGGCGGTAATCACTTCATTCACGCAAACCGTAGAAACATTGATTTGAAAATGATTCTTCTTAACAATAGAATTTACGGTTTGACAAAAGGTCAGTATTCACCGACTTCACCGAGAGGATTTGTTTCAAAATCATCTCCTTACGGTACTGTTGAGGATCCTTTCCGTCCGGCAGAATTATGTTTTGGTGCAAGAGGACATTTCTTTGCAAGAGCGGTTGCAACCGATGCTCAAGGCACAAACGAAATTTTGAAAGCGGCTCATGCTCATAAAGGAGCGGCTGTTTGTGAGATTCTTCAAAACTGCGTTATTTTCAACAACGGAACTCACGATTCTGTTTACACGAAAGAAGGCCGTGCTAAAAATGCCATTTATCTCAAACACGGAGAAAAAATGGTTTTCGGCGAAAACAACGAGTTTGGTTTGGTTCAAGATGGTTTTTCGATTAAAGTTGTTAAAATCGGTGAAAACGGTTATACATTAGACGATGTTTTGGTTCATGATGCACACGCAGTGGATAACACTTTGCAGTTGAAATTAGCGTTAATGGAAGGACCTGATTTTCCGATTGCTTTGGGTGTAATACGCGATGTTGAAGCTCCGACTTACGACGATGCTGTTAATGCTCAAATCGAAGAAGTTAAAGCTCAGAAAAAATATCATAATTTTTCAGAACTTTTGGAAACAAATGATATTTGGGAAGTAAAATAATCTGTTATCATAACAATTTATAAATTAAACGAACCCGTCGGATATTTTTCGACGGGTTCGTTTTTTTTAGTATGCTCGGCACGAGCGAAGTCTAATGGGTGGAAGTCCCGAGTGAGCCCTGATAGTGGGAATCACATAGCCTAAGACAAGGGTGTCCGTCGCGAGGCGGAATCTGAAAGAAGTCGGCGGCAAACATCTG
>JAFPYR010000085.1 GCA_017412115.1 Bacteroidales bacterium | reverse complement strand
ATCTTGTTATTCGCACAACGGTGCGAACGTATCTTCGAGGTGGAGCGGTTTCACCGGTTCGGTGTCCTCGAAGTACTTCCAAAATTTTGGAATATGCAAGATTTCCGACATAAAAAAGCGAATTTATTTGTTTTTCTGTGTCAAATCTTGTTATTCGCACAACGGTGCGAACGTATCTTCGAGGTGGAGCGGTTTCACCGGTTCGGTGTCCTCGAAGTACTTCCAATTTTTTGACATATGCAAGCGTTTGTGCATTTATTTTTGTTTTTTAACCAAAGTCGCTGTTTTTTAACAAAACCCCTGAAACTCTCTTCACTCTCTTCTATCCCCGTCCATCAGCAAACAGCGGAACAAAGCTTTAGTTTCTCATAATGTTAATGATTTTTAGTTGAACAAAAAAGCTAATTGATTTGTTGTTTGTTGTCGCCTTGCCCCAAAGCGTATTGTGCAACCCAATTAGGGATCTCATCATTTTTAAACGTCAGCTCTCCGGTAGATCCATCATATTCCGCTACCCAACGATATTTACTTTCGCTATTATCAAAAATATACGCTCTATCCGAAAGGAGAATGGCCTTGTGCAAGTTAGCCAACGAACGTACATATCGAGAACGTATCTTCTCCTCTGCCACGCCGTGCCCTCCTTCTTGAACACGAGTTGCCACACGACCCACATTAATTTCAGGAGAAGAAGTAGAAACAAAGTACAAATATACTCTAAAACCTTTTTCTCGCGCCTCCCGCATAAAATCCAACTTGCTTTCATGCGACATCACTGTTTCACAAGTAAAGGTAACATCTTTCTTTGTATTCAACAATCCGTATCGTATAAACTCAGCGAGTTTACATGCCACATAAGAATCCACAAGTTCTGGTTTTATCACGATTATTCTATTATCAACATAGAGCAGATTACTAACCGGACATATCCCTTGTTTTTCATCCACAAATGCTCCATAATTAGCCTTAAATTCCTCCCATGCAAATACATTGAGCCCATATTGCGCAAGGTCGATAAATCTTCTTTCTCGCAACTGCATCTCCATCTCATCGGCATTTACAAAAATTCCCCAATGGAAATCCTTATTCTGTTTGAGAGTTCGATAAACAGAAGACTTTCCTGAACCATTTGGACCGGCTAATATACGTAAACGCTTAGACATGGTCTATTTCAAAGCAATGATACGTTGACTAACTTTAACTTTCGGCTCAATAGTACCTATTGCCTCACTACTTTCTCTTGTTACTCGGTATATTGTATCTCCGCGTACCACCGTCACCGGAATGTTTGCCCTGCGTGCCGAAACGTATGCAGCAGACTGCTTACGTTTGAGCATATGCGCAATGGCAGCGTGCTCTTGTTTCTCTACCCCTCTCATAATGATTATTTTTTTTAATGTTAAACTACTAGTGGTGCGTTAACTTTGCTTACCGCATCTGTATCATATTGATAAATAATAAATTACAAGAATGATATTATTTTTTTATTTAAATCAGAAATGTTTTTTGTGTTTATGTCTTTGAGAGCTTTTACTCATAGAGTTGTGCGAATTGGTAGTAAAAACTATCTGTAAGCTTGCTTGCAAGGAGTTTTTAGTAACAATTTGAACAAGGAGCATCGCTCCTAAAGCTCTAAAAGGGTTTTGTTGGTTTTTGTTAATTTTAATGCACCAGTACTAGTTAAACCCAAAAGTTAATTGATGAACGTCTGATTACATTGTCAGGTCTTTCAAATCGCAATCGGCAAGTCTGCGTTCTCCTGCCTCCTGAGTTTCTCTCCCTTTTTTGTTTTCGTCCGCAAAGATACTACAAAATTTTGGAATATGCAAGATTTCCGACATAAAAAAGCAAATTTATTTGTTTTTCTGTGTGAAATCTTGTTATTCGCACAACGGTGCGAACGTATCTTCGAGGTGGAGCGGTT
>JAFPYR010000084.1 GCA_017412115.1 Bacteroidales bacterium | reverse complement strand
TAATAACGGCACAGATAATAAACGATTCATTTCCATAAGGAAATTTGAACGTGTTGCAATTATTACAAGTAGTAAAGGTTCTGAAATCATTAACATAGAGAAACTTGATGATTGCAAGCAATCTGACGGCTCATATCATATTACTCTGTATCAGAATGGTATGTATTCTACAATGAAAATATCATTCCTAAGTTCCCAAAGGAAAAGAAGCGATTCTCCCAACACAACCGATTATTATAATGTCGCTATAAATGGCAATCCAATTACTGTTGGCACACATTATATTACCCTTGGTCTAAAAAATACTTTTTCAGATTTACAAAAGTGCGAATATAGTGAAGTTGAATTTGATGATCTGAACTTTTTACGATCTTTCATACCGACTGGAAATGTTACTACAAAACCTCATATCGTTCCAACTCTTGAAACGACCTCTCAATTCCGCCCCTTCCTCACCGCCATCCGTTCCAAGCCATTCCTTCTTCTAGCCGGAATCTCCGGCACGGGAAAAAGCCGAATCGTGAGGGAATTGGCGCGGGCTTGTTGGGACAGCGATAGCGAAGAGTATAAGGCGCAGAAACCCAAAAACTTCGAGATGATTCAGGTGAAACCCAATTGGCACGACAGCACCGAACTTATTGGATACGTTAGCCGTGCAAGCGGTGCGCCTGAATTTGTGGCAGGCGATTTCTTGAAGTTTGTGGTCAAGGCGTGGGAAGATACCAAAACTCCGTATTTCCTTTGCCTCGACGAAATGAACCTTGCACCTGTGGAACAATATTTCGCTGAATATCTGAGCGTTATCGAAAGTCGAAAATTCAACGGAAAAGAAGTCGTTACCGACCCGATTTTGAAAAAAGAAGCGCAAGAATGGTATCACAACCTTGTTTGCACACTTACCGAAGATAGCGATTTGCAACAACAATTTTTACAATCCGGCATCTCCATCCCCAAAAACCTCATCGTAATAGGCACGGTGAATATGGACGAAACAACATTTGCGTTTTCACGCAAAGTTTTGGACAGAGCGATGACCATAGAGATGAACGAGGTGGATTTGCACGGTGGGCTTACAGAAAAAACTGAAAACATCGGCAAAATCAATTTCGATACCGTTGTGGGTAATGCTGTGGAGGGCGTGGATGTTTATGACAACAATCAGGAAGTCTGCGACACGGCGATAGATTATCTGCAAAGCATCAACGATAAACTCAACGGCACACCGTTTAAAATAGCCTACCGCACACGCAATGAGTTTTTGCTCTATGTGGTTAACAATCTGCCATATAGCAAGGACGAAAAAGGCAACGATTTGAACCAAAATTATGTAATTGCCCGCGCATTGGACGAGATTACATAAATGAAAATTCTTTCGCGCATTGAGGGCGACGAAGACAAGACGCGAACCGTTATCGAAGATCTCAAAAAGGTCATTGATAGTGGGTTGAAAGCCGTTTGCGATAGTTTTGATACTACAAAATCCGTTTCGTTACTCAAACTCAACGAGATGGAAAAACGCCTATCATCAGGCTACACAAGTTTTTGGAGTTAGAGAATGGAAATTCTTACCATCGAACACGAAGATTTTAAGATGTTGGTGGAATGTAACAAGTTCAGCCACATCTCGCAAAATGCTGGCAAAAACGTCGGTAAAGAAAACCTATTGTCGTTTTATTCGTGGTCGGATGGCGTAAAAAGTGTAAAAATATCTGATAATGAGATAGAAAACAACACAAAATCGGATGCCATTTTTTTCGACAATGCCGATTATCCTATTTGGATAGAATTTAATCAAGACGTTAAGGATGCTGCATTTGGTTCAATGTTGCGTGCCGACAGTGAGAATTTTACTTTTCGTCACGGCATTTTGGCGGGGTTTCTCAACTACGGCAACGAGATTGGTCGCAGCGAAATAATTGTTGATTATCAAAAAGATAAACAGAAAAAGAGATTCACATTCACCTTTGAAGTCCTTAGCCAAAAACTTGATTATCACAGCCATTGGAAAAAGATAATCCACGACATAGAGAACGAATACCGCCTTTTGTCGCTTGATTATCTAAGGCGCACTTATCATAGTTTTTCACCTGACAGTCAGGGCGATACACCTGAATTGATATGGTGGAACATTTTCAACGGCGAACAACAAAAGTTCATTAACGCTTGCAAAAACATCATTGAACGTCCGAGGCGCAAGTTTACGGGCGAAAACACCTACAAGAGAATTGACCAAATTAGGCGCATTCCGCAAAACCTTGAAAACCTTTTGGCAGAACACCGAACCAATAGTGCATATCTGTATTGTGTTGAAAATCAATTTCATACCAACGACACCACTGAAAATCGTTTTTTGAAACATGCTATCAAAACCATCTCAAAAAAATACGACAATCTCAAAAAACAGATTGAAACCAACGAAAAAGTTTCAGATAATTTCAAAGCCGAATTGCAGTCAACGTCCAAAGTATTAGACCGTTTGGCAAAAAATCCGTTTTTCCGCACTGTGGGCAATTTTACGGGCATCAACCAAGAGAGCCTGATACTTCAACGCGCATTTGGGTATAGTCAGGTTTACAAAACATACAACCTTCTAAAACGTGCCTATTCTCTCAATGATGGTCTTTACCGTCTGCAAACCAAAGACATAGCCACACTTTACGAAATTTGGTGTTTTATTGAGGTGAGCCATATTATCAAAGACCAACTACACATCACCGACGATGACGTTGAGCATCGCAACCGTCCCGAATTGAGCGGACTTTTTACGTGGGAACTCGACAAGGGCTCGCAGTCGAAAATCCTTTTCAAAAAAGACGGCGTGGAACTTGCCGAACTCTATTATAATTCGGAGCAAAGCCAAACCATCGGTCTCGAAAACCTTGAATCGCCCACCACGATTCAAAAGCCCGACATTGTGCTGCAACTTGTTAAGACTGATATTACCGAAGGCAAAAAACTTACGTATCTGTTTGACGCCAAATACCGTATCGACCATCGCGACAAAAACAATGTGGACACTCCGCCCGAAGATGCCATCAACCAAATGCACCGTTACCGCGATGCTATTTATTACCGCAACTACGACCAAAACGCCCTCAAAAAGGAAGTTATTGGCGGCTACATACTTTTCCCCGGCAATGGCGAAAAGGCAAAAGTACAGGTGTCAAAGTTTTACGAAACCATTTCAAAGGTTAATATAGGCGCCTTTCCGTTGCGTCCCGGCGATGTGGAAAACCGCGTTCTTTTAGAAGATTTTGTTTCAAGACTTTTGCAGTCGCCCTCGGCAAGCATCATCGAAAAAGTGATTCCGCAAAAAGGAACTTTTTTGGAAACTGGCAACCGCGTGTTGATTGGTATTGCGAAACGCAATGAAGATTTGTTTTTAAATCGCACAGCATCAATATATTACACTGGTGCAAAGTTCCCCACTACAATTGCTCTTGATGGTCTTCATTTTTTTGCGCCATATATCAAGGGCAAAGGCATCCGCGATATTTACCAAATAATGCGCATCCGCACCATCACAAGCAAAGAAGCGCATCAATCAGATGAGCCGGGTGATGACCTCCGCCTTGCGTTTCATTTGAAATTTCACCACGCCATCGCTGACGATTTTGTTAAGATTGATCCCAAAAAGATGATTGATTACGCTTTTGCAGATACTACATTTGAGAAGTGGCAAACATTAATCCTACGATGAAACATTTTTACGTATCCCACTTATTCTATTTTTTGCAAAATTTTTTCTAACTTTGCCACGCGGAATTTTACCCGAAAAGATCATGAAATTCACTGACATACACAAAGTGTTGCTCCTGGGGTCGGGAGCGTTGAAAATTGGCGAGGCAGGCGAGTTTGACTACTCCGGCTCGCAGGCCCTCAAAGCACTCAAAGAGGAAGGCATCGAGACCGTCCTCGTAAACCCAAACATCGCTACTGTGCAGACTTCCGAAGGCGTGGCAGATAAAATCTATTTTCTGCCCGTAACGCCAGAGTTCGTCGAAAAAGTTATCGACAAAGAACGCCCTGACGGTATCCTACTCGCTTTTGGCGGTCAGACAGCCCTCAACTGCGGTGTCGCACTTCACAAACAAGGTATATTGGAAAAATACAACGTCAAAGTTGTCGGAACGCCCGTAGAGGCAATCATCGACACCGAAGACCGCGATATTTTTAATCAGAAGTTAGCAGAAATAAATGTAAACTTCACAAAATCCCATGCCACAGAAACCGTTGACGAAGCCCTGAAAGCCGCCAACGAACTCGGCTACCCCGTAATCCTCCGCGCCGCATACGCTTTGGGTGGACTTGGAAGTGGTTTTTGCAACAACGACGAAGAGTTAAAAAACCTTGCATCAAAGGCGTTCACATATTCCAATCAGGTTTTGGTGGAAAAATCCCTCAAAGGTTGGAAGGAAATCGAATACGAAGTGGTGCGCGACCGTTACGACAACTGCATCACGGTCTGCAATATGGAAAACTTCGACCCATTGGGAATCCACACTGGCGAATCAATCGTTGTGGCTCCAAGTCAGACGCTTACAAACTCCGAGTTTCACAAACTCCGCGAAATCGCAATCAAAATAATACGACACATCGGCATCGTCGGCGAATGTAACGTTCAATACGCCCTTGACCCTAACAGCGAGGATTACCGCGTTATAGAAGTCAATGCAAGACTCTCGCGCTCTTCGGCTTTGGCATCTAAGGCGACAGGTTATCCGCTCGCATTCGTTGCCGCAAAACTCGGTCTCGGCTATGGTCTCCATGAACTCAAAAACACTGTCACAAAGGTAACTACGGCTTGTTTTGAGCCAGCGTTGGACTATTGCGTTGTGAAAATCCCGCGTTGGGACCTCAACAAATTCGTAGGTGTCAGCAAGGAAATCGGCTCGGCGATGAAGTCGGTCGGCGAAATTATGGCAATCGGACGCACCTTCGAGGAAGCAATTCAGAAGGGTTTGAGGATGATTGGTCAAGGTATGCACGGATTTATCGCCAACAAGCACATTGAAAACATTAACAAGGAGTTAACAGAGCCGACCGATATGAGAATTTTTGCGATTGCGGACGCTTTTGCTGACGGTTTTTCAATCGACAAAATTCACGACCTTACAAAAATTGACAAGTGGTTTTTGTATAAACTTCGTCATATTTACGATTTGGGCGAAGAACTTCAAAAGTTCAATTCGATGGAAGAAATCCCCGACGAATTTATCCGAACCGTCAAAAAAATGGGATTTTCGGATTTTCAAATCGCAAAACTCGTCTACAAACATCAAAAAACCGACATCACTTCGGATATGATGTTAGTTAGAAATTATCGTAAACAAAGAGGAATCACGCCTTTTATAAAACAAATTGACACTTTGGCGGCTGAATATCCGGCTCAAACCAATTATCTTTATGTAACTTACAACGGCGTTGAACACGATATTGAATTTTTCAACGATCAAAAATCTGTCATCGTTTTGGGTTCGGGCGCGTACCGCATAGGAAGTTCGGTTGAATTTGACTGGTGCGGCGTAAATGCCATTAACACAATACGTAAGAGAGGTTTAAGGTCAATTATGATTAACTACAATCCTGAAACCGTCTCCACCGATTATGACACTTGCGACAGACTTTATTTCGACGAACTATCGTTTGAAAGAGTTTTAGATATTTATGACTTGGAACTTCCCAAAGGAATTGTTGTCTCGACCGGCGGTCAGATTCCTAACAACTTGGCAATGAGGCTCTATGATGTTAAAGTCCCCGTTCTTGGAACTTCACCGCTCAACATCGACAAAGCCGAAGACAGAAACAAGTTTTCAGAACTTTGCGACAAGTTCGGCATTGACCAGCCCCGTTGGAAAGAACTCACTCAAATAGAAGACATTATGACCTTTGCTGACGAAGTCGGATTCCCGCTTTTGATTCGTCCTTCGTATGTGCTTTCGGGTGCGGCAATGAGCGTTGTCAGCAACAAAACTGAGTTGGAACACTTTTTAAAACTTGCGGCAACAGTATCAAAACAATACCCTGTTGTTGTAACGCAATTTATTGAAAACGCAAAAGAGGTTGATTTTGACGCAGTTGCGCAAAACGGTGAATTAGTCATTTACGCGATTTCAGAACATCAGGAGTTTGCAGGCGTACATTCGGGCGATGCAACGATGTTGTTTCCGCCGCAAAAACTTTACGTTGAAACCGTCCGCCGTATTAAGCAGATTGCTAAGAAGTTAGCAAAAGCCTTGGAGATTTCAGGACCATTTAATATGCAGTTTTTGGCAAAGGACAACGACATAAAAGTTATCGAACTGAATTTAAGGGCTTCACGCTCGTTCCCGTTTGTATCAAAAGTCTTGAAAACCAACTTCATAGAATATGCAACGGACATAATGCTCGGCATAAAAGTTACGCCACCTGCAAAAACGCTTTTTGACTTGGAATACGTCGGCATAAAAGCGCCTCAGTTCTCGTTCTCACGTTTGGCAAAGGCAGACCCTGTTTTGGGCGTTGAAATGGCTTCAACGGGTGAAGTCGGCTGTTTGGGTGAAAATTATTACGAGGCAATTTTGAAAGCGATGGTTTCGGTCGGAAACAAAATTCCTGAAAAGAACATTTTGGTTTCCTCTGGTCCGCTGAAAGACAAACTGACCTTGTTAGAGCCGGTTAAATTGTTGGTAGAAAAGGGTTACAATATTTATTGTACGCGCGGCACGTCAAACTTTTTCAGAGAAAACGGCGTTGAAACCATCACTCTCAACTGGCCTGATGACGATCGTAAACCGAACATTGCGGATTACATCAAAGAGCATAAAATTGACTTAGTAATCAACATTCCGAAAAACTTATCGAAAACTGAGTTGGACAAAGATTATGTTATAAGGCGTATGGCGATAGATTTCAACATTCCGCTTTTAACAAATTCGCGGCTTGCGGCGGCGTTCTGTACGGCGTTTGCAAGGCACTCGGTAAAAGAATTGAAGATAAAACCGTGGAATGAATATTAAAACAAATACTCCGCCAAACTGATGATTTTTCTTGTGTTTGGCGGAGTATTTGTTGTTTATCAAGAAAATAACTAAAAAAAAACGATACTCAAAATGAAAAAATGTATTTTAATATTATCAGGACTGCTTTTGACATTTTCTTTGTCAAAGGCTCAGACCGTAACCTCCGGCAATATATTAGACTTAGCCGATAAAATCGAAATTAATGTGGTTTTTGATTATTCAGAAACAAGTCTTATCCGCACCGACAAAACCGTTGAAGAACTTGTAAATAGCGATTCAAGATTTGCCAAAGTAAAAGATCGGTAAATATCTTTACAAAAAACTAAAAAAAGTAAAATAATTTTAAGTGCTTATACCCATTGCAATTAACATTAGGCATAGAAAAAATTCAAAAAAAATAATTACTTTTGCACTGAATTTTTTTATAAAAAATAACAAAAATGAAAGAAAAAATCAGAGAGATATTAGAAGAGGCTATTCCTACGGCAGATTTTGATTCCGACTTTTTATTCAGTGAATTAGATTCTATCGCAATAACAACCATTATGATGATACTTTCCGAAAAATACGGCATCAAACTCGAAACCTCAGATGCTACACCCAAAAATTTCAAAACCCTTGACAGTATCGTTGAACTCGTAGAAACTAAACTCGCCGAAAAAAAATAATATGATTTTAGAAGATTATATTTTTCGCAATGCAGAACTTTTCTCGGAAAAAACAGCTGTCATTTGCGGTGATAAAAAATTATCATACAGAGAATTAGCTAATTCTGTTAAACTACGCACAAATGATTTTTCAAGTTTTAAGAAAGCCTCTGTCGTGGTCTTTAGAGCCTCTCAAGACATAAATTTTCTTATCACTTATTTTGCAATTCATATCAGCGGACTTGTTGCTGCACCGCTCGAAAAAGATATTCCGGCACAACGCTTTGAAGAAATCCGCGAAAAACTTTCAAAATTCACTGCACCGGACTCTACTGCCGACATTCTTTACACAACCGGCACCACAGGAAAGTCTAAAGGCGTGATTATCAGCCATAAAACTATTTTAGCCAACGCTGAAAATTTAATCGAAGGACAAGGTTTTTCGCATGATTTAGGTTTTGTGATAACAGGTCCTTTAAACCATATCGGCAGCCTTTCCAAAATTTATCCCATAATTATAAAAGGCGCAACACTGATTATAACCGAAGGCATGAAAGATGTTAATACTTTTTTCAACGCTTTGGATTTGCCGATAAAAAAAATGGCAACTTTTCTCGTACCCTCGGCAATTAGGATTTTAATACAATTCAGCAAAGAAAAACTGCTTTCCTACGCTGAAAAAATTGATTTTATAGAAACGGGAGCTGCTCCTATTTCGGAAGCTGACATGAAACAACTTTGCGAAATTCTCCCTAAAAGCCGCCTTTATAATACATACGCCTCCACAGAAACAGGAATTATTTCCACTTATAATTTCAACGACCAAGAATGTATTGCAGGGTGTTTGGGCAAACCAATGAAACATTCCAAAATTATTATCACCGAAGAAGGTTTGATTTCGTGTCAAGGCGATACCCTGATGAGCGGATATGCTTTGGACGAAGAATTAACGGCTAAAGTTCTAAAAAACAATACGATATACACTTCGGATTTCGGATTGTTAGACGAGCAAGGAAGATTAAGACTTTTGGGCAGACAAGACGATGTTATCAACACGGGCGGTTTCAAAGTTGCCCCGACAGAGGTTGAAAACGTTGCGATGTCAATACCCGAAATTGCTGAATGTATTTGCGTTTCCGCCCCGCATATCCTACTTGGAAATGCGCTAAAACTGATTTACGTCGTTAAAAACGGTGAAAATATCACAAAAAAAACAATTGCCCTTTATCTGAAATCACATTTGGAAACTTTTAAAGTCCCTGTCTTTTATGAAGAAAGTAAGGCGATTAAAAGAACTTTCAACGGCAAAATAGACAGAAAATATTACAAAAAATAACAGATTTTTATTATCTTTACCGCCGATATAAAAAATTCGGGTATGAAAAATTTATTTTGGATAATAATAGCATTTTTGTTTTTATCGACGGCGTGTTTTAGGACGAAATCTGAAACGGAAGACGAAAAAAAACAAGCAAAAATAAGAGATTCTTTAGTCTTGGACTCCGTTAACAAAAAACGCAATACGCCGGATACGACGATTGCAACATTCAAACGGACGCTTTTTTGCGACAAAAAACTATGGGTGGTTTTCGACCGCGTCAAAATGCTTTCCGGTGATGAGGCTGCCGAATACGCTTTGAGGCATAAAAGATTCGGCAATAATGTTAATGTTATTGTCAATCAAGAAGTTACACTTGAAACTTTAGCAATTTATCCCTCAACGCCGGTTTACGTTTATACCAAAGTAATGGACGATGAGGACACCTTAAAATATCATTTTGAATACGTTAAAAAGGATTATACCGCAGTAACGCAATTCAAAGAAGGTCAAATTATGGAAATAATCGTACTGCATCAAAGCATTGTTTATGTAAAACAAAAAGAACTATAACATTTTTTTTGAAGTTTTTTTTTACGATTTAAAAATAATTGACTAATTTTGTACCTTTGAAAAAAGTATGATTTCAATGGAACTTCAGAGCATCAAGCAGCGGTTTGGAATTATCGGCAACAACGAAGAGCTCAACAGAGCCCTTGACATTGCAGCCCAAGTTGCGCCTACTGACATTTCAGTGCTTGTAATCGGAGAATCAGGCGTGGGAAAAGAACATATCCCGCAAGTGATTCACGCTTTAAGCAGCCGCAAACACGGGCCGTACATAGCCGTAAACTGCGGTGCAATACCGGAAGGAACTATTGACAGCGAATTGTTCGGACACGAAAAAGGCTCTTTTACCGGTGCTAACGATATGAGGAAAGGGTATTTTGAGGTTGCTGACCACGGTACTATTTTTCTTGACGAGGTTGCAGAATTACCTCTTAGCACTCAAGTAAGACTTTTGAGGGTACTTGAAAGCAAAGAATTTATAAAAGTCGGTTCGAGCAAAATTCAAAAAACCGATGTACGCGTAGTTGCCGCAACAAATGTCAATATGGCAAAAGCCGTCAAAGAAGGCCGTTTTAGAGAAGACCTTTATTATAGGCTCAATACCGTACAAATCAATATGCCTCCACTTAGGGAACGTGGAAACGATATTGTATTGTTGTTCAGAAAGTTTGCCGTTGATTTTGCCGAACGTTTTAATGTTCCGGTTATAAAACTTGACGAAGAGGCTCAACACGTTATAACGGCTTATCATTGGCCCGGAAACGTCAGACAGCTTAGAAATATTACCGAACAGATTTCCATTTTGGAACAGCAAAGGGAAATCACCGGTGAAATCATAAAAAAGTATCTGCCCGGTTATCAACAGGAAAATCATCCTGTAATCGTTACCAAAAACTCTCAAACGGAGCAAGGAGATCACTCAGGAGGCGATTTTACCTCTGAAAGAGAAATTATCTATAAGATACTTTTTGATATTAAAAACGATATTGCAGGTCTTAGAAAAGACATTCAGCACCTACTCAACGGAGAAATCCGCCCGGTAGAAAAAGTACACGAAGACTCTTACAATATCGGCGAAATGCAATACGGAACGGATATAACGGTAAACCGTCCGATAGTAACACCCGTTGCGCACAAAGAGCCTGAAATAAGGCATACTGCAGATTTTCATGACGAAAGCAATTTTATTGACACCGAAGAATATGTCGATGACAATCTCTCGCTCGTGGAATCGGAATTTGCGTTAATAAAAAAAGCCTTGGACAAACACGAAGGCAAACGCAAAGCAGCCGCAAAAGAACTCGGTATTTCGGAGCGCACGTTGTACCGCAAACTTAAAGAATATAGTTTCAGCAAATGAACAAATTAAAAATATACACTTTAGTAATATTGTCGTTGCTGTTTTTGGTTACGGACTGCGGAATTTATTCTTTTACAGGTGCTTCTTACGGAACGGCAAAAACGGTTTCGATAGATTATTTTCAAAACCGTTCAACATACGTTAATGCAACGCTGAGCAATACTATTACGGAGAATTTAAAGGACAGATTTATGAGTCAAACACCTTTAAGTCTTGTAAAATCGGGCGGCGATTTGCATTTTGAAGGTACGATAACAGGTTATACGATAACTTCGGTCGGTATCAAATCGGGCGAAACTGCAAGTTACAACCGCTTGACAATTACCTTAAAGGTCGCCTTTACTAACGAAACCGCTCCCGAAAACGATTTCGATAAATCGTATTCAAGATATGCGGATTATGACGTTACAAGTTCGTTTGCATCCGTAGAATCCTCTTTAGTGGAGGAAATCGTTGAACAATTAATTGACGATATTTTCAACGATTCAGTGGTGAATTGGTAAGTTTTTTTTAGAAAAAAACAACAAATACAAGGAAGGAAACAAACAAAAAAACTTTAGTAATTATGATAAATTCAAAACAGTTTTTTAAATACCTGCAAGACTCCGGACAACTTACAGAAAGTTCGGTTGTGGAGATAGAACAGTTGATAAAACAATTTCCGTTTTTTCAAACTGCACATCTTTTGTATTTAAAGTCGCTCAAAAAGATTAACAAAAAACTCGTATCGGAAAAACTTCCGGTCGAGTCATTATATATTGCTGATAGAAAAAAACTTTACGGAATACTTGAAGAAGACGATTCTTACAAGAGTCAGTTGATTTCTAAAGCAAACAACACAAAAGAAGACTCAGAAAACAAAACTTCAAACGGTAAAACTTTCAAAACCGTTACACCTGAGAGTGTTACGGAAAAAACAACGGAAAATAAAGTTTCAGCTCAGGGCGAAACTACCGTTAAAAAGGAGATAAAAACTGTTAGCATTAGCGAAGAGACTCCAAGCATCAAAAAGAAAAATCTTACAGCAGAGGAACGCAAAAATAATCACGACAATTTGGTAAAAGACTTTTTTGACGAAAGACAAGAAAGTAATTATCAGACTGTTGCGACAAATGTTGCGGAAGACGGTTCGATAAAATCAGCGGCTGCCGCTTTTGCAAAAGAAGAAAACGTAAGTCAAGCGGTAATACGCCACGAGTCAAAAGCCTCAGAACCCAAAACGGTAGAAACACCAAAGCCGCAAGTTGAAACAAAAACTCAAATTGTTGAAACTAAGACCGTAGAAACCAAAACCATAGAAACCAAGGTTGAAGAAAAACCCAAAGTCGTAGAAACCAAAACGGTAGAGACCAAGGTTGAAGAAAAGCCGAAAGTTGAAGACAAACCCAAAGACAATATTTTAGACAAAATAGCATCTCTTAGAAAAGAGAAAGACGAAGTAAACAAGAAACTTCAAGAAGAAGAATTAGCAGCTAAAATAGCAAAAGAAGAAGCTGAAAAGAAAGCAAAAGAAGAAGCTGAAAAGAAAGCAAAAGAAGAAGCTGAAAAAGCTGCGGCTGCTGCTATTGTAACTACGACTACAATCGTTAAAGAAGAAAAACCGGCAGAAAAAGAAAGCGAATTGTTAGAATTGGAAAAACCGGTGGAGAAACCCGCTGAAAAATCTGCCGCCGAAAAACTTTTAGCACGTTTGGAAAGGTTCAAAGACAACAAAAACACTGAAACAAAGGAAAATACCGAAACTTCAGAAATTAAGATTGAAAGCGATAGTTTGATAGATAAATTTTTGAAAGAAGAACCGCATCTTGACCGCAACAAAGAGGTCGTTCAAGGTGATATGGGTGAGGATTCCGTTAAACAGCCGGAACTTTATTCAGAAAAACTTGCAAAACTTTACATTACGCAAAAACTTTATGACAAAGCCCTTGCAAGTTATGAAAAATTAAAAGCAAAATACCCTGAGAAGGAAAGTTATTTTGCAGAAAAAATTGAAGAAATCCAACAATTGAAAAAAAATAATCAATAATTAAATCATGTATACAACTTTATTAGTACTAATCGTAATTGCAGCCGTATTGTTAATACTCATCGTATTGGTTCAAAACAGCAAAGGCGGCGGTTTGGCAACGGATTTGAGCGGCGGCTCACAGTTCGGCGGGGTAGCCGAACAAAAAAGTAAACTTGAAAAATACACTTGGGGCTTGGTAATCATAATTACTGTTTTGAGCATTATAGCAAGTGTAAGCGGCGGAAACGTAAAAAAACAAGGTGATAAGGAATCTGGCGTTAAACAGATTATGATAAATCAAAACGCAACACCTTCTATTCCTTCTGTACCTTCTATTCAGAACGCTCCGGCTGAAAACAAATAAAACAGTGCGGAAAAAATAGAAAAAACAAGAAAAAAAACTCCGTCCTTTTTCAAAAAAAGAAGACGGAGTTTTTTTTAAAACATAGATACATTTTTTATACGGTTAAACAATTTAATTTGTAATTTAAATGAAAAAAATTTTAGTAACCGGCGGCACGGGATTTATCGGCTCCCACACCACGGTAGAACTTCAGCAAAAAGGTTATCAAGTAGTTATCGTTGATAATTTGAGCAATTCCTCTGCCGATGTTATAGATAATATTACCAAAATTACGGGACAAAAACCTATTTTCGGTAAAGTTGACGTCTCCAACAAAGAACAACTTTTCGACTTCTTAAAACAAAACCAAGGCATTGAATCCATAATTCATTTTGCAGCATCAAAAGCAGTCGGAGAATCGGTTCAAGTTCCGCTAAAATATTACCGCAACAATATCAACGGACTTATCAACATTTTGGAAGCGATGAAAGAATTTAAGATTTCAAATCTTGTTTTCTCCTCATCATGTACGGTTTACGGTCAGCCCGAAAAACTCCCCGTAACGGAACAATCTCCTATTCAGCCCGCTCTCTCGCCTTACGGCAATACTAAACAAATTAACGAAGAAATTATCCGCGATTTCGTGAAAGTAAACCCGGAAATTCACGCTATCGCATTAAGATATTTCAATCCCGTAGGAGCGCATCCTTCGTCTTTGATTGGCGAACTTCCACTCGGCGTTCCCGCTAATTTGATACCCTACATCACTCAGACTGCTGCCGGAATAAGAGAATGTTTGAGTGTTTTCGGTAACGATTACGATACTCCAGACGGTACTCCTATCCGCGATTATATTGACATTATCGACCTTGCAAATGCTCACATAGCTGCTATCAAACGCATGGAAGATAACAAACAAAAACAATCGTTGGAATTTTTCAATATCGGTACGGGCAACGGTTTATCGGTTTTGGAATTAATTAAAGCTTTTGAAGAGGCAACAGGAGTAAAACTCAATTATAAAATCGTAGGACGCAGAGAAGGCGACATCGAAAAAGTTTGGGCTGATACTTCATTTGCTAACAAAGAACTCGGCTGGAAAGCTGTCGTTCCCCTCAAAGAAACTATGCTAAACGCTTGGAATTGGCAGAAAAAAGTTTCAGGAATAAAATAAATATTTTTCTTCTAAAAAAACAAAAAGAGCCGCAAAAAAATATTTTGCGGCTCTTTTTGTTTTTTATTATTTTTTTACAATTTCGGACCTTTTAAAATGCCGTGCTGGCTGTTTGCTATAAAATCCAAAATCATATTTCTTTCTTCACAATCAGGAATTTCTGATTTTATTTTTTCCAAAGCCTTGGAAAGATTCAATTCTGATTGATAAATAAATCTGTAACAATTTTTGATGTTAGCGATTTGTTCTTCGGTAAAACCTCTGCGCTGCATTCCCACGATATTTATTCCGCAGTACTGAATCGGCGTTCTGCCTGCATACGAAAACGGCGGAATATCTTTGTTAACGCCAGACATACCCGATGTCATGGAATGTGCTCCGATTTTTGAAAACTGAACTATCGCCGAACCTCCGCCGATAACTGCCCAATCATTGATTTCTACTTCGCCCGCAATCTGTGTAGCATTGCTGATAACCAAGTGATTTCCCAAAACACAATCGTGTCCGACATGACAATAAGCCATTATCAAATTGTTGGAACCGATAACTGTTTTGCCGCGCGAAGCCGTTCCGCGGTTCAAGGTTACTGACTCTCTGAATGTATTGTTGTCACCGATTTCAAGAGTGGTGTATTCACCCTTAAACTTCAAATCCTGAGGCACAGCTCCGATTGAAGCTCCCGGAAAAATTCTGTTGTTTTTGCCGAGTCTTGTGCCCGGAAAAACATGAACATTAGAAATCAACGTACAACCATCGCCTATTTCTACATCATCATCGATAACGCAAAAAGGACCTATCGTAACGTTTTCACCGATTTTGGCATTCGGGTTTATTTCGGTTAATTTGTGTATCATAATTCTATTTGTTTTTTGTTACCAAAGCCATAAATTCACCTTCCGAAATAACTTGTCCGTTTACAAAAGTCTGACCTTTCATCGTTACAACACCTCTGCGGATAGGTTCTGTCATCTCAAGTCTGAAGACCAAAACATCACCAGGAACGGCTTTGGATTTAAATTTCACTTTATCTATTTTCAAAAAGTAAGTTGAGTATTTTTCGGGTTCGTCCACGTTGTTAAGCACCAAAATACCGCCGGTCTGAGCCATTGCCTCTATCTGCAAAACGCCCGGCATAACGGGTTCGGTCGGGAAATGTCCTTGGAAAAACGCCTCGTTGAAAGTCAAATTCTTAACACCGACGATAACAGTTTTTGACATCTCGATAATCTTATCAACCAAAAGGAACGGATAACGGTGCGGCATCAACTGTTTGATTTTGTTTACGTCCATTACCGGCTCTTTGAAAATATCAAAATCTACGCGGTTTTCTTTTTGTTTGGCTTTGATATGCTGACGGATAATTTTTGCAAATTCTACATTTGAAAAATGTCCCGGTCTTGTAGCAAAAACTTTACCTTTGAAAGGTATTCCAACTAATGCCAAATCTCCGGACAAATCCAAAAGTTTGTGTCTTGCGGGTTCGTTAGCAAAAATCAAATCTTTCTCGTTGAGAATGCCTTTTCTACCTGAAAAATCAACACTCGGTTTACCCAAAAGTTTTGCCAATTCGTCGATTTTTTCTTGCGACATCTCTTCTTCCATGATAACGAGAGCGCTGTCAAGACTGCCGCCTTTTATAAGGTTGTTTTTCGCTAAAAATTCCAACTCTTTTGTAAAGACAAACGTTTTGGAAGGTGCTATTTCTGTATCATAACCCTTAAATTCTACCGTTGAGGCAAATTGCGAACCCAATACCTTAGAATTATAATCAATCATCACATTGATTGAATAATTTTCCTCGGGAATCAAAGTAAGCTCGATGCCTTTTTCAGGATTTGAATATGTTAAATTTTCTTTTATCCTAAAGAAGTTTTTTTCAGCCTCCTGCTCCACAATGCCGGCCTGTTGAAGTGCCTGAACAAAAGGTTTTGCACTACCGTCAAGAATCGGGGTTTCAGCATTGTTAATTTCAATCAACACGTTGTCGATACCTAAACCGGCAAGGGCTGACATAACGTGTTCGATAGTACCTATCTTTGCACCTTTTTCTTCGATAGTGGTAGAACGTGAAGTGTCCGTTACATTATCCGCAATGGCGCGAACCTCAGGCTGATTCTCCAAATCAACCCTCTTGAATCTTATTCCGAAATTCTCGGCTGCGGGTTTGAAACACATTTCAACCTCAACGCCGGTATGCAAACCGTTGCCTTTTAACGTTATGCTTTGCTCCTTAATTGTCTTTTGTTTCTCTGACATTTTATTTATGCTTTTTCAATTCTTCGATTTCGTTTTGTAAATTTTGAAGTTCTTTTTCCATGTCGGGCAGTTTTTTCAATAGAATCTGTCTCTTGAAAAACTGCATCTGCGGTATAGCAGGATAACCGATATAAACTCCCGTACTATCCAATTTGTGGCTAACACCTGTTTTGCCGCCAAATTTACAATTATCGGGAAGAGTCATGTGTCCGGCAAAACCGCACTGACCGCCCGCCATAGTATTTTTGCCAATAACGGTGCTGCCTGCCAAGCCGCATTGAGCCGCCATAACAGTATTTTCGCCGATCTCGCAGTTGTGCGCAACATGACAAAGATTATCAAGTTTAACGCCTTTATGAATAATTGTGCTACCCATTGTTGAGCGGTCTATCGTAACATTAGCACCAAGCTCCACATCATCTTCGATTATAACGTTTCCGATTTGAGGAATCTTGTAATATGCGCCGTTTGCCTGAGGTGCAAAACCGAAACCGTCAGAGCCGATTACAGTGCCGGCATGAACGATTATGTTATTGCCCAAAACACAACCCTGATAAATCTTTACGCCGGAATAAAGCATTACATTATCACCGATTTTTACATTATCACCGATATAACATTGAGGATAAATTTTGACGTTTTTACCCAATTTAACGCCCTTTCCGATGTAAGAGAATGCGCCTAAATAAATATCTTGAGGAATTTCAACACCTTGAGAAACGTATGAAGGCTGTTCTATGCCTTGAGGCTGAGGTATTGACTGCTGATAAAGTTGCAAAAGTTTTGCTAAACATTCGTATGCATTATCAACCCTAATTAAAGTCGGCTTAACTGGCTTTTCGGGCTTAAAATCCTTATTAACCAAAACGATAGAAGCCTCGGTATCATAAATATACTGAGTATATTTGAGATTAGAAAGGAAAGTAAGCGTACCTTTTTTTCCGCTTTCAATTTTAGAAACTGACGAAACCGTTACGTTTTCGTCGCCTTCTACCTGACCGTTCAAGTATTGGGCTATTATTTTTGCTGAAAATTCCATATATGATAATTTTGTACAAAGTTAGTAATTCTATTTGAAACTAAAAAAGTTTTTTAATTTTTTTTATCAATAGTTTTTGAATTTTCATTTTTTTTGGTTATGTTTGCGCTGAAACTTTAATTAATAACTTTTTAATTTTTACTAATATTATGAAATTAACAGCACCTAAAAACTCAGTATGGGGCGTAGCCGTAGGTCTCGGCGTCCTTGGACTTATCAGTCATTTTGTTAACATTCCTCATGTGTCTCCCTACGCATTTTGGCTTTTAGGAGCAGGATTTATAATTCTTGCCGTTGCCTGCCTAATGAAAGGTGTATAACAAGGAAAGTAAAAAAATGCAAATTGTTTCAATTTCAGAAAATACTACTTTAAAAGAAGGGCTTATACCGGAACACGGTTTAAGCCTTTTTATTAAAACAGAAAATTCCCAAAAAATTCTTTTTGATACCGGGCAGAGCAAAAATTTTGTTTTCAACGCCGAAAAACTCGGTTTGAAAATAAACGAAATCGACTTTGCCGTTATCTCGCACGGGCATTACGACCACGGCGAAGGATTGGATTTTTTTCTGAAAGAAAACCATAAAGCCCCCGTTTTTATCAATCAAGGGGCTTTTATTGAGCGTTATTCGCTAAAATCAACGGGTTTTAAATTTATCGGACTAAATCCGCACTTAAAAGATAATCCAAGATTTATAAAATGCGGTGATTTAAGAAAAATTTCTGATGATATATTTTTGTTTTCCAACGTAAAGGGCAGTTTTCCGCTTTCCAAAGGCAGCAAATTGCTTTTTAGTGCTGACCAAAAAACGCTTGACAAATTTTCCGACGAACAAAATCTTGTTATAACCGAAAATTCAAAAACCTATCTTTTTGCCGGTTGCGCTCATTGCGGCATTGTTAATATTATCGAAAAATTTTCCTACATTTTGGGCACTCTACCCGATTATGTTTTCGGCGGTTTTCACCTTATGAAAAGCGACGAAAAGGAAGTCGAATTGTTAGCAAAAAAATTATTAACTTATTCAAACACTATATTTTACACAATGCACTGCACGGGCAAAGAACAATTTGAAATAATGAAAAAAATTTTAGGCGCAAGGATTGAATATTTCTCTTGCGGCAGTATTTTTTCACGATAAAAAAAATTAAACTGCGTAACACACAAAATTTTTCTTAACCGTTTTGCTCAGTGCCGAAACGTTTGAAATGTCAGAGGCAGAGGCAATATCTTTTACAAGTGAATCTTTCATAACGATTTTTATAGTTTCGTCCTTGCCTCTTGAATACGCCTTATTATAAAGTGTGCCTTCTATAACAAAATAATCCAAAAACTCTTCAGGACAAAGTTTTTTCTTTAAAACCTCTTTTTTAATTTCTGAAATTTTCTCTTGAGAAATCTCGTTAGGAAAAACCATGATTTTGAACAATTTTCTATTAATCAATCTGTTACAAAGAGTTTTCAATACAAAATCGTCGGAATTTTGCCAAACTTTTATCGCTGAAATTATATCAGAATCGTCCAATTGAGCGAAATATTCAAGCGGTGTTAAACCATCAAAATTCTGATACAATGCGTTTTGAGTTATATTGTTAGTTAAAAAGAATTTCAAGGCCGGCGTAGCAAAAATATCTTTTCCCGAACGCAAAAGCTCTTTTGCACGTTTTATAATCAGCTTTAGAATTTCTTCGGCAACGACTACCGTTTTATGAAGATAAACCTGCCAATACATCAAACGCCTTGCGATTAAAAACTTTTCGACTGAATAAATTCCTTTAGCCTCCACAACGAGGTCATCTCCTACGAAATTCAGCATTTTTATAATTCTGTCGCTGCCGACAATTCCCTCGCTCACACCCGTAAAAAAGCTGTCCCGGTTAAGATAATCGAGCCTATCCATGTCAAGCTGGCTTGAGACAAATTTATGAAGGATTTTTTTAGGATAAGTATTAACAAAGACATCTATTCCGCTTTGAATTTTTCCGCCTAAATCTTTGTTAATCACTTTCATAAATTCTTCAGAGATTTTTTCATGCGAAATATTTTCAAAAAAACTGTTTTCCAAGGTGTGCGAAAAAGGTCCGTGTCCTAAATCGTGGAGCAAAATAGCGGTCAAAGCCCCTTCCCTATCCTCATCGCTGAGAATGTAACCTTTTTCGGAAATAACTTTCAAAGCATTTTGCATCAAAAAAGTTGCACCAAGGCAATGCTGAAATCTTGTGTGCATAGCTCCCGGATAAACTAAATAACTGAGTCCCAACTGTTTAATACGCCTTTGACGTTGAAACAAGGGATGTTCGATAATATCGAAAATAAGTTCGTTTTCGATATTTATCAACCCGTAAACAGGGTCGTTTATAACTTTCAATTTGTTTGTAGCCATAATTACTATTGATGTCTAAAATGCCAAAAAAAATTTAAAAATACCTATTACACAAAAATAAAAAAGTTTTTTCAAGAAAACAAACAAAAGTTTTCACACGGTATTTCAAAAAAAAATTTACTCATAAATCAAATATTTTTTTCGCTTCTCTTTGAATTCATCAAGTTTAGGCTGCCATGTTTTACGGATTTCCTCTTCAGAAAGTCCGCTGTCAAGCTGCGATTTCAAACGGGTGTTGCCCAAAAGCAAAGACAACCATTTTTCTCTCGTTAGCATTTCGCCCGATGATAATTTATACATTTCAATAAAATATTTCAATGTAAAATGCTGCTGGTCAGGATTTAAACCCGAAAAATCCAATCCATAACATTTTTTTCCCTCGTGCAAAGGATTAGTCTGCATTCCGGGAATATCTTTGGGCGTAAAAACATATTTTCCGTATTTCTCATCAGGATAACCTATTGAACTAAAAGGTTTTAACGTTCCTCTGCCGACACTTATATTAGTCGCCTCAAAAAAACATAACGAAGGATACATTCTAACAGAAAGATAATCAGGAAGATTCGGCGAAGGTTTCACGGGCAAAACATATTTCGTTTTCCTCGTATAATTTTTAACGGGAATTACCTTTAAATCACATTTTGCGCCGCCTTTTAGCCACCCTTCGGAATTTATCATAAAAGCAAGCTCGCCGACCGTCATGCCGTAAACCACCGGCAAAGGGTCAAGACCGACAAACGATACGCAATTATCTTCCCTAACAGGCCCGTCAACATAATCAATGTTAGGATTAGGACGGTCAAGAACAAGGATTTTAACGTTATTTTCAGCACAAGCCTCCATTACATTATGCAAAGTGCTGATATAAGTAAAAAATCTGCATCCCACATCTTGAATGTCATAAACCACGATATCAAGTCCGAGCATTTGCTCAGAAGAGGGTTTTAAATTTTTGCCGAAAAGCGAAACGATTTTAACACCCGTTTTATCGTCAATACCGCTTTGAATTTTTTCACCGGCCTCACCGCTGCCTCTAAAACCGTGCTCAGGCGCAAAAACTTTTTCTACCGTTAAGGAATTTTCAAGAAAAAAATCCAAAAGATGTTTGCCAAATGCCCGTGAAGTAGGATTAGCAACCAAAGCAATTTTTTTTCCGCGCAAAAGCTTTAAATAATTAGCAGTGTCTTCGGCGGCAACAATAAGTTTTTTTATAACTGAATCTTTTTTCTCAGTTACAACAAGCGGCGTTTCTTTCGGCTCGGCACTTTTGGAAGTGTTACAAGAGGAAAAAAATATCAAAACTAAAACAAAAAATAAAAATCGTTTCATAAGTTTATTTCTTTTTAATGTCGTTTTCTTATGGCAAAATTATAAAACAAAAAACGTCCTGCAAAAAAAATAGATTTTCTTGCAGGACGTTTTTTCCTTACCAAAGGTAAACATAAAAAAACTTAATCGTTTTCTTCAAGTTTGAAAATATCTTCAAGCCTTACCTTAAAATATCTCGCTATCTTGAGTGCTAAAACAGTAGAGGGAATAAATTTTCCCGTCTCAATAGCGTGAATCGTTTGTCTTGAAACATCAACCCTTTCTGCAAGTTCTGCTTGAGTGATTTTTTTCTTAGCCCTTTCAACTCTGATTGTATTCTCCATAATTTTTTTCTATTTAATAATGTTTAATAATTTTCTTTCCTTTTAATTTCGTATAAACAGAAAATTGTTTATATCTATGCGAATTTTTTACAAAATGTATACCATTTTTAAAATTTTCGATGTTTTTTTTTCAACTTTAGTGTAACTTTTGTTTAGGGTGAAATAAAAAAAAGTTTTTCAATATTAATTTTTTGTATTAATTTTATCCCGCAAAAAAAATACATTAATTACATTTTATTTCCACATATTTTATAAAAAAAACAAACGAGTAAATGAAAAAAACATTATTTTTAGCCTCGGCATTAGCCCTGACATTGTCAGCCTCGGCTCAGACCGAACTGAGAACCTCGAGTAAAGATTCATACGTAATTCCTGCCGAAATTTACGGACAATTTGCAGAACATCTCGGACGCTGTATTTACAACGGCATTTGGGTCGGTAAAGACAGCAAAATTCCTAATCAGGACGGTTACAGAACAGATGTTTTCAATGCGTTAAAAGATCTTCAAATTCCTGTTTTAAGATGGCCGGGCGGCTGTTTTGCCGATACTTATCACTGGAGAGACGGCGTCGGACCTACAAAAGACAGACCCGCTATCAAAAACGTTTTTTGGGGCGGAACAATGGAAGACAATTCTTTCGGTACTGACGAATTTTTCACTCTTTGCGAAAAACTCGGTTGCAAAACTTACCTTTCCGTAAACGTCGGCTCAGGCACTGTCAAAGATATGAACGACTGGCTTGAATACATCACAGGCACTCAAGATTGTCCTAATGTTAATTACCGTAAACAAAACGGTAGAGAAAAACCCTACAAAATTGATTATATCGGTATCGGCAACGAGAGTTGGGGTTGTGGCGGAAATATGCGTCCTGAATTTTATGCAGACCTTTACCGTCAATATTCCGGCTATGCACACCTTTACAGCAACAACACTTATCCAAAAAGAGTTGCCTCTGGTTCTAACGACTTCGATTACAACTGGACTGAAACCTTAATGAAAAGAGCCGGCAACAATATGGAACATATTTCGCTCCATTATTACGTACTTCCTATCAGGGATTGGAACGGTTCTAAAGGACCTGACAGAGGTTTTACTGAAGAACAATATTTCGGTGTTATCCGCGACGGTTACAAAATGGACGAATTAGTAAAAGGTCATATTGACATTATCGCTAAATACAACAAAAACGTAAAACTCGATGTTGATGAATGGGGTATTTGGACAGACCAAGAGCAAGGTTCAATACCGGGACACCTCTTTCAGCAAAACACTTTGAGAGATGCTATTTTGGCAAGTACGACTTTTGATATTTTCCATAAATATGCGGATAGACTCGGAATGTGTAATATTGCTCAAGTAGTAAACGTTCTCCAAGCAATGGTTTTGACCAAAGACGACAAAATGGTTTTAACACCGACTTATCACGTGTTTAAAATGTATGCAGTTCATCAAAACGCAGAATATATTCCTATGGATTTCAAATCACCGAAATATACTTTCAACGGTGAATCTATCAACGCTTTAAGCAGTACTTTGTCGAAAAAAGACGGCGTTTATCATTTAACATTAACAAACGTTGATCCCAAAAATAAACAAACCATAACGCTTAATCTCTCAGAAATTAAAGCAACTGCTATGAACAAAGCAGAAATCATCACATCGACAAAATTCAACGATTACAACTCGTTTGAAAATCCTGAAACCATAAAAATAAAACCTTTTAACGGAGCATCTGTTAAAAAAGGCGTTTTAACGGTTGAACTTCCGCCGATGAGTATCGTTACAGTAGAAATGAAATAATTTTAAAAAAAAAAAAATAAAAAAACGGGGGCTGAAAATCAGTCCCCGTTAATTTTTTTATTTTTATACTGTTAATTAATGACTCATCTTCATTAAAAAATTTACCAAATCAATCAACGGAGTCGTGTAATCGTCAGCAATGTAGGTTAAATATTCCATCGTTTCCAAATCAAGCAATTGCTTTATCGGAGTGTAATTTTCTGTTCCATCCAATTGAACAGCCGGCATAATAGTCTGTCCTGCGCCGAACTCAACTGTCTGCATACGCACGGGAACAGGCATGTTAAGACCTTTCATTGTAAGAGTCATTGATAATTTCTCGTTCAACTCTTTTGCGTATGTGTCCATAGTTGTCTGGTCTGCCCAGTTATGACGGGCGTCAATTGATTTAAGACGGGTTGCCAAATAAGCAGCGCAATCAGGCATTTTTACCTCAGCTGTCAAATCGTCAAGAACTGTTACCGTCAAATCATCAATAGAAAGACCTTCTATAACGGGACCTGCCGCCATTTTCAACAAATCCGCAAATTTGAATTGCTCCATTTTTAAAGGAACGATTTGTTCTTTTACTTCAGCTTCAGTTTTTCCCTCTTTGCCGCTGTTAGATTCCGCTGCGGTTTCTTTAAATGATACTTGTAATTTGGTATCAATAATATCCATGCCGTTCTGAGAAAAAGCAAATTCGAGATTACCTGATTCAGAATCATCAGTATTAAGAGTCGTCTTATAATTGCATACCAATTTGCTTTCATCATCACGGATACCGTACTGAGAATAACCATTTAAATGTGAATTAATGGTTATGGAAAAATCATGAGAAGGCAACGTTCCTGTTTTAGAAATCGACTTTTTGCTGCCAGAAACAAATTCTCCATCAAAAGCCGGTTTGTATTCGCCGTCAGACAACAAACTGATTTCAAAATTGTATGATTCCGGAATCTTAATTACAACAGCATATTCTCCTTTAGAATCTTCTTTTTCTGTAACAGCTTTAGTTACATCAAAAAATTTTTCTTCGTAAGTAGTTCCGGCATCAGTTAAAACTACTTTACATTTTTCTGCCATACCGTCCAAATCAAGCGGGAAAATAAAAGAAAGTCCTTTTGCATCCGCAATTACGGGAGTCCCTGACAAAGAAAACTCATAACTGCAAGGCAAATCAGTGATTTTAACAGAATAATATTTCCTATAACCTTCTTCAGCCACTTTTGAATCTGCTTCTACGTCTTTAAAACTTTCCGCAGTCAGTTTTGTTAAGGAATATTTTGTAATATCCGACACAGGATTTCCACCCATATAAATCCAGCCTAATATCTGCGAACCGCCGTAAACCATAGTCTTGAACGCACCGTTGCTGTAATTTTCAGCCAAACTTTTTACGTTGTTTCTGATATGTTCAACCATAACTTTTGAAACAATTTCCGACATAGGACGTTCATCTTTTTGTTCCTGAGGTTGTTCCAAAGGTGCGGGTTCATCCTCTTTATCATCTTTATGACAAGATGTCATTGTCAATGTGGAACCGCCTAAAAATGCTGCGGCAAGCATCCAAGAATAAATTTTTTTCATTTCTTTTATATTTTAAAAAACTTTTTAAATTATTATTTATTTTTAACTACACCAATAAGATATAAAAGAAGAAAAATTCCAGAAAAAAAAATTATTTTTTTAAAATTAAAAAAATCGCGGGACGTTTATCAATATTGATTTTTTGTTTTTTCCAATTAGCAACACTCTGAGTTTTTATAAATTCCTCCGGCATGGTAATATCACAAGCAACCGTAAGTAAAGTATTAGGATTCAATATATTACAAAGAGTTTCCAAAAATGTATTGTTGCGATAAGGCGTTTCAATAAAAACCTGAGTCTGATTCAATTCCTTTGAACGGTCTTCAAGTTTTTTAATAGCTTTTTGACGTTCGGGATTTTTTACAGGCAAATAACCGTTGAAAGCAAAACTTTGACCGTTGAGACCACTTGCCATCACCGAAAGCAAAATCGACGAAGGACCAACAAGCGGAACAACCTGAAAACCGGCTCTATGCGCACTCAAAGCCACACTTGCGCCCGGGTCTGCAACGCCCGGACAGCCAGCCTCTGATATTACGCCCAAATCTTGAGAGTTTTTCAAAACGTCAAAATAAACCGAATAATCAAAATCCTTGTTATGTTTGTCCATTTCATAAACGGTAATCTGAGGCAAAAACGCCCTCATTCCCAAAAGAATAAAATAATGACGTGCCGTTTTTGCGTTTTCGGCTATAAAAAATCTAATGCTGCGGATTTTTTCTAAAACCTCCTCAGGCAAATAATATTTGAAATTTTCCGAGCCCAACGACATCGGAACCATATAAACTTTTCCGTTTTCCATTTTTTACTCCTCTTCAAAACGTTTTTCCCAATCCAAATCCTCTTCGGTTGGTGCGTTTTTATCTTTTTCGTCTTCTATTTTTTCTTCAACTTCCTCTTTAACCTCTTCCTGAGGTGTTACAGATATGTCTTCAAGCGGTTCTTCGTTTTTGATTTTTTCTTTCTTGGTATAATAAGGTTCTTTGCCGAAAGGTTTATAATACGAAACGCCTAAACCTAAAGTCCTTTCCGTAACATAATTTAGAAGGGCAATATCGTCCATTCTTATCATTTTTGACATTCCGATACAACCGCGTGCCATGATTTGAAAAACACCGAGTTTAGTACAAATAGCAATTCCCGCCTGACCCGTCAGACCGTATGTAAATTTGTTGTACTCTCCGAATGCTATTCTGTCAATTCCCGTAGAATCAAAATCAGTGATATTGGTTTCGGGTTTTGATTTTTCCAAAAGAATATTAGCATATGTGCCGACAGCAAACAATGCTTTAACACTGTGCTGACCGAAATCAATGTGCATAAAAAGCGGAATATGAACGTATTTTAAATTCTGTTTGAAATATTCATCTGCCGAGGGCTCAGCTCTAAAAGTCATGCTTTGATAATTGATTTCGCCTTGAAAACCAATTATATTCCTCAATTCCATGTGTTTGTAAGCGATTCCGAAACCGTAACCCGGCTCTGCAAACATTTTTTTGTTGAGGCCTGCAGAATCGCAACTGATTTTTGATTGCATATAATAAGTGTTCAACCCTATTAAATGCTGGGCAGAACAAATACTTGAAAAACCAAATATCAGTATTGCAAAAACTTTTAAAAATTTAATCATTTCTTTTATAAAAAATTTGGCACAAAGTTAGAATTTTTTGAATATTTTTGCAACAAAATTTTTATTTCGACCATGCGCTACAAAATCACGCTGTCTTATAACGGCAAAAAATATCACGGTTGGCAACTTCAGCCTAACGCCTTGACAGTCCAAGAGGTTTTGGACAAGGCATTATCTATGCTTTTGAAAGAGAAAATTTCCACTCTCGGGGCAGGCAGAACGGATACAGGCGTTCATGCAGCGTTTTTTGTTGCACATTTCGACACTCAAAACGAAATTTCGGATTTAGAATATTTAGTTTACAAACTCAACAGGTTTTTGCCCGATGACATCGCAATTTTCTCAATCGAAAAGGTCTCTGAAGATTTTAATGCGAGGTTTTCAGCCAAAAGCCGCACTTATAAATATTTAATACATCTAAAAAAAGACGTTTTCTTAAAAGAAAATTCGTGGTTTTTCCCGCAAGATTTGGATTTGGATTTAATGCAAAAAGGTTGCGAAATTCTAAAACAAACCGAAGATTTTGCATCTTTTTGTAAAGCGGGTGCTGACAACAAAACCACAATTTGCAAACTCTATCAAGCCGATTTCGTAAAAGAGGGGCATAAAATAGTTTTTACAGTAAAAGCGGACAGATTTTTAAGGAATATGGTACGCGCTTTGGTCGGCACATTAACAGATTTAGGGGCAAAAAAAATATCGTTGGAAAAATTTCAAGAAATAATAAACGCTAAAAGCCGCACTAAAGCAGGTCAATCCGTACCCGCTCACGCCCTGAGCCTTACGGATATTGAGTATTAATGCGATAACCCGTTATTTATTCCAATTTTTCCTTTATTTTTCCTTTGACGGATATATTTTTTGAAGTAATTTTGCACAAAAATATTAAGAGATGAAAAAGTTACTGATATTGGCGTTGCCGATGTTGCTTTGCATGAAAGGTCTTTCACAAACAACCGTCTTAACCTTAGATAGTTGCAGAGCTATGGCAATCAGCAACAACAAAGACGTTAGAATGTCGGCTATCGACAAGGAAATTGCAGAAAACAACAAAAAAACGGCATTTTCAAAATATTTGCCACGCGTTAACGCCATGGGCGCATACGTTTACACAAGCAAAAACATCAACCTAATCAGCGAAGAACAAGAACAAAAACTCCGCGGAATAGGTAACGGACTTACCTCTCAAATCGGTGATGCAAAAAACGGTATTATGCAACAAATTCAACAACTTCAACAAAATCCTCAATTTTTGCAATACCTTCAGGCCAACCCACAAATGGCAATAGCCGTAGAAAAGTATTTACCGCAACTTGTCCAAACACTTCAAAGTCCGGGACGTATAGAATCAGTTCTCGGTGCGGTTTCAGGAGTTGGCAACGAAATTGCTGACGCTCTGACTCTCAACACACATAATATTTTTCTTGCAAGCATAATGCTGACACAACCTATTTACATGGGCGGCAAAATTATTGCTTACAACAAAATCACCGATTATCTCAATCAGGTGGAAGAATCGAAATACGATCTTCAAAATCAGGAACTTATCGTAAAAGTAGACGAGGCTTACTGGCAAATCGTATCGCTCGAAAGCAAAAAGAAACTTGCTGAAAGTTATCTTAACCTATTAAGAACTCTTGATGCAAACGTTGAAAAACTCGTAGAAAACGGTTTTGCAACCAAAGCTGACGGTTTGAGCGTAAAAGTAAAACTCAACGAAGCCGAAGTTACTGTTATTCAGGTTGATAACGGACTTTCACTTTGCAAAATGCTTTTATGTCAGATATGTGGAATGCCGCTTGAAAGCGATTTTACGTTAGCCGATGCAACTCAAGATGACATTTTACTTTTAGCTGACATTTCAGAGGCTGAAAACATTGACACGACAAATATTGACGCAAAAAACGTAAACCGTCCTGAGCTCAACGCATTAGAACTTGCAACCAAAATTTACGAGCAGAAAGTAAACGTTGCCCGTGCGGAATTTTTGCCGAACGTGGCTTTAACCGGCGGTTACACATGGACAAATCCATCATGTTTCAACGGTTTTGAAAACAAAATGAAAGGAATGTGGACAGTAGGCGTAGGCGTTAAAATTCCTATCATAACAAGCGGTGAACGTATCTACAAAACACGTGTTGCAAAACTTGAGGCAGAAAAAGCCGAATGTAAATTGGAAGAAACCCGCGAAAAAATTGAACTTCAAGTAAAACAATCTTCACAACGTGTTATAGAGGCTGCAAAACGACTTTCAACGGCACAAAAAAGCCTTCAATCGGCAACAGAAAATTTGCGGTATGCAAATGTCGGTTTAAAAGAGGGCGTAATCCCTGTTTCTAACGTTTTGGAGGCGCAGACCGGCTGGCTGAAAGCGCAATCCACTATGGTTCAGGCAAAAATCGACCTCAAACTCGCACAACTTTATTTGAACAAAGCGACAGGAAGATTAGCGTATTAACAATGCACAATTCACAATGCATAATGCATAATTCATAATAGAAAGTGTTTATAAAATTATAAAAAATGAACAGAAAAGTAACGGCAAATTTATTATTTGCGGCGGTAATTTTAGCCGTAATAGCAGTAGTTATAATAGTGGGTCTGACCAAAACCGATCCAGAAGAAGTTATTCAAGGCGAAACCGATGCTACCGATTACAGAGTATCGTCAAAAGTACCGGGCAGAATCGCCGAAATACGTTTTCAAGAAGGCGACCGTGTTAAAAAAGGTGACACGTTAGCAATTCTTGAAGCACCGGACATCATGGCAAAACTTTCACAAGCCAACGCCGCATATTCCGCAGCCAAAGCCATTGAAGAAAAAGCTCAAAACGGTGCGCGTCAAGAGCAAAAGCAAGCCGCATTCGAGATGTGGCAAAAAGCAAAAGCCGGTCTTGAAGTTGCCAAAAAAACTTACGAACGTGCCGAAAACCTTTTCAAAGAGGGTGTTATAGCCGCTCAAAAACGTGATGAAGCCAAAGCTCAATACGATGCCATGGCTGCAACCGAAAAAGCTGCAAAAGCTCAATACGATATGGCCGAAAACGGTGCTCAAAAAGAAGACAAAGCCGCAGCTCGCGCTCAAGTAGAACGCGCTAAAGGTGCTGTTTCAGAGGTTTCTTCATACATCGACGAAATGGTTTTGATTGCCTCTGCCGATGGCGAAATCACTGAAATTTATCCCGAAATCGGAGAACTCGTCGGCACAGGCTCACCTATTATGAACATCTCAAAAACAGGTGATTACTGGTTCGTATTCTCAGTAAGAGAAGACTATTTGCCGGGCATAAAAATCAATGACCAAAAGAAAGTTTTCATTCCCGCCCTCAACAAAGAAGTTGATGTAAAAATCACAAGAATGAAAAACGTCGGCAATTTCGCCGCTTGGAAAGCAACTAAAGCATTAGACAAATACGATTTAAAAACGTTTGAAATTCAAGCAAAACCATTGAATCAAAACGAAGTAGACGGACTTTGCATCGGAATGTCTGCAATACTAAAATAATGCATAATGCATA
Organism: Bacteroidales bacterium; assembly: GCA_017412115.1. Classification (GTDB taxonomy): domain Bacteria; phylum Bacteroidota; class Bacteroidia; order Bacteroidales; family UBA3824; genus UBA3824. Next base: position 2,493 of record JAFPYR010000084.1, on the reverse strand, counting down.
ATTTATAATGCACAGCACAATTTATAATGCATAATTAATATAATGAGAGAAGTTATTACACGGATATTCAAAATCGGTCTGAGAGAAATAGAAATATTTTCTCACAGACCTATGTATCTGTTTGTCATTATAATAGCACCACTTTTTTGTCTGATATATTTTACACAGATAATGCGCTCCGGCACACCTGACAAAATGCCTTGCGGAGTAGTTGACGAAGACAACACAACCACAACCCGCAGCATTGTCCGCATCTTGGGCGCAATGCAAAATACAGACATCAAAGCCCATTACGGTTCGTTCTCAGAGGCTCGCAAAGCCATGCAACGCGGTGAGATTTATGCGTTTTTTTACATTCCGCGCAACACCACCGACAAAGCATTAGCAAGTAAAAGACCGAAAATTTCATTTTACACCTCTGACACTTGGTACGCTGCGGGCAGCCTTTTGATGAAAGACCTTCAAATGACGTCAGAACTTGCAGGATTAGCAGTTACAAGAGCAACCCTAACGGCTAAAGGTGTTCCGCCAAGTCTGATGATGGGTATTCTGCAACCTATCTCAATCGAAACGCATCCTATCGGGAATCCGGGTCTGAATTATTCCGTTTACCTTAACAACATTGTCGTTCCGGGACTTTTCTTCTTGATAATCATGCTGTTTACGGCATACACCATCGGCTACGAATGGAAAATGGGAACGCAAAAGGAACTTTTTTCAATCGCAGGCGGCAGTTCTACAATCGCCCTGGCCGGAAAACTTTGGCCGCAAACACTCCTATATTGCATTTTAATGGTTCTCATTGATGTTTATTTTTATAAATATCAAGGTTTTCCGCTAAATGTCAGCATGATAAGAATCATTTGCGCCGGTTGGTTGTGTATTTTTGCATCGCAAGCCTTAGCAGTATTCTTCTTCGGAATATTTTTAACACTAAGAATGAGTATGAGTGCTTGTTCACTATTCGGTGTCCTGCAAATTTCGGTTTGCGGTTTTACATTCCCTTTGACGGCAATGAAACCCATTTTTCAATATTTGGCATGGATAAGCCCGTTAAGACATTATTACATGCTTTACGTTAATCAAGCCCTAAACGGCTTCAAATTGGTTTACGCATGGCCGTCAATAGTTGCGCTGTTGCTGATATGCCTTTTGCCGCTGACAATGCTTTTCAGAATCGCAAACGCTTTCAAAACATTGGATTATAAGCCGTAAAAATAGGGGTAGATTAAAATAGCGTTATAATTATTTGTATTTTGTGCTCAAAATTTCTATTTTTGCGTTAACAAAAATTTACATGTAAAATGAACAAAATTAATTACGTACGTTTTGATTGGGCAATCAAGAAACTTTTGAGGGACAAAGCAAACTTTGGCATTCTCGAAGGTTTTATTGAGTTTTTTTTATCTAAACCGGATTGCAAAATTCTCGAAATTCTTGAAAGTGAGAGCAAATTCAGAAATTAAATCAGACACAAAAGTTCCGGGACTTATTGAAGCAAAAGAAGTTATGAAGTTCGACCGCATGACAAAAGAGGAGCAAGATACTTACATACGTCATCTTGATGCCGTAGCCAACGAAAAGGAAGCGATTCTCACCGCTGAAATTCGAGGAAAGATCGAAGGCAGAGAAGAAGGCGAGAAAATCGGTATTGAGAAAGGCGAGAAAATCGGTATCGAGAAACGCAACAAACAAATCGCTACCGAAATGAAGAAACAAGGATTGTCAGTTGAAATGATTTCAATTGTTTTGCAACTTACAAAAGATGAAGTAGAAAAATTGCTATTTGAATAACATTTTTCTATTTTATTGTAAATTTTATATATTTTGTATCACCGTTGGCTGTGACAAAAAGTGCATAAACTCCTTTCAAAAGATTGAGATTGTGAACCGGAATCGCATAATGATCACTCACAAATTTAAAATCGTATTTCAACGGAATTTTTAGTGCTGTTTGCAAATCCAAAATGAATACATCTAAAGCCGCCTCTTCGGTAAGGTTGGCATAAAGTGTGAAATTTCCATCGTTTGGACTCGGACCTATTGCTAATCGTGTGAAAATTCCGGCACTCGGTGCGTTATAATCCGAATAATCTGATCGTTGCTCGTTGAGGATGTTAACTACTTTTGAATAACTTGCGTTACATCGTCCGTCGTTGGCATACATCGTAATTGTGTCGCTTCCGGATTTAAAAGATTCAAGAAATGTATGATTATACGGCGCGCCAGACATACTTGACGTTATATCAGTAAACATGTCTTCGTTAAACACATAACTCCATGAAAAATTTTTGTAAACTTCTGAATCTTCTGCCAAAACCACGGTATCGCCCAAATATGAATATGTCGGTGCTAAAAATTTAATATTCAACTCGTTATCCGAAAATTTTATGTTTGTGGTATCTGCCGTAAAACATCCACTGGTATCTTGAGAAATCATAACATAATTTCCTTCCGGCATATCCGACTTTACAACCAAAACACGCTCGTTAT
>JAFPYR010000083.1 GCA_017412115.1 Bacteroidales bacterium | reverse complement strand
GTATTGCCACGAGGTAACATCGCCCCAAGCATTTGACGGCATGAGAGCACGCGGATTAAAATGTTTCCGCCCCGAAAAGATTTTCTGTATGCCTGACCACAACACTCCGACACACGATCAGGACAAGCCGATTGAAGACCCCGTTTCAAAGAAGCAGGTTGACGCTTTGGCAAAAAACGCCGCTGAGTTCGGTCTCAACCACTTCGGAATGTTGAATGAGAAAAACGGTATCATTCACGTTGTCGGTCCTGAAAGAGGACTTTCATTGCCGGGTATGACAATAGTTTGCGGCGACTCGCACACTTCAACACACGGTGCTGTCGGCGCGGTTGCTTTTGGTATCGGTACATCAGAGGTTGAAATGGTTATGGCCTCACAGTGTATCCTTCAACAAAAGCCCAAAAGCATGAGAATCAACGTTAACGGCACTCTCAAAAAAGGCGTTACGGCAAAAGACATTGCGCTTTATTTGATGTCGAAACTTTCGACCTCAGGCGCAACGGGATATTTTGTTGAATATTCGGGTTCAGCAGTAAAAGATTTGACCATGGAAGGCAGATTAACGCTTTGCAACCTTTCAATCGAAATGGGCGCAAGAGGCGGTTTTATCGCTCCCGACGAGAAAACGTTTGAATACTTAAAAGGTCGCGAATACGCTCCGAAAGGCGAGGCTTGGGACAAAGCCGTTGCATATTGGAAAACGTTGAAATCCGGCGATGACGCAGTTTTCGACAAAGAATTGAATTTCAAGGCAGAAGACATTGAACCGATGGTAACATACGGTACAAATCCCGGTATGGGTTGCGGCATTTCAGAAAACATTCCGACAATCGAAACCATCGACGCAGCAGGCAAAGAGAGTTATTTGAAGAGCCTTAACTACATGGGCTTTAAACCCGGCGAAAAACTCACAGGCAAAAAAGTTGACTACGTATTTTTAGGCGCATGTACAAACGGCAGGATTGAAGATTTCCGCGCTTTTGCAGATTTGGTAAAAAAATCAGGCAAGAAAAAAGCGGACGGCGTAACGGCTTGGTTAGTCCCCGGTTCATGGCTCGTTGACAAGCAAATCCGCGAAGAAGGTTTGGACAAAGTGTTAAAAGAGGCAGGTTTTGAAATCCGTCAGCCCGGCTGCTCGGCATGTTTAGCAATGAACGACGACAAAATACCCGCAGGAAAACTCTCAGTCTCAACTTCAAACCGTAACTTTGAAGGCCGTCAGGGTCCCGGCGCACGCACCGTTTTGGCTTCACCCTTAACTGCCGCCGCAGCAGCAGTAACAGGCGTTATAACAGACCCGCGTACATTATTGTAATTATTAACCGCTCGCCGCGGAGGCGTTCTTTCTTGAAAGAAAGAACCAAAGAACTTTCAATTATTTTTAATTAGTACCGGTCTTAAAACCGGTACTAATTAAAAATAGTATAAAAGTTTTCCGGTTCCCTTTTACAAAAGGGAACGCCCCGGCGGCGAGCCGAAAAAAATTAAAACAATGAAACAGAAATTTGATATAATAACGAGTACATGTGTTCCGTTGCCGTTGGAGAATGTGGACACTGACCAAATAATTCCTGCGCGTTTTTTGAAAGCGACGACGAAGGAAGAGAAGTTTTTTGGTGACAATCTTTTTAGGGATTGGCGTTACAATTCTGACGGCAGTTTGAACAAGAATTTTGTTTTGAACGATCCGACATATTCGGGAGAGGTTTTGGTAGCCGGAAAGAATTTCGGTTCGGGTTCGAGCCGTGAACACGCTGCGTGGGCTATTGCCGGATATGGTTTCAGGGTTGTGGTTTCAAGTTTTTTTGCTGACATTCACAAAAACAACGAGTTAAACAACTTTGTTTTGCCGGTAGTTGTAAGTGAAGGCTTTTTGGCAGAACTTTTTGATTCGATAAAGAAAGATCCGAAGATGCAGGTAAAAGTTGATTTACCGAATCAGACGATTACGAACCTTGCCACGAACAAAAGCGAGAAATTCGAGATTAACGGTTACAAAAAGCACTGTCTTTTAAACGGTTTGGACGATATTGATTATCTTTTGACCGTTAAAGACAAAACCGAGAAATACGAAAAAACAGCAGAGAAATATTAGTTCAATTTTTCCATACAATAATTAAATCCGCATTTGCATCAAATAACTGCAAGTGCGGATTTTTTTATAAATTATTGTTTTTTTTAAAAAAAAATGGAGAATAAAAAAATTTGTATTTAGGGGAAAAAATTTGTAATTTTGCGAACATTTAAAAAAATTAGATTATGGAGTTTTTACGGGTGTTTTTGGTTGTTTTGGTGATAATGGCGTTATGCTTTTTAGGTTTGGGAATACAGATTTTTTTCAGCAAGAAAAAGCGTTTTCCTCAATACGAAGTCGGTGAAAACGAAGAAATGCAAAAACGCGGCATTTATTGTATGCACCAAATGCAACAAATGATTGACAACGAAATCATTTACAAAAACAAACACGCAAATTGCGAAGGCTGTGCATTAAGAACTGAAAATTGCGGTTTCAAAAAATCAAACGCATAAAAATTAAAAATGGTAGAAATACTTGATACAACACTGCGCGACGGTGAACAGACGGCGGGAGTTTCTTTCAACGCCCATGAAAAACTCGCAATCGCCCGTAAACTGTTGGACGATATAAATGTAGACAGAATTGAAGTGGCCTCTGCGCGGGTTTCTTCTGGCGAGTTGGAAGCGTTCAAAAAAATCTGCTCTTGGGCTGACAACGCCGGACAAATAGACCGCGTAGAAGCCTTAGGATTTATTGACAACGGCGTTTCAATAGATTGGATTGCTAATGCAGGCGGAAAAGTCATAAATTTACTTTCCAAAGGTTCGCTCCGTCATGTTACAATGCAACTCAAAAAATCCAAAGAAGAACATCTTGACGATATCAAACGCAACATAGAATTAGCAAAAAACAAAGGTTTAGAGGTTAATCTCTATCTTGAAGACTGGTCTAACGGCATGATTTCATCGCCGGATTATGTGTATTATATGCTTGACGGTCTGCAAAATATGCCGATAGAACGTTTTATGTTGCCTGACACTTTGGGCATTTTAACGCCTGACAAAACGGAAGAATTTTGCAAAGCGATTGTTTCAGCTTATCCTGACAAAAAGTTTGATTTTCATGCACATAACGATTATGATATGGCGGTTGCTAACGTTTATGCGGCTTTGAAAGCAGGCATAACGGGCATTCATACTACTGTTAACGGACTCGGCGAAAGGGCAGGAAATGCGCCTCTTGCTTCGGTTCTCGGCATTATGAACGATTATTTGGAAGTTGAAAACAATCTTAACGAACACAGAATCACTGATATATGTCATTTTGTTGAAACTTTTTCCGGCATTAGGATTCCTAACAACAAACCGATTGTGGGCGAAAGTGTTTTCACTCAATGCAGCGGCGTTCATGCTGACGGCGACAACAAAGCAAACCTTTATTTCAACAAATTGTTGCCTGAAAGATTCGGACGTGTCAGGACATACGCACTTGGTAAAATGTCAGGAAAGGCAAATATCAACAAAAACCTTGAAGAACTCGGCATTCATTTGAATCCTGAACAGATAAAACTTATTACAAAACGTATAATCGAATTAGGCGACAAAAAAGAAAGCGTTACGACGGAGGATTTACCATTTATAATTTCAGAGGTTTTAAGGGACGGTTCTTTGATTCAAGAACACGTTAAAATCATAAATTACAGTCTCAATCTTTCGCTCGGTTTAAAACCCGTTGCAACACTAAAAATCTCGATTGACGGCTCGGAATACGAGGCAACTTCACCGGGCGACGGTCAGTATGATGCGTTTATGAAAGCGTTATGGAAGATTTACGACAAACTCGGCAAAACACACCCGATACTTGCGGATTATAAAGTTTCGATACCGCCGGGGGGCAAAACAGATGCTTTGGTGGAAACGGTTATCACTTGGAACAACAACGGACAACTTATTCACACCCGCGGACTTGATGCTGACCAAATTGAGGCCGCTATCAAAGCAACCGTTAAAATGCTGAATTTAATAGGATAAAAAAATAGAATCTGCAATTTTTTCCATCTTGCAGATTCTTTTTTTTTAGCTCTATACTCTCCGAAGGATATGATTTATTTTAATCGTAAAAACTCTTGACAATTATCTGGCGTAATTGTTTCAAATGTTGCATTAGGATAGTTTTGAATAAAATCCTGCGGTATTTTAGCAACTTTGCCCGGCTTTTCTTTAAATTCAAATGCCATAATTTTGCCGTCAAGTTCTTCGATTAGGTCTATTTCCTTCATTTGCAATGTACGCCAAAAATACAATTGCGCAAAATTTCCAAGATAAAAATTGCGTTTCATACGCTCCGAAATCATAAGATTCTCCCAAAGCGCACCTCGATCGTTACGACTATCAAGCGACGCAAAATTGGAAATCAAAGCATTACGAATACCATTATCCCAAAAATAAATTTTTTTGCCTTTTTTTATTTCGTTGCGCATATTGCGCGAAAAAGAATCAAGTTTAAATATTATAAAACATTTTGACAACAAACTTATGTATGTTTCAACGGTTGCCTTATCAATTCCGATTAGATTACTAAGCTCGTTGAAAGAAACCTCACTGCCCACTTGCAAAGCAAGAGCTTTGACAAGTTTTTGCAAAACTTCCGGCTTTTTTATTCCTCTATAACTCAAAATATCTTTGTAAAGATAGTTGTTTACAAGTCCCGATAAAATCCGCCGTGCATCATTCGGAAAATTCACAACATCCGGATACGTTCCGTAAATCATTCTATTTTCAAGCATTTTGCTCTCATCATGAGAGCAAGTATGAGCAGAAAGTTCACCGAGAGAAAACGGAAATAACTGATATTCAATAAGACGTCCCGTTGCAGGTTCATTAATACGTCCCGAAAGTTCAAATGAAGACGAACCTGAAACAATAATATGTGTTTTAAGTTTCAGATCACCTATTTTTTTTAGTATCAGTCCTATTTCATTAATACGCTGAGCCTCGTCGATAAATACAAAATCATAGTTTGAAAGAATATTTTTCAAAACAGTAGAGGATTTATCCTCAATTACAGCTCTGTCTTCTTCATCATCACAATTGAGAAAAAGTTTTTTGCCCTCAGATGGTAAATGTTGAATCATAGTTGTTTTACCGACCTGACGCGCACCCATAACAACGATAATTTTTCCGCGATTAAAATCCTCGGAAATAGTTTTTTGGATATACCTTTCTATCATAACAATACGTTTTTTCCTTTTGCAGCAAAATTATAATTTCTTTTTCAATTCCCCAAATTTATATGGAATTTGGGGAATCAATTCGCCAAATTTATATGGAATTTAGGGAATTAATTCACTAAATTTAGTTAAAAAGTGTTATATAGTTGATTTACAGAACAATACAATCTTATACAAAAAACATGATTTTTTCGGAATAGAATCCAAAAAAAACATGATTTTTTCGGAATGAAATCCAAAAAAAACACGATTTTTTTGGATTTTGAAAATTTATAAATTATTTTTGCAGAATAATTCTTTTAAAAAAAAGTATGGTAGAGAGAATTTTAGAGGAGAAAATACGGCAAATGACAGGCAAAGGAAAGGCTATCATAATTCTTGGCGCACGTCAGGTTGGAAAAACAACCGTTTTGAAAAATATGTTTTCAAAAAACGATTCTGTAATGTGGCTCTGTGCTGATGAGCCGGATATCTTAGAATTGTTTAATAACGCAACTTCAACACGTTTAAAGTCCGTATTTAGGAGTAAAAAAATCGTCATCATTGACGAAGCGCAACGAATAAATGATGTGGGTATCAAACTGAAACTCATAACAGATCAAATTCCAGAAATACAACTTATTGCAACAGGAAGTTCTTCTTTTGAAATTGCAAATCGCACAAACGAGCCCCTTACGGGGAGAAAATGGGAATTAAAAATGTTTCCGCTTAGTTTTTCTGAAATGGTATCTCATACAAGTCTTCTGGAAGAAAAAAGAATGTTGAGACATCGACTTGTTTTCGGGTATTATCCTGAAGTAGTATCAAAACCTGAGATAGAAAGCAATTTACTTAAAATATTGTCGGACAGTTATTTATACAAAGATATTTTCACTTTGGAAAGTATTCATAAACCTGAAAAAATTGTTAAACTTTTGCAAGCAATTGCATATCAAGTCGGTTCTGAGGTATCTTACAACGAACTTGCGCAACTATGTTCCATAGATTCAAAAACGGTTGAAAAATACATATCCCTTTTGGAGCAGGCATATATTATTTTTCGTCTGCCATCTTATAATAAAAATTTGCGTAACGAATTGAAAAACAGCCGTAAAATTTTCTTCTGGGATTGCGGTATCAGAAACGCTGTTATTCGGAATTTTACGGAAATAGAAAACCGCACGGATGCCGGTGCGTTGTTTGAAAATTTTGCAATCTCAGAGCGAATCAAAAACAACATTTACGCTTCAAGAGATGTAACTCATTGGTTTTGGAGGACTACTACAAGTCAAGAGGTGGATTATTTAGAATTGGAGGCAAATAAACTTTCAGCCTTTGAGTTCAAATTCAATCCAAAGAAAAGCAAAATTTATGCACCTTTGTCGTTCAGAAACGCTTATCCAAATGTAAATTTCGTAACTATTACATCTGAAAATATTGAAGATTTTATATTGTAGATAATTAAAAAATTATGACAACTTATTCACACACGGGGTCTTGATGCCGACCAAATAGAGGCTGCTATAAAAGCAACCGTTAAAATGCTTAATTTAATCGGATAAAAAAAAGAATCTGCAATTTTTCTCCCATTGCAGATTCTTTTTTTTTTCAATTCACCAAATTTATATATAATTTAGGGAATCAATTCCCTAAATTTAGTTAAAAAGTGTTATGTAGTTGATTACCAAAATAATAAGAGTATAATAAAAAAAACTCCTCTTTGCATTTCCAGCAAGGAGGAGTTTTTTTATAAGAATAGATTTTTTCTACAAATTATCAGGATGATCGTAAGTCGATTTACGTACGTCCCAATACATTTTCGAATAAGAATTATTTGTTCCGTCCTCAAGTTGTTTAATAGCTTCATAAAAAGCATCACCATTGAGCGTACTTTCATCAACAGGATATTTTACACGTGCAACAATATCTCCTTTAACCTCTTCTAACGGGGAAAATTCAATATTTTTGTCATTAACGACACCGACAATCTCTCCGGGACGAATAAGTTGCTCAGGATAACCGGTACGACGAATCTCGGTCCAAGCCTCAGTACCATTGGTAAAAAGATCAATATATTTCTGCAATGCACAAGCCTCAGCATCAACATTAGCAGAAACTGCATCAATATATGCGGTTTCATCTTCGACGCTAACACCGGAACGAGAACTCCAATAATCAAGTGATGCCTTAACACCGGCTTTATAATATTCAGAATCATAATTATTATATTCACAGAGAATAAACTGTAATTCAGCATACGTCATCAAAGGAACAGCAAAATCTTGCGCCATATAAAACAATTTCTGCGTTTTTATACTCGGAGCACTTCCAGACGATGAAACTTGAATAGCTGAAGGCGGAGCATACATCAAACCATCGTATGAACCATCTTTCCTTGGTACAGTAAACATTTTAAGACGCGGATCAACTACATTTTCCCAAGGATGTTTCTTTTTGTTAAGCACGTCCGCTTTACCACTAAGAATATCGGTAAAAGGTTTAAGAATCGAAAAGTCATTTCTCCGATCAATAAAAAACGGCTCATAAAATAAACAACAATATTCCGTACCCGTAGTAGAATATTTGTATTCTGCCACATCCTCATTACTTGTCATAACACCGGATTCAAGAGCCTCTGCAATATAGTTTTTCCAATTAGAATCCACTTTTGAAAGATGAATTGCAAGACGACATTTCAACGAATTTGCAAATTTTTTCCACTTTGCAGCATCTCCACCGAAAATAACATCACCTCCGGTAAAAGCCGCTTCATCCTCATTGATTTGAGCGGCAGCTTCCGTCAATTCCTTTATCATATCGGCATAAATCGACTTCTGATCATCATATTTTGCATAAACTTCATCACCACCAGATGTAAGTTTAAGAGCCTCACTATAAGGTATTGCCCCCCATGTATCTGTCATAAGATCAAAAAGCCAAACCTTCATAATGCGTGCCGCAGCAATTTGATTTTGATTATTCCCGTAAAGAGAATTTAGAGTTGCCGTTTCCGGATTAGTATTCAAATCAATAACATTTTGCAAATTTGACAATCCCAAATACAAATACTTAAAATAAGAATTATTAGTAGTTTCTCTAATCTGATAACGGTCTTCGTCCGTATAGTTACGTTGTCCAATCTGTTGTGCGTATGATAGACATTGACGTAAACTGAACCACTGATCATAAACATTGTCCACTATCAATTTCTCTGCCGCACTCATAACCATATTAGAGGGTACAACCTCAGGATTGTTAGGATCCTCATTAAGCGTATCAAGATTTTCACATGATACAGATCCTATTAACAGAGAAAATGCAAATGTATATTTAAAAATACTTTTCATATTGTTATCCTCCTTATTTAAAATTTAAGATTAACGGTAAAACCGAATGTTGCAATCATCGGTGTAGCACCACCCTCAATACCTTGAACGTTACCTGAATTCGTAACAATCATTTCAGGATCAAAATGTTTTACATCAGGACCCCAAACAGCAAGATTACGTCCGAAAGCAGAAAGTCTGAGCATCTTAACAATACTATTCTGCTTAAAATTAAACGTATAACCGAAATTAATTTCGCGCAATTTCAAATAATCACTTTTAAGAATACATTGCGCAGCCGGACCGGTATGATAGTTTTGATAATAATCACGTGCAGAAACAAGCGTTGTATTAACTTGACCGTCTTTTGTTACACCCTCAGATACAATACCGGTTTCACGAACATTGTTTGCAGCTGTTTCTTCTAACATACCACTATAACATCCCCAAAGCATTGTCGTGCTATAATACTGTCCACCTTTTGAAAAATCCAACAATACACCGAGATCAAAATTTTTATAAGTAAAAGTATTAGACCACCCCCCGGTAAAATCGGGATAAATATGTCCGATAACTTCACTACCGTCTGTTGCAATATAAAGCCCGTCTTCACCAACAACCTTGTTGCCGTTTTCGTCATATACAAAATTAGTTCCCAATATAACACCATAATCTTCACCAACAATAGCACCTACCTCTGCATTAAACGGAGCTTGACCAAGACGGAAATAATCAACTCCCGGAGCAAGACTTTTAACTTTGTTCTTGTTTGATGCCAAAGTAAAATTTGAAGACCATTGGAAATCTCCTAATTTAAGTGGTGTGCCGTGAATTGCAAGTTCGACACCTTTATTTTCGATTTCACCGGAGTTAATCATTTTGTAAATATAACCCGTTGAACCGGAAACTGAAAGCGGTAGAATTTCATTTTTAGTATTTGTTTGATAATAAGTAAAATCAAAACCAAGACGATTGTTAAAAAACGACAATTCAACACCGGCTTCCCATGATGTGGTAGATTCAGATTTAAGTTCCGCATTATTGTGAGTACTCGGTAATCTATAACCGGGTGTAGAGGAATCAATCTGAGTGTATATAGAATAAGTGTCATAAACATTATAAGAATCGGTATCATTACCTACCATAGCATAACCAAGACGAAGTTTACCATACGTAAACCAAGAAAGATTATCTTTCAACAATTCTGAAAACAACCAACTTGCCGTAACAGAAGGATATACATAAACATTATTACCTTTAGGAAGAGTTGAAGACTTATCACCACGAATAGTGGCTTCAAGATATACCATGTCCCACCAACTAAGAGTAACATCTCCGAAAACTGAATTAATAGCTTTTTCATTCTTCAAATTATAAGCTTTGGCAGGAGACATAGAATTTTTCAAATTATAAAAATCTGAAATTGCGATTCCGCCTACAGTTTGGCCATACACATATTCATAACGTTTTTTCATAATATTAGCACCGGCTAAAGCAGAAACTCCGAAATCACCGAATCTCTGATTGTATGACAAAAGGAATTCATGATTGATTTCATATTGCTGACGAGAAACCTCTTTATAGCTTGACAATTCTTGCGAATTAACAGCATGACGTTCATATTGTTTATCAACAAAGAAATCCAAATTAGCTTTGTACTGAGCTTTCAAGAACGGGAAAATCTGATAACTCGTACCTAAATTTCCGTAAACACGATTTCTTTCGTCGTTTTCATAGTTTTTATAACATGTCCAATACGGATTGTTAGAATATGCAGGAGTAGGATCATCGTAAGAATTACGATTCCATGAAGCCTGTGACCCGTCAGGGAATTGATAAAGATCTTCTAATTCATCCATATTAAGCTGACGCTGTCCCCATTGTACAAACTTAACCATAAAGTTATTATCTCCGTAACCGGTTTCCTGACGTCCTTTAGTCTTATTGTTAAAATAATTAACATTCGTAAATATATTCAATTTTTTATCGGCACTTGATAAATTACCGTTAACATTTATTGAATTTTTCACTTGTGAAGAATTAGGAATATAACCGTCAAGAGTACTATTGGTATAACTAATACGGAACGAACTATTATTGAGAGATTGCGCTACAGCAACATTAGTCGTTTGAGAAATACCTACGTTGAAGAAATCCTTGATATCAGAACTTGAAGGTGACCAAGGTGAAGTTGTCGGATTTCCTTGTTTACCGTTAGCTTCCCATTTAGCAAGATCATACCAAGAAAGAACTTGACGTCCATCCAGTCTCGGACCCCAACTTTCATCCGTAGCGTAATCAACCGCCGTATATTCCACTCCATTGATAACCACTTGGCTAAAATCATCCATACCGTCAGCAGCCATATAACCATCACCGCCGCCATATAAACTCTGAAGTTTCGGAAGTTTTGTAACTACTTCAAAACCAAGAGTTGAAGAAAAATCAACACCAAGTCCTTGATTTTTCTTAGCTTTTTTAGTCGTTATCATTATAACACCGTTTGATGCACGGCTACCATAAAGAGCAGTTGCACTTGCACCTTTAAGAACTGATATATTCTCAATATCATCAGGATTTATATCTTGAATAAGGTTTCCGTAATCGTATCCGCCACTACCTCGAGCAGTCTCCGTAGAATTAAAATCACGTCCCTCAATAGGCACACCGTCTACAACAAACAAAGGTTGATTGCTACCGCTCAAAGAGTTAACACCACGAATCAACACTTTTGAAGAACCGCCCATAGAACCGGAACCCGAAGTAATTTGCAAACCGGCAACTTTACCCTGTAATGCGTTAACGGGATTATTCAAGCCACCGCGGCTTTTCAATAATTCATCACCCTCAACATCAGTAACTGCATATCCGAGAGCTTTTTTCTCCCTTGAAATACCGAGAGCTGTTACTACGACCTCTTCTACGTCAACAGCATCATCATGCATATCAAAATCTATTACAGTTCTTTCCCCGATAGATTGATATTCTGTTTGCATACCTAAAAATGAAACTGAAATAGTATCAGATGTAGCCCCTTGGGGTATTCTTAATTTATAAACCCCATTATCATCCGAAATTGTAGCTATTGTAGTACCTTTTAATACTACCGTTGCACCTAAAATAGGCGCACCATCAGGTCCTAAGACCTTACCTGTAATTATTTTCTGAGCCTCTGCACTTCCGAGCCCAAAAAATAATAATAGTAAAAACAAAATAATTTTCCTTTTGCCCATAATTTTTATATTAATTGATTTAATTTACGCTGCAAAATTATGAAAAATTATGTTAATTTAATCTAAAGATTTGAATACGTATACAAAATAAGAAAAGTACTTACAACTATTTTAAGATAAATACACCAAAGTAGATATATTTAACAGATTTTTTCTTTGGTTATTCCTAAATAATCTAATAATTTTGCAAAAATATTTGGTTAAAAACTTAACATTTTATATAACTATGAATAAAAAATTCATACTTTTCTTTACATTTTATATGGTTTTTATATGCTTTAACACCAAAGCACAAGATGTATTTTTCCCTTTCAAAAACCTTATTAAAGAGAAAAATTTTGAACAAGCCGAAGCCTCAATCATCGCTGCATTAGCCTCTACGCCAGAAGACTGCGCTCTAAACTATGCCGCTGGTGATTTATATTCCGACAAAAGTTTTTCAAGATTCAGCCCGCAAAAGGCGTATTCTTATCTGAAAACCGCTAAAAACATTTACGATAACACAAAAGACAAATCAAAACTATTAAAATCAGGACTTTCCGCAACCAATATCAACAAAAAAATTTCAATCGTAACCGAATACGCTTTGTCCGAGGCCGAAAAATCAGGCTCTCAATCCGCTTATCAAGAGTTTTTGGAGATTTACGATTTGGCACCGCAAAGCCAAAAAAACGTTGCTAAATACAAAAACGATATTTTCTCGTTTCAAAAAAACTACACCTCCGATTGGAATTATCTGAAAAAATACATCAACGAAAACTTTGAAAACAAAGAACTTATTTCAATCGTTCAGGATTCGATATATCAAACCGCTAAACGAAAACCCGAAATCGAAATCATAAAATATTGTTACAAAACATCCAAAACCACAGAATTAAGAGATTCATGCGTTCTGATGATGCACAAAATTTATGAAGATTGCGGCGTTTATAATTTTGACGAATTTTGGAAAAAATATCCCTCTGCCGGTTTCAAAGAGCTGAAAGAAAAAGATGCTTTAGTAAAAGAAATTTTCTTAAGCGGCAACAAATTCTCTCTTACACTTCAAGCAGCTCCATACAGAGTATCCTACAACGGACTTTTGGATTTAATAAAAACCCGTATCAAAGACAAAGATTACGAAGGCGCACTTTATAAAATTAACTCTTTCAACAAATACTTTGAAGGTGACAAATATTTTCAAAATTTGAAAAACGTTTTATCAACGCCAGAAAGAAAAGATTTGAACATCTCCATAGCCGAAGAAAATTCCCAAAACGAGTTTCAATCCTCTTTTATTGACACCACATATTCTTTTGACGGCTCAGTGATGATTATCTCGCAAAAAAAACTTTCCGAAAACGAGATTTCACCCTCAAAAAATCTTTTTGTTTATTTTCTTGACGAGAAAGGCAATTTTTCCGCGCCAAAAGAAATTAAAGCTTTGAACACCGCTTTCAACGAAACTTCGCCGAGTCTTAGTCCCGATATGCAGACTTTATATTTTTGTTCTGACGGTTACAACACGCTCGGCAAACGAGATATTTTCTTCTCAAAACGCCTTGACAAAAATTCGTGGGACAAATGGTCAGAGCCTAAAAACATAGGCAAAGAGTTCAACACTCCTGACGACGAAAGTTTTTTTAAACTTTCATACGACGGCAATCAAGCGTTTTTCTTATCAAACGGAAAACTTTTCCGCTATGTTTTACGCTCGCAAGAGGCCTCAAATATAAGTTTAGCAATAATTTCAGGAAAGGTTTTGGACAATCACAAATCACCCGTAAAAGTCAATATTTGTTTGGAAAACCTTGAAACTCACCAAATTATAGGTCAAGTTTCAACGGATAAAAACGGTTTTTATACGGCAGTGCTGCCACTTGGAAAGAATTACGGCTTTTTTATAAGCGATAACAGATTTTTTCCTGTTTCCCAAAATTTGGATTTAAGCGGAAAAACCTCATCCGTTAAAATCGAAAAAAATATTGAAGTTATAAAAATTTCGGAATTAGCAGTAAGAGGCATTCCGATAGTTCTTAACAACTTGTTTTTCAACACGGGAGATGCTCAATTGTTGCCGACCTCGGTTTCGGAATTAGAAAGAGTTTCAAGATTTTTGAACACAGGGAATTTCAAAGTTGAAATTTCGGGTCATACAGACAATCAAGGCAATGATGCCGACAATCTTAAACTATCACAAGAGAGAGCCGAAGCCGTAAAAAAATATCTTGTAAAATTAGGCTGCAAACCTCAAATGTTAAAAACCGTAGGCTACGGCAAAACCCGTCCTATGGATACTAACGAGACCGCCGAAGGACGTCAAAAAAACCGACGTGTTGAAATCAAAATATTATAAAAAAAAGAAAAACCGGACTGCTGAAAAACTATAAAAACTTTCAGCAATCCGGCTAAAAAATCTATTATCATGAAAAATCTTATATGGACTTACCGTTTTTGAGTTTTCTACGGATTTTTTCAGCAGTCCAGTTATGAATCGTTATCCAACGGGTCATCGGGACATTAAGACTCGTGCAGACATAAATGTGCCCCTTAATACCAGAAAAAGGTTTAAAACCTTTAGCATCTTCAAACGAAGGATCAACCATATCCATGAACATATAGTTGAAATTGATTGACAAAATATCGTAGTTGAAACCAAGCGTAGCGGCAACGGTAAACATTTGTTTGCCGTCAGAGAGTTTTTCGCCGTATTTATCGCTTGACCAACTTGCTTTCAAACCTCTTGACATCATAAAATTGACAGTAGGTTGAACTCCGATATAACAATAAGACATATCACGGTAAATATCCGAAAAACCGAATTTTAAGAAAATCGGAATTTGGAAACCTAAAGAACGGAATGTTTCTTTAACGTTGTGTTCATCGTTTTCGCTTGTGTATTTGTTTTGAAAACCGTAATCAACGAGTTTTCCGCCGATTTGAAGACCCGTTTTGTTGTTTTTGAAATCCACGTTGTAAACTATGCCGACCTCAAAACCCGGAGTATAGGTAAAACCTTTTTTGTTTTGATACATATCGCCGTGAGCAGTATGCAACAACAAGTCTTTAGTTTCACCGCCAAGGGCAGAGCCGAAACCGTGATTGATTCCTAAGACGAAATTAGCATACCTGTATTCGGTTTTGTTTTCGATTTCGCCTTGAGCCATAAGTTTATTAGAAAAACAAACAAGACTCATTAATAATATAATATATAATTTTTTCATCTTAAAAAGAATTTTTCTTGGTTAAACTTATAGTTTGTATTACGGTAAATATTCCCATGTATCGTTACGATATTTAAATTCAGCAGTTCCTTCAACTCTGCCTCGACCGAAAGAGAATATACCGCGGGCATTTTCCTCATATTCTGTTGAAAACAAATCGTCGTTTCTCGTAATAGAAAATCCTACTGCACCCTCACGATAAATATTACTACAATCTGCGCATTTCAACCATTCGCCGGTCATAAAATCGTAAGCCCACAAGTCATTAAGCAAATTAGGATCAGAAGCACCTTCAACACCTTTTCGTCCCGTACCTACATAAAGTTTCTCAAAATTTTCACCGTCTTTTGAATAATTCAAATAGAACGAAGCCGCATTTGCTCTTGCCGCAAAATCATCAGGAGCAGAAGTTACTTCTTCAACATTCACTTTATCAGGACTTTCACTACTTGCTGTTATCAAATAAAATTTCTTTGAATAACCACCATCCGGTAATGAAGATTCACCTGTTCCTACAATCACGCGTTTATCACAAATTTGACAAATCGGTTGATAAAGGCCTTCTGTTGCTCTATCCTTTTGCGTGGTCTGTACTTCCATCCAAGGAAATCCTTCCTCTGTTGTTTGATTAAGACTCTTTCCATCAGCAGATATGCTATAGTGCGGCATTGCACCGTCATCCTCCACGTTATATCTGAATATTTGAGGACTAACACCTTTTGAATTTTTACCGTATGCAATATAATATTCTGTATTGTCGGCGAACTCAAGAGTAAAAGCAACGCAACCTTTAAGACCGCCTAAAGGATTATTTCCGTTATTTACTTTCGGATATATACCGGCAATACCATTAGAAATACTTACTTTACCACCAATTTTTACTGCACCGGGTATAGTTCCGTCGGTTGTATAATACTGTACACCATTATCCGTATAGTAATAAATTATTTTACCGTTTTCATCCCTAGCATCAATTTCTTTGCCATAGTTCGGATGATCTTCTTCCTGACAGAATTTACCACTTTTTGTACTATAATATACGGTAGAATTTACAGGCTCACCGCCCACAATTTCACCGCCGACCATATAAAGCAATACATCATCATTTGCTTTACAAGGATAAGCGAACATTGCACCGTTAGCTTTTTCTGTTTGATTATATGCTCCGTTTGCACTTGAAGGACATGTTTGTAATTGCATCCATGTATCATTTACTTTATCATATTTCCACAAATCACTATAATATTTAGAACCCGATTTACCACCATAAACATAAACATCATCTTTATAAGTACAGCAGAAACTATTTTGTCTTCCGCCGAAAGTAGTAGGAGCATCTTTGCGTTGAAACCATACATCATGAGGTAAATTTGTTGCTACTTTAAGCGTTTTATAATTGTAAATAGTATCACCCTTAGTAGAAACAACGAAAGAACGAATATAATAAGCCGTATTAAAATCAAGATTATGACACTCGCCGGTAAATGAAAATTCATCTTTTGTTGTATCAACTTCAGAGGTTTTCATATATTTTTTATTCGACATTACAACACAATTAGTACCGTCTACGGTAGGAGATTGATTTGTATGAGAATAAACATATCCGACATCTATAATAGCATTTCGATCTAAGTCTAATTTTTGGTATTTTGAATATAATTTCAAAAAACAATCAAGAGTTTCTACTTTATTTTTATTATTAATAATAACATCAAAAGTGTTAGCCACAATTGTATCTGCGGCAGCCTCTCCGTACATAAAAGCACCTTCGCCCGTAACAATAGTTTTAGGAATAGTATCTGCGCCTTTTGTTCTAACATCATTTCGCGTTATAAGATACGCCTCCTCGCCTTGCTCCTTAATACAGCCGGTGGCAACTGCCAACGCCATAATTGCAGAATAAATAAACCTTTTTTTCATATTAAAAAAATTTTTTTTCGTTTCAAAATAATAGAATTTTTATGTTTAATTAACTAATGCCAAAAATCGTTCCAAAATTTTCAAAAATGCTTAAAAATTAATTGCTCAAGATTTTAGCCTCCACCCTGCGGTTGTTTTGTCTGCCTTCGGCCGTGGCATTAGAATCCCTCGGCTGATCGGGTCCGTAACCCTTGGCAACAACTTGATTTTCTTTTACGCCCAAAAGCAATAAATGTTCCCTTACAGCCTCAGCACGTTTTTGCGACAACTGAATGTTGTATTGACGGTTGCCCTGATTGTCAGTATGACCCGAAACCTCTATCACAAGATTAGGATAGAGTCTGAAAATCTCTGCTAAACGCTGCAATTCGCCGAAAGATTCTTCCCTTAAATCACTTTTGCCGGTATCAAAAAAGACATTGTTCAACACAACTTTTGAACCCGGATCCATGGGCAAAAGTTTTATATCTTTTTTAATCTCTTGATAAGAAGTGGTTTGAGGAATGTCAAAGTTTTCGCTGTGAAACAAATAACCGTCGGAAGAAACTGTCATTGCATAGTTTTTCCCCGATTCCAACATTACGGTATAATCGCCCGTCTCGGAATCGGTCATAATCTGCTGCATTACCTTATTAGTTGCGTTGTCGGTAATTGTAATTTGAGCATAAAGATTTTTAAGACCGTCATAATCAGTAACTTTGCCTTTCACAACGGTCAAACGCATTGTTCTGATAATTTCGGGCTCTTCCAATTTCATAATCGGCTCTTTAGCCAAATCGGCAGCCAAAATAAAAGGAACAATCGGCGGCAATTGTACGATAGCCTCATTCAAGAGCAAAACTTTATAAATATCGTAATCGCCTTTTCCGCCCTGCTGTTTTGAACAATAATAACCGATTCTTGTTTCACCGGGAGAGAGTTGAAAAAAGTTTTCGTCAGTACCCGAATTGATTCCTAAACCGAGATTTACGGGTTTGTTCCATTTTCCGTTTTTGTAAGAGGTTTTCAAAATGTCGAAACCTCCGACACTCAACTGACCGTCTGAGGCAAAATAAATAACGGTGTCGTTGCTGCCGAAAGTAGCCCAAACTTCGTTGTATTGAGAATTAACAACTTCGCCCAAATTTTGAGGTTTGCCGTATTTTCCACCCTTTGAACGCATTTTTTTAGAATACCAAATATCAAAACCGCCTTGACCATTTCCCTTGTCGGTACAAAACAAAATCATTGACGAATCTTTTGAAAATGAGAGCGATATGACTTTTTTCATAATTTTTCCGGCAGAGAGAAATTTGGAATTTTCGCTCTTACGGTAAAACTGAAAAATTTTTTTCTCTTTTTTTAAGACGAACATTCTAAGACCGTTAAGATTCATATTAACGGGATAATCAGAACAAGATTTGTTAAGTTTTTTCTGAGGGTTTTGCAAATCAACGAATTTGCCATTTTGAGCTTTGGCAAAGAAAATATCAGAATTAGGATCGCCGTCTTTTCCGATTTTTTTAGAAACGTTGCCATCCAAGACTTTAGAGCCGAAATACAATGACGAATCCATATTAGAAAAAACGGGAGCAAGTTGCGGCATCTCGTTATTAACATCGCCGTCAACCCACTGAACGACAGCCAAATCGGGAACATTTTTTAGCATAATTCCCAAATCGCACTGCGTTAATCTCAAAGCAACGGAATTTCTTAAAATTTTAGCCGTTTTTTTATCAAACATACTTGAACATTCGTCCAAATCGCGGCGTGCCTCATCAAACATATTAAGATGCTGTTTTGAAACACCGAGCCAATACTGACAATCCGGCGCAACGGACGAGGAAAAATCATAAGCATCGGTCAAATGTCTTAACGCAAGGTAGTCAAAACCCGACATCAACTCGCTCACACCGCATCTAAAAAGCAGCGGAGCATACATTTCGTTGTAATCCAATGCTGTCAAATAATTAGCGGCGGCAATTCTGTAATGTCCGACACCGCCCTTTTTGTAATGTTTGTTACCGATTTTAACAGCCTTCCAAGCCTCTTTTTTGCCGGCATCTATATTCAAAAATTCGCTTTTTTTGATTTTTGGAGCTGACTGCGAAAACGCTTGAGCGAAAAAACAAGCCGCAAAAATCAATGTCAGCACTAAATAATTTCGTTTCATCTTAAAAAAAACTATTGTTTTTGTTTTTCGATTAAATGTTTTGCAATACGCTTGTCGGCCTCAGCACCTTTGAGATTGAATTGCAATTCTTTAGCGTTAGCCCGGTTGTTGTAGGCAGCAATATTGTTGTAATCTTTTTCGATGGCTTTAGTGTAATATTGTTCAGCCTCGGCGTATTTTTTTTGTCCCATCAACATATTGCCGTAATTGATGTAAGCATCAGTATTTTTCGGATATTTTTCCATGCAAGTATTAAAATCCTTGATTGCGAGTTTATATTTTTTGGCTCTGACATACATATTTGCACGGTCGTTGAGATAAATGACTTCGTTTTCGGTATCAATTTCCATTGCGGAATTAATATCCTCGATTGCACCGTTAAAATTATTTTGAGCGGCTTTTACCTCAGAGCGCAAAGTGTAAATAAAAACAGCGTTAGGTTTTATTTCCAAAGCCTTGGTATAATCCTCTAACGCAGCTTTCAGATTTCCCTGACGAAAACGGGCAGCAGCTCTGTCGCAATAAGCGTATGCAAATTTTTCGTTACATTTGATAGCCTCCGTAAAAGATTTTTCCGCCAAAGCGTATCTTTCTTCCATGAAATAAACATAACCGTAAAAATATTGAATTTCGCTTTTGTTATAATCCATTAATTCGGCTTTACGCACCATTTTGTAAGCGTTTTCAAAATTTTTGAGCCTTGCATGAGCGATTGCCCTTGCTAAATAATACTGAGGTTTTGCCTTGTCGGAGATAACGGCATCGGTTAAATCCTGAAGTGCCTCCTTATTCATTTGTTTTTCCAAATAAATGATTCCTCGGTTGTAAAGAGCCTTTGAATATCTCGGAGCATATCCCAACGCTCTTGAAAAATTTTCCAAAGATTTGTCCAAATCTCTTTTGTTAGCATCCGTAATTCCCTGATTATAAGCTAATGCGCCGTCTTGACCGCCGAGCACGACAATAGTTTCACTCGTATCGGTCTGCGCAAAAACAGTGGCAGAAAAAAACAGAAACATAAAAAACAATTTGTTGAATTTCATACCTTATAATTTTTTTACTGTTAGCTACAAATATTTTTTGATTGCCGGGACTGTTGTAACAATCAAATCGAAATAATCTTTTTCTTTGTCCAAAATCATTTTAGCCATACCCGGCATACCTTGCATAAAATATTTCAAACAAGTGTACCCTCTTGACAAAACAGCCAAATCCGGAGATTTGATTTCTTTAGCCATTTTGTAAGCCTCATCGAAACAACGCTCTGCGATTTCAAAATTTTGAAATTTGTTGAGCATGATTTCGCCTTGAGCCAAAAGACTTACAACATATTTTTGAGTATCGTTTTCTTTTTCAAAATCCAAAAGTTCTTTATAATCAGCAACAACTTCATCCATTTTGGCGAAAGAACTTTTAGCAACGGCCTTCAAATCGGCTGCTTTCATAAAAGCGGCATCGTCTTTTTCGGCTTTAGCGATTTTTTCGGCGTTTTCGAGATATTCCACGGCAATTTTAGCAAAAGTCTTATCGGGAAAAACCTCTGAAACGTTATCAGCGTATTTCAAATCGTCAGAAAGCAGCAAAACGGCAAAATCGTAATAAACCTCGCCCATTTCTTCCCAATTGTCGGTATTTTCACCGGCCAAAGCAACTGCCCCGGAAATCATTTCAAACATTTTGCCATATTCTGAAAGACGAAAATAAATTGATGCTAAAGATTTATAAATCTGAATTTTAACCTCACCGCTTGCAACCTTTAGTTCTTTCAAAAGTTTTTTCTGAAAACCTAATGCTTTTTTGTCCTCACCGTTAGAATAATAAAGCAGTGCAAGATTTTCAAGACAGATTATCGGTTGAATTTCGTCGTCGGCATTTTTGAAAAACGTGTAAGCCATATCGGTATATTTTGCGACCTCACGGTAATCAAAACCGGCTTTAAGGCTATTTTGAGCAACGTCCAAAGCTGTTTCGGCTTTTTCGTACTCGGAGTCAAAATCTTTCAATCCGTCAAGGACTTTGCGGTAATAAGAGGCAGCCTCAGGATATTGTTCAAGCCTTTCGTACATTAAGGCTACGTTTTTAAGATTGTTGATAATACCGTCAGTATAATTGATTTTTTTGTAATTCTCGTAAGCCTGATGATAAAATTTTATCGCCTCACGGAATCTTGACATCGTATCGTAAGTGTAGCCGATATTATTATAAACGTATGCAGTTTGTTGAATATCACCGTTTTCGATATAAATATCCGCCGCAGAAAGATAATTATGAACGGCATTGTCATAATCCTTAATATCGTAAAACGCATCAGAGGCCATCAAATAATATTTTGCAGCCTCAACATCGTTTTTATGAGCATCTTCGATAATTTTAGCCGCCTCCAAAATAAGTTCGATACCTTTTTGATTTTCGCCCAAATAGTTATGAAACTCACCCGCCGAATAATAACATTTGGCTTTTAAATATACGTCGCTGACCTGCTCTGCGGTTTCAAGAGCCAAAGTGTAATATTTTTTAGCGGAAAAGCTGTCGCCCAAAGCCTCACCATTTTCGGGATTTGACATAAAATCGGCAATGTCGGTATATTTTTGAGCAAGACTTTCAAAATCGCCCTCCTCTTTGAAAATATCCGCTAATTGCAAATGATTCAAAAGAGCCTCTTCTTTGCGTCCGGTATATTCGTAAATCAATGCAATAAAATCCAAACTCAAATAACGGAATTTATTAGTCGGATTGCTTTTCAAAAAGTATTCAACAGCCTTTTTAAAAGTTTTCAGAGCCTCTTTATAATTTTCAGTATCTTTTTGAATACAAGCCAAATAGAAACTACAAAGTCCCAAACCTTCGATATATCCGCTTGTCTGACAAATTTCTTGAGCCTCCTCAAGTACTCTTTCCGCCCTTTGATATTCTGAATCCAACCTCAAAACATCAGAGGCTTTGCACAAGGCTTGAGCTGCATTGTTATAATTACCTGATTTTTTGTAAGTTTCAGAGGCTTCAAGAGAGTATTTCACGGCCTCGGAATAATTCGGAATCTGAGTATAAGCATGAGCAAGGAGTTCCAAATTAGCAGCAAGACTTGACATATCATTTTTTTTCTTATCACATTCCGTTGCCTTGTGATAACAATCCGAGGCCTTGAGAAAATCTTTTTTGCGTTCGTAAACCGTGCCTAAATTCACGTAATTAAGACTTTGAGAGGCAGTATCACACAAATGTTCGTTAATATCCAATGCCAAACTATAACATCTCAAAGCGAAATCATTATTTTCCAATACGAGATACATATTTCCCATATCGTTGAGAATTTCAGCCTGCTCTTTGCTGAAAGCGTTTTCACGAGCCAAAGTAAGGGCATTGTTAAAAAATTCCATACCTTTGGCAAAGTTTTGTTTACAACAATACAAATTGGCTAAAATATGATAATAATCGATTTTTTCATCGATCCTCATAAATTTTTTATCGCATTTGAGATAATATTTTTCGGCGTTTTCGAGGTCTTCCATAACGAAACACAAATCGCCTAAGTCCATAAAAACATCAATCAAACCCGCCTGAAAGCCTAAACCGGAATAAATTCCGCCCGCTTTCAAAAAATATTGTTCGGCCTGTTGATATTTGCCTTGTTTGCCCAAAATCTCGGCGATACTTATGGAAATAGAGCCTTCAAGTCTTAATTTATCGAAACCCGAAATTATATTCAAGGCTCTATAATAAAAATCCAAAGCCCCGTCGTCTAAACCGTTTATCGCCTGCAAAACTCCCAAATAATAATAACAAATGCCAACAAGAGCCATATCAGAATATTGAATACCGAGTTGAAGGGCTTTTCTGATATACAAATTAGCTAAATCAGGCGAGTTGGTCTCAGCATAAACCAAGCCCATGTAACAATAATATTGCGCATACTCGGCGTAACATTTTTCTTCAGAAAAAGTAACTTCGGTATAAACAAGATTGTTTTCGGCCTCGTCGTATGATTTGCGCTGAAAATCCAAAATGCCAATATTCAAACGCGCTCTTGCAAGGGCTAACCTATTACCCAATTTTATTGCCGTTTTTTCTGCATACTTAAACAAAACCATTGCTCTGCTTAATTCGTTCAGATAAGTATACGGCATACCCAAATAATTGTTAGAAATAGAAATCAAAAGTTCATCACCCGTTTTTTCGGCATATCCGACGGCAGTGGAAAAACTTTCAATCGAACCTTTAAAATCGCTTGAGGCAAGCTCCTCAAGACCTTTGCGGGAATAAGCCTTAGATTTTTTTTCGTTACCGAGTTTGAATTTCTCAGCGGTTTTTATCATCAAAAGTGCAAAATCCAAAGCTTTTTTAAAATAACTCAACCTATCTAAAGCTAAGTTTTTCAATCTGTAAACCTCGTAAAGAGCCTCGCCGTATCCGTCCTTTTGGTCAGGAAAAATTTCATCAAGACTATTATAAACATGGTCTGACAAATCGTCTAACTCCTTCATTCTGTACTCTTGAAGGCAATATTCAAGCACACCGAAAACTCTTTTCAAATCCTCTTTAGAGAGCCTCTTATTAAGATAAAAATCATAATCCTCGATTTTCTCAGGTTTTAAAAGTTCGTTTTTGTTATTATATAACTCTTTGATTTTATGAACATTGCGTAAAATTTCATCTTTCTTTTCAAAATTTTTGTCCAAGAAAAAAGTCTCAATTTTATCACAAAGTTCTATAAGATTTATTTCTAATTCGGTATCAAAAATTATATGATTGCAATAATTTTCGCAAAGTTGTTTTATCACATCAATTCCGCCGAAAAAAAACACGTCGGAAATTTTCTTAGAATTGTCATAAGCATCAATTTTGGCTGACAAATCCGTGATTCTGACATTCTCCAACAAGGAAAGCGAAACATTATCCAAAAACAAATAATTCACAATTTTGTAAACGCCGTCCTCCTGATAAACTACTCCGCTTTGAATCAGATAATTAAAAACCTCGTTGATAACAAAAGGATTGCCCAAGGAAAACCTTTGAATTTTGTTGGCCAAATCGTTTTCAAAATTGTTTTTAGGAAATTTCTGATTAATAAGCCACAAAATATCGGCAAGTTTAATGCCCGAAAGATTTATATTGATAGAATTTTTAGGACTTTCATCGGCTGAGCAGAAAAATTCTTCATGGTTAGAAATCAGCGGGGCGGAGAGATATTTGTAATTTAAAAAAACGTCTGTTGTTGGCGTTGAGGTAAAAATCATCAAGATTTTGTAAGGATTTTTTCCCAACGAAGCAATCAAAGATTTTATCACGCCGCGGCTCTCAGTATCTATAAAACTGCCGTTGTCCACTGCCAAAACAATGATTTTCTCCTCTGACTTTTGCCTTAAAAATTTATCAAGATTATAACCCGTTTCTTCAGGCCTTTGCGATAAATAATTATCAAGACTGCCGAAAAAATCTTCGTTTTGTGTTATAATTTTATAACTGCTGCATATAGGATAATGCCCTACTGAAAATCTTAAAAGATAACAATCTTTATCTTTGATGCTCTCGAGGAAATTTTCCAAAAGAGAAGTTTTTCCAACACACAAAACGCCGTGAATAAATACAGCCTGTCCGTCTCCTAAGGCCGCTTTATCAAAGGCTTGACTCAAAATGCTGAGTTCTACATCACGTCCGATAAAAGTATTCGCTTTTCTAACCATCTGTTATTCAATACAATAAACTTTCCTCTTAAGCCCGATTATAATCGGATAAAATTATTAAATATCCTCAAGAGTACCAAATTTTTTTTTAGTTTAAACAAAAAATGATTAAAATTGCAGATTATTTTTGGTTAATAACATGAAAAAAGCAGTTAAATTAATAAGTTTCACGGCTGGATTTTTAATTCTTGCCGCATCAATTACGGGTTACATTATATACCGTAAAGTTTTTTCGCCGAACATTTTTTTAAACGGCAAAAATTATCTTTATATTCCGCAAGATGCTGATTTCAACACTGTTAAAGATTCTCTTTACGCCAATTTCCGTGTAGAGGACAAAACAATGTTTGAATTTACGGCTCAAAGGAAAAACTACCCTAACAAAATTAAACCGGGGCGTTATAAAATTCAAGACGGCATGAGCAACAACGCTATTATAAACCTTTTGCGCTCGGGAGAGCAGTCACCGGTAAATCTGACTTTCAATAATATCCGTACAATCAAGCAGTTATGTTCAAGGGTTGCTCATCAAATTGACATTGACAGCAATTATCTTTTCTCACTTTTGCAAGATGATAATTTTATAAGCAAATACGGTTTTGACCACATGAGTTGTTCGGCTATGTTTATTCCCGATACTTATCAAATGTATTGGAACACTTCGGCAGAAAAATTCATCGAAAAAATGTATGGTTATTATAAAAAGTTTTGGAATGAGGAACGCAAAGCCAAAGCCGCTAAAATAAATTTAACACCGTTGGAGGTCAGCACCTTAGCCTCGATAGTTCAAATGGAACAAGCTCAACACAAAGAAGAACAGCCGATTATAGCAGGACTTTATATCAACCGCCTAAAAATCGGAATGCCGCTTCAAAGCTGTCCGACACTAATTTTTGCGTTAGGCGATTTTTCTATAAAAAGAGTTTCGGGAAAAATGCTTGAAACCGACTCGCCTTACAACACTTACAAAAATCCCGGACTTCCGCCCTCTCCTATCTGTTTTCCTGAAGAAAGCGCATTAAAAGCCGTTCTTGATTATGAACACAACGATTATTTGTATATGTGCGCAAAAAGCGACTTTAGCGGATACCATTTTTTCTCAAAGAGTTACGAAGATCAAAAACGGCACGCTAAAGACTTTCAAAAAGAACTCGACAGAAAAGGGATTCATTAATAATTATCGGCATCAAGTTTGCCGATTTTTTTCCCTTTGTCGTTGTAGACAACGGCTTTGCCGGAACGTTCGCCTTTTTTGTATTTGCACTGATAACGCATATTGCCGTTTTCGTAATAATACGTACAGTCGCCATGCCGTCTGCCGTTTTCGTAATTAATTTTGGCTTTGATATTGCCGTTGTTATAATACTCAATGTAATAACCGTTCAACTCGTCAGCAGAATATGTAGCCTCCGCCATTAATTTTTGACCGGGGGCATTACGGTAAAAATATGCCGTACCGTTCAACATTCCGTACTGATAATTAGCCGTTGCAAAAAGATAACCGCTTTCGTAATAAGTACGCCAAATGCCGTTAGCCTTGTTGTTAGAAACGTTACCCTCAAAATGCGTTTTTTGAATACTATCATAAAGCACATTGCAAGGTCCGTCTTCCAAAGTCTCATCTCCCAAAACGACTTTAAAACGCAATGAATCAATATCTTCGATATTAAGCGAATTTTCTGCTAAACTTTCGGTCTTCTGCGCAATATCCTCGCTCAAGGCCGTAGAATCGTATTGAATTGCAAATTTCGTTTTAAACAAACCGCCGCCGTTTACAAGCTGAAAACCGAGCCGGGCAAAACTATTGATTAATTCACGGTTGTTTTCAATGTCCTTTTTCTCCTCGGGGGTGGAATATTTCAAAAACGTTTCAAAAAGTTTCGGAGTCTGAATATACGCCGTTACATTGGATTTTTTGTTGAAACAAGATTTAAAATTATCGAATTTCATGGATTTTACCATCGTTCTGCCTTGAAGATAATCGTCGATAATCTGTTTCAAAACTTCTTGAGAGTTAGCAAAAACGACATAATCCTCGATATAAGTGAAATATGGTTTTTCGATTTTTGAAAACAATTTTCCGAAAAACATTTTGAAAAACCCTTTCAAACCTAAATAATTAATTTCAAAATTTCTGTAAGCCTCGGTTTTGAATTTTATTGGCGTGCGCTTGTTCAAATGCGTTATAATATTGCCCAAATGCGCTTTAGCATTGTCAATTTTGTCGGCTTGAATCAAAACGGCAGCATCAATATCGCGGGATTTTTCGCTCAAAGGACGAAGTTTTGCAATCGTAATTTCCTGTCCTATCCAACCCAAGAAATCGTTTTGAATACTGATGCCGAGGAGTTTTTCAACAAGGGAAATATTTTTTTGCATATCCTCATACTCGGCTTTGTTGCCACGGACATACTCCTGAATCAAAGCGTCATAAAAACTTTTGAAATCGTTGAATGCAAGACTAAAATACAATGCCGTCTGATTTGAAATTATTTCATAAGCCCTTGTTTTGCCGGGATCTACACTCGCAAAAGCCCTCAAATACGAATAAACCGAATCCAAAGATGTACGGCCTGAAAGTTCGATTTGATCGTCAAACAATTCAAGATTCATAACCGAATAAACAAGCGACTGACAAATCATGTCAAGACTTTCGGATTTTTCAGCAGAATATAGCGAATAAATTTTGTCAAGCTGCTTAAAGTTAACAAAAAACTTAACGTCGTTTCCCGTTAAAAGTTCGGAAGAAACAAATTCAAAATTGCTGTTTTCAGCCCAATAACCAGTGTTGAAATTTTTTAAAACTTTTTCTACGACATTTCTGTCAAGGCTGATAATCAAGATGTTGTCAGCTAACGTAAGATTTATCTGAAACGTATTGTCGGTCTTGTCGGTAAGAGTATAAATTTCGTATTGATTCTCTTGAGATATTCTGCAAAGCGTTTTCTTCAGGCTGTAACCGCTAAGGAGTCCGAGCGATGCTGAAATTTCATCATAATATTTTGAAAACTCTTGCAAATCAATAATATACGCCATATCCCAATTATTATCGGTTTTCATACCGCAGGCAAGTAGTTCACGGTTTTCAAGGATTTTGCGGGTTACGGCATTATCTTTCAAAAATTTATCAACGGTTTCGATATCTTCATTAATATCGGAGAAATATTCCGTCGTTTTAAGATACGCCCAAAACTGACTTTTACTCAAATCGTTCCACGCCTTGGACAAATCGTTGGTCTGAGCCACAAAAAAAGCATCATCAGGCACGGCAGAAAATGCGTCCGTCGATGACCTGCTCTTCAAATAAGTTTTGTAACCGAAATACCCCGCAATGGAAAGCACCATCAAGAGTATTACTACTAAAAATACTTTAAAAAATTTCATACCGAGAAAAAAAGAAAATTTTTGATGTTGCAAATATAAATAAAAATATATAATTTTGCTTTGTTTTGACAAACATTTTTTCAGCATGAAAGGATACAGCAAAGCAATCATAATCGGAACGGTAGGTAAAGAACCGTTAATTAGATACATACAAAAAGGTTTTTCAAAAATTACCTTTCCCGTGGCAGTAGACGAAACGGTCATAAGTGCTTTAGGACAAGAGATTATAGAGACTCAATGGCACAATATCGTTACCTACGGAGAATTATCGAAATTTGCAGAAAAATATGTTCATAAAGGAGATATAATTTTTTTAGAAGGTAAACTTCAAAACCGTTTTGAATATACCGAAGAGGGTTTCAGATTCAAGACAACAGACATTTTAGCAAGCAGACTTGAAATAATTTCCCGCAGCAAAAGCGGTCAGGACACGCCCTTGCCAAAGGATTCTAAAGAGGAAAAAACGGGTTCGGCAATTCCCGGTTTTGACATCGACAACATCAAGTTGGAAGTTACAAAAGATGATTTACCTTTTTAAAAGTTTTTTTGTTTTAATAAGAATTGGAAACTATTTTAAATACGATATTAAGTTTTGCGTTAATTGCGCCTTCTGACTTCAGTGCGTACATTATTCCCGCTCTGATGATTGTAATACTCACACTTTTGTTCTCACTTTCTTGGGCAAGAGGTGCGGTAGGCGTGTTAATAAAAAAAGAAAATAAAAACAAAGCAAAAGCAGCGATTTCGGCGTGGGAAATACTTTTAACGGTAATTTTTGCGCTGTGTGCCTTCTCTTTAGTAAAATCTCCGTCAAATGTTTTTTCGCCTTACACGGCGGTTTTGGATTTTGGAGAATATCCGGCTTTGGAATATGCGGTTTTGTTTTTGATAACAACCTTTCTGCTTGTTATCAGCATTGAAATTCCCAGCCGTGTTTTCACTTTGGCGCAAAAAGAAAAGTTTGTTTTCAAAACTAAATTTTTTGTTAAATCAGCCATCAAAACAGGTTCGTTGTTAATTTTTTCAAGCATTTATGCCAAGGAAAAAGAGGACAGCGATTCCGAACAAATTTCGGTTGCAATAGACTCCGGCAACACAAAAATCGGCGAAAAAGAAATCTTAAAAAATATTCTTCAATTCGGTGATACTCAAGTAAAAGAGATTATGACCCCAAGGCACGATATTGTTGCAATAGAACAAAACGAAAAATATTCTGCCCTAAAAAAACTCGTTGTAGAATCCAATTTTTCAAGAATTCCGGTCTTTGAAAAAACGCCCGACAATATTTACGGCATAATTTACGTCAAGGATTTGTTGAAATATATTTCCATGGACGATAGTTTTGATTGGACAAGGCTTGTAAAAAAAATAAATTATGTATCGGAAAACAAAAAAATATCCGATTTGCTGAAAGTTTTTCAACAGAAAAAAATCCACATGGCAGTCGTTTCAAACGAGTACGGCGGCATTTCGGGTTTGATAACGATGCAGGATATTTTGGAGGAAATCGTAGGCGAGATTTCTGACGAGTTCGACGACAACGACGAAATAATGTTTAAGAAAATAAGTGAAACGCATTATATTTTCGACGGCAAAATCATGTTAAGCGATTTTTACAAAACGCTGAATCTGGACGATGATTTTTTTCAAGGCGTGAAAGGCGATGCGGAATCGTTAGCGGGAGTACTTTTGGAAATGCGCGGCGAATTTCCGCAATTAGGCGAAAAAATCTCGTACAAGAATTTAGTATTCATAACCGAGGCGTTCAACAACAGACGCATCGAAAAAATAAGCGTTAAAATTATTTCTAATCCCAAAGAAGAAGAACAATGAAAAAACACATACAAATTTTTATAACGGTTTTTACGGCTTTCATGCTGTTTTCGTGTTCGCACAAGCCGACGCCAAAACCAAGAGGTTATTTTAGGATAACATTTCCTGAAAAAGAATATTCGATTTATGATTCAGTGGATTTGCCGTATAGTTTTGCTATGCCGAATTATTGCATTATGGAAAAAGAAAATTCAAGAGGAGCCGAAAAATATTGGACCAATATCGTTTTCAAAGGCATGAACGCCAAAATTCATATTACGTTCACTTTTCTTAACAACAATCTTGATACTCTGATTGAGGATTCGCATACACTTGCTTACAAACACACCGTAAAAGCCGATGCAATCGAAAAAATATCGTATTACAACGACTCTACAAGAGTTTACGGTCTTATGTACAATCTCAAAGGCAACGTAGCAAGTCCCGTGCAGTTTTATTTGACCGACAGCACGAAACATTTTCTCAGGGGTTCGCTTTATTTTAATAGTTCTCCTAACAAAGATTCGCTTTTGCCGGCTGTAAATTTCATACGGGAAGACATAAAACAAATTTTTGAAACTTTGCAATGGAAATAATATTATGGCATTTTTGGACAAAACAATAAAATCAGAAAATAATATCATCGGTTTTTGGAAAATCGAGGAAGAAAGCGCAGAACTTTTTTCGATGTTAAAAGACTCCTTGAATGCAAGAGAATTGACTCAATACAAGGATTTAACGCATGAGAGAAGGCGCTGCGAATGGCTTGCAAGCAGACTTTTGATTCAAAAACTTATCGGTCAGCACGCTGAAGTTTTTTATTACGACTCGGGCAAACCATATATCAAAAACGGTTTCAATATATCTATAACACATAGTTACGACATGGCGGGCGTTATGATTTCCGACAAAAATCATATAGGTCTTGACATCGAAAAAATGAATTAAAGGATTTTGAAAATAGAACACAAATTCATGGAAAAATCCGAAATCAGCGGACTTAAACCTGACAACAAAATCCAAAGTCTTTATGTTAATTGGTGCGCTAAAGAGGCTATGTACAAGGCTTTCAACATAAAGGATTTTGATTTCAAAGACAATTTCCGCCTTGAAACCTTTGATTATCTTTCGTGCGGCAAAGTCCCGGGCAAAATCATGCAAGGCGATTTAGAGAAAAAATTCACCATTCATTACAACGAATTTGACGGTTACATGACGGCATGGTGCGCCGAATAATTTTTTTTTACGATGACGATATATCAAAAATATTTTTCACGGGACAAAAAGCGCATTGCAGTTTTGTTGGACCCCGACAAATTAACTTCAGAAACAGCGTTACGTTACGGTGAAATCATAGAAAAATCTCCTGCTGAAATAATTTTAGCTGGCGGTAGTCTTGTCAATAATCCGGTTGAGGAAATAATTTCAGCATTGAAACAATCCACGGGAAAACCCGTTGTTTTGTTTCCCGGGGCAGCCTCACAGGTTGTAAAAGAGGCTGACGCACTTTTGTATTTGAGTTTAATTTCGGGCAGAAATCCCGAATATTTAATCGGCGAACACGTCAAAACGGCTTTTAAAATAAAAAAAACGGGATTAGAAATTATTCCTACGGGTTATATTTTGATTGACGGCGGCAAAATTACTTCCGTTCAATACATCAGCAATACGATGCCGATACCGAAAGACAAACCCGATTTAGCAGCGGCAACAGCAGTTGCAGGCGAATTTTTAGGACTAAAATGTCTTTACCTTGAGGCCGGAAGCGGTGCTGAAAATCCGATTAGAAAAGAAATGATTTCTGCTGTCAGAGATTGCGTATCGCTGCCGATAATCACAGGCGGGGGGTTGCGCAGTATGCAAGATATTGAAAAAGCCTTTAACGCCGGAGCCGACATCACTGTCATTGGCTCAGCGTTTGAGAAAAATCCCGACTTTTTCAATTCTTCAATACTTGTTTAGTTTCTGTCCCACCAAGATTTATTATAAATCATAAATCCGAGGTTGAACATATAATAAAAATGACTTTTGCCTTCAGGCTCGTATCTTACCGTAAAGGCCAAAGGTCCGATAAAGGTTTGATACGAAAGTGCGGCGTTGAAGAAATATTTGAAACCGTCAAATTTTCCGCGTTTTTCATATTCGTAAGTATTTTTTTCTTCATTAACAACAAGAAAATCCTTTTTGTAGGGTTCAAAAGCGTAACCCGCAATTCTAAAAGTGAAATCCTCTGTAAATCTGTACAATACGCCGAGACTTCCGGCAAGATATTTTGAAGCACGATAATCCTCAAAAAGCATTGTTTTGGTATAATCGGTAGGACGGTATGCGTTAGTTGTAAGCAGCGTTGCCATAGAATTATGCAATTCGTCATGCTTACTTAAATTGAGTTCCACCGAAAACGGAAAACTGAATTTATGATTTTTGCTACCAAAAGAATAATTTTCGTAAGAAATATAAATATCAAAAAAATCTCTCTTTTCGGGCAAATAATCACTTTTTTCACCGGTAAAATCAGTTCCGGGAATAAATTTTTCCCTTGCTTTTGCGTATTTTAATTTCAACATAAAATTCGTTCCTTTTCCCGGCATCGTAACATGATCCAAGGTCTGACGCAGATAAGTTATATGATAGCCGTTATAACTCAAAGTCGTCTTGTCTAACTGATTGGAAGACAGATAAACAGGCGAAATATTATACTGCTCCGAAAAACGTCCTAAAGAGGTTCCCACATAGAATTTACCCGCCATCATAACCGGCAAAATAAAATTAGCATAATATTCAAAATCATTTTTTATGCACATCGGACTTCTGGTGTCAATAAAGAAAACATCCGGGTCTGCCTCCATATAATTGTAACGGTTCAATTGAATGGCAGTTTCAAACGAGAACTCCGGAGAGGGGAAATAAGCTTTCATTTGAGCCATACCTGAGGTATAAAATCTTCCGAAATAACCATTAACTCTTACAATAGTAGGAATATATGCGCAAAAAAGTTTTTCCAACTCCAAAAAACCTTCGCAATTGGCTGAAGTTGAAATATTTCCACCGATTTTAGCGCAAAGAGTTTTACGCCTTGTAAGTTCAAGATCAAGACCGTATTTTTCAACATTAGGATCATAATTCGTTGTAGGATAAATTCTGTCCAAAGTTATATCGGCAGCTATTTTATAAAATTCCCGTCTCATGTCCTTAAGTGAAAGAGTATCGTGCTTAAAATCTTTGAAAGACGCTAAAATATATTTTGAATGAGAATTTTTAAGTCCCGTACCCGAAATGGAAAAACTGTCAAAAACCAAAGGATGAATTTTGGCTTTGAAATTACTTCTGCGCTCAAAATATTGTTCGTCGGTTACGTGCCTTTTAATCAAGGCTTTAATAGAATCTATTTTTTCATAAACGGCATTGTAACCGCGGCGGATTAAATCTTCACAAGGCTCAAAATCCAAAGTACTGTGATTGAGAACATCAGGCACAATCATAAAACCTTTGCCCTGAGGAATTACATAATTGCTCGGGTCCATAACCATATTTTCGATTTGACTAATCAAATCGTCCTCCTTAGGTTTTTCGTTGTTAGTGCTGACCTGAACCCCGAGAATAATATCGGGATTAAAATCCTTTTCCATAACATCAATCGGACAGTTGTTGTAAATACCGCCGTCAAAAAGCAGACTTCCTTGAAAAATCACAGGCCTAAAATAAAGGGGAATAGCCATCGAAGAACGTACAGCCGTGCTTAAATGTCCGTTGCTAAAAATAACGGATCGCTTTTTGTAAACATCAGAAGCCACACAACGGAAAGGCACCATCAAGGAGTCAAAATTATAACCCGCAGCCGCAGCCGCCGGACCCATTATTTCCTCAAAAGCAAAATCCATTTGATGCGAAGAAATAATATTGGTGGGAAGATAAACTTTTAAGACGGAATCAACAGACATTCTAAGTTTAAACCATTCCGAGGTCTGATCGTCCTGCTTATAAAAATATTTTAATTCGTCGGCAGTCTCTCCGGCATGCCATTTTTTAAAATCTTTGGAACTAAAAATTTCAGTCATCTCGTCCGTATTATAACCGCAGGCATACAAGGCTCCGATAATCGAGCCCATAGAAGTTCCGGTTATATAATCAATCGGGATTCCTTGCTCTTCCAAGGCTTTAAGAACGCCGATATGAGCCAAACCTTTAGCACCACCGCCGCTTAAAACCAATCCGACTTTTTGTGCAGAAACCTCATTGAGGCAAATAAATAATGTTAAAACAAAAAAATAGATTCTCTTCATTTTTAGGGTGGTTTATTTCAATAATTTAATACCGTCTTTATTGTTGCAATCGATTCTGGGAAAAACACTTATACCCTTTTTAACAGACTCTTTGTCCATTCTCTGATAAATAAAATCGTAAAGTACTTTCATATCAAGAGTTATACGGTTTTTACCGAAAGTCTGTATAGCTGTCAAAAGATAATGCGTAAACATTCCGTGCGAAGTAGCCTCTACAACGGGATTGTACTGCTGACCGCCTGAGGCATAAAGCAGACACGTAGAATTATCGCTGACAACAGGAAAATGCGCATTGCTCCAAACCGTTCCGCCCTTGTTTACAAAACTGTTTCCAAAACGGTCAAGACCGGCAAAAGTGGTTTCAAACATACAAATCAAAGTTCTTGGTTCCAAGGCTTTAATATCTTTTATCATATTTGAAAGACTATAACCCGTATTTTGCGGAGATTCGGATTCGGATTCAAACATCATTAAATAAGGAGTCGTCTTGGCGTAGGGACACATTCCCAAGCCTGAAAAATAAACTATAATATTTTCGGCCCCCGACAAAACCTTGCTATGAAGTTCGCCCGCCATGGAGAACACACTTTTCAAACGCTGAAGATTTGCATTTTGATTCGTCAGATAAATAATATTTTGTCTTGGAACATTTATAACTTTCACCAAATAATTATAAACAGCTTTCGCATCATTGTTAGCATAAACGGCTTTGGGCAGATTCAAATAGTTTTCGATGCCGATAACAACGGCGCAAACATTCCGTGCATTGTTGAGCGTTATTGGAAAAAACGAGTTAATATCCTGAGAATTATCCTCACGGAGATTAATCGTAAAAGATATTTTTCCGGCCTCATCACGGTTGATTGGCGGAATCAAAGAATTTGTCGGCACGTTGAAAGTGATGCTCTCCCCTAACCTATCTTTTTCGTCGGTGATGTCGATTTTGAACTTTAAGTTTTCGAGATTACAAGCTTGACTCACTTTGAAAGTTAATTCCAAAATCTGCGATTGATAACGTTCTATATTATTCAAAATCAGATATTTATTAGGGCTAACAATTTTAACGTAATCGCTGATTGCATAAAACACCGCCCTTAAATTTGCACATTGACCGTAACTTTGATTTCTTAGCGTTATAGCCAATTTAACCGTTTCACCGGGTTGAATACGGCAATCACCGTTGCCAAAAACATCGGAGTTAATTCCCGTATTATCATCAATTTCGTAAGATGCAACCCTGAGTTTTGCTTTATAATCGGGCAAAATTTCATAATTTTTAGTGCCGTAAATTCCGAATTTATAAACCTCCGCTTTTTGTTTTCCGTAAAGAATTACGCCCGCATTATCACCGAAATATTTTTCAACAGGTAAATGCGTGATATACTTTCCGTTAATAAAAAACATCAATTCGCCTTCCGAATATTGAACACGGAATTTATTGGTTTTGCCTTTTGGATAAATCGCTTTTGAGGCGGTCGGATAAACCAAATATTCGCCTTGAGAGCCTTGTGTTTTTTTTCGGATATAATATTTTCCTTCGCTTGTGACGACAAAAGAAAAGAAACCGCCCGGACCTTTGCCCCAAACGATTCCGATACCGTTGTTGTTATCACCGGAAATAATTTTAGCCTCGGTTTCAATAAAATAATTCGTTCCCAA
Organism: Bacteroidales bacterium; assembly: GCA_017412115.1. Taxonomy (GTDB): domain Bacteria; phylum Bacteroidota; class Bacteroidia; order Bacteroidales; family UBA3824; genus UBA3824. The sequence continues at coordinate 45,497 of JAFPYR010000083.1, read as the reverse complement.
ATAAAGTTTTGTAGGAATATCGAAAGTCTTTGAACCGACAGAGAGAAAATGTTCAATGTAATAAATGCCCCCGTTTACGCTTGCCGAATAGACTTTTGTAATGTCTTCAGGCCAGCCAGCGTAGTTAGAAGTAAAAGTCTCATTAATAACTGTTTCCTTAACCTGCGCAAAAGAAACTTTACAAAATATCAACGATATTATGAGTGGCAAACATTTGAACATATATTTCTTGGGTTAAACAAATTTAGTTATAAGCGTTACTACCAAAAGCAAAAAAATAACGGCTATCATACCTTTGCAAGTTTGGTAATAATTGTGTTTTGAAAAGAAATAAAAAATTATCGGAACCGGCAACGCACATACAGCAATGATTTGCATAAGTGTTTTAAAATTAAGCCTTTGAGTTATTAAATCCGTCAAAGGTATAGTCGGATAAAATTTTATGTACCAATAAAATAAGAAAATTATGACAGGAACTATAAGTGCTATAGCCACACCTGTCAAAATTGTATTATAACCTTTCGTTTTTTGATTTCTACTATGAATTTCCATGATTTTTAATTAGATCTTCCGCCGCAAAAATAACAAAAAAATTACGAATTACGAAATCCGTAACCCGTAATTTTTATTTTTTCAATTGTCAATTGTCAATTATGAATTATGAATTGAACTAAAGCTCTCTTACTGCGCCTTTGTCAGCACTTGAGGCATGAGCGGCGTAGAGTTGCAAAGCGCGAGAAACTTTTCTGTTGCGTTTTGGTTTGTAACCATCGGGGTCGGCATCCATTTTTTTGCGACGGTTTTCCAACTCCTCATCAGAGATTTTAAGATTTACGCTACGGTTCAAGATGTCAAATTCGATAATATCGCCGTCTTGAATCAACGCAAATTCGCCGTGAGAGGCTGCCTCAGGGCTAACGTGTCCGACAGAAAGGCCTGAAGTTCCGCCTGAAAATCTACCGTCAGTAATCAAAGCGCATTTATCGCCTAAATGTTTTGATTTAAGATAAGAGGTCGGATAAAGCATTTCCTGCATACCGGGTCCGCCTTTAGGACCTTCGTATTTGATGACAACAACATCACCGGCTTTTACTTTATCGCCGAGAATTGCTTCAACGGCTTGATCTTGTGAATCATAAACTTTTGCCGTGCCGGAGAATTTAAATATTTTCTCATTAACACCGGCCGTCTTAACAACGCAACCGTCTTTGGCAATGTTTCCGAACAAAACAGCAATACCGCCGTCTTTTGTATAAGCATGATTGACATCGCGGATACAACCTTTTTCTCTGTCGGTATCAAGTGTTTCCCAACGAGTATCTTGAGAACCAACTTTCAAAAGTCCGATTTTACCGCTTGCGGCTGAAGTATAAATATCTTTAACATCTTCAGGCACAGGACTTTGAAGAATTGAATATTTTTCAACGGCCTCACCTAATGTCAATCCGTCAATTCTCTTGCAAGTTAAATCCAAAAGCCCGGCTTTTGCGAGTTCGCCCATGATGTTAAGAACGCCGCCCGCACGGTTAACCTCTTCGATGTGATAATCGTGAGTATTAGGCGCAACTTTGCAAATACATGATACTCTGCGTGATAACTCGTCAATATCTTTCATTTTGAAATCAACACCAGCCTCACGAGCCACTGCCAAAAGGTGAAGAACTGTATTTGTTGAACCGCCCATCGCAATATCCAAAGCCATTGAATTAAGGAACGCCGGTTTTGTAGCAATGCTTAACGGCAACATCGAATTGTCGTTTTCGTTATAATATTTGTATGCGAGTTCTACGATACGTTTGCCTGCTTTTTCAAAAAGTTTTACGCGGTTTTTGTGAGTTGCAACAATAGTTCCGTTGCCCGGCAAAGAAAGTCCTAAAGCCTCTGTTAAACAGTTCATTGAATTAGCAGTGAACATTCCAGAACAACTTCCGCAAGTAGGACAAGCGATTTTTTCAACTTTTGAAAGTTCTTCTTCTGAAACGCCGTTGTCGCCGCCCATAATCATAGCGTCGATAAGGTCGATTTTACCGTTTTTGTAACGTCCGGCTTCCATAGGTCCGCCTGATACAAAAACAGTCGGAATGTTAAGACGCATTGCCGCCATAAGCATACCGGGGGTAATTTTGTCGCAGTTAGAAATGCAGACCAAAGCATCGGCTTTGTGTGCTTGACACATATATTCAACACTATCGGCAATAATCTCGCGCGAGGGAAGTGAATACAACATTCCGTCGTGTCCCATTGCAATACCATCGTCAATAGCAATAGTATTGAACTCGGCAGCAAAACAACCGAGGTCTTCAACAGTTTTCTTTACGATTTTAGAACACTCATCCAAATGAACGTGTCCGGGTACAAACTGCGTAAAAGAGTTTGCAATAGCGATAATCGGTTTGCCGAAATTGTTTTCTTTCATTCCGTTAGCACGCCACAAACCGCGTGCAGCCGCCATCAAACGACCGGAAGTATTAACTTTGCTTTTTAAATCCATGATATTTTTTTGATGTTTGTTTTTTCTTACGGCGCAAAGTTAAAAAAAATACTCAATCTTGACCAACATTAAATTTATTATTTTTTAATAAAATTATTAATCCTTGCTAATTTTTTTTCATACCTTTGCACCCGATTTTTTTAACAAATTTTTATAAAAGTAACAAAAACAATTAATTAATCATGAGATTTATCTTTACGATCCTAATCCTTTTGTATGTAGGTGCAAGTTCTGCACAGAATTTAAACGGCAAAGATTCGTTATTTTCCAACAAAAAAGAATATCCGTTTTCGTATAAAAGATTGATTTTACCGGCATCACTGATAACTGTAGGCGCAATAGCATACAATTGTCCCGAAGGAAAACCTAACACATTCAACCGTCCTGCGAGATATTTATTCTACGAAAAAATGAGTGGTTCTCACGTTCATTTTGACGATGTTCTTCAATACGCCCCTGCGGTTGCATATTTGAGCATAGGCGGAAAAGAAAAATTTACTGACAGACTTTTGAAAACAGCTACGGCAGGTATTATTTGTTGGGCGATAGTAACACCGATAAAAGAAACTGCCGGAGAAAGACGTCCTGATATGTCTGCTAGCAATTCGTTTCCTTCAGGACATACAGCAACAGCGTTTATGGGAGCCGAATTAATAAGGCTGACTCACGGAAAAGCATTATCAATTCCGGCATACTTGGCGGCAGCAACGGTGGGTTGTTTCAGAATTCACAATAACAGACATTGGTTCAACGACTTAGTTGCCGGAGCTGGAATTGGCATATTGTCAGCAAGAATATCACATTGGCTTCTACCGCTTGAAAAACGCATTTTTTCTAAAAAAGACAAAAAAAGTTCAATAAAAGAATTTTAATTTTTTCTCACCTCTTTTTAGCGAAAAACGACTTCATTAAATCGGCACATTCGGCTTCTAAAACACCAGAAACGACTTCCGTTTTGGGATGAAGAAGCGAAAGATTTTGACATAAAACGCAGTTTTCATATTTTTGAAAGCCGCGTTTTATGTCTTTTGCGCCGTACACAATCCGTCCGATTTGAGCCCAAGACAATGCTCCGGCACACATAACGCACGGTTCAACAGTAACATAAAGCGTTGCCTGAGGAAGATATTTTCCGCCTTGCGAACTTGCAATGGTTAGAGCCTGCATTTCAGCGTGCGAAGTAACATCGTTCAACCGTTCGGTCATATTATGCGCACGGGCTACGATTTTCCCGTTAACGACAATCACCGCCCCGATTGGAACTTCATCTTCGTCAAAGGCTTTCAAGGCTTCGTCCAAAGCCGCTTTCATAAATTTTTCGTCATCAGCCATGATAAAAAAGTGTTGATTAATTTAGTGGTAGGGAAAAATTATTTTTCCACCACCCATTTGTCTATTGACCTGACGTTGTTTTCGGTTGAAACATTTACGCCGATTTTAACGACTTCTCTACCGTCGTACTTGTACGGAATTGAATAGTTTTTGGAATTGATTTGTGCTAATGCGTCATCAGCCGAACCGTCTACTTTGAGTTCAAGAACGAAGATGTTTTTTTCGTTTTTGATTACAACATCGGTACGTCCAACGGCAGTATTAACCTCAACCTCAGTGTAAAAACCAAGCCACGTAAACATTACATAAAGTATTGTCTGAAAATGCTTTTCTTCCTTATTGTTAAGGATATTGGGAATGTCAGACAAAAAATCTTTTAAGTATGTGAACGCCTCATCGATTTGTCCTGATTTAAGGGCGGCATAAAATTGCTGCATCGAGATTTTTCCCGAAGAAATATTCCTTGGGAAATAATACTTCATCATATTCTGCATCATGCCTACGCGGACTTCGTTGTTAGGATAGTCCAAAACGTATGTATTCCATTGCGGGTCAAAACTTTTAATTGTCAAATACCCCGCCTGATAGAGAATCGGCCAAAGGTTGTCGTAATCTTCTGGCGAAACGTCGAAATCGTCAGCAAACAATGTCTTGGGTGCAAGCCGTTTAATATCAGCGTTGTGACGTTTCAAATGGTCAATGATATACGAAGAAGTAGCCGTTCCAAACCAATGATTATTGAGTTCACCCTCGGCAAAAGCATTCAAAATGCTTGTAGGATTGAACATTGCAGGCGAATTTTTGCTAAAATGGTAACAATCGTATTGATATATCAACTGTTGCATCATTTTTTCGTAAGTGCAGTTGTGTTTTTCTGCCAAAACTTCGATGTCGTCCTTAAAATAACTTTGAAGTTCTTCGTGGGTTATACCGCAAATGTCGGAAAATTTATCCCACATCGAAATTTTTTCAAGGTTGTTGATAGTAGAAAAAATCGACACTTGCGAAAACTTAGAAATACCTGTTAAAAACACAAATCTCTCGTCCTTTTCCAATACTTTAAGTTGCTGATAAACGTCTTGCAAAATGGGTTTTACATCAACAAGTTTCCCATCATACAAATGAGCGTTTAGAGGCGCGTCGTACTCGTCAATAAGGACAACGACATCACGTTTGGTTTGTGCTTTGGCGGCTTTGATGAGTTGAAAAAGACGGTCGCCATTGCTTAGACTATTATCAACTGGTACTGCATATTTTTTTTCATACACTTCGAGTTGTTTGCCTATTGAAACCGGCATTTGTTCAATAGTCTTATCCTTTACCGCCGACATATCGAGTTGAATCACAGGATATTGTATCCAATCTTTTTCTAAATCGTATATCTTCAAGCCTTTGAAAAGATCTTTTTTACCCTCGAAATAAGCACATAATGTATTTACCAACAACGATTTACCAAAACGTCTCGGTCGCGAAAGAAAAACGAACTTTCTTTTGCCAATCATTTCGTACATTCTTTCTGTCTTATCAACATAAATGAAATCTTCTTTGATGATTGACTCAAAATCTGCCCTGCCTGTAGGATAATTATGCGGTGTTGCCATTGTTTTTTACATTTTTATTAGTTGGCAAATATAAAAAATCTATACGAAATTTCAAAAACATTTTTTTCTTAATACTTTTCTTTTGATTTCATAAAACCTTTATATTTGCGGGATAAATTTATCAAGCGAAATAAACATAACTCGTTTTAAAAAAAAAATTACCCGTTTTTACTTTTAGCGCAGAAATATTATTTTTTTTTAGAATATTACAAAATTAATTCAGTTACATCGTTTAATTCTAAAAAAATTTGTAATTTTGGGGTCGGAAAATTTTGTTAAAAACATACAGTAAAAAATGTACAGAACACATAACTGCGGCGAACTAAGAGCCGCTGACATCAACAAAACAGTTACTCTCTGCGGCTGGGTGCAGAAAGTAAGAAACCTCGGCGGAATGACTTTCGTCGATTTAAGAGACCGTTACGGTATCACACAACTCGTTTTCAACACCGAAACTAACGCTGAACTTTGCGAAAAAGCAAGAAAACTCGGCAGAGAATTTGTCATTCAGGCTATCGGCGTTGTTACTGAACGTTCAAGCAAAAACAAAGACATTCCCACCGGTGACATCGAACTCACCGTTCAAGAACTCAATATCCTTAACAAAAGCGAAATTCCGCCTTTCACTATCGAAGACAACACTGACGGCGGAGAAGACCTTTTGATGAAATACCGCTATCTCGACATTCGCCGCAGACCAATTATAAAAGGTCTTCAACTGAGAAACAAAATGTCGTTTGAAGTCCGCAGATTCTTGGACGGACATTCTTTTATGGAAGTTGAAACGCCGATGTTAATAAAATCAACTCCCGAAGGCGCAAGGGATTACGTTGTGCCCTCAAGAATTCATCACGGCGAATTTTACGCTCTTCCACAAAGCCCTCAACAATATAAACAACTTTTGATGGTTGCCGGAATCGACCGCTACTATCAAATCGTAAAATGTTTCAGGGACGAGGATTTACGCGCTGACCGTCAGCCGGAGTTCACGCAAATCGACTGCGAGATGTCATTCGTAGAACAAGAAGACGTACTTCAAGTTTTTGAAGGTTTGGCAAAACATCTTTTCAAAGAAATCAAAGGTATTGAAATGAATTATCAATTCCCGCGCATGGTTTGGAAAGACGCTATGGAGCAATACGGCTCTGACAAACCCGATATTCGTTTCGGCATGAAAATTCACAACATCACAGACGATGTTAAAGGTCATAATTTCAAGATTTTTGACGAGGCTGAATACGTTTGCGCTATTGCTGTTGGCGGTTGTGCTAATTATTCACGCAAACAAACTGACGAACTCACCGAATGGGTAAAACGTCCGCAAGTTGGCGCAAAAGGTCTTGTTTATATAAAATACAACGAAGACGGAACAGTTAAATCGTCAGTAGACAAATTCTATTCTCCAGAAGAACTCACCGAAATCGCTAAAAAATCAGGTGCAGGAACAGGCGATTTAGTATTAATTCTCTGCGGTAAAAAACTTCCGGTTTTAAACCAAATGGGTGTTCTCCGTATCGAAATGGCTAACCGTTTGGGACTCAGAGACAAAAATATTTTTGCACCGCTTTGGGTTGTTGATTTTCCGCTTTTTGAGTGGGACGAGGCAACACAAAGATTTTACGCAATGCACCACCCGTTTACTTCGCCTAAAAAAGAGGATTATGACATCTTGGAAACAAATCCGGGCGAGGCAAGGGCTAACGCTTACGACCTTGTAATCAACGGCGTAGAAATCGGCGGCGGTTCTATCAGAATACATGATTCGGCACTTCAGGTAAGAATGTTCAAACTCTTGGGCTTTACTGAAGAAAAGGCACAGGCTCAGTTCTCTTGTCTTATTAACGCTTTCAAATACGGTGCACCTCCTCACGGCGGTTTGGCTTTCGGTCTTGACCGTTGGGCTGCGTTAATGAACGGTTCGGATTCGATAAAAGACGTTATCGCATTCCCGAAAAACAATGCCGCAAGGGATATTATGATTGACGCTCCGTCTAAGATTTCAGACGAACAATTAGACGAATTGTCATTAATTATAAAACCCGAAAAACAGTAATGAACGACACAAAAAACATAATTAACCGGATGTTACAAGCATGTAAAAATATCATGTTTGTAACAGCCGATTATAATATGTACGGAGAAATCAAAAGAACTGAAGAAGTTTTTGATAATATCCGTACTAATGTTATTGTTATAATCGAATGTTTCATAATGCTCGACGAAAGTACCAAAGATATTTTGCGCTCTAACGTCGAGATCAAACAATACACGGATTATTCAAGCATGGAATACAGTTTTGCTGCACTAAAAGACATCTTTGAATTTGCCAAAAAAACGATTCCGATGCATAAAACCGTTTTAGAAAAAGTACTGCAAAATTTATGAATATAGAGTTTTTCCGATTCAATCTTTTTGAAGTTAATACATACGCCGTTTATGATGAAACCAAAGAATGTGTAATCATCGATCCGGGTTGTTACAGTCAAGCCGAACGCAATTTTTTCTTAAAATTTCTTCAAGAAAAAGATTTAAAACCGGTTTTAATTGCTAATACCCATTGTCATAGCGACCATATTTTAGGTGTTAATTTTCTGAAAGAGAAATTTTCTATTCCCTTTGCTGCCAATATAAAAGACAATTTCCTTTTGGAGGATGCCGATAAATATGCCTCAAGATGGGGATGGAAAATTTCAGAACCGATAAAAATTGACATCGAATGTCAGGAAGGCACGACTCTAAAATTCGGCAATTCAGAATTGAAATGCACATTAACGCCCGGACACACACCCGGAGGCATGACAATTTACGCTGAAAAAGAGAAATTTATGTTTACCGGTGATACGATTTTCAAGGGTACAATCGGCAGGACCGACCTTGAAGGCGCATCATACGAAGACGAAATGAATTCTATCCGCAACAAAATTTTACGTTTTGACTGCGAATACGAAATTTTCCCCGGACATGGCGAACCGACTTCCGTAAGTCATGAAACCACAGAAAATCCTTTCGTAGAAATTATTTAACGGTATTTATAAAAGGCGTATAAACGATAATTTTTTTGGTTTCAAAAAATTCATCGTCAAAAATCTCCGTTATGTTATAAATTTTACATTTAGACTTTACGGCGGAAATTTCATCATCGAAATCTCCGCCTTTTAAATATACTATTTTTGATTTTTCGTTTTTTTCAAGATTGTTTTTCGTCTGTTTCAAAAAGTTAGGAAATGCAGTAACGGCACGGCTCGTAATCGTATCAAACCTTTCGTTCAACATATTGGATTTTATTTGTTTAGCCGTAACATTTTTTAAACCGGCTGCTTGAGCTATACTGCTTGCAACAGTGATTTTTTTACCGATTGAATCTATCAGCGTAAATTTTTTCTCAGGATACATCACCGCTAACGGAATCCCCGGAAAACCTCCGCCCGTACCTACGTCAAGAATATTTTCGGAGGATTCTATCAAATTGAATTTTGCAATAGAAAGGGAATGAAGTATATGACGGACAAACAAATGCTCGATGTCAGCCCTTGAAATAACGTTGATTTTTTCGTTCCATTGTGGATAAAGTTTCTCCAAAACGGAAAACTGCTCTATTTGCAGCGGTGTTAAATTCGGAAAATATTTTTGAATGTCCATCTTCTGATTCTTTTTTTTCTTTTAAATTATTTGAAATTATCCTTTGCAAAATTTCTGTCTTTTAATATCGCCAAAAGCAATTCACGGCTACGGAAAAGTCTTGCTTTAACTGTTCCTATCGGCAAATCCAACTCTTTAGAAATCTCAATATAACTTTTCTCCTGAAAATAACGCATCTCGGTTATATGCTTGTAATCCTCTGGCAACTGATCCACAACGGAACGCATGATTCTGCTTTTTTGAACGGAAATCATATTTTCTTCAGGGTCTTTGCTGCCCTCAATCAACGCCGGAAAAGCATCATAATTAGTTTCGTTTTCTTCTTCTTGAGTCTTGTCGATAGAAATAGTTTTTTGACGGTTGGTTCTGATATAATCAATCGCATTGTTGGAGGCAATCCTAAAAAGCCACGTACTAAAAGCACTCGTAGGCTTATAAAGACTGATATTTCTAAACGCCCTCCCGAATGAGTCCATAGTTAAATCTTCGGCATCATCATGATTTTTTACCATCTTGGCAATCATAAAAAACACTGATTCCCGATATTTTGAGAGTAATTTCGTAAAAGCCTTCTGATCCCCGCCCTGAGCCATGGTAACAAGCTGAAAATCAGCTTTTGCCTTGTCAGAAAACTTATCTACGATATTATATGTTGTTTCCTTTACTTCCATTTTAATCGTTCTTTACGTTTTTTACCCAAAACATATTGCACAAAATTAATATAAGGCAAAATAAAATCCAACAAAAGTGCAACGGCTTTTATATTTTTGATTTTAAATTTTCTTGTCATTCCCGCAATCACGGAGATAAAAACGCCGTATCTTATAAGGAAAAGTCCCGCAGTTGCAATATACAACGGCGGAAAAAACGACAAAACAATACACAGCACATAAAACGCCGACCTTGAAAACGGTTCAAGCCCTAAAACGAATTTATGCCATGACTTATATCTTTCCGATGCCGTATAATGTCTTTGCTTTTGACTGCACCAGTCCGAAAAAGAGTTTTTCGGAATACATGAGGTAAACGAATCAGGATTATAAGAGAGTCCGACACGTTTCTTTTTAGCATTGTCATTAACAAAAATATCATCATCGCCCGACATAAGACGACTATGAGAGGCAAAACCACGTGTTTTTTCAAAAAGCGATTTTCTGTAAGCCAAATTTCTGCCTACACCCATGTACGGCATTCCTGCCTCCGCCAATGTGTAATATTGCATTGCAATAAAACCGGCATCGTAACGGATTATTTTGTTAACAAAACCTTTTTGCTGTTCGTAGCCGCCGTAACCCAAAACGAAATCGTTTTTGTCCGTAAAATATTGACTCATAGTACGAATCCAATATTTGCTTACAGGCATACAATCAGCATCGGTCAAAAGTAACCATTCGTGTTTAGCAGCTTTTATACCGATAGTCAATGCTAATTTTTTTCCTTGACGGAAGTTCCTATCATGAGAAATCTCCGTTACGTAAAGATTTTTGTATTGTTGTTTGTACTCGTCCAAAACGAGTTCCGTATCGTCCGTACTCTGATCATTTACTACAATAACCTCAAAATCGGGATAATCCTGCTCCAAAACGTATTTTAGTCTTTCTTTAAGGTTGTCTGACTCGTTTTTAGCGCATATTATCACCGAAACGGGCATCGCTGCTACATATTCTCCCGGTTTTTTTTTGCCGCAAATCCTAAGAAATACAAACAAATAATAACACATTTGTATCAGCCAAAACAGGACTAACGCACATAAAAACCAAAATTCACGGCAACTAAAGTCCGTTACAATTCCTAAAAACCTGTTAAAAATTTCCATCATATAATTCTGCAAATTTAAAATCATTTTTTGTTATTAAAAAATTTTAACATAAAAAAATCATCTTTTTTGGATATTACTTGCAAAAAAACTAACTTTGTACCCTAATAAAAAAGATTTTGACATGAATTTTGAAATTACACATTCAGATACACGGACCTCTGCACGTGCAGGCGTTATAACAACGGCACACGGCGAAATTCAAACCCCAATTTTCATGCCCGTAGGCACGGTTGGAAGCGTTAAAGGTGTTCATCAAAGGGAACTTTCCGATGACATCGACGCTAAAATCATTTTGGGAAACACTTATCACCTTTATCTGCGCCCCGGCATGGAAATAATCAGAAACGCAGGCGGTTTGCACAAATTCATCAACTGGAATCGCTCAATTCTGACAGACAGCGGCGGATTTCAAGTTTTTTCACTTGCCGAAAACCGTAAAATCACAAAAGAAGGTGTTACTTTCCGCTCTCATATTGACGGTTCAAAACATATTTTTACGCCGGAAAACGTCGTTGATACCGAAAGAATTATCGGCAGCGATTTTATGATGGCCTTAGACGAGTGCACACCATACCCTTGCACATACGATTATGCCAAAAAATCTTTAAACATAACTCACTCTTGGCTTGAACGCGGTGTAAAACATTATAAAGAAACAGAACCGCTTTACGGCTATTCGCAAGCGTATCTACCTATCGTTCAAGGCTCTGTGTACAAAGATTTGAGAGAAAAGTCAGCGGAGTTTATCGCCTCGCAAGGTATGGAGGCAAACGCTATCGGCGGACTTTCGGTCGGCGAACCCGTTGATAAAATGTACGAAATGATTGAAGTTGTCAATAATATTTTACCGAAAGACAAACCGCGTTATTTAATGGGTGTCGGCACACCGGCTAACATTATTGAAGGCGTTGCAAGAGGTGTTGATATGTTTGACTGCGTAATGCCGACAAGAAACGGTCGCAACGGAATGCTTTTCACCAAAAACGGAACTATCAACATCAAAAACGAAAAGTGGAAAAACGATTTCTCAGAGCTCGACCCCGATGGCACATCATACGTCGATAAATATTATTCAAAAGCATATTTAAGACATTTGACAATAGCCGGTGAAAGATTAGCATCGCAAATTGCAAGTATTCACAACCTTGCATTCTACCTCGCACTTGTCAAAGAAATACGCCAAAGAATACTTGACGGCTCTTTCGCTGATTGGAAAGACAACGCCGCTAAAAAAATGATGGAACGGTTATGAGGAATTCATAATGCACAATTCATAATGCACAATTCATAATGCACAATTCATAATGCATAATGATAAAAAAAAAAATTTAAGCATTAAAAATGTTTACGATATTAGACAGATATTTAATAAAAAAATTTTTAGGAACGTTTTTTTATTCGTTGTTGCTTCTGATTTCGATAATCATCGTTTTTGACATTCAGGAAAAACTCGATGATTTTATGGAGAAAAAAGCACCTTTTGAGGCGATAGTTTTCGATTATTACGTAAACTTTGCGCCTTATTATGCTAATATGTTCATGTTTTTGTTCATATTCATTTCGGTGATATTTTTTACCTCGAAACTTGCCAACAACTCCGAAATCATAGCCATTTTAAGTGCCGGAATAAGTTTTCGACGATTATTAGTACCTTATTTTGAATCAGCTTTTGTTTTGGCGTTGCTCTCGTATGTGCTTAGTGCGTACGTTATTCCTCCGGCAACTGCCATACGTCTGAATTTTGAAAACACTTATATCAAAAGAGCTTACGTTAATAACGCAAGAAATATTCACAGACAAGTGAACGATTCTACGCGACTTTATTTGCAGTCTTATAATGCCGCCTCCAACATCGGCTACCGTTTCAGCTGGGAAAAATTCAACGGCAAGGAGATGAAAGAAAAGCTCATGAGCGACAATATAATTTGGGATTCCACACTTCAAAAATGGAAAATTCAGAATTATTATATCCGCTACATTACCGAAAACGGAGATTCCGTCGTAACGGGCAAAAGTATGGATACGGTTTTGGCAATTTTACCGACCGATTTCAATCAGCGTTTAAGTCAGATTGAAACCCTAAATTCGGACGAACTTCACGAATATATCGACGAACAAAGAAGACGCGGAAGCGAAAACATCGAAGTTTTTGAAGTGGAAAGTTACCGTAGAATTTCGTATCCTTTTGCGTGTTTTATTTTAACGCTAATCGGCGTAACACTTTCTTGCAAAAAAGTCAGAGGCGGAATGGGTATTAATCTTGGAGTCGGTTTAGGACTGAGTTTCAGTTACATACTGTTCATGCAGATTTTTACACAGTTTGCAATCGGAAGTTCATTGCCCCCGCTTTTAGCGGTTTGGATACCGAACATAATTTATACAATAATCGGAATAGTGTTGTACTTTAAAGCCCCGAAATAAAAAATGGATCTGAAAAGTCAGGACGCTTTGTACGTTGTTGCGCTCAACATGATTCCCGGTGTAGGCAGTGCCGGTGTAAAAAAAATTATGGCAAATGCTCAATCTGAAAAATATTTTTTCGAGAATTTAAATGAATTTGTCGAAAAAAAAGTTATATCCGAAGAAATTAAAAACCGTATTATAAACGGAAAAGTTTTGGATATGGCTAAAAATCAGATTGATACTTGTTTAACGCATAAAATTAACGTTACATATTACAAAGAAAACAATTATCCGAGAAAATTGGCACAATGTTCTGATTCTCCGGCAATGTTTTTCTCGCTCGGAAACATCAACTTCGACTTTAGCCGTACCGTAGGCATTGTCGGGACAAGAGATGCTGATGCCGATTGCAAAAACAATATCTTTTCGTTAGTCAAGGATTTAAAAGAAAATGACATTAACGCAATAATAATCAGCGGATTAGCAGCCGGAGCGGATAGTTTTGCGCATCAAGCGGCATTAAAATTTCAAATACCGACAGCAGCCGTTTTAGGACACGGTCTCCACATGATTTATCCCTCCACAAACCGAAAATTAGCAAGCGACATAATCCACAATCAAGGAATGTTAATGACGGAATACTATTACGGCGAACCCGTCAGCAAATCTAATTTTCCGTCCCGAAACCGCATCATAGCCGGGCTTTGCGATGCGTTAATCGTAGCTCAAAGCAAAATAAAAGGCGGAGCACTCATCACGGTAGAAGATGCAATTGATTATAAAAGAGATGTTTTTGCGTTTCCGGGAAGAGCTTCCGATAGTTTGTATGCCGGTTGCAACAATTTAATCAGCACTGGAAAAGCCTCTTTAATAACCTCAGCGGAAGATTTACAACGTCTTATGGGATGGACAAAAAGCAAAAAAAACACACCCGAACAGACCTCTTTAGCACTTGAAACATTAACACCGAAAGAGATAAAAATCATAGACGTTTTACGCTCAAAAGGTCAGACACATATTGATGTTTTATCGGCTCTAACAGAAATTCCCCAACCCGAATTAGCGTCAATACTTTTAACAATGGAATTTAAGGATTTGATAAATTCGTATCCGGGTAAAAAATTTGAAGCAAGATAATAATACAAAAAAAAGAACTGCTTTCGGCAGTTCCTTTTTTTTATTAATCCTTTCCGAACAATCTATCGAAAATCGAACCTGAACTTTTTGATGATGTATCAGAGGTTTTTGCTCCGAAATTTTCAGATTTCTGAAGGTCTTCAATACACTTAACTTCTGAGCGTGAAAGATTTTTAGAATTAGGAATCCAAACATTTACCAAAACTAACAAATCACCACGACCGTATTCACCGTAAGTCGGTAAACCTTTGCCTTTCAGCCTCAAAATGCTGCCCGGCTGAGTACCTGCTTCAACTTTGAATTTAACTTTTCCTGAAATTGTCGGAATTTCAGCCGTTGTACCCAAAATTGCATCAGGAACACTGATGTTAAGTTTATAAATCAAATTATTATCTTCCCTTGTCAAGAGCGGATCCGGTTCTTCTTCAAAAACAACAATCAAATCGCCATTAACACCGCCGTTTCTTGCTGCGTTACCTTTGCCTGAAACCGTCATTGACATACCGTCTGTTACACCGGCAGGAATATTAATCGTGATAACTTCCTCGCCTTGAACGATACCCGTACCGGCGCATGAAGTACATTTGTTTTTGATAACAGTTCCCGTTCCGCCGCAGTTAGGACACGGTGAAGTGCTGCGCATTTGACCTAACATCGTGTTTCTAACCTGAGTTATAACACCTGTGCCGTGACAAGTAGGACAAGTTTCAGTACCGCCTTTGCCGCCTTGCGCACCCGTACCGCTACAAGCCTGACAAGAACAATATTTTTTTACTTTCAGTTTTTTCTCTGCACCTTCGGCTATCTCTTTCAAGGTGAGTTTTACTTTGATTCTCAAATTAGAACCCTTATTGACTCTCTGTCTTGAACCGCCGCGCGAACCAGAAAATCCGCCGAAACCGAAACCGCCGAAAATATCTCCGAAGTTCGAGAAAATATCTTCAATGTCCATATTAAAACCGCCCGCACCGCCACCTTGCATTCCGGCGTGTCCGAATTGGTCATAACGCGCACGTTTTTGATCGTCGCTCAAAACTTCGTATGCCTCGGCAGCTTCCTTAAATTTTTCTTCAGCCTCTTTATCACCCGGATTTCTGTCAGGGTGATATTTCATAGCCAATTTACGGTAAGCTTTTTTAATATCGTCTTTTGAAGCACCTTTTTCAACACCGAGTACCTCGTAATAATCTCTCTTTTCTGCCATGATAAATTACTCTCCTATAACAACTTTAGCGTAACGGATAACCTTGTCGTTAAGGGTATAGCCTTTTTCGATTACGTCAATGATTTTACCTTTTAAATCCTCGCTCGGAGCAGGAAATTTGGTAACGGCTTCGTGTTTGTCGGTATCAAGGTCCAAGCCTTGAGCCTCAATTTCTTTCAAACCCTTGCCGGTCAAAAATTCCTGGAATTTCTTGTAAATCAAATTAATACCTTCCTTCACCGCTTCGGTATCCGTAGCCGTTTCCATAGATTTCATGGCTCTTTCCATATTATCAACAACGGGTAAAATGCCTTTCAAAACATCCTCGCCGCCGTTTTTGGTAAGCTCCATTTTCTCTTTAAGAGTACGTTTGCGGTAATTGTCAAACTCTGCCATCAGACGCAAATATCTGTCGTTGAGTTCATTGTATTTTTCTTCAAAATTTTCTTCTTTAGGAGCAGAATTTTCTCCTTCTGAAGTGCTTTCTTCTGTCATATTGTCAGATTTTTCTTCCGACACATTGTCAGAAGATCGTGTCTGACTGTCAGTTTGTGTGTCAGCGCTGACATTTTGTACGTCATTTTCTGACAAATTTTCAGTCTGAGAATCAGTTTCCTGAGCCTCAGAATTAGCGGTTTTTTGTTCCATCGTAATATTTTGTTTATTAACTTTCTTATTATCAAAGTGTTTTCTTCTGTTTCTTTTTGACATCTTGTTCCTATTTTTTTGATTGCAAAGTTAAATAAATCAAATATGTTGCCAATATATTTTTACTGCCAAATTGTCAGTATTTTAATTAAAAATAAATGTTTAACTTTGTAAAATTAAAATTAAGAAATAAGAATCATGAAAAAAATAATTTCAACATTACTTCTAAGCTCTTGTTTGATAACAAGTTACGCTCAAAACAAATTCATTTTTACCGACAAAAATGTTTTAGAATGTCCAAATGTTCAGGACCAAGGCTATTCAGGAACGTGTTGGTGTTTTTCGTCAATGTCGTTTATAGAATCCGAAATGATAAAAAACGGTGTTAAAAATCCGCCGAATTTATCGGAAATGTTCGTTGTCAGATACAATTATCTTGACCGTGCCAAAAAATATGTCATGCTTCATGGCAATATGACATTTAGCGAAGGCAGTTATTTTGTGGACAATTTCGCGATAATGAAAAATTACGGTTTGATGCCCGAAGATAATTATCCCAATACTAAATCGGGGGCTTCTAACATCGACCACTCCGATTTGGAAAAAAAATTGAAAAATTACATTGATTCTATCGCCTCGCCCGATAGAGAATTCGTATCGCAAAACTGGATAAACGAATATAATTCCTTTTTGGACGATTTTTTTGACACTATTCCTCAAACATTTGAATATCAAGGCAAAACATACACTCCGAAAAGTTTCGCCGAGGATTATTGCAAATTGAAATATGAGGATTATATCCAAGTAACATCGTTTTCTCATCACGATTTTTACAAATACATTGCCTTAGAGCTGCCTGACAATTGGCGTTGGTCGTTGTTTCTGAATGTTAAAGTCGATGATTTGATAACAATAATTGACAATTCTTTGGCGTTAGGACACACGGTTTTGTGGGCAAGCGACATCTCGGAAGACGGTTTTGATTACAGACGCGGATACGCTTTGCTGCCCGGAATTGAGACTGACAATATGTCAAAAAAACAAATTGAAGATTTTAAAGCCCTTCCCGTTGAAAAACAAGCCGAAAAAGCCAAACGCCTTACAAAACCGGGTTTGGAAATAAGCGTAACGCAGGAAAGCCGTCAAATAGATTTTGAAAACCGTAACACAACCGATGACCACGGAATGCAAATCATCGGCACGGCAACCGATCAAAACGGCAACAAATATTATAAAGTGAAAAACTCTTGGGGCAGAACAAATAATCTTGACGGATTTTTTTATGTTTCCGTCAATTTTGTTAAAGCCAAAACAACAGGACTTTTGGTTCACAAAGATTCATGCCGTGATTTCTTGAAAAAAGCAGAAACGGAATTCTAAAAAAATTTGCAACTTCGTAAATTATTTATTACGTTTGCACGAATAATTTTAAACCACATAAAAAAAAGAAAAATGGCGAAAAAAGAAACAGCCGCGCCTGTTGATGCTAAAGCAGAACGTCTTAAAGCATTGCAACTTGCGCTCGACAAAATAGATAAAGACTACGGAAAGGGAACGATTATGAAACTCGGCGACAAAGTAACCGAGGATATTCCCTGCATTCCGACAGGCTCGTTAGGATTGGACTTTGCAATCGGTATCGGAGGCTATCCGAGAGGTCGTGTGATTGAAATTTTCGGTCCGGAATCTTCAGGTAAAACAACACTTGCAATCCATGCTATTGCTGAGGCTCAGAAACTCGGCGGAATTGCAGCAATAATCGACGCCGAACACGCTTTTGACCGCACTTACGCAGAAAATCTCGGTGTTGATGTTTCACAACTTTTGATTTCACAACCCGACTGCGGCGAACAAGCCTTGGAAATTGCCGACTCGTTAATCCGCTCCGGTGCACTTGACATTATCGTTATTGACTCCGTTGCAGCACTTACCCCGAGAGCAGAAATCGAAGGTGAAATGGGCGATTCTAAAATGGGTCTTCAAGCAAGATTGATGTCGCAAGCATTAAGAAAACTTACAGCAAACATCTCTAAAACAAATACTTGCGTAATTTTCATCAATCAGTTGAGGGACAAAATCGGTGTACTTTTCGGCAATCCCGAAACAACAACAGGCGGTAACGCTTTGAAATTCTATTCTTCTCTCAGACTTGATGTCCGCAGAATAGGTCAAATCAAAGACGGAGAGGACGTTATCGGCGGCAGAATCAAAGTGAAAGTTGTTAAAAACAAAGTTGCGCCTCCGTTCAAGAAAGCTGAATTCGATTTGATGTTCGGTACGGGTATTTCGTTTACGGGCGAACTCGTAGACACCGCTGTTGAAATGGGAATCGTTAAAAAGAGCGGTTCATGGTTCAGCTACGGCGACAGCAAAATCGGTCAGGGACGTGATGCCGTGCTTCAACTTCTCAAAGAAAATACTGAACTTTCAAAAGAAATCGAAGACAAAGTAAGGGCTCAAATGAAAGGAGATAATTTTTCGGCAGACCTCTCTGACGAAGAAAAAGTAGAAGACCCTGAACAAGAAAGAGAACCTGAGGAATAATTTTTTTTCATAAAAACTTTTATAATACGATGATAATCATAGGAATAGCAGGAGGAACAGGAAGCGGGAAAACAACGGTCGTAAAAAAAATCGCCGAAACATTACCGCCTGACAATGTGGCAGTTATACCACTTGATTCTTATTATAATTGTACTGACGATTTGACAGAGGAACAACGCAGAAACATTAACTTTGACCACCCCGACGCTTTTGATTGGGATTTGCTTTTCAAGCACATTTCCGAATTGAAAAACGGTCACGCAGTGGAGCAGCCGACTTATTCCTACGTTATCTCCAACCGTCTGAAAGAAACCGTTCACGTTGAACCAAAGCCGGTTATGATTGTTGAAGGTATTATGACCCTCATCAAAGACGAATTAAGAAACCTCATGGATTTGAAAATTTTCGTCGATACGGACTCTGACGAAAGATTAATCCGTATTATAAAACGTGATGTCATAGAACGCGGCAGAACTGCGGAAATGGTTATGGAACGATATGTTAATGTATTAAAACCCATGCACTTAGAATTTATTGAGCCGACCAAACGCTATGCCGACATCATCATTCCTCAAGGTGGCGACAACGAAAAGGGCATCTCTATTATTAAAAAATATATTTCAACTATCGTATAGTTTTGATTTTTACGATATTTTCTTTTTTCAAAAAAAAGTTGCTGAAAAATTCAGCAACTTTTTTTTATTTTTTTTGCAATCGTTTGCGATGTTTTTTTGTAACAAAATAATTATTTTTTTAGCAATTTATTCTAAAATAGCATTACATTTGCTAAAACATTAAAAAAACAATAATCACATATTTAATTGTATATCAAACTATTATAATACAATTATTGCTTAGACAAGTAAAAAAAATCGGGTAAAAGTTAAAAAAAGTTTAAAATAATGTTGCATATATTAAATATACTTTTTACCTTTATTCCGACAAAAAAAACATAAGATTTCGTACTTTTGAAAATGTAAATAACTAATATACAACACAATAATTAATATTATCAATAACAATTAAACGTAAAAAGATGAACTGTAAAACATTAAATTTGCGTTATATTATAGCGAGATTAATGCTATGTATGACATTTATGGTGCTTTCATGTTCAGCATTTTCCCAGAAAATAGTTTCGGGAAATGTAACAGACGAAAGTAATCAGCCATTGATAGGCGTTACCGTTGCCTTACAGGGAACTACCGTTGGTACGATTACCGACATTGACGGTAATTATTCCTTGAGTATCCCAAGCGGAAACGATGACAAACCTATAATCTTCTCATTTATCGGTTACGAAAGCGTAACGACAAACATTCCTTCTGCGGGCAAATTGAACATCCAAATGCGCCCCGCCGTTACGGAATTGGAAGAAATCGTAGCTATCGGTTACGGTACCAAACGTAAAGGCGACATGACCGGTTCTATTGCATCGGTTTCTGAAAAAGATTTTAACGGCGGCGTTGTATCCAGCCCTGAACAACTCATCAACGGTAAGGTTGCCGGCGTTCAAATCACAAACGGTGGTGGTTCACCTTCAGGCGGAAGCACAATTAAAATCCGCGGTGGTGCATCTCTTAACGCTTCAAACAACCCGCTTATCGTTCTCGACGGTGTGCCTTTGGAAAACGGCGGTATCTCAGGCAACGATAATAATTTCCTTTCCCTTATCAACCCTAACGATATTGAATCAATGACAATCTTAAAAGACGCTTCTTCTACTGCTATTTATGGTTCAAGAGCCTCAAACGGTGTCATCATTATTAATACCAAAAAAGGTCAGAGCGGAAAACCCAAAATTAATTTCACTACCACAAATTCGGTATCTTTCAAAACCAAACTACCCGAAATGCTTTCACGCGAGGAATTTATCCAAGCTATCAACGAGATGAAAGATATTGATGACGTTACCGCAAACATCGGAACGGCTAACACAGATTGGAACGATGAAATTTATCATGCAGCCTTCGGAACAGACAACAATCTCAGCGTTTCAGGCAAACAAGGATTTTTACCATACCGTGTTTCTTTCGGATATTCCGATCAAAACGGTATACTCTTGAACGATAACGTAAAACGCACAACGGCAAGCGTTAATCTTACTCCTACTTTTTTTGACGAACACTTAAAAGTTAATGCAAGTTTTAAAGGCGCAATCAATAAGAATACTTTCGGCAATAACGGTGCTATAGGTGCTGCAATAACAGCCAACCCGACAATGCCCGTTCATGACCAGAACTCAATATACGGAGGTTATTACGAAGTAACAAATCCGGACGGAACATTGCAAACCTCAGCAGCTAAAAATCCGCTCGGTCTTGTTGAACAAAACGAAAATACTTCAACAGTAAAACGTGCTATCGCTAATCTTGATTTAGATTACAAAATGCACTTTTTACCGGATTTGAAAGCTCATATTACTCTCGGCGGTGATTTTGCAAAAGGCGAAGGTGATATTTTTATCCCTGCCGAGGCTGCCGAACAAAATGCTTCCGGAGGTAGAAAATATACTTACGGTCCAGAAAAAAACAGCAATAAACTTTTTACAGCATATCTCAACTACAACAAAAAATGGGGTATTCTTTATTTTGACGCAACCGCCGGTTACGATTATCAAAATTGGCACAGCGAACATCCTTCATACCCTGAACTCAACGTTGCACAAGATATTCAAAAAACAATAGCAGCAAAAGACCAAACTCACGTCCTTTTGTCATATTACGGACGTGTAAATTTTACTTTGGCTGACAAATATATGGTAACGGCAACTATCCGTAGAGATGGTTCTTCCCGTTTTAGTGAAGACAACCGTTGGGGTTCTTTCCCGTCCGTAGCTTTGGCTTGGAGACTTAGCGGTGAAGATTTCATGTCAGGAATTTCATGGATTAACAATCTTAAACTCCGTGCAAGTTACGGTGTAACGGGTCAGCAGGACGGTATCGGTAATTATGCTTATCTTCCTGTCTACAAGATTTCACAACCCGGTGCGCTCTATCAGCTCGGTGATTATTATTATTACACATTCCGTCCCTCTGCTTATGACGAAAAACTCACTTGGGAAACCACAAAAGCTTACAACTTAGGTCTTGACTTCGGATTTTTCAACAGCAAAGTTTACGGTACGTTGGATATATATACCCGTAAAACAGAAAATCTTTTGGCTAAAATTCCCGTTGCAGGCGGAACTAATTTTGCAAAATCAATCCTCAGCAATGCCGGTAACGTAGAAAGCAAGGGTGTTGAATTTGAAATCAGCGGTGTTGTTTACGACAAAAAAGATTTCGGCTGGACTGTCTCTTTCAACTCTACATGGCAGAAAAACGAAATCACAAACCTTTCAATTGTTGATAACGGCGAAGTAGTAAGCACGGAAGCCGGTCCTACAATTGACAACCATTTTGTTCAAGCCTTAAGAGAAGGAGAAACTCCGTATGTATTCCGTCTTTATCACCAAATTTACGACGAAAACGGTAAACCTTTGGAAGGTGTTTATGCCGACCTCGACGGAGACGGTCAAGAATCTTCAGGCGATAAATATAGTGCACATTCACCGGCTCCGGATTGGATTTTCGGATTTTCAACGCAATTCCGTTACAAAAAATGGACTCTCTCCACAAGTTTGAGAGCAAACCTCGGAAATTATGTATTCAACGGTCTTTCCATGAATTACGGTTCTTATTCATCAGCACATTGGGGTGAAAAAGACTTAAATAATTTTGCCGCTTCATACAAAGAAACCAAATTTATAGGCCGTCAATATTATTCAGATTATTATCTCGAAAATGCTTCGTTCCTCAAAATGGACAACATTTCGCTCGGTTATAATTTCGGACAAATAACTCCGTGGTGTTCACTCAATGCTTCAGCAATGATTCAAAACGTATTCACCGTAACCAAATACAACGGAACAGATCCGGAAATTGCCAACGGTGTTGATAACAACTTCTATCCGAGACCGAGAGTTTTTTCGATAACTTTAGGCTTCAATTTTCTTTAACAAAGTAAAAAAACAGAACATAAAATGAACAAAAAATTATTATATACATTAGTTTTTTCGGGACTGACATTTTTTAACGCCTGCACCAGCGACCTCGATCAGTATCCCGAATTGGAAATTACATCAAAGGATGTCTACACCTCAGCAGAAAAATACAATATGGTGCTTGCCAAACTTTATTCGCGGTTTACGATGAAAGGTCAAGAAAAAGGCGGCGGTGATGCTGATATAACGGATAACAGTCCGAAAGATGACGGTTATATGCGTGATTTTTGTAACCTTCAAGAGCTCGGAACCGACGAAATGATTTCGCAATGGGCAGAAGGCGACAATATGGGCGGCATTATGTATCTTCAATGGGATGCCAACGACCAATGGGTCAATGATTTTTATTACCAATTGATGTATTCGATTACTCTCGCTAACGAGTTTATCCTCAATTGCAATACGGCATCACTTTCGTCAGAGGAAATGTCAAAAATAGAAAATTATAAAACCGAAGCCCGCTTTATCCGCGCTTTGTGTTATTCGCATGCTCTTGACTTTTTCAACACAATACCATTCACTGACGAAAATACGGGAATAGGCGCTAGTACCCCACCGTCTTATTCAAGAAAACAAATGTTTGAATACATTGAAAGCGAATTGAAAGATATCGCCGAAAAGCTCTCTGAAACACCCGAATACGGACGTGCAGGAAAATATGCTGCGTATGCTTTATTGTCAAGAATGTATCTTAATGCCGAGGTTTACACTGGAGAAAAAAAATACAACGAATGTATTGAAGTCTCCAACAAAATCTTGAACAGCGGCAAATACTCTTTGGAAAGTGATTATTCCAACCTTTTCAAAGCCGACAATTACAAATGCACTAACGAAATTATTTTCCCGCTAATAGTAGATTCTGAAAATTCTCAATCTTGGGGTGTTACCTCGCTTTTGGTTTGCGGTGCTGTTACCTCCGATGCTGCAAAAACATATATCGGCTCTACTGCAGGATGGGGAAATTTCCGTCCGAGAAAAGAAATCCCGGCATTGTTCGGATTAAGCGCAGCTGACAACAACACTGACAACGGTCTTAATAAAGAAGATAAACGTTGTATGTTTTGGTGCAAGGATTTATCTTTTGATATTTTAAAACCCACAGATCCGGCACAAGGATTTCAAAGCGTTAAATGGAAAAATTCCAACCAAGACGGCAAACAATCTTGCGATGCCAATGCGAATGGTGTTGATACAGATTTTCCAATGTTCCGTTTAGGCGAAATTTATCTTAACATTGCAGAGGCAAAACTTCGCGGCGGCTCTGGCGAAGGACCTTCTGCCGCTGATTGCATAAATGAACTACGCAAACGCGCATACGACAAAGCATACGATGCTTCAGGTAAAGTAGAAGCAGGTTCGGTTACGTTAGATTTCATATTAGACGAGCGTGCAAGAGAAATGTATCTTGAATGTGTCCGCCGTACGGATTTAATACGTTTCGGAAAATTTACGGGCGGTGAAAATTTTTCTTGGCGTGGAAAAGTTATGAACGGAATCTCAGTTGATAAAAAATACAACTGCTACCCGATTCCAGCATACGAACTTTCGGCAAATCCGAATCTTAAAAACGAAGGTTATTAATCTTAAAAAAAAGAATCAATTATGAAAAAGTTAAAATATATATTATCAGTCTTTGCTATTGCCGGCTTAATGTCAGCTTGTGAAGACGATTTGGAACATTATACAGTATCGGGGCTGACTCCAAGTGAATTGTCGGTCGATGTAACGACAGCCGTACTTGATATTGACAAAATAAGTGAAAAAGTTTTGACCCTTACTTGGAATTCCTCAACACTTGCCGTAGGAGGTGGTGCAGAGGCTTTAACAATTCCCAAAGGAGGAAATCTCACTTTACAAGTTTCCAAAACAGAAGATTTTGCAAATTATGAGGCTGTTGAAGGCGTTGAAAAAGCCGAATTCACTCACGGACAACTTCAAACATTGGCAAACAAACTCGGACTTGAACCCAAGATTGCAACAACAATTTATTTCCGCATTGCAAGTAATCTTAGCACCAATTCTGAAACGCTTTACAGCAATATTGTAAAAGTATCAGTAACACCGTACCCGGCACCGGCTTACTTATATTTGTTCGACCAAGATAAAACTTCGGGCGATACTATCGCATTGCTCTTCTCTAAGGAAGACAATAATATTTACAATGGTTTTGTCGGTGCAAAAAGTTGGTTAAACTTTACCTCCGTTGATAATAAAGGGATTGCATACGGAACAAGCGGCAAAAACGAATGGAAATTCGGAAAAATTACCACCGATTGGGATGATGAGAAAAAACTCCACTTATGGAGTCCTGAGCCCGCCGGTTGCTATTATTTCTTGGAGGATAATGTCGCTATGGAAATGAGTTACACTTATATTTCTGCTTTGACAGTATCGGGCGATGCTGAGGCTGACCTTACTTTTGACAGAGAAAGTGTTTCATGGATGGGAAGTATAACAACGACAGCCGATAATCAAGAAATTATTATTTCCGGTGATGCTACATTATATAATTCAACAACAGGTGCAGATGCCGGTGAAAAAACCAATTTCTACTTCGGCGGTACTGATGGAACTCTTTCAGTAGAAAGTGCTGAGAGCAAAATTATTGTTCCCACTGCCGGAACATACGTTTTGAAATTGGATTTGAAATATACCACTACAAAACGTGTTTGGACATACGAGTTTTTAACGGGCGACATTGATTTGCACAAAGACCTTTCAAATACAAGTATTCTTGTAGTAGGCGGAGACATGGGTTGGTACGATAATTGGGAACCATCGGAAGAAACTCCCGGTGTAAAATTTACCAAAACAGCCGATTACGAATACGAAGCCAAATTTACGGGTGTTGGTTTAACACAAGGTTTCGGTTTCCGTACTACAGCACCTATCAGCGATTTCTTAGGTTCAAGTGCATTTACAACCGTTAGTGATAATCTTGATGTATCGGGTTCTAATCCCGCTGCAACTGTTGCCGGAGTTTACACCCTTACCGTAAAAGCCGTTTGCAACGATGACGGAACAATAACTTATTCTCTTACAGCTGAAAAAACTGGTGATTTACCTCGTGCTGATCTCTCAAATGTAAAATTTGCTATTGCCGGAGGATTCAATAATTGGTCTACGACTGCCAATGCTGTATCTCCAACTGGTCCGGATGAAAATTTTGTTTATACTTATACATTTAGTGATATTGCAATCGATAACACTAATTTTAAATTCACGGATGGAAGCACTTGGCTCGGCGGAACAATAGATAATTTATCTACTGATGGCGGTAACATAAGTTTACCAAACGGTACATACGATATTGTCTTTAAAGCCACAGCAAATGCCGACGGTACGGTTTCATACTCAGCAACCGCCACATTATTATAAAAATTTAGGGACAGTTTTTTATTGGTTTAATTCAACAAAAAGAAACAAACATGAAAAAGTTTAATTATATATTGTTATCATCGTTAATAGTATCTACTGCTATGACAGCGTGCAACGATGATGACAAATCGGAATTGGAAATTCCGGCACCGATAAAAGTAACCAATGGTAGCGGCACAAACACTACCAATCCGGATAATCCGAATCCTCCCTCAACCGAGGAATATGAAGAAATTGCTAATACAAAAGCAGATTTCATTTACGGTTGCGACCCTTCATGGGTAACCCTTATGGAGCAAAAAGACATAAAATTTTATAACTCGGAAGGCAAAGAGACGGAATGTCTTGAATTGCTCAAAACCATAGGCTTCAATGCTGCAAGATTCAGAGTTTGGGTAAATCCCTCAAGTGAAGAAGGAATCAACGGACTTTGCAATATTGACGATGTGATTGAAAAATGTAAACGTGCCAAAGCACAAGGAATGAAAATTATGATTGATTTTCATTATTCTGACACATGGGCTGATCCGTCAAAACAGTTTAAACCTGCGGCATGGGATAATTTAAGCCAAGATGAACTTGCTAATAAAGTTTATAGTTACACAAAAGAATCCCTTGAAAAAATCAAAAATGCAGGCATAAACGTAACTTGGGTTCAAATCGGCAACGAAACCAAAACAGGTATGATGACTAAACAATCAGACAAAACAACAGAAGCTACTAACGCTAACGGCGGACTTTCCAACACTAACGGAAACTTTGCTATACTTTGCAATCAAGCAAACAAAGCCGCAAAAGAAGTGTTTTTAGCATGTAAAACAGTAGTTCACATTCAAAACGGTCAAATAGAAAGCGACGCCGTTTATGCTGCAAAATTATTAAAACAGCACAATGCGAATTACGATATACTCGGAGTTTCGTTGTATCCTGATTTTAAAGTTTCCAATTGGTACTCAACCTACATTGACGAGTGCATAAAAAATCTCAACACCATTGCTCAAGAATGCAACAAAGATGTCATGGTCTGTGAACTCGGAACAGAATCTATCGCTACATGGAACGGACAAAGAGCAATAATAAACTCCGTTTTGCGCATGAGGGAAGAAGTAGAACGCTGTCTCGGTGTATTTTATTGGGAGCCTGAAGCATATAATTCGTTCAACAAATATAATAAGGGCGGATTTCTTGCAAGTGGTAAACCGGCTGACGCATTGAAAGTTTTCAGCGGAAATTATAATTATCTTTTACCGGAAAATGATCCTAACGCTAATGCCGATGCCGATGTACTTCATATAGCTGCAAGAACCGGCGAAGAACTCGGAACGCTTGAAAAACAAGAAGACGGTACATATTCAGGTACATTAACCGAAATAAAAGCAAATCTCGAATTTACCGTAACAGATAAAGACGGCAACAAATACGGTCCGATAAATTGGAATAAACCGACAGCCGGTGAAACAGCTTCTATGCAAAAAGCCGCAGGCGACTACGATCATTTTTGGTTTTGGGCTACAGCTGATGGCAATTACGATTACACTTTAACTTTCGACATAAAGAATTTAACTTATAAATACACTTCTAACGAATAGAGGTATTTTCTTTTAACAAAAAAATCCGCAGTTTGAAAAATCATATCAAACTGCGGATTTCTAAAAAAAGAGAACCACAATAAAAAAATAAAACCGTATTCTTTCCCCTTTTTCAGAAAAAATTTTGTAACTTTACCCCCGATTTTTAAAAAAAAATTTCTTTTCTGATGGAAAAAACTTTATTATTAGGGGACGAAGCGATTGCTTTAGGTGCGATATATGCCGGACTTTCCGGCGTTTACGCATATCCGGGAACGCCGTCCACTGAAATTACCGAATTTATTCAAAACAATCAAACCGCCAAAGAGCGGAATATCCACTCTCGTTGGTGCACTAACGAAAAAACGGCCATGGAAGCCGCTTTGGGTATGTCTTACGCCGGAAAAAGAGCGTTAGTTTGTATGAAACATGTCGGCATGAACGTATGTGCCGATGCTTTTGTAAACTCCGCCGTAACAGGTGTTAACGGTGGTTTGGTCGTTTTGGCAGCTGATGACCCGTCAATGCATTCGAGTCAAAACGAACAGGATTCAAGATTTTACGGAAAATTTGCAATGATTCCTATTTTTGAACCCTCAAACCAACAAGAGGCTTTCGATATGATGAAAATCGCTTTTGAACTCAGCGAAAAACTTCAAGAGCCTGTTTTGTTGAGAGTTGTAACACGTCTTGCTCATTCAAGGGCTGCCGTTAAAATCGACGAAATCAAGGATATGAATCCTTTTAATCCTTCAACATCACGCGGTTGGGTGCTTTTGCCCGGAATCGCTAAAAAACAATACGCCGGTTTGATTGAAAAACAGCCCCAAATGAAAAACGCCGCTGAAAAATCCGTTTTCAACCGTGAAGAAAATTACGGTCAGGATTTGGCTGTTGTAGCCTGCGGCATAGGTTACAACTACGTTAAAGAAGCCATTGAAAATTACGGCGTCAAAGGCATAAAACTTTTAAAAATTTCTCAATACCCACTGCCCGAACAAGCAGTTTTGAATTTAACCAAAGACTGCAAAAAAATCCTCGTCGTAGAAGACGGACAACCCGTTGTAGAAGAGGACGTTAAGAGAATTGTCGGCGACAAAGCTGAAGTTTTGGGACGTCTGACTGGTAATTTGCCACGTCAAGGCGAACTCACACCGGATGCTGTGGCTCAGGCTTTCGGCGTTAAAATCGAAGAAGATTTCTCTGCCGCTCAAAATCTTTCAAACCGTCCGCCTCAACTTTGTCAAGGCTGCGGACACAGAGATGTTTACGGAGCATTGAAAGAGGTTATCAAAAAATATGAAAATGCAAGAGTTTTCGGCGATATAGGTTGCTATACTTTGGGCGCATTGCCACCGTTTCAAGCATTGGCAAGTTGCGTGGATATGGGAGCTTCAATCACTATGGCAAAAGGCGCGGCTGATGCAGGTCTTTTCCCCGCAATCGCTGTTATCGGCGACTCAACTTTCACACATTCGGGAATGACAGGTCTTTTGGACGCCGTTAATGAAAATGCTAATATCACGGTCATAATTTCTGATAATTTAACAACGGGAATGACAGGCGGTCAAGATTCGGCAGGCTTAAACAAATACGAGGCTATTTGTATAGGTTTGGGCGTTGATCCTAAGCACGTTAGAGTTGTGGTTCCGATGCCGAAAAATATGCCCGAAATTACCAAAATTATCGAGGAAGAAATCAATTATAACGGCGTTTCGGTTATAATTCCCCGCCGCGAATGTATGCAAACCCTTAAAAGACACAAGAAAAAATGAAGAAAGATTTAATACTTTGCGGTGTAGGCGGACAAGGAATCCTCTCTATCGCAACCGTTATTGGCGAAGCAGCTACAAAAGCCGGATTGTTTTTAAAACAGGCTGAGGTTCATGGTATGAGTCAGAGGGGCGGCGACGTTCAAAGCAATTTAAGACTTTCTGATTCAGAGATTTACTCTGATTTGATTCCAAAAGGGAAAGCCGATTTGCTTATTTCGATGGAGCCGATGGAAGTTTTGCGTTATTTGCCTTATTTGAACAAAAAGTCTCAGGTCGTAACAAATGCAAAACCTTTTATCAACATTCCCGACTACCCCGACGAGGCTAAACTATTTGCAGAATTGGACACATTGCCTAACATCAAAAAACTTGATATTGAAGAAATTGCAAAACAAGTTGCAATGCCCAAAGCAGCAAATATGGTTTTGCTCGGAATGGCAGCACCATTTATTGAAATTCTCAGCGTAGAACAACTTCGCGAGGCTGTTAAAACGATTTTCGCAAAAAAAGGCGAGGCTATCGTAGAGACAAACTTAAAAGCGTTTGACGCCGGCGTTAACAACTAATTTATTTTTTATAATTCAAAAGAAAAAACTGTCGAAAAGGAGGATTTTTATATAAAACTCCTCCCCTTTTTCGACAGTTTTTTAATATGCTTTACAAAACCGAAAAGCAAAATCGGATCGGAAACAACTTCATCAAATGCAAAACAAAAAGCAGGGCTACTTTAAAAAACGCAGTATTTTTTATGTATCAAAGGCCATAGTACGACAAGGTGAAAGCGGGAAAAAATGGCGGTATGACATAAAAGCTGTATATTTTGTAGCCTTTATGAACTTCAAATTGGATGACATACCGGATTTTAGAACGGATGTCGTTCTAATGGACCAAACACATAAACAAGTTTTTTCCAAGGATATAAGAATGACCTTCTTGCAACTTCCGTTATTTGAAAAAGAACAAGAAGATTGTGAAACTGATTTTGAAAAATGGATTTATTTATTTAAAAATATGTCTACATTAGCAAGAATGCCATGGGCAGCGCAAAATGCGGTTTTTAAACGGTTGGAAGAACTTGCGGAAGTTGCGCATCTCGGGTCAGAACAACGCGACAAATACGAAGAATCGTTAAAACATTACCGCGACACACTTGATGTTTTTGAAACAGCAAGGGAGGACGGACACATAGAAGGTTTTAACGAAGGTCGTGCTGAAGGCCGTGCTGAAGGTCGCGCTGAAGGCATTGCTGAAGGTCGCGCTGAAGGCATTGCCGAAGGCCGTGCTGAAGGTATAGAAATTGGCGAGAAAAAAGCTCTCATCGAAACAGCTCTTGAAATGCTAAAAAATAATATACCTATTGAATTGATAGTCAAAGTTTCAAAACTCTCTATCGAAGAAATCGAAAAACTAAAAGACTCGTTATAAATCACAGACGATATTTTGACATACATCAAACTAACCGTCTGAAAGACGGTAGTTCTATAACCCCGTACATTCAAGCGTAGAAATGAATGTGCGGGGTTATTAAATAAAATCTCGTTTTTCATACACCCACACACAAAAAAAACATCCGGCAGACTTTCTCTGCCGGATGCCTTTTTTAATATCAAAGAAAACTATTTCGTTTTTGTCTCGTCTTCTTTTTCAAAGTCAAAGTGGCTATCAATGTATTCTGTAAGTTTTTCTCCTGTTAATGGCGTTCCCGTTTCGTCATCATCAGGAATATGAAGTACATTCATTACAGCCGTACGCCAATCACATTCTGCGAAATTCGGAATCTCTGATTTTTTAGCTTTTTTGCCGTCAGGTTTCGTGAAAGTAATCTTGAGATTGTCTCTATAGGAACGCTCCTCTTTCTCTGCATCATACTGAGTCAACGCACCAGAACCGAAGATATTGGTTTCAATATCGGGTAATACAACTCCATCTTCTTCAGTCTTCACTTTAACCTCAACCGAAGTTAACGATTCACAATAGGCAAAAGCAGACGAGCCAATCTCCTTTACCGCTGACGGAATCACAATTGATTGCAATGATTTACAACCAGCAAAAGCAGACGCTCCGATTTCCGTTACAGTTTTTGGTATTGTAATTGACTTCAAAGATTCGCACACAAAGAAAGTACCATCTTTTATTTCAGAAATAGACTCATTTAAAGTTACACTTTCAAGAGCAGTACAGCCTT
The DNA here is from genome assembly GCA_017412115.1 of Bacteroidales bacterium. GTDB lineage: Bacteria > Bacteroidota > Bacteroidia > Bacteroidales > UBA3824 > UBA3824. The sequence goes on along the minus strand of JAFPYR010000083.1, from coordinate 13,728 downwards.
CAAAAGCCCATTCGTCTAAGTACGATGATGTAACCTCTATTGATTTCAACTTCGGACAATTTGCTATCTTAACACTACACAATGAAGTCTTAGGCAAATCAATGCTTTCCAAATTTGCAGCCTCTTCAATTGTAAGTTCGTCACAAACAGAACCATCTTCAAATTTTAGAGAAGTTAGTTTATTGTTACCTTTCAAAGTAACATCTACCACATATTTTGGAATCGTAAATTCTTGAATTCTACTACCATAAATAGTAACTTTTTTTACTGTTTCCGGAAGAATCAAACCATAAAGATAAACAAGCTGCTCTATGTCTTCTTCAGTATCTGTTCCAAGGCTAACTTTTTCAAGTTCCTCAACCCTCGAAAGATCTAAAACTACTTTTAAATTAGAGTGAGAAATTGCTTCAGAAATTTTCTCTACTAATTTATTAAGATTCTTTACAGTACCTTCCAACGGAATCTCAACAACCTCGTCTGAATCGAAATCAACATATTTCAGTAAACCCTCCAAAGCTTCTTGCTTTAATGGTTTGAACGCCCAAACAGCATTGAAAACCGTATTGCCGGTAACATCATACTCTTTTTCAGGCTCATAAAAGTTTGTACCATCCGACCAACCTTTATGTACCATAAATTCAGCCGCCTCTTTACTCAAAGTAAGTTTCGGTAATTTTATTTTATCACCGTTGGCAACTGATATTGCTGCGGGTGTTTCCGCACCGGCGATACCGTCAGTTCTAAAATCTACCGTAACAATTTTTCCCGCCAAAACGGAAACGTTTACTTCGTCTTTTGCATTTATAGTAACAGGGTCGTTCTCAGTCTCTTTCGTACAACTCGAAACAGTTGCTAAAAAACCAAGAAAAGCCGCTACTGTTAATATTCTTCTAATCATGATTAATCACCCTCCTTAATTTTTTTCTGTAACTGTAATTACTTTTTCGGTTTCAACAACCTCATAAACATGGTTTCCATCACCGATAGAATATACTTCTTCATCATTACCCGGTATTTCGCCTATCGCCAAATCAACACCTTTTTCTGCTTTATAAGAAATCTTAGTTAAAGCAGGGCAATCATAAAAAACATTGGGATTGATTCTCAACTTATCAATACCATTGTAATTGAAAGTAATCTCGGTAAGACTTGTACATCCACCAAATGTACCAGATTTAACAAGTTTTACACCGGCTCCAACTTCTATTTTAGTAAATGCAGTGCCGGAAAAAGCATTATTACCTATCGATGATACTGATGCAGGAATCACGAAAAGAGTAGCCGCATCTTTGTTTGTTAATGCTTCACAATTGAGAAACGCACCTTCTTCAATAGATTTAAGTGTATTGTCTCTCTTCTTATCTCCTTCCTTAATCTCATTGGAAATAACAACGGATTTCAAAGCATTACATCCTCTAAAAGCGTTTTTTCCTATAGTTTCAATAGCAGTTTTCTCAAAATCAACACTCTCAAGTAAGTTACAATTTTCGAAAGCTTCTTCACCGATAGTTTTCAACGTTTCAGGGAATGTTATTGCTTTAAGGTCGGTATTTGCAAATGTAATCTTCGGTATTTCGGTAATTTCAGTTTTTGATAAATCAATTTCTGTATAACTACCGTTAACTTCAGAAAAATAATCGGCTGTAAATAATTTCCAAAGTTGTTTAAACTCCCATTCAGTAAGATTTTTTTCTTCGATTACGAGTTTACCACCTTCGGGAACTTTTTCACCCTTTTCAAAAGCATCTAACGCTTTCTGAACTGTTCTTACTTTCCATACGGCATAAAGAACGGTATTGTCTGCAACTTTCAATTTCTGTTTGCCGTCTTTGTCTTTCTCTAACGGTGTGCCGTTATAAGAAGTTGCCCAACCGTCAAAATCGTAACCGTCAAGACCGAAACTGGTAGCAGCGGGAAGGTCAATTTCAGAACCGTTCAAGGCTACGACATCAGCCGGAGCTTCTCCGTCGCCGTCCGTAATACTGAACGTAACGACTCTACTACCGATACCTAAGTCGGAAACTACCTGCGATGCAGGTACTTCCTTATAAGTAAAGTTGTCTTCTTTTTCTTTGGTGCATGAAGACAAAACCGAGGCACTTAGCACCATAGCCACTAAAATATATTTTCTGTTCATTTCTTTCAACTTTTTAAATTAAGTTTATTTTGTTTTATCGTCCGGCCAAACAGCGTACAAAACAGCACCCTTATCTGCTTTATAAGACGTTATAACATCAGCCTTAGTTCCATCGGGATTCAAAGACCATCCTAAGGAAGTTATAGTTTCGTCTCCATCAACTACTTTTGCCGGAGCGGCTAACGTTACCGTTTCGCCTGCAACAACATAGTGCGGAGCAGGAATTTCACCGACTTCATCGTTAAGGTCATATTTTACGATAACCTTGCCGGTAGCATATTCTTTTACAACATCGCCGGAATTAACCGTCTCTATAGTGTAATCAGTAATTTCTTTTTTCTCACAAGAAACAAGACCCGCTAATATAGCGGCGAATGCGGCTGCTTTTAATATGTTTTTCATATTATTTACCTATTAAAAAATTCTTGTTTAACAAATTGTTTTTTAGTATCCGGGGTTTTGTTCACATGCCGGATTGTTATTGATTTCAGACTGCGGAATAGGCATATCCATTTTTTGGTCTGAATATGTGAATCCGTATTCAGGAGTCCAAGGATTGTCAATCAACGCTTTATCGCTTTGTCTGCCTCTTTGATCCTGATAGTTTTTAGCAACGTGTTCAGCAATTACACCAGAACGCTGCAAGTCAGGACGCAAGCCCCATTCTACGTTGAACTCTTTACGACGTTCCTGCAAAAGAGCAACCTGCCATACTTCCAAGCTGAAACCTAAATTAGCTTTTACAGTTGTGTAATAAGTCTTACCGTCTACATACGCAGATTTATCAATCTGATGACCGAACGGAATCGGGTAAGATGTCGGAGCAACTTGCGGAGATTGAACATTAAACTTACTTGTAAGATACTGCTGATAATAAGGCAAGTATGTATCAGTAAGTTTTTGTTCTTGTCCGTCTTCAAGATAACCGAAAGCACGTTCACGGATTTTTTCGATATATTCCCAACCTTCAGCTTCAGCACCCGTACGGAAACAACATTCAGCGTAGTCAAGATAAACGTTAGCAAGACGTTTCCAATAAACATGGCACGGAGGATAAGTCTGACCGTTCCATTCGGGTTCGCCCGTTCTCCAATATTTCAAACTCCAAATAGAAGGAGCGAAATCACCGTTCATATTGTAGTGATAGTGAGCGGCAAGGTCGTTACCGTTACCAACTGCAATATTAAGATACGGGTGATGTCCGTAGCAGTACTGAGATTTAGCAACCTTAGAAAGAGGTTGTTGAGTAATCGGGTCAATAATTTCTTTGAAATCAACAGGACCTGTACAAGCAGAACCGTCGCGGCGTTTGTCGCCTACTTCAAAGCTTGTATACCACTCCCAAGAGAGGTAAAGAGTACCCCAACCGCCGTTAGCAGGGCAAGCTGAGTAGAATGTAGACCAGAACTGGGTGTTGTTTTTGTTAGGACCCCAATCCCAAGACTGCGGGTCGGCAACTTCTTCCCAAATAGCCTCTTTCTGCCAAGCAATCGGATCCCAAAGTGTCGTGTAAGAAGGATTGAGTTCGTATTGACCGCAATCAATAACTTGTTTGAGGTACTCTTTTGCCTTCTTAACATTTTCATCAGCCTCTGTAGCAGGAACGTCATTGCGGAATGCTTTCCACAAATAAGCGTCAGCCAAATAAGTCAAACACATACCTTTGGTTACGCGACCGTATTCGCCGTTGAAAGGTTTCCAATCAGCAGGAAGATTATCTTTTGCTGCTTCGTAATCTGCGATAATCCAATCCCACATCTCATTGTAATCTTTCGCCTTTGCTTTGGTCGGCGTATTAACGTATGTTTCGCCCGTACCGATAAGAGGAACACGTCCCCAGTTTTGAGCGAGCCATGTGTAATAATATGCACGCATCGTTTTAGCCTCAGCGAGATATTCCGTCAAAACTTTTGACTCTTTGATTTTCTCTTCGCCCAATTCTTCGAGCGTTGTGATATAATCGTTACAGTTGGTTATACCTTTGTAAAGAGCTTTCCATTCGTCAAGGAGCTCGCCTTGGTCAGCTTTCCATTTTTGTTGGTTCCAGTCTTTGTCCCAACCAGTAGCCTGAGTATCCATCGTCGGGTGGCATCCCATCCAAAGATTGGGTTTGAACTCATCTCCGTTGGTCTTTTGATGAAATTCGGCATAGCAAGAAATAAGACCGGCTAACATATTGCTTTCCGATTCGGTTACGGCATCGCTACTTACAATTCCGTACTGGTCTACATCGAGAAAATCCTCTTTACAAGAAGTTACACCCGAAACCATACCGACGGAAAGTGCCAAACCTAATAATTTATGTATGTTTTTCATATTAAATTCAGTTAAAAAAAACGTTTAAATTTTTAAATTAGAATGAGAAACTTAAACCAGCTTGGAATACTCTCGGCATAGGATAACGTCCAGCATCCAAACCTGTGTAAAGTACGCAGCCCTGACCAACTTCCGGATCACCGTATTTTTTGTATTTAGAGAATGTTACAAGGTTGCTTACTGATACGTAAACTCTTGCGTTAGAGAGTTTTAAGCGTTCGATTGTCTGACGCGGGAAAGTATAACCAACTTGGATATTGCTGATTTTGAAATAATCTGCTTTTTTAACCCAAGCATCAGAAGCTCTCATGTTGTAGTTTACGTCAGTGATAGAAAGTCTGGGCAATGAGCCGTTCGGGTTTTCAGGACTCCAAGCATCGTCAGAGCTTTCTTTCAAGAGGTTCGGAACAGTTTGGTCATCACCAGAGAACATTGTGCTAAGACGCATTGCAGAGTAAGAGAAAATCTTGTAACCTGCTACACCGTAACCATAGATTGAGAAATCCCAATTTTTGTAATTAGCGGTAAGGTTGATACCGTAGTTGAATTTCGGAAAACCATTGCCCAAAATTTGACGGTCATCTTCAGTGATTTTACCATCACCATTGATATCTTTGAATTTGAAGTCACCAACTTTTGTACCTTCTACTTGGTAGTATTCCAAAATTTTGTTAGGATCTTTTTCATCAGGCGTAACATCGCCTCTCTCTATAGCTTTGTCAGTGGCAAGTCTGTTAGCAGCAGCAAGTTCTTCTTCAGATCTGAAGATACCTTCTACTACATATCCGTAGTAAGAACCTACAGCCTCACCTTCTTGACTTCTTGAGTGGTCGCCCCAGTGGAAACCTGATGCAGCACCGATTGTACCGATGTTAGAACCGTCAGAAGTTTTAGCAGCGGGGTCGTTATCACCACCGTCGTTAGTAGCCATAACAGGGTTACCCATCTTTTTAACTTCGTTTTTGATAGTAGAACCAGTAAGTGTAGCAGCAAAATTCCAATCACCTACACGTTTCTGGTAGTTAACCATGATTTCAAGACCTTGGTTGTTGATTTCACCGTAGTTGGTGTAAACCTGAGAAACGCCTGATGATGAACGGATGTTTCTGTAAAGCAACAAGTCTTTAGATTTACGGATAAAGTAATCAAGAGTCATGTTGATTTGACCGCCGAGAAGACCTAAGTCGATACCGATGTTGGTCTGTTCGTTGGTTTCCCATTTAAGGTTGCTGTCCACGGTAACAGTTTCAAGACCGGTGAGGGTGTTACCAGAATAACCCCAGTTACCCATAGTACCGTTTTGCGGGAAGAAGTGATAAAGTACTCCACTTGAAGTCAAGTGAGGAATACAAAGATCTGTTGCACCGCCCGAGTTACCTGTCTGACCCCAGCCGAGACGGAGTTTTAAGTTAGTAATGATTTCGTTGTTAGCCAAGAAATCTTCTTGAGAAATTCTCCAAGCCAAAGCAACTGAGGGGAAAGTACCCCAACGATTACCAGAACCGAAGTTAGAAGAACCGTCACGACGGATAGTAGCCGTCAAAATATATTTGTCGAATGCGCTGTAAGTCAAACGACCGAAATAAGAGATACCTCTTACTTTTGCGTTGTAAGCACCGTCACCGTTGATAGTTTCGGTATTGGTAGTCAAAGAAAGTTTTCTGTTAGCCTCGCTGATAAACTCTCTTGCGCTTGCGCTAACCCATTCACCCCAAGAGTCTGAAGCTTCCTGACCAATCATTGCAGAGATGTTGTGAATGTCGTTTTTCCAGTTGTAAGTCAAATAGTTTTCGATGTTAATCGTAGTATTTTGACTTTGGCTGATAGAAAAAGCGTTTGTAGAGTTTCTTGCCAATTTTACTTCTTCGAGTTCACCCGTGATAGAAGGATTGTATCTGTGGGGAACGATTTCAAAGTTGTTCCAGTCAGAAGAGTAGAAGTTCAAAGAACCTACTGATTTGAAAGACAAACCTTTGATAATATTAACCTGACCGTAAAGGCTTGTGAACATACGGTTAGATTTTGAAACAGCGTTGTTTTCATAAATTCTTGCCAAGGGGTTGTCCATACCGTCGGTAATACCTTCGTTTACGTTAGTACCCTGCATAGGAACACCGTAAGAACCGTCTTCGTTTTCAAGTCTTGCAGCTACATAACGGTCGCCGTCGATATAATCCAACGTCGGGCAGATATAAGCCAAGTCTCTGTGAGAAGAAAGGTTCAAGTTGTTTTGACCTGCACCGAAGTTAGAACCGTTAGAACGAGTGTAAACATAGTTCAAATCGCCGCCAGCTTCCAAGAAATCGGTGATTTTGGATTTTACGTTTACTCTTGCGGTAGCTCTTTCGTAAGCAGAGTTTTTCAAGATACCGTTGTTTTTGAGGTAAGAAGCCGAGAACATAGCCTGAGTGTTTTCGTTACCGCCGGCAACAGACATATTGTACTGTTGTTTGAGACCGAGGCGTGTAAGTTCGCTCTGCCAGTCGATTTCGTCTCTTTTACCGTCAAATTTTTCGCTCCAAATCTGGTTGTTAAGGCTTGTTGCATCGTCATAATAGCCGTTGTCGTTAAGACGCGCCTGACGGATGTTTTTAGCATACTGATCAATGTCGCAAACATCGATGTGGTAAGGAAGAACCTGAACGCCGAAATCAGCGGAGAAATCGAATCTTGCTTTACCTTTATCACCGTGTTTGGTGGTAATCATGATAACACCGTTAGCACCGGCAGCACCGTAAATAGCGGTTGCAGAAGCGTCTTTCAAAACCTCAATGCTCTGAATATCGGCAGGGTTAAGGAAGTTAGCGTCAGTACCAACCTGAACGCCGTCTACTACATAAAGAGGAGCAGCACTACCGTTGATGGTTGCAACACCACGGATACGTACTTGTGAATTACCGTCCGGCGAACCGTCTTGCGCGGTTACCATAACACCGGCAGCAGCACCTTGCAAACCTTGGTTTACGTTAGCGGGTGCACGCTTCATCATGTCTTTTGTATCGACCGATACGACAGAACCCGAAACGTCGGATTTTTTCATCGTACCGTAGCCGACAACTACGACTTCATCCAGTTCTTTGTTGTCAGATTTCAAAGTAACTGTGATGTTTGACCTTCCGTCAACATTTTCGGTGTGGTTGGAAAAACCGATAAATGAAAACGTAAGTTGGGCATCAGACGGAACTTGCAACTCGTATTTACCGTCAATGTCCGTGATTGTACCATTCGTGGTACCTACTTGAATGACATTAACACCGGGCAGAGGTTCGTTCTGATCATCGAGAACTGTACCTGATACCCTGATGCTTTGAGCATTCAAAGCAAACGGGATTAGCATAATAAATAACCCCAATAAAATCAATCTTCTCATAAAAAAATTTATTATTTGGTTATTGTTAATAAAAAAAATTAAAACTCTATTTTGTTACTAAAGACTAACTAACTTGCATTTTTTCTAAATGGTAAAAACATCAAAGTTAATAGTCTTTTTTTTTAAATTGTTTCGTCAGTAAGATAGTTGATAAAACATTTTTTATGTTGTCGTATCCCGTATAATTAATTTTAGTCTGTTAAAATTGATGTTCGTAATTAACACCCCTTAACTAATCTTAACAGTTACGAAGATAAATTGCAAAATCCAAAAAGAAAAATTTTTTTGTATTTTTTTGAAACAAAAAATTAGTTTTTTGTGTAAAAGGCTAAAAATCAATATTAAATAATTTTAAAAAAATAGAAAATTTAACCTTCAGACAGGCAAAAATGTAAAGTTTACATTTCAAACATAACCTTATTTTTTGTAATGTAAATTTTACTTAAAAGCATTTTTTAACATTTAAAGTTAATTTTATGTAAAAAAGATTTTAATTGTATATTATACCTTTATCGTATTTTTAATGGCAAAAAAATGTTTTTTAGTACACCAAAAAAGTGGTTTTTATGCCCTAAAAAAGTGCAAATTTCCCCCTAAAAAAAAGACCGCCTTAAAAGAATTAAGACGGTCTTAGTATTAAAAGATGTTAAAAGAAAAATCTATTTATCATAACCGGGATTTTGATATGCGCTAACATCTTCAGCCGACATATCCATAGAATTCAATTGTCCCGTCGGAATAGGACGGAGATAATTGAATTTCTCGATAGTACGTTTAACGGTTTTTCTTTCGCACCATGCTTTGTCAGCATTTTGATCGCATATAGTATATTCACCAGCACGTTTTTCCCATGTCTGGGTACGTGCAAGGTCATACCAACGAATACCTTCACCAAAAAGTTCTCTCATACGCTCATCAAGAATGTAATCAATGTCGATGGTTGCAGGAGTAGCATCTGTTAAGTCTGAAGAATAATCTTCGCTGACAGCCTTGTTTTCTGCATTGCTAAAGCTCCATTTACCGGCTCTTTCACGCAAAACGTTTATTAAATCGCGTGCTTCGGTATTTTTGCCCAATTTTACGGCAGCCTCGGCAGCGATAAGGTAAAGTTCAGAGAATTTAGCAATTACAAACGGACGGGTTAATGCGCCGTTAGGCTGACCTAAACCGTTACCGTTGTCAGTACGGTAAGTTCCGAGTTTCCAAAGTCCGGGATAAGCGTTACGGCTTATGCTTTCGGGTTCGATAACCCAATCGGCACGGCCTTCAGTTTCTCCTGCACCTACATTGCTTTTACCCAAACCGGCTTGCGGATATTCTACCGTTGTAGAAAGCTGTTCAGGTACGAATGTCAAGACAGCATCACCGTTTTTAATAGGCATAAGGTTAGCATTGTAATAAGTTTCGGTTTTATCACCGTCCTTTGCCCAGTTGCCACGGTAAACGGTTACAAACGTTCCGTCATAACGAGAATCCTTGTCCTTATCAGTGAAAATATTCAAGAACACTTCCTGAACAGGAGCCATACGAGTCCACGGACGACCTGCCCATTGAGCAGCCTCACGTTTACACGGGTCTATTTGATTGGTTTCTTCGCCCTTTTCATTCAAAATAGAACCTTTATCAGACTTATAAGCACGCAAGTTACAATAGTTCCATGTCGGAGCCCAAACCGTAGTCTGTTCTGTTCCGCTACCACCGGCGTATGAAAGGTCGCCACCATTATAATATGCACTACTTTCGGTTCTATCGGCATAAAACATACATTCCCTGTTTCTGTCATTAGCACCGAGATTTACATCGTAATAAGTAGGCATCAAACCGTAAGGACCGGGATTATCAATAGCTTCTTTTGACAGATTGTAAGCTTGTTCAAAATACCAATTGTAATCGTGTCCGTCAAGGTCAGTTCTTGAACATTGAGGATAAGTGGGAATATCATTCGGATTTTCAAGCCACCAACCGTAGGTCAAATACGCCTTTGAAAGGAAAAATCTTGCCACGTTTTTAGTAACTGTACCTGTCAAACGCGGATTATCAGGAAGATTATCAACTGCAAATTTAAGGTCAGAGAAAATCTGCTTGTAAACTTCCGGAACAGTATTTCTCTTACTTGTTCTAACTGTCTCTATAACAGGTTTCAATACTCCACAACCCAAATCCAACGGCACACCGCCGAATGTCTGAACAAGACAGAAATAATTGAAACCACGGAAGAAATAAGCCTCCGCCAAAAGTTGATTTGACACACCGGCCTCACCGGCATATTCAAGAATGTAGTTTACAGAGTTGATACTTGAAAATGCATTACCCCACAAAACGTCGCTTCGAGACGAAGAAGGAGTTAAAGTACCGACACCCGAAAGGTCTGCATCTTTGAAGTTACCATCAGCACTTTGCGCCCATGTATATTCGTCAGTACCGGTTTCAAGAGAGTTGAAGAAGTACATATTTCCGTAAACATAACGCAGGTTTTGATAAAGTCCTACAAGACCGCCTTCAATACCCTTGTCAGTTTTATAATATTCCGGAGTGAAAACTCCGCGCGGTTCTTCGTCAAGAATATCATCACAAGAAGAAAGCCCAAGCAATGAAGCAACCGCTAATATATATTTTAAATTTGTTTTCATTATTTACTTAAATATTATAATCAATTAAAATGTAAAATTCATACCGACCATATAAGTTCTCGTAGACGGCGTATTGGTACCGATGGTAAGCAAACGCTTCTGACCGTATTCCACAGCAGAGTTTTCGTTACCGTAAGAGTTGGTCTCAGGATCCATGCCTGATTCTTTCTTGTAGGGAGAGAACATTACGAACGGATTGATAACAGAGAAGTAAACTCTCATTTTTGAAATACCGGCTTTTTTCAAAGCGGGAAGTTTTTCAAAATTATATCCGAGAGTAATAGTACGGATTTTCAAGTATGAAGCATCAAAATAACCGAGTGTACTTGCATATTTTGCATTATCACCGCTGCGTTCTGCTTTAGGATTGGGATAACGTGAACCAGTGTTTTCGGGAGTCCAGTAATCGACAGAAACGTTGTTGTTTTTGGTTGATAAAAGGTTCAAATAACCTGAACCACCGTAAAGAGTGCTGATAAGAATTCCGCCTGCTTTGAATGCGCCTACGATGTTCAAATCAATGTTTTTCCATGCAAGAGTAGTATTGAAACCGCCTTGGAAATCACATTCCATGCTTTGAGGAATTCTATCATCGTCATTGATTTTTCTAACAGGTTTGCCGTCAGAGCCGTATTCGCCGGTGTATTCTACTTTAATCATACCTGCGCTACCTGAAGGTTCAAGAATTTTTCTCATATCTTCTTCATCTTCCTGCCAAAGACCTTCGTATTTGAAATCATAAATACAATCAATAGGCATACCCACAAACCAGTTATTACCTTTGTCTTCGGTCTGACCTGAGGCAAGTTCAACAAGTTTGTTGCGGTTTACGTAGAAGTTTACGCCAGCCGTCCAAGTCCAACCGTTTTTGTTGTCGATAATAGTACCGTCTACGCTCATCTCGAAACCTCTGTTCTGAGTTTTACCAATGTTAGCCATAACGGAATTTACACCCGTTGAACCGGGCATTGAAATACCCAAAAGAACTTTATTGGTTTTCATAGAATAGTATTCAGCAGTAACATTCAAACGGTTTCTGAAAAAAGCCATATCAAGACCGAAGTTCCATGTCGTAGAATATTCCCAACCGAGTTCTTCATTCGGAAGTTCAGTAACTCTCATACCGGTTGTGTTTTTGCCGCCAAAGTTATAAGCCGAAGTACCAAGAAGACCAATAGTTTTGTAAGGATCAACAGATTGGTTTGAAGTCTCACCGTAACCGGCACGTACTTTCAACTGATCAAGCCAGTCTAAACTTTCCATAAATGCCTCGTTTCTAACATTCCAACCGAATGAAACAGCAGGATAAGTGTGCCATTTATGACCTTCGGCAAGACGTGAAGAACCATCACTTCTTACTGTTGCGCTAATCATGTATTTGCTGTCGTAAGAATACATAACTCTACCCATATAAGAGATAAGACCTGATTTCTGATAACCCTGATTTGAAGGATCAACAGTATAAGGAGAGTCTGTACGACCAAGATTGTAATATAAGAAATGGTCAGACTGAATGTCTTTAGCACCTAAATTAGAAGAATTATACATATTCTCTTCAGCAGAATACATTGCTACGAAATTAATAGAATGTTTTTCTGCGAAAATTTTATCGTATGTAATAAGATTTTCAACAGCCCAGTTTGTAGAGAGCGAGTTAGTAATCGAAGCATTAGAATTAGCAGTAGGAGTACCGCTGAAAACACCTACGCCGGTATAATTACCGTTGTTCTGATGACGGAAGTTAAGACCTACGTTAATTCTATATTTCAAACCTTTAACATAAGGAAGTTCTGCCTCACCGTAGAAAGTGTTGTAAGAACCAAATACTTTTTTCTGATTTGAATATTGATCGCCGAGGTCGTTTACTTTGTCAGCAGTTACTACGTAACGTTTTCCGTCCGTATTATCAACACGATCTTTTACAGAGCCATCCTCATTGTAAATATTAACAATAGGAGATGCAGAAAGAATAGTAAAAATCTGGTTTGCATCGTTGGTGATAGAATAGTTGTTGGTGGTTGAAAAACCTACTTTAAAATAATCTCCGAGTTTCTGATCAACAGAACCTCTCAAAGAAAATCTTGAAAAATCCTGCGAAGGAACAACCGCTTCCTCTTTGTAATAACCAAGACCGAAAGAGTAACTTCCTGCTTTTGTACCGCCGGTAACGCCGATGTCATGGCTTGTAACCATACCAGTTTCAAAATAAAGGTCTTGCCAGTCAACATTGTTGCTGTTAGCCTCATCAACAGAATTTTTGAACTGACCTCTTGCCTCACGCAGTTTTACGAACTCTTCACCGTCCATCATCGGGAATTTTGAGAAAAGTTTCTTAACACCGTAGTATCCGTTGTAAGAAAACTGCGCTTTCTGACCTTCTGAACCTCTGTTGGTAGTGATAATGATAACGCCGTTTGCACCGCGCGAACCGTAGATTGCGGTTGCGGAAGCGTCTTTTAAGATGTCCAAAGATTTGATGTCTGAGGGGTTGATGTCGGAGAGGTTTCCTGCAAAAGGAATACCGTCAAGGACGATAAGCGGGTCGTTGCTTGCGTTAAGAGAACGCGTACCGCGGATACGGATCTGCATCGTCTCGCCCGGTTTTGAAGAAGTCTGTGTCATTTCAACGCCGGCTACGCGGCCCTGCAAAGACTGGGTAATGTTGGAACCCGCAACGGCTCTCATGTCGTCGCCTTTAACAGAGGCAACCGAACCCGTAACAGCTTCTTTTCTTTGTGTACCGTAACCTACAACCACCACTTCTTCGATTTCTTGATTATCGGGTTTCATCGCAACCGAAATAGTAGAACGTCCGTTCACGATTTCCGTATGATTCATAAAACCGATAAAAGAAAACGAAATTTTTGCATCGGAAGGTACCTCCAATGAATAATTACCATCAATGTCTGTAATAGTACCGTTTGTAGTACCCTCTTCAACGACATTGACACCCGGTAGCGGCACGTTGCCGTCATCGACAACCGTACCAGATACTCTGATGTTCTGAGCATTCAGAGCAAAAGGGATCAATAGTATTAACAATCCCAGAAAAATCAATCGTCTCATAAAATAAAATTTAGTTATTTATAAAAAAAAAATAATAATCAGCATAATCTTCCATTAAAAAAAAACTCCCCCGCATAATTTTCTTCTTTCAAAAGTTGTTTGATAAACTTTTTGCAATAATCTTAACTCGGTTTCAAAGGTAAAGTGCAATTTTCAAAAAGAAAAAAAAAAAAATTACAAAGCCCCAAAAAAACATAAAATTTACAATG
>JAFPYR010000082.1 GCA_017412115.1 Bacteroidales bacterium | reverse complement strand
GCAAACTGATTGCACGGAAAACCGATTACAACCAATCCCTTGTCCTTGAATTTTTGGTTCAACTCCTCCAAACCTGCAAACTGCGGGGTGAATCCGCACTTGCTCGCCGTGTTGACAATCAACAGCACCTTGCCTTCAAACTCCTTGAAATAGAGTTCCTTACCTCTGCTCGTGAGAGCCTTAAAATCGTAAATCTTTGCCATATTTTTAATCTTGAAATTATTTATATCGTTCACGACGCAAAATTAGAAAATAAAATTTATATCGCAAGCGATATTTTTAGATTTTAAGATAATTTAACGTTAGGAACAGAGGAGAAAAATAACGAAAGAAATAGTCTTTTTTAGGGATAATTTATTATATTTGCACAAAATATATTGAACTATGGAAGCGATAACTTTTACACCAGCACAAGTACACGTCTTCAATCTTGTTTCTCACATAAAAACATCAACAGGATTGGAGAATCTTCGCAAGCAACTTTCAGCATTTTATGCCAAGATGGTTGACGACGAGATAGATATGTTATGGGAAAATGGTCAATTGAATGACAGCAAAATGAAAGAATTGCGCAACAAGCATTTGCGAACACCATATAACGAGTTTATGCAGACCTCAATTTTTGATTGAACATAATATTATGAAACAAAGGCAGAGATTTTTTTGAAAAGAATTCCCTGCCTTTGTTGTTTAATTGATTAATTGCCCCACTGACCGTCTACTGCTGGAACAGGATTACTTCCTGCCAAGAGCATTGGCGTTTCTGTTAATTCGATAACCTGAATTTCAGGCTTTACATACGGGCGTTTTACTTCTAAATTTTCCATTTTTTCTATGATTATTTAAGAGGAGCGTACACGAGGTACGCCCCTACGGGTTTAATAATTTACTTTGAATGATTTGCCGTTGATTTTCACGATGACGATTCCCACGGTGCGACCGAGCGAAATTTCTTCGCGGGTTGAATTGGTTACGCCGGTTTTGAGAATCCTGCCGCTGAGGTCAACTATTTGATAACCTAAGCCCGATTCTGACTCTATGAAAATCATCTTGTCAAATGACCAAACTTTTGTGCCACTGTTCGGAATAATTTCCGATACGGGCGTGGTGATGTCTCCTCTGTCGTCTGACGGATTCTCGTCTGTCTCAACAACGGATGCAACATTGTCTATCAAACGTACTTCGATATTCGACGGAAGTTGTTGTTCAGATTTAGACAACGAACTTTCAGAGCCGGAATACGAAAGATAACAACGGAACGGATTGAGACAACAGTTGTTACCAATACGGACAAAATCTCCTGCGTTGACAGATTGTCCGTTGGTGGACGTTGCTGCTGTGCTTGCAAAGAAATAGTCTGTTTTTACGCCTGTTGTCCACATCTTCACCTTGAAAACGCCTTTAAACGTCCAATCACCCTTAGTGTCAGCGTATTCTGCCCCAGAACAGGCTTTGAGCGTAACATCGCCGTCGATTGTGAGTTTGTCGCTTGACGGCACAAAGAGGTAAGGTTTTTGCGCCTCAATATCGCCGGAAACTTTGGTCATACTTGCCACCCATTTATTGTCTTCGTAATCAACGCTTTGGAACTCATAAAACGTTCCACCGCTATATTTTCCGCTTTTAATGGCAAATGGTAGAATTATCGTTGACGTTACGCCTTGTTGGAACGTGCGGTCAAAGGTTATACTCTTAACGGAAATATCTTCGGCAAGACTGAAAGTCTCATTGTCGGTGTAAGAACCGTTGATTTCTGCGGTAATGCCGTTTTGGTCTTGGGTGAGAGTGAGTAATTCGGTTACTTTCGGGACAATGTCAAATTTCTTCTCTACACTTCCCAGCGATGCATAGTCGCCCTTGAAAGTGACGGTCACTTTCGCCGTGCCGACATTGGTGTTGTTCGTGTAGGAGTACTCATAATCCGTACCCTTGTTGAGGCTGAGCGAACCTGTCAGCACAAGAGGTTCGGGTGTGATCTCGCTGCCTGTGTAGGTCTGGTCGGGAATGTCGGCAACAACGGGAACAGTTTTCTGAATAGAAACACTCCACTTGCCGTTGCCTGCATCGGTCATTGTGATGTCGTAGAAGCCCTCTTCGCCATTGTAATCCACTTTAAAGTCCGTAGCGTTT
>JAFPYR010000081.1 GCA_017412115.1 Bacteroidales bacterium | reverse complement strand
GTCAGATGTTTGCCGCCGACTTCTTTCAGATTCCGCCTCGCGACGGACACCCTTGTCTTAGGCTATGTGATTCCCACTATCAGGGCTCACTCGGGACTTCCACCCATTAGACTTCGCTCGTGCCGAGCATACTAAAACAAACGCCGCAAATTACACGAATTTGCGGCGTTTTGTTTGATAATAATCAGGATTTTATGTAATTTTGCAGTATTGAATCAACTGTTTTAAAAAAGCGGACTATGGCATACAACAGAAAAAACTTTTTACTACGGGTCAAGGAAATAAACGAGGTATACAAAGAATACGCCTCAAAAGGTTGGTTCAACGAGTATATCTTCAATAACTATATCCGTGACCGTTTTCACATAAGCCGCGCCACATTCTACAACTACCTTGCTATCCCATACTCGCGGCTACTCCGCGACATCGAGCGCATGGAGCAACGGCGCAAAAAGATGGAGCCTACTTTGTTTTAACAACGAGCCGTCCGCGCTCCACTTCGTAATCCACATCACCTTCTGTCATCACGTATTTTGGCTCTGTGTCGGCGTCCACTTTCATCACGCAGCTCAATGTAAGAGTATGCCAGTAGTAAGCATCTGACACAACAGGGGCTTCCATTTCCATCTGCAACGCGCCAAACATCGGCGGAGTCCTGAGCCCACGTAGCAAGTGGCGCACCACTTTTAAGAAATCAAGATGCTGCATCCCCGCATCGCGGACGGGGCTTAGATTGTCGGTGTCCTGCATATAATCCTGCAAAACGTGCACAAATATCCGGCAAGTCTCGTTGGTAAAGTCGGCATTGTAATCCACGAATACGGCGGGCAGAGCAAACTCAAAATCGGGGTCGTCGGGCTGTCCGAGATAGATGTCATCCACTGCCGGTGGCGTGAGCCCGTACTGTTGAAAAAGTTGGTTGGCACGCTCGTCAGTGAGTGCCGTGAGTATGTTTTCAATTAGTGCTTTCATTGCGTTAATGTGTTGTTAATACGGTGTTGAAGCGTTTTTGATGGCTTCTACAAAGGTGTCGGTGATTAATTTTTCAATGCGGCGTTCGAGTTCCGCGCTTTCTCCAAGGAAACGGCGGCGCGGCATATCGACCTCGCGCTGATGAGCGGCGATGTTCCTTGTGTGCGCCTTCACTTGTACAGTCTTGGTCTTTGTGCCGCCTTTTTTGGTCTTCACTGTAATCTTCCTGCGGTGTGCCTTTACGCGCTGCCTGTACGCCTTCACATTCTCTTTGCCCTTGAAGCCGTCGTTGTGCACTTGCGCGTATGGTACGTCTGTGCCAATTATTACAGTAGTTCCCGACACACTCACAATCCTGATGGAGCGTTTGAGCCGTCCGCTATCCACAAGAACCGCGCCCTGTTGACGCTTCTTGCCGCCGCGCCTCAGGTGTCGGCGCAGCGGCCACGGAATTGGCGCGGTGTCGTACCAGTTTTGCTGCACAAACCTTTCCTTTGAAAAATTGACAGCCTCCATGCCCACCATACGTGGCAGGTCGCCAATGCTTTTGGCAAGAGCATCCAATATTTTAATAAATTCAAGTGCCATAATTATCCATTGTTAATTGTCAATTGTCAATTGTTAATATGCCATTTCAAGGTTGCGCGTTGTGCGCAGAAGCATCTGTGTAAACCACTCCTCGATGTCGGTTGCCGACATGCCGTTCAAGCCCTGTGTGTTGCCGGCGTTGATACCGCCCTTGTTGAAGGCGTCGATGTTCACTGTTATATTTTTGATTTGCTTTGCGCTGCCAGCCACCGCGTCCGCGCCGCCTGTACCAGAACCGCTGCCCGAACCCGAGCCGCCGCCTGTTGTGCCGTCAGAACCGCCGCCAACCAAATCTTTTACCTCGTCCACGAAGGACGAGTCCTCAGCTTCGCCTTGTGCGTTCTCTGTTACCTTTTTGGTGAGGTGTATGTCCGCCCAAGATTGCTTGATTTCATCCATACGTTGTTTGGACTCGGAGGCGTACTTGGCTTTCTGTTGTTCGCGTTCCGCTTTGAGGCGTTCAATCTCGGTTTCGGCGTCGGTGTGAATTTCGCTTGTAAGCATCGCCTTAGCATCCGAGAAATTACCAGTAAGAGCGAGTTTTATCGCTTGTCCGATGTTGTTGAACAACTGACCTACATACTGCCCGAAAGACTTGATGTTGAGCCAAAAGAGTTGTATGTAATACCACAAGCCTTGGAAACCGTTCTTCCAATCGTCCACAAACTGCCAGAATGAATTTACAAGGAGAGTCTTGACAAAGTTCCAGACCGAAGTCCACCCCTCGTATTTTCTGCACAGCATCACAATCCATCCTATTAACGCGCCGATGGCGACAATGATGATTCCTATCGGGTTTGCGGACATCGCGATGTTGAGAATCCACTGTGTAGCCGCCGCTATGCCACTTGCAACTGAGTGCGCCGCCATTGAGACGGTCGCCGCAATTGTGTTTGCGTTCAATACAAGGAATGCCGCCGCAACGCCCAATATTACCGGGGACCAGTCGGCGATAAAGTCCTTGACGCTTTTCAATGCCGGTACTATGTTGGCGGTGATGTCAGCCGCCCACTCGCCGACTTTGGTAATTAACGGCAAGACAAACTGTCCCGCCTGTACCAAGAGTTTCTTGATGTTGTTGATGGCGATGCCCCAATGGTCGGCGGCGGTCATTGAGTTTTTGTACGATTCTTTCAGTGCGCCCGACGAGTTGGCGGTGGCGTCGAGGGTGTCGCGGAACTTGTCCGCGCTCTGCGTCATCACCGCAAACGCCTGCGCCGAGGTCTGATCGAGACCGAGGGACGCGAGTTTCGCCGCCTTTTCCTTGTCGGAAAGTCCGTCGAGCGACTTTGCGAGGTCGTTCACGATGTCGGGCATCGAGCGCATTGTGCCGTTGGCGTTGTAAATCTCCACGCCGATAGACTTGAAGTTGCCGAGGAGTTTTGGATTGGAGAGCGAATTGAACGCGCCGTTCAATAGCGTCGCCGCCGATGCAGCGTTGACACCTTGCGCGGTCATAAAGGCAAACGCGCCCGACGCTTGCTCCAACGACACGCCCGCGTTCTTGGCGGTCGGCACTATCGTTGGCAGGTACGCCGCAATTTCGGACATCGATGCCGAGCCTTTCTGCATCGTGGCAAAAAGTGTGTCGTACACTTGCTCAATGGCGGTTTTGATGACTTCGCCTTTTTTGGTTATCACCTTGCCTGTGGCGTCCAAGATGTCGGTTTCCGCCACGAGGTCTTTTACTCCGGCGGAGTTCATCACACTTGTGCCCGCCTTTGCAACGGTCTCAATATCGACAAAGCCCGCCTTGGCAGCCTTCAACGTCGGGTCGAGGGATGCAAGGGCGGTCTTGGCGTCGAGACCGGCGGAGATAATCTTGTTGAACGCGCCCGGCACTTCCTCCAACGGCGCGACGTTCTGTGCGCCGATGTCGAGCATTTGGTCAGACAACTTGGCGAGTTCCGTCTGTGTCAGTCCTGCGGTAACGTTGATTTCAGCCATGCCCTTCTGCCAGTCCATCGCCGAGGTAACGGCACTCTTTATCGCGCCGCCAAGACTTGTGACGACGGTGACGGCTGCGCCTATCGGGTTGGTCAGGAACTTGACCGCCTGATCAAACGCAGGAATTTGTTCCCGCATTTCTTTGAAGGCGTCCACCCAATAGTTTTTGAGACCGCCGAGTTTCTTTTTCATTCCCTCGCTTGCCTCCGAGACTGCGGCCTTGGCTCGGTTGAGCCCCTGGGATATGCGGTCTTTGAGGTCGAGGAGGAGTTGTATCTTTGCGTTTGCCATAGTGTCAAGTGATTGGATTAACTATCAATTTTCAACTGTTTTTCGAGCCTTTCGAGTATCATTACAAAGCGGTTGAGAGCCACTGCGTTTTCTTTGAGCGCAGCCGCGTTTTCTTTGAGCGCGGTGGCGTTTTCCTTGGCGGTGCCGGTGATTTCCACGTTTGACATCTGTATGTACGAGATGTATTGGTCGCGGATTTTGATGGATTCCTCCAAGGTCTTGCGGTTTTTTTCCTCGTTGCTCCTGTACATCTTCCAAAGGGCAAACCCCATCACGATGACCATCGCGGTCGGGAAGCCGAAGGTGGAGAATATGTTTACGATTTCAGTCGTTTCCATTTTGTATGAGTGTTTGTATTGCTTGCGTTAAATCAACAGTGCCGCCCGTGCTTGCCATCACGTAGGTGTCGCCCACTTTGAAGCGCAGGGGTATATAGAATATGGTAGGTGTGTATTTGTTGCTACTGATGTCTGGGTTTTCGCTTTTGGCTGCGCCCACCTTGGGCGCAAAGACTGCATAAAAGATTTTGTTGCCAGCGTCCTGTAACCTGAATCCAATTTGGGTTTCGGAGTATTGTCCCGGCTTGGTGTGGTCGATGTAGTTGCCGAGGGCGAGGGCGGCGACGCCTCCTTCGTTCTTGTACTCAAAAAACGCAGCCTCCGAGCCGTCCTTCTTATAAATGGTGAAGCCGGGCTTGTCGGAGTTTTCGCCCTGCCGGAATATCAGAGCCTTTGTGCCTGTAAGGGTCACTGTGTCGGATGTGGTGATTGCGGTGTTTTTCTTGATGTAGTCTTCCAAGGCGTTAGCCAGTTCGTCGGAGGTGATGAACGCCTCAATCAGTTCGGAGTACTGCGCCTCCGTAGGGTACGCGCTCTTGGTGAAATATGCTTTTAATATGTCTTTAACGTCCATTTTTTCTGTATTTTTATTATATTAACTTTTTTTGTTCATTCCGCCGCATATTATGCGGTCACGTTGTCATTTTTTTCAATTTTTATTTGTTTGTTCAAAAATTGTTTTGTCCGTTTGGTTGTAGAGACGCAAAATTTTGCGTCTCTACGGTTTGGGCGCGTCCGCCTTGGTTGCCTTGTCCATTTCCTCATAAAAGGATTTTTGCGACGCCAACAGACGGTCTTTTGAATCCAAAAGGCGTTTCAGGCGGCGGATGGCGGCGGATGCGGTCGCGCAATTTGGTATCTGTGTTCATTTTTCTGTTTTTATTTGGTTTTACAATTAGTCTTTCGTATCTTCACCGCCGTTTTCAAATTAAAAAACAGCAGCGAATTATGAATAATACTCGTTATCAAACCACCCTTAAAATAGTAAAGGCGATAAGGGATTTGCAGTGTCCTGTGTGTGGACATAGACCGATAGTAGAACTCACGTCCGCCGATTCTTACAAGTTAACTATGCCCTGTCATCAGGAACTTGCCGACCTGATTGAACAAACGGAGTTGTCGTTTGTAGAATCGAAATACATTAGGACTGATCCAATTCAAGATTAGTTTCCATTGGAATGATTGCCCGCACCTCTGCCCGTATTCCTACCGTTGAATCGTCGGTGATGCCAAGTGCGGCAAGTTTCTCGTCCAGTTCCTGAATGCTCCGTGCGGTGATTGTGTCGTCAATCACTTTGCGAGATAAGTATTTGGGTTGTGCGTTTTTTTCCATTTTTTTTCAATTTTTATTTGTTGGTTCAAAAATTGTTTGTATATTTGTGGCGGACAATAAAGGGAATAAAACCACTCGGGCTGAGACCTTAGATTCGGATTCTTTATTGTCCTTTTTTGTTATATTCGCCAGGATTAATTTTTTTAGGCTTTTTGCTTTCAATCGTATATAAGTTTTCGCCTACTCCATCCACACGGACTTTTACATTTGCCCATAATTTCGTTCCATTGACTTCTATGGAGTAATAATTGAAATACTCTGTGTCTTCGTGTCGTCCGTTGTTCCTTTTTTTGGGATTGTACTTGTCGTCCCCAGGTTTATATGCCTCAACTTCTCCCCAACCTTCATATTTCCAATTACTAAAATCTTTAAGGTCGAACTCAGACATATATTTAATCAGTTGTTCGTTTTCACCGCCGTGTTCCTTTATTTTTTTGAAGCTACCCTTGAAAATCGTCATTTTCCCACTGTGAAAAACTTCGTTTTCAATTGTTATTCCCTTCGCATTATCAATTCCTTGTTTTATTCGCTCAATATTTTCATTTGCCTTCTGCACATAATGCTGTCTCAGACAATCGCCTGTGTATTCCGCACACGCTTTTTGTCCTAATAGGCATACTTGGCATTGTGCATTGTCAGGGTTGTAGTTTTTGCTCAATCCTGTTTTTGGACCGCTGCACCTCTGACATTGCCCCATAAAATACGGATGCCCTTTCGGAAACACCACGCCTTTTTTGCCGACGTTGACCTGAAACATAGAATCCACCTTTGTAAACTTGATGTCCAGATCCGGCGTTTCCTTGTAGTTCTTGCCGGGCAGTTGGATAACTTCACAGCGGCAGCCCCAGCCGTTTGGCGGATAGTATTTGTCCCAAAAATCTGAGTCTATGCGTTTGATTACACCATTAAGCGCGGCATGTTCTGCGCGGGTGTTCTGATCCATCACCGCCTGATATTGCAAAAACGGCATCGTCTTGGAGTGTTTCTCAAAGTCAGTCCAACGAGCTGCATTTTGCGAGGCTGCAACCGCCTGATTGTATTCAGTTCTTAACCAGTTGCCGTTGTACTTGACATTCATCTTGTCAACCTCCGCCTGGAAATCATCAAACGAGCGCAGTTTGCCGTTACTGTCTTTCAATGCGGCGGTCATATCAGAAAGGATGTGGAAATCCTTGGACGCGGAAAATTGGAAGACATTCTCGGTAAGTTTCTGTAAGGTCTTAAAGTCGGGCGTGTTCCAATCAACGTCCGCCAATGACTTGCCGTAGCCCTTGGCGATGCCGTCTATGTACGGTTTTACGGTGATGCGCAAAAGGTCGGGGTCATAGGTTATCTTTTCACCGTTAAAAATGCGCTGCGCCAATTCTTTTATGATGCCGACAATCTCATTGTCAATTGTCCATTGTCCATTGTCAACTGCCCCATCCGTGAGCCTGTATAGTTCTGGCAGTTCCGACTCGGCTTTTTCTTTGAGCCGCAAACATTGCGTCTCTACTTCGGAACTGCCTAACGAAAATTTCTGTACAGGGCATTGTCAATTGTCAATTGTGAATTGTCAATTGCTTCTCTCTTTCCTGTAATCGGCACGTTGAAAGTCTGCGCGAGCCATTTTTCATCTATCTCATAACCTTGTGTTATCATTTGGCTTACAATATTCCAATGCTCTGTCAGGTTAAGTTCAAATGATTGGTTAAATTGGAATTTGTCGGTTTCGGGATTAAACGGGTATTTAAACCGGTTTAAAAGCGGTATTAACTGCCCGTTAACAACAAATGATACCATTCGGCGGTCTGCCTCTGAAAGTTTATCATCAAGGTTTCTTTCATGCACTTCGGATTGAGATCTTGAACTTCCGTCGTCTGTTACCATCGTTCCGCCTATTATCGGCTTGGATATTTCGGCGTTGATACGTTCTATTTGAGCATCGTAAACCTTATACGCGTCAGTACCGGCAAAAGGCGTTACGTTCATAGTTGTTCCTTCGGGCAATACCGCACGCGCTGACTCTCCCAAAGCCGCTAACATCTCATCCAATTGTCTGATATCTGCCGGTGAAGTTTGGTTTGTAGTGGCTGTGATCAGCGGCATACCAAACCTTTCCGTGAACTCCGCCCACGACTGTTGTGCATTGCGTTTCCATATCAATTGCCCGCATAGATCTGCCATTAGTCCGAGATCTGACGGTTTACCAACTTTGATTAATGTGTTTTGAAATTCCTTTGCATTAAAATCAATACCTGTATTGTCGCCAATATCGCGTAGTACAATACCGAGCCCCCCGACAACATTGCGGCGCGGCAAAACTTCAAACTTCAGATTTTTGGGGTCGGTCAGTTCTATCAGCGTAAACCCTTTGAAAATGCTGTCCAATACATAATCCAAAAAGTTGTAAAACCATTCGCCGCAAAAGAAATCTGTTTTTTCTTGATTTACTTCTCCGGTCTTTTTGTCGATTATAGAAAAGCCATAACCCGAAGTCGCGGTTTTTCTTAACTCTTTTTGTGCCAAAAAATGACCGTCGCTTTCCAAGTTGTCGTAAAGGTCTTGCAAGGTGTATGACCGCGGATTTACTGGACTTTGCGCCAGTTTTAGTGCGTAACGCCATTTTTGAATATCCGCTCTTGTCTGATCTTTGAACCCTGCAATTATATTTGAAAAAATTGTATTCATTCTCAATACTTGTGATTATTCGGTTCGTACTTACTTTTTATGCTGATTAGACCAATATATTCGTCATCGGGCAGTTGTGGTAAAGCAGATTGAAGTTCACCGCTGCCAACTGATTTTAACCAATCAAGCGCATCTTGATACCTTGTTACACGGTATTCAGGAATTTTGCGCGGTGCACGTTTTGCCCAAAGATGATACAGAAGTATATCTATTGTTATCATCACAATAAAATGGTCGCGTTTGTCGCCTTCGGCTGCAAAAATGGTCTTACAGTCGTATTTACCGCCGATATATTGCGTTATTTGGTCGGTTGCCATACGTGTAGCAAGTTCCACTGCGGTTTTATCGTCTGAACCGTCGAGGAGGTTGAGTATCTCCTGCCTTACCTGCACGTCAAAATCATTTTCTGTTATAAAATCCATTTTTTATTAATTATGAATTGTGAATTGTGAATTGTCAATTGTCCATTTTCAATTGTCAATTTTCAATTGTCCATTAATACCAGTGTTTCCGCAGTTCTTTGCGTGAGTGCATTACCACGGGAAAAGCGTCTATTTTGTGAGTTCTGTTTAGTTGCCAGATTGCGGATTCCACGGCATCGGGTGCGTCATCGTGAGCGCGGCTGCCTTTTTGAAACGATAGCAACTGATCAATCAGAATCAATACACCCGGAGACTCCTTTTCCTTTTCGTTGATGATTACAAGAGAGCGTTCCCATAGCGGTTGCATTGCCTCTATACGTGCAAACTTGTCGCCTTTGGAGCGTTTGTCGCCGATTATCGGAATATGTTTGCCGCGTTGTTCACCCTCTTTCTTGAACTCGTCCAACAGGAGGTCTTGCATAAAGTTAGCCTCTATCATATAGCGACAATTAGCATTGCCGACAAAATTCATAATCTCGTAATGCCAGCGTACCATTTCAGTAACTGTTGTCTGCGCTGCATACATTTTTAGAATATGAAAATAACCGTCTGAGGTTATCCCTACCAGTGCCGTTGCCTTATAGTCGGCAGTGGCAGACGATTTGAACGACGGGTCGGTATAGCACACTAACGCCGCATATTGCGAAGGCTTCAAAACGCTACCAAACACGATGTCTTTCTTTTGAAAAACTGTTCCCTCAATTATAGGATTATTCATATATTCCTTTTGAAAAGAGCGGTAACCCATAAACAGTTCTATATCCTTAATCTTTTCGGGACTCCATAGTTCCGGCCAAGAGGGTTTACCTTTGGAGTCTACGATATTGATTTTTGAAACCGTTACACCTTTGGAATCCATAATTTTTTGTAGCACGGAGTTTTTAGCAATAAGGTTTCCCACCATTATAAAACGTCCGCCCTTTGCACCAAAACAGCCGAAGAGTGCCTCTTTAATCCAGTTTGAAAGGTCTGAAACTCTCTTTTCGTTGCGGCACAGTTCATCGTCGTCGAGGTCGTCGATAACGATGTAGTCGGGACGGTTGCTCCTGTACCTGAGACCGCGAGGACTTTGTCCGCGACCAAGCGCAAAGAAGGCTATGCCGTCAGAGGTTACAAATTGTCCTTCCTGCCAGTCGCCGGCATTGTATTTAGAGCCGAAATCATGAATAAACCTGTTGTTGAATTGCAACTCCGCCTGCAAGTCGCCAAGGAGCGTACAGGCGTTGTCCTCCGACTTTCCAACCAAGACCATAACATTAAGTTGTCTTTTGTCCTGAATCATCAGCCACATCGGAATTATAATATCCATGTAAGTACTCTTGGCATGACCGCGAGGCCATTGAAACACAGCCCGTAAGTCGGCATTTTTTATGATAGTCTTAGCTGCCTGAGAGTGAAACTTTGCCGGCGGAATTATTGCACTGGTCTTATTGTCGGTGCAGTAGTGCGGGAAATAGTACGACACAAAAAATGCAAAATCCGTTTTGCTTTTTTTCGTACGCGCAATCTTTTCGGCGATACCCTCGGCAGTATTTACCGTTGACATCGCGTTGATATTATCGCCCAAGATCTTCCATCGCTTTATCGCCGCCTTTGTGTTTTCCATAGTTTTTAATACATTGTTAATTGTCAATTATCAATTGTCAATTGATCGCCGTGTTGCTCATTTGTTCGTTGATGAACTTGTCCTGATAGTGGTAAGTCTTTTTAAGGAAGTCGGCGTCGAGGTCGGGGTCGATCTCTGCGCGTTTTGCAAGCCATCCCTGATACTTGGTGAAGACCTCGATCACCGTTACGACGTTGGTCTGTTTGTCAAGTTTTGAGATGGCAGCCGCCACCATTGCCACGTCCTGCGGTTTCCAATCACCGTCAGTGATTTTCTTGTCGAGTTCTTGTAGCATCTTCATAACAAGTTGCGGACGGGTTATAGTTCTTGCGGCGCGTTCCTCCTGCCAGCTCCCGGCAACGCTCCATTTACTTATTGTATTTGTCGATACGCCTATCTTTTCGCTGATGTCCTTACATAGCATCCCTTGTAAGAAAAGAATCTTGGCAAGGGATTGTTTTTGTTCTCGTTCTGCGGATTTCATCTGTTTCTTTTTTTTATGCAAAATAACAGACACTTACTATCAATACAAAAAAACAGTAAAAGCCTTGTACTAATATATCCAACGGTTGTACTATAATTTGGAGATCGTATTTTGTCGCCGTAAGTTTGCAGTGTAATCAATTACGGCATGTTAATTACGCGGCATATCATGCCGCCTTACAAATACAGTAAATTATGAAAATAGTTTTATGTGATTCCAACACAATTAATAGTTACGGCTTCCGCACCAGTGTTCCCGGTATAAATCTGGAGCGGTTCAACAAAAACCCCGTAATGCTCTACAATCACGATCCCTTACAGGTGATCGGCAAGTGGGAAAATGTTACCGTGGTCGGTGATACCCTGCAAGCCGAACCCGTCTTTGATCTCAACGACCCATTCGCCGCAGAGATAGCCCGCAAAGTAGAGGAAGGCTTTATCAAAGGTTGTTCAATGGGTCTGATGATAACACAGATTACCAAAACCAAAGGCATTGACACCGCAACACAAAGCCTGTTGTTGGAGGCTTCTATCGTCAGCATACCCGCCGACGAAAACGCCCTTGTGGTATACGCCGACGAAAAACAAGAAAAGAAACTTAGTATCAACGAATTTAATAAACTTTTTTACAATATGGAAACAAAAGATATTGACACTTCACAATTGCAAGTAGAGCTGTCTGAAAAAAACTCTCAGATTAAGACCTTGCAGGCAGAACTTACTGCCAAAACTGATATTATCAGTGATTTAACCGCACAGGTAAACGAGCTTCAAAAAGACCTCGCCGAAAGAGAATATCACGAGGGAGTCGCTTGTGTTGACAAAGCTATAGCTGACGGCAAAATACCTGAAAATGTCAAAAATATCTGTTTAGCGTTCTACCTATCCAATCCGGAAGATACCAAAACACTGTTAGAGGCTTTGAACCCGGTTGCACCGTCAATCTCATTGTCTCAAATGGTTAACGCACCAAAAACAGAAAAGCTGACATGGGACGAACTCGACCACAAACCCGGCGCACTCCAAAAACTCAAAGCTGAAAACTTTGAAGAGTTCAAACGCCTTTACCGCGAAAAATTCAACCGTGAGTGGGACCGCTTCTAATTAATTTTTCAATTGTCAACTGTCAATTGTCAATTTTCAATTTTTAATTTTAAATTCTATAAATCATGGCATTAGTAAAAGAAATTTGGATACCGGCAATCATAGAGAAACTCTTTGCCGACAACACCTTTGCATCAAGAGCGGCAAATCATTCAACATTTGCCGACGGAAAAACAATCCACGTACCAAACGCCGGAGGCTTGCCGCCTGTAACAGTAGGCAACACTACATATCCGGTAGCAGTTACCGAGCGTACCGACACCGATCTCAACTATGATATGAGTAAATACGAAATCGGACCGGTAAGAGTTGGCAACATCGAGGAAGTACAACTCTCATACGACAAGCGAAACAGCGTATTGCAAGGCGTAAGAAACGCAGTAACCGAAAAAATCCACACTGATATTCTTTCAGCATGGGTTGCAGGGTGTACTACTGCGGCACAGATTGCAACCGTTACAGCATTTGGCAAATCATCTGTACTTGCAGCAAAACTCGCATTCGACAAAAAAGACCTTCCGCAAAATGGACGTTGCCTTGTCCTTACACCGGAGGCTTACAATGCACTCTTGGCTGAGTTGTCAAGCGCAGAACAGTTCGCATTTTCCGCATCGGCAAACGCAGCTGCCGGCACAGTGGGCAAACTCTTTGGATTCGATATATACA
This sequence comes from Bacteroidales bacterium, assembly GCA_017412115.1. GTDB lineage: Bacteria > Bacteroidota > Bacteroidia > Bacteroidales > UBA3824 > UBA3824. Next base: position 42,138 of record JAFPYR010000081.1, on the reverse strand, counting down.
TGCGTTCTGTTATCGACACAGCTGCAAACAACAGTACAGCCGCATTTGCTTGGCACGAAGACTGTGTCAGCGTAGCACACGGCAACGTTGAGATTATCGAAGACGCACACCGTGCCGATTACTTTGCAGACCTTATCAGTGCAACTGTATTGGCAGGCGGTGCACCTATCAGAAACGACGGTGCCGGCATCTTCAAAATCGTCGTTGAATAAAAAGACTAAATGGCAATTGACAATTCCTTTCAACTGTCAATTGTCAATTGTCAATTGTCAATTTTCAATTGTCAATTCAAAAATAAACCACTAAAAAAAGAAATATGGCATTAGTAGTGAACAACATCATTACCGAAGGTCTTTCGGGAAAAATTGGAAAATCCGGTTACACATTCAAACAAGTAAACGGTAAAACAGTCTTTGCGGAAAAATCCGTCGCCAAAACAGAACCCACTCCGGCACAATTGGAGGTAAGGGAAAAATTCAAAGCGGCATCCGAAAAAGCCCGTGCCGACATGGCTGACTCTACCAAAAAAGAAGAGTGGCAACAAGCGGCTAAAAATTCGGCAGGAAAATATACCACAGCGTTAGGAGCTGCCATCGCGCATTACTTCAACGCAGACTAAGCCCTGTCTTCGGGCTTCCTTCGGGGAACAATAGGTGTTCATCTGCCTTGGTACACTTGACAGGCAGGCGGTTCGACTCCGCCTCCCGAAGCTTTCATACAATTAACAATTGACAATTATTTCATAATTCGTAATTCATAATTAATCATGGCATCATTAAAAGGCGTTAATATCATAAGAGGCAAACTCGGAGCATCTGTTAATACCAACAGCGACGGCATTTGCGGACTCTTGGCTACAGGTGTAGCAACCTCTGAGTTAGAACTCTTGGAAGCAGTAGAACTCCACAGCACCGACGACCTCGAAGCGTTGGGTATCACTGAAGACTACGACAAAGAAAATCACGTATGCGTATACCGTCATGTTTCGGAGTTCTTCCGTATAGCGGGCGACGGCGCAACATTACACCTCATGTTATACAGTGGCTCTCCTGTTGATATCTTCGACGAAGGAGGCGCAGCACGTCAGCTGATAGCAGCTGCCAAAGGTGAAATCCGCATATTGGCACTTGCCAACACTCCGGGCGAAAACGATGAGCCGATAGTCCTTAACACTTTAATCCAAAAAGCCCAAAACTTCTACGATTGGACTTTTGAAACATTCCGTCCCTGCCAGGTGGTATTGGAGTACAACGGATTTGCTGCCAATACAGCCGTAGAGGCTCAGGATCTTAAAGAGATTGTTATCGGCAGCTCTACATTGGAGGCATTCAAAGTATCTGTCTGCATCGGTCAGGATTACCAGTATGCCGATCAGTTCACAGACAGCCGCCGCACCATGGCTGACGTCGGAACAATGCTTGGCAGTATCGCTGCCAAAGCTGTCAACGGAAATATCGGCGAGGTGGCCACCGGCAATCTTACAAACGCTACCAAAGGTATTTGGATTGAGGCTGGACTCTCCAACCACAAAAAAATCTCACAATGGGACTCTCAGTTGGAAACCCTCGACGAAAAAGGATATATCTTCGCTGTATCATACTCAGGTTTTGCTGGTTTCTATTGGAACAACGATTATACTTGTACACCGGTAATCAAAGACAAAGACGGCTACTTCAACGAATACACCATCTCTTATGGTCGTGTTATCGACAAGTGCGTCCGCGGACTTCGCACGGCATTGTTACCATATGTTAAGAGCTCACAGCCAGTAGACCCAAAAACCGGCAAACTGCCGCCAGCACTTTGCACCAACTTCGAGGCCATTGCCGACAATGCTGTGTTCGTACCAATGCAAGCCGCCGGCGAAATCACCTCCGGCAAGACCACCATCGACCCCAACAGCAACTTACTCATTACACCAAGAGTGCTCAACGTGTCATTTGTGGTAGTCCCAACCGGTTGTATCGACGAAATCAAAGGAACAATCAATCTTAAAACCAACTTGTAATTATGGCAAACATCACCAAAAACGGCAAGTCCTATGCTTCTGCCGACGTGCAGATTTCGATGTTCGGCAGTATAGACTACGAAATTACAAAACTCTCTTACGACGTAACGCAGACCAACACTGCCAACTACTCACTTGGCTCTGCATCTCCGTCAAGTTACAGCCTTGGAAAAAAGGAATACAAAGCGGAAATGACCATCACCGCAAAATCCCTTGCAAGGTTGGAAAAAGCCTGTGGCGGCAACTTGCTTTCCATCAAGCCATTTCCAATCGTAGTTACTTACGTGGACGACGAAAACGAAATCATCACCGACACTCTACTTGTAAAATTCTCAAAACAGGGCAGAAGTGCAGAACTCGACAAGGACGTGGAAACCTCTGTTGAACTATTCTGCCTCGATATTCAATTCAATGTGTAACCAATAAAAAAAACAGCAAAATGGAAAACAGCAACAATCTTCCCCTCGGCGTCACTGCCGAAATGGTAAAAGCGTGGAAAGAACGCTACGGCGAAAACAACGTAAAGGTGGCGCAACTGCCCACCAACGACGATGGCAGCGAAACACTCGACGTAATTGTACGCGTTCCGGATCGCAAAACCCTCGGCGAGTTCGAGAAATGGGTAGACAAAGCACCCGACAAAGCTAAGGAAATACTCATCAACGCTTGTGTACTCACTCACAAAGACGAGGTAAAAGCTGACGACGGACTATTCATGGCAGCATTTGACGCATTGAGCAAAATTCTGCCTTATAGGTCTGCCACAATAAAAAACTTGTAGAGGGCTGTCCGAGGATAGACAGCGGCATCGACGAGGACAACCCGCATCAACAACTTGCCAACGAGATACGGAAGATAGACGCTCTCATCAGCCTCTATTTCCATATCCCGTTTCCCGAAAACCTTGACGACGAGACATGGATAGAAAAATTCCGTCAAATAGAATGGCTTGCCGACAAAGGTCTGTTGGGTGCTAAACAACAATCAATGAACAATTAAAAACTGCGGAAGCCTAATTGTCAATTATCAATTGTCAATTATCAATTTAAATAAAAAATGCTTTCAATAGACTTATACGGACGATTTAGCAGTGCATTCGGTTATGTAGCCGCCAACTTCAGAACACGTGCACAGCCGCACAGCACACCTTCAGGTGTGGAGATCTATGTAGCTGACGCCACCTTTGCCGACCTCAAACTCAAATCAACAAAGGACGGCAAGGTATATGAGTTCCGAAACACCATACTTTCCGACACTGACAACGGGATCTTTGCTCCGCCGCCGATGCTCAAATTCTCACGCGAAAAAAAAATCACTGACACGGCAATTGCTGGCAGTGATAATGTAGTGGTAGAGGATTTTGGATTAGGTCAGTGGGAAATTACAATGGACGGATTGTTGGTCGATATGGAAGCCCACCAATATCCATTGGCAAAAGTGCAGAGGTTTCGTCAACTCTTTGAAACTCCCGACACTTTTGACGTATTGGAGTGTCAGATAATGACAGACTTGGGAATAAACGCTCTGTACATCACAAAGGTTGATAATTTGTCTGTCTTAGAAAATTATCCCGACACTGTTAAATATCAGTTGAAGGCGAAGAGTATACAGCCGCCCGAGTTTACAATCAGTGATTGATACCGGGGAACGAATCAACCAACTTTACTGTAATATCAGGAAAACTTGTTACAATCTTTACCCTAATTTCGCGAAATGAATCCACTTTGCGAAATTCACAGCAACGAGAGGGAGTGTCTTTCACAATTTTTACGTCCAAATCCTCAAAAGAATCAACGATTTTGACGCAAATATCAGGGAACGACTCAACGATTTCGATGTTACCGTAGAGGTTAAACGTCTTGCCTGACTCCTTGTTGGTGATTGTACAATTATTTTTGTCAATTACGAACTTTCCGAGGTCAATCTTCTGTGCACTCGCGCTGATGAAAGACAATACTACGAAAAGCAGCATTAAAATAACGGTCTTTTTCATGGTGTTTAAACAGTATTTTAAAAGGTTATTAAAAGGCTGTAACCGGTTATAGTAACCGGTTACAAATTAACAGTGTAAATATAAACAAAAATGTATTACGTAGCAAAAGCCGAACTAAAAATCGGTAAAATTAATTTCAAAGGTATTACAGAAGCCGAATTTGAGTCAAGCGTTGACGAAATCGGCGGCACTGCAAAAATCACGCTGCCTCGACGCCTTACCTCAAAAGAGGGTAAAGTACTGTTAGACCTTATCCATACCGGCGACCGTGTTGAACTGAAAATCGGTTACAACGGCGACCTCAAAACCGAGTTCACCGGCTATGTATCACACATCGGCGACGGCACTCCACTTGTCCTTGAGTGTGATGATCCTTGGTATACGTTCAAAAAGGCGGCGCATATCACCAAAAGCTACAAGAGCGTAACTTTGAAAAAACTGTTACAAGATCTTTTTCCCGGTTATACTGTGGAATGTCCCGACTTCACTTTTTCGGGTGGCTATATCATAAAAGACGTAACGCCCTACACCGTTATCAAAAAGATAAAAGACGAGGTCGGGTTCTGTGCCAAACTCAACGAGCAAAACAAAATGATTTCGTGTTTTTGGCCTTTTGAGTTCAAAGGTTTTAATAAACATACCTACGTCTTCGGCACAAGAAACGGTACACTGTTAAAAGACTTGAGAAACAAACGTCTTGCACCCAATATCGCCGCCAACGGACTAAAATTCGTCCGCAAAGAAGACCGCAAACTGCAAATCACCGGCAAGGCTAAACAGAAAAAAGGCAAGACCATCACCGTAACTGTGGGCAGCAAAGACGACGATGCCGAAAAGCGCACAATGAATTTCGGCTCTGACGTAACAACAGAAGCCGAACTCAAAAAACGCATAGAAACCGAACTCAAAAACAAAAACTTCGACGGCTACGAAGGCACAATCACGGGATTCGGCACACCGCAGACCATGCCCGGCGATACTTTAAAAATCGTAGACACCGAAAACCCCGAACGCGAAGGCGAATACCTGATAAAGCGTGTAAAAGTCCGCTTCAACAACAGCGGTTTCCGCCGTGAAAACGAACTGAGTTATAAAATTAACAATTGACAATTGACAATTAACAATTCATAATTCACAATTCATAATGGCAGCGGAAGACAATCTTATAAGGCTTATAGAAAAGGTGGTTGCGCATTACGGCAACGACGGCTTTATAGTGGGCGAGGTGGTAAGCGTGGACAAAAAGAGCCTCACTTGCGATATTAAGTTAGACGAGGAATTGATATTGTCTAAATGCCGTCTTAATGCGGTAGAACCTCAGGAGACAGGCGACTGTTTTGCGGTGATTCCCAAAATTGGCTCGTTTGTTTCGGGCGTTGCAACGGCGGATTTAAGGGACGTGCTGATTGTAAGTTTTTCGGAAATTGACGAGGTAATTATAAAAGCTCCGAAAATAGAAATTAACGATTTTAAAACGCAGTTAGACAAACTCTCAGCACGAGTGGACGGCATTATAAGTGCTATTCAGAACGGCGTACCAACGCCACAAGACGGCGGTGCGGCATTGCAACAATCCATTGTTGCGGCATTGCCAACAGCAGCCGACAAAGAAAACTTTGATACATTGTTCGATTATGAAAGCAATTAGTTTGGATAAGGATTTTGACTTACAAGTAAAACACGGCTCATTGTTACTGGGTGACACTCAAGAACAAAACGCCGCCTTGATAGTCAATACCGAAAAAGGCGAATGGAAAGAGCATCCTCTAATGGGCGCAGGGCTTTCCAGAATGGTGAAAACCTCAAACTCTCAGCGAGAGATTATACGACACATAACAGTAGCACTGGAAGCCGACGGCATAACAGCAGCAGTTACAATTAACGACGGCAAACTACAGATTGACCTATGAACGAAACTGTAATTACTGATAAACAATCGGTGCTTGATATTGCAATACTTACTACCGGTAGTGCAGAACGGGCTATGGATATAGCATTACAAAACGGCTTATCACTATCGGAAGACGTACAACCCGGCACTGTATTACAAACTCCCGAAACGGTACAAAACCGTCAGACCGTACAATATTTCAATGTAAACACCATTGCTCCGGCAACGGCTCTCAACGAAGAAACTATTGTAAACGGCGGTATTAATTATATGGGTATTGAGATTGACTTTATAATATCATAAAATCATGGCAAGATCAGTAGACGAAATAAAACAGCAATTAGAAAACTTGTGGATGCAAAACACAGTATTGCGTAAGTTGTACGGTTGGGAACTGGACAACAACGGCAACCCTCCACAATTCGCAAAATCCTATTCCAAAGCAAGTATAGAAAATATTATCCTCTATATCGTGGCATATTGCGCTTACGTAATAGAGGTATTGTTCGACAATGTAAAATCCGAGATTGAAACCGAAATTGCCAACCAAGTTCCCGGTTCGTTGCAATGGTATGTCCGAAAGTTGAAAGAATTTCGATACAACTACACCATCAACGACCTTGGAGAATACGACGACAGCAATATCTCTGAGGCAGACCTGCAAGATGCATTAGTCGTAAAACACGCCGTTGCATTGGAGGACACCGTAACAGGCTCATTGGTTCTAAAAGTAGCAGGCGACAACAACGGCGAACGAGCACCGCTGCCGCCAATCCAGCAGACCGCATTAGAAGATTATATCATGCGTATCAAGTACGCCGGAGTGCGTACACAATTGATTAATCAAGAAGGTAATACCTTCAACTGTACGGTTGATATATGGTACGACCCGCTGTTGTTACCCTCTGACGTAATCACCAATTGCAGAACTGTCATTGCCAACTATATCAAAAACCTGCCATTCAACGGTGAATACTCCAACATGGCATTAGTAGACAAACTGCAAGTAGTAGAAGGTGTAAAAATCGTAGAACTTACCTCTGCATCTTATATCGACAACGACGAAGAAAAATCAATAGCTGCCAAGGTAAGACCATACGCCGGATACTTCAACGTAGGAGATATTACAATCAACACATACGAATATGAACATTAATATCTTGCAAATCAAGTTTCCGAGGTTGGCAGTATTGCTCTTACCGATAATCCTGCGGCAACCCGCAATATGTGCACTATTATCCGTATTGGTATCGCCTTTTTCCAAATTATTGTCAATGCTTACCAAATACCGTTACACCACACTCGAACGACTCAAATACAACGGACAAGTATGCAGATTGGAATATTGCCTAAACTCGTTGTTTACCGATTCTACAAGTCAGGAACATATACAAGTAGTAGACGGACAGCAACAAACCGGTCAGCCATTTTATATCTATCCTCGCGGATCAACCCAGCATATAGACATGCTGCTGCCCCGCGGTACTGACGACAAACATATAATACTTAATTACAGAGAAAACAACGCAGAAAAATATTACGATTTCTTTGTAATAGTACCCAAAACATTATCAGTTAACCAAACGAGACTACGGGCTGTGATCAACAATTACAAAACACCCGGCAAATCATTCAAAATCATACTAACATGAAAGAAACAATACTTGGCAATTTTACGGCATTAGGAAAATTTCCTTTGGACTGTGAGACCTTAGCAGCCATGCAATCCAATATCATGAACTATGCCGTAATTGCGATGATAGCTGGTAAAGACCAACTAATATTATCAGGTTGCAAAGTATCCGGCAGCCGCAGAACCGAAGGCTACGTATACATAAAAAGCGATGAAACACCGCTTGTAGGAGAAATTCTTTATCATCCGGAGAGTGTCAACAGTAGTACATGCTACATCGCAGAACAACCGGAAGACGTAACAGCCAACGGTGAACAATTTACATCGGCATATACCAAACGTTGGTTAGCTGACGGCATTGGTACAACCTCGTATGCTTGGAACAACTTTGCTGACATTGCATCCCTTAGCAATACAGCCTTAAACGAGAGTTTAAATACCTTTAAAAACACTGTAAACACCACTTTAACAGAAATACAACAAAACATAGAGAGTATTCCTCAAAATGCATCATTAAAATTCGTTCGTGGTATGATTATGATGTGGAGTGGCTCTATTTATTCTATTCCTAACGGTTGGGCATTATGCAACGGATCTAATGGCACACCTGATTTGCGCGGTCGGTTCATCCTCGGTGCCGGTAGTTCTGCCAGCCCAGGTAACAAAGGCGGCTCAGAATCACACTCCCACAAAGATGTTTCAATAACATTAACAGCCAATGATATTCCAGCACATCGTCATCCATTCTCTGGTGACGACAGAATGGTGAATTCTACTACATATAATAAGAGACTGGGAACGAATACACCTGATGTTGGATCCGGCGGTTCAGGTTCAGGCGTCAATATATTAACCGGTTGGCAGGTGTATAATTCCAATTGTCAATTAGTGTCTAATTCAGACTCTACTACGAAGAAATTCGACACTACTTCTGCAAGCAATATGCCGCCATATTATGCTTTAGCATTTATAATGAAATTATAATTAATTAAATAATATTATCATGGCACAAAACACAAGAACCGAACTTAAGAACAAGTTCAAAAGAGGGATGTATCCAACCGAAGGCGATTTTGCAAATGTTTTCGACAGTTACGTCCATAAAGATGATATGGTAGAACTTGAAAAAGTTGTTCAGACCATCGACAACGAGCAAAAAACACTTGCCACCATCATCAACGAGAGCAAAGAAGAGGCAATTGCTGCCGCCGTACAACAAGCCGGTGAGAGTGAAGCTCTTACAGCAATCCGAAATCGTTTAACAACAGCCGAAGACGACATCGATACAGACGAAGACAACATCTCCGGACACGAAACCCGCATCCAAACGCTTGAAACCTCAAAATCAGATTATGAGGCATTCAAAGAGCGAGTACGGGCATTTTTGGAAGACTCCGACGCATCCGATGAGACCATCAACCATTGGCACGAGATTGAGAGTTTCTTGCAGGGCATTACTGATCAGGAGACTTTGACTGGTTTGTTAGCTGACCTCAAGGCTGAGATTTTGGAACTTATCCCGGAGCAACAGCAGGGCAATTTTGTAAAGCAAATCTCCGATCTTGACGGATACACCGAGGCTCAAGATGGTGAAATTGTGCAATACGTAGGACAGACCACAGACTCCTACACCCGCGGCTTTTTCTACGAAAGGAAAGAAGGTGAAGGCGGTGAAGAAATTCAAGTTACCACAGCTCCATTAACAATTTATGCCAACAAAATGGAATTATTTGACGGTGAAGATTGCGGAGATATTGCCGGTGAATATGAGAGTGTTGATACTGTGCTTAAATATTCTGATTATGGCACTAACGGATACATTATTAACAATCCGCCTATTGTTGGTCAAAAAATTGTGTCAAGCGCCACGAGAAAAATTACGGAATATACTGATGATTATTTCTATCCTAGTACGATTGAAGAGTATTTCTCCGATGACATGATTCATCAAGGAAAATGGTTGTATCGTCGTAAAACAGACGGTTTATTAATAGCAGTTTTGGAACCCCCTATACAAAGCGGCTCAAGTGCTACTTTTGCCTTCATCTTTGTTATGGCCGATGAAAGAAACATTAAAGCAATCTACAAATTCAAATCTGGAGTTTATTCATTTGGCAAATGGGGCGATGTTACGACTGAATCAATTTCTAATCAGCCGTCTTCTTGGCAACACCTCCACATTGACAATGTAATCAGCTAACCACCCATTTCTAAAAAAACGAAAAGTCAGTTGATGAAATAACCGACTTTTCGTTTTTTTTTTGCATAATATTTTGTAAGATATGCCGTTGCAAATATTTTTTACAACATAGACGTTTTTTGGTTTTGCGGAAAATACCTGTAATATTCTACATCTCATACTCAATAATTTCTCGGCTCATTCATTCGTTCTGTAATCGTCTTATAATCAATCCGTTTATACATATCAAAAATTTTTACTCAGTGCATTGAGTAATTTTACTCAGTCAGCTGAGCAAATGTAAAAATTAATTTTGAAATAGACAACAATCATCAAGAAAAGTTTTAAAAAAATTTGATGAGGAAGTTGAAGACTTCAATTCCGCCTCAATCTTAGCCTTATTTTTCATCAGAGCAATTCCGCTCTCTGTAATCATCTTATAATCAATTCGTTTATACATACAAAAAAATTACTCAGTGGATTGAGTAATTTTACTTAGTCCACTGAGTAAATGTGAAAATAAATAATTTATTGAAACAAACTTTTGTTGTATTTATGGGACAAAAAATCCCCTTATTTCACTGACAACGAAATTGTTGCCGGTTTTACTCCTAAACCTTTAACTGTCAATACAGCGTTACCTTTCTGACTTGTCGCCTCAACAACCACCACCAATTTGCCGTGAAATGCCTTCATTGTCGGCTTCGTGAAAACTTCTGTTGAAGTGGCGTCGCCGTTGCAGACCGAATTGAATTTACAAGCACCGCTAACACTGAAAGTCAGTTGATTAGCTGCATCGGGACAGAGATTGCCGTCTTTATCAACCACCGAAACCGTCACAAAACTCAAATCGGGCGACGAAAGCGGCATATTGTTATCCAACTGTGTGGCATCGAGCGTATTACGGTCAGCCTCCAAAACCAAATGATGCGGTTTGCCTGCGGTCTTGATTATCTGTTCGTCGGCACGGTTGCCGTTGCTGTCGTATGCCACAACCTTGATTTCGCCCGGCTCATACTTGACATTCATCCAACGGAGGCGGTAACGGTTGAGGCGGTTTTTGTCGTCGGGGGCGTTCGGGTCAGCAAATTTCGACATATCGCCCCAAGGCATTTTGACGTCAATGCGTCTGTCGAGGTAATCCTCAAGCGAAACATCAATATGTCTGAGTCTGCCCTGCGATTTGCCATTAACAAAAAGTTCAGCCTCGGGGTACGACGTATAGACGAAAACCGGTGTTACCTGTCCCTCACGACCGGGCCAAGTCCAATGCGGAAGCACGTGGAGAGTCTTTTTTTCGGGAGCCCAATGCGTTCTGTACAAAAACGCGCGGTCTTTGGGAAGTCCGGCAAGGTCAAAAATACCAAAATAACTACTCCGCGACGGCCAATAATCATCGTAAGGCGTAGGCTCGCCAAGATAATCAAAACCCGTCCAAACAAACTCGCCCGTCACCCAAGGAGCCTTGTCCTGCCACATCCAATCGTCGTCAGGAAGGTTACTCCAAATACAACTTTCAAGGTCGTAACTCGAAATCTGCCCGTCGTCATAAGCATCGCCGTGAACCTCCTCAACGGGGAATTTGTAAACGCCACGGCTCGAAATCGTTGATGCCGTCTCGGTGCCGAGTACAAGTCCGGAAGGCGAATGTTCGTGTCCCTTGTCATAGACGTGCAGACGGTAATTGTAGCCTGGAACGTCGGTATTTTGAAAAACTCCCGATGCAAGACATTGTTCTCCACGGTCGAGACCTTGTGTGCAGAGGCGGGTGTTGTCGAGAGAATGTATCAGGTTCTGTATCAGGCGTGTATATTTCAGACCAACTGCGCTGCCTTGGTCGGGGATTTCATTGCCAATGCTCCACATCACAATTGACGGATGGTTTCTGTGAACAAGAATCAAGTTTTCAAAATCGCGCTGCCACCACGGACGTCCGTCGGCGTTAGGTGATTGATTGTCAATTTGTTCAAAAAATCTCGAATAGCCATTTTTGCATTTGGGATAGACCCACATATCGCAACTTTCAGCCATAACCATAATGCCCATTTCGTCGCAAATATCCATCTGCCATGGTGCGGGCATATTGTGAGAGGTGCGTATTGCGTTGCAGCCAATATCTTTTAACAGAGATACTTGCCTACGAAATGCAGCCTTGTTGAAAGCCGCGCCGAGAGGTCCGAGGTCATGATGAAGGCAAACCCCTTTAAATTTGACCACTTTGCCGTTGAGTTTGAAACCGTCATTGTCATAACTAATTGTACGAATGCCTATTGGAGTCTCACGCATATCAAGCATCTTGTCGCCCTGATAAAGTTTTGTAACGAGCGTATAAAGTGTCGGACTTTCGGGCGACCAAAGTTTTGGATTTTTCACCGTTAACACTTGCTCGGTTGATTTGCTGTCGCTGAGGCAAGCCTCTGATTTTGCAACTTCCTGACCGTCACTGATAAGCGTTTGAACGACTTTAAAACCGTCAGTTTTGCCGCCGTCGATGCGGACTTGGGTTGTAACGGTAACACGCGCCGTCTGATTGTCAGCAGACAAAGCCGTTGTCCTTGCGAAAACGCCCCAAGTTTCAATCGCCGCATTTTGCGAGAGCGACAACCTCACCGGCCTGTAAAGTCCTGCGCCCGGATACCAGCGGCTTGATTCTTCAACGTTTTTAATATGCACCGCCAAGGCATAACTTCCTTTTGCGATTTTGCCGTCGCCGGTTTTGGGCAGATAAGGCGTGATGTCAATTGCAAAAGTATTGTAGCCGTAAGCCCAATAACCTGCCAACTTGCCTTCAACATAGACCGTCGGCTCTGACATTGCGCCGTCAAAAATCAGTTCGGCGTGGCTGTAATCGTCGGGAACCGCCAAAGTAGTCCTGTACCAGCCCTCGCCCAACCACGGCAACGAGCCTGAACGTCCGGTTTTCTCGGTGGCTTCCTGTTCACCGTTTTGAACGATTGCAACCACCTGTTTATCAATCTCTTTGTCGAAAGGACCTGAAATTGCCCAATCGTGAGGGATTGTTACGTTCTGCCATTTGGAATCGTCAAAATTGGAATTCTGTGCGCCCGATTGCGCACCTTTTTGAAATTTCCAGCCGCCAAGGAGCAACTGCTGAGTTGATTGCGCACTGACATTCATCGCCGTCAATACCGCAACCGAGGCCATCAAAAGTAATTTTCTCATATCATCGTATAATTTTTTGCGGGTAAAATTATTAAAAAAATTGAAATAATATCAGTAAAAACAACGAAAAAATTATAGATGGTTTCCAAAAACAAAATGTTTTAGGAGATTTTTACCTCATCCTTAAAAAAATGCACTTTTCCATTTTCGGAAATTTAGTTTTTCATGTTTTGAAAATTCGCCCTAACTTTGCAGTGTTAAAAAAGAAAATGAATAATCAAGTATGGAACTCCACGAAATTCTGAAACAGGATTTACGGTATAGGGAAGCCGTTAACGCCTGTATGAACTGCGGTATGTGTACCTCCGTATGCCCCGCCGCCGAATTTTCCGATTACGATCCGAGAATCCTAATGAATATAATTCAAAACGAGGACGACGAACAAATTGAAGAACTCCTAAAAAGCGATTACATTTGGCTATGCGGTCAATGTATGTCTTGCAAAACCCGATGCCCAAGAAACAACGTTCCGGGACTCCTTATCAATGTCCTTAGACGTTACTCTCAAGAACTCGGATATTTCACCGAATCTAAACGCGGACGACAACAATACAACCTTCATAAAGTCTTGAACGGCAACATCTTAAATCAAGGCTATTGCATTATCCCAGAGTCCGTTAAACCCGAACTTCACCCTGAACAAGGCCCCGTTTGGGAATGGATTTTTAAGAATGCTGACGATTTTTACGACCGTATGGGCGCAAACCTTCACAAAGAAGGCGCAGGCGTGCTAAGAAAAATTGATGACCAAGATTTACAAGAATTAAAAAATATTTTCAAGGAAACCGGCGCAGACGAATTACAAGAAAAAATCGAAAAATTCTCTGAAAAAAAAGCCGAAGACCTCGGTTATGATACCGACTCCGAAGAAGGTATGCAGCAATATTTTTTAGACGTTTTTAAAGGAAAAATTTGAATTAATTGACAATTAATAATTGACAATTAACAATTCACAATTCGTAATTAAAGATGAATACTACATATAAAGTTAGCAAAAATTATCACAAAGAAATTGCTGAAAACAATTTCTATTATGCACGCAGTTGCATACGCCAAAACTTTTTTCCGGGTTCGGAGGTGACGTTCCTGAAAATTCTCAAAGACGACCTCAACAAAACCATTTACGACGACCCGCATCACACCACTTGTACGGGTATCGGTTATCATTCTGACGTTGTGCCTTTTGACACGATTCAGACTGTTGTGGCGCGACAGTTTTCGTTAATGTCAGCACAAGGCTTGAAAAATTTTGTTGCCTCGTGCGTAACAAGTTTCGGAATGTACATCGAAATCACCGAAACATGGAAACATTATCCCCAGCAACTTGAAAAAATCAGAACTTTTCTAAAAAAAGCAACGGGAAGAGAATTTGAATTGCCGGAAAATATCGCTCACACTTCCGACATCATTTACAACAATCGAATGATTATCGCCGGAAAAATGAAGTTTCCGCTCATTAATCACAAAACCGGCGAACCGCTAAAAATCGTTGATCATATCGGTTGTCATTACGCCAAAATGTTCCCCGAAAAAGGCGAAGGCGGTGCTGAATTTACGCAAGTGCTTCAAGGCATGATTAAGGCTTGGGGCGGTCAGACGGTCGATTATCCCGAAAGAAGACATTGTTGCGGATTCGGATTCCGTCAATATTTGGTTCAGGCTAACAGAGGCTACTCTTTGTCAAACTCCAAAAAGAAATTCGAGTCTATGAAACCGTACGAACCCGATGCCATTTTAACAAATTGTCCGGGTTGCGCAATGTTTCTTGACCGTTGGCAATACGTTATGAACGAGATGGAAGGCAAACGTTACGGAAAAGATAACGGTTTTATTCCCGTTTTCACATACGAAGAAATGGCAGGTTTAGTTTTAGGTTATGACCCGTGGGATTTAGGACTTCAAATGCACCAAATCGACGTCCGCCCGTTTTTGGATAAAATCGGCGTTAAATACGATAACGACAAAATGTACAAAACCAAAACCGGCAAAACAATCGGCTCTTACACGCCAAAACAGTGTAAATAAATTGACAATTGAAAGTTGAAACAAACGTTTTTTCGTTGTTAAAACTAATAATTAATTAAAAATGAAGAATATAGTAATAATAGGCGGCGGAATTGCCGGTGTTGAAACAGCCTGTGCTTTGGCTGAAAACGGCAATCGCATTACAATCATAGAACGTGATAACAAACTTTTCGGCAAACTTAACAACTGGTATTGTCTTTTCCCCGATTTCAAAAAATCGAAAGAATTGATTGAATATTATCAAAACCGTTTAAAAAATTATGACATCGAAATAAAACTCAATTCAACGGTTGAAAAGGCCGAAAAAAACGGCGAGGGTTGGTATATTTACACAGGTAATGTCCGTTATGCCGCTGACGCTGTGGTACTTGCAACGGGCTACGAACTTTTTGATGCAACCCGCAAAGAAGAACTCGGCTACAAAATTTATGACAACGTTATCACTCAGGCTGACCTTGAACAGCGTTTCAAAGACAAAAATTTCTTAACCTCAACCGGCAAAACGCCCGAAAGAATCGCCGTTGTACATTGTGTCGGGTCAAGAGACGAAAAATGTCATAATATGTATTGTTCAAAAGTGTGCTGCGTAACAGGCGTAAAACAAGCAATCGAATTGTCAAAATTCTTACCTGAAACACAAATTTTGTGCTTTTATATGGATTTGAGAATGTATGACAAATTCTTTGAAGAACTTTATCGTCAGGCTCAAACGCATTACAACATTCAGTTTATAAGAGGCAGAGTATCAGAGGTTTCTGAAAATAGCGATGGCAGACTGTCCATTAAAACGGAAGATACATTGTCGGGTCGTCCGATGAAAATGAAACTTGACATGATTGTCCTTTTAGCCGGCATGGAAACCAAGAAAAATACGACCGAAATCGCTAAAAAATTCGGTGTTGAACAAGAAGAATCTGGCTTTTTGAAGTCAAAAGATTTTCATATCGGAGCAGGAATTTTGTCAGAAAAAGGCGTTTTTGCAGCCGGGACGTGTATTTCTCCAATGTCAATTAAGGAGACAATCGAAAATGCCAGAAGTTCGGCATATCAAGTTAATGAATATCTTAAAACCCTTTAAAATCAATGGATTTCGGATTTTCAACAATAGAAACGAGGGTTATTGAGTTTGACAAGTTCGACACCAAAATCCTCAAATACGTTTTGCAGCACGAAAAATCAATGTTGGTTTGTATGTCGTGCGGCGGCTGTACCGCTACTTGCAGTGCAGGAAATTTAACGGATTTCAACGTCAGACGTATGCAAATAATGTTAAGGCGGGGCGAAATCGAAAACCTTCAAACCGAAATCAACAAATGTATGCTTTGCGGCAAATGTATGTTGGTTTGTCCCCGTGGCGTTAATTTAAGAAACGTTGCAATGTTAATTAAAAAAGCGTTGGTCAATCATAAAGATTTAAAATAATGGAATTTTCAAATTGGTTTTATATACCGTTTTTAATAGGCGCGATTTATCTTTTCGGCGTAATCATTTTCAGGTTCGTAAAATGGTTTGTCGGTCTGTCAAAAATTGACAAAATTCGTGTCAGAAAAAACTTTTTTACTTCAAAAACACTTGACTCAATTTTGGAAAGCGTTAGGGAAGGACTTTTGCACTTTAAAATGTTTAAAGTCAATCGTTTGCTCGGCTATATGCACATGAGTTTGGCTTTCGGATGGTTTTTGCTGATTGTTGTCGGACATTTTGAGGCCTCGTCATATTTCGGGACGATGTTTTTTCCGTTTCAAAAGTCGGTTTTTTTTAGATATTATGTAACAGAAAATGCTGATTTCCCGGGACATACGTTTTACGCTTGGGCAATGGAATTGTTGTTGATGTTTGTTCTTTCAGGCGTATTTTTGGCATATTTCAAGAGATTCCGCAGCAAAAGTTTCGGCATGAAAAAAACCACAAGAATGAAATACGGCGACCATATCGCGCTGACGGCTTTGTGGCTTATTTTCCCGTTAAGATTTTTGTGTGAAACTTTTTCAGCGGGTGTTTATCAAAACGGAAGTCCGTTTTTCAACGCTATCGGAGCATTTTTTAACGAATATTTGTATCTTGAAGACTGTTTAAAACCGCTTTGGTTAGCATATTCTTTGGCACTCGGAACTTTCTTTGTTGCAATGCCTTACACGAGATATATGCACATTCCGGCTGAGATAAATTTGATTTTCTTGCGTAATTGGGGCGTTCAACTCAAAGAGCGCAGAATCAATACTTTTACGTTAGCGGAGGTTTATAGTTGTTCGCGTTGTGGTGTTTGTATTGACGCTTGCCAATTAAATTTAGCCGGCATAAAAAATTCACAATCGGTATATGTTTTAAAAAATATCCGCAACAAAACGTTAAGCGATGAAGTCTTGTTTAATTGTCTTTTGTGTGGAAAATGTCAGGAGGTTTGTCCTGTCGGCATTGACGTTAATAGGCTTAGAATCACGCAACGAATTGAAACTACAAAGCAGTACAATTCGTCATACGATTATTTAAAAACAGGCGTTGCGAAGAAAGCCGACACAATATATTTTGCGGGTTGTATGACGCATTTAACGCCGGCGATTAAGAAAGCGATGTTAAAGATTTTTGACAAAGCGGGGGAGAATTTATGGTTTATGGACGAGAACAAAGCCCCGTGTTGCGGACGTCCGTTAATGTTAGCAGGACAGTTTGACGCGGCGGAAAAATTGATTGCCAACAATCAGAAATTGATTTTGGATTCTGGTGCTTCGACGTTGATTGTTTCGTGTCCGATATGTTATAAGGTTTTCAAAGAGGACTATATGTTGCCTAATGTAAAGATTCGTCATCATTCGGAATATATTTTGGATTTGATAAAGAGCGGTAAACTTCAACTGAATCATTCAGACAAGAAAGCGGTTTATCATGACCCGTGTGAGTTAGGACGAGGCAGCGGCATTTACGATGAGCCGCGTGAAGTTATTGAAGCGGCGATGGGTTTAATTCCTATGGAGCAAGAAAGGGAGAAGGCTCAGTGTTGCGGCGGTAGTTTAGCAAACATGAAGATTTCGATGGAGGAACGTGACGTTTTGTCATCACAAGTTATGCAGGAATTTTCGTCTTACGAACCTGACTATGTTGTTACGGCGTGTCCGCTTTGCAAAAAAACATTTGCCAAAACAAATGTTCTGCCCGTCAAAGATTTAGCGGAAATCGTAGTGGAAAATATGGAGTAAAAAGATTTAGATTTGAAAAATATTGTAAACGAGGGTCGTATTCAAAGGTTTGAGTTTACGCACGAATTGGCGTGGAATGTTATGAAAGATTATGCGGCATATCAGGGTGCTAATGAAATCCGTGGTTCTCGCGATGCTATAAGGTACGCATTGCGTCAAGATTTGATTTCGGATGCGTTGTGGATGGAAACCATCAACGCCCGAAACCTAACGTCCCACGATTACAATCAAGAAACCGCAAATGACATTGCCGAAAAAATCAAAAATAGTTACGTGAAATTGTTCCTTGATTTTGAGGAGAAAATGAAATCGTTCTAATCTCAACCTCGCCGACCTTTTCCAAATTCAAGATTTGCTCTACGAAAGCGATTTGCCGTATATGTTCGACGTTTCAATCTTTTCGTCAATCACAAATCCTGATTTGATAGACCACATCAGGAGACGAGGAGTTGTGATTTGGGAGCGGGAATGATTGGGAAAAAACAAAAGGTTGTCAATTTGATTTGTTGACGAACTTGTATGCTGTACTCTCACATTTTCTTGACGAATTTGGATACGTGTTTCAAGTTTGCGAACAATGTGATTACGGTTTTTGGTTTGGTTGGAAGGATGGATTTTATGGCGGAAGTAAGTCTGTCCTCATCCTCGTCCGCCCGAAAGTTTCGTTGGATTTGAACACCGCAAATTAAAAAAAGTTTTTTCGAAACAAAAAAACTTTTTACACAAAATTTTTAATACCTTTGCCGAAAACTATAAAAGTTAACCGATCATGGGACTCTACCTCAATCCAAGCAACATCGGCTTCACGAAGATTTTGTCAGCCGATATTTACGTTGATAAAACAATGTTAATCAGCGAATTAAACAAGTTTATCGACAAGGGCAACCAATATATCTGCGTATCGCGTCCGCGACGGTTTGGAAAGACCCTTGCGGCAAACATGTTGTGCGCATACTATTCCAAAGGTTGCGATTCGAGGGAAATTTTCAAGGATTTGAAGATTTCAAAGGCGGACAATTACGAAAAATACCTCAACAAACTCAATTTCATAAAGATAGACGTTGCAGGTGAGTATCAAACCGCACCAGAAAAAGACAAAATGTTGGTTTTGCTTACCGAACGGGTTCGCAGGGAGTTCAAACAGCAATTCCCTAAAATTGAGTTCGCTAAAAACGCCACTATTGCCAACTGCATTCAGGATGTTTATGAACAAACCAACGAAACATTTGTCATCATTCTTGACGAGTACGATTCGCTTGTCCGCATGAAAATTCCACAGGAACTTTTCGATGAGTACCTTATGTTCCTCAATGGACTTTTCAAGAGCGACACGCTGCGGCCTGCAATCTCGCTCGCCTACATCACAGGTATTCTGCCCGTTGTGAGGGACAAGGTTCAGAGCAAACTCAATAATTTTAATGAATACACAATTCTTGATTCCAAGGAACTCTCAGAATTTGTGGGATTTACCGACGAGGAGGTTGTCAAACTTTGTGAAACATACCAAATCAACCATACAGAATGTAAAAATTGGTATCAAGGTTATAAGTTGGGCAATTTTGATGTTTATAATCCAGAATCGGTCGTTAAAAGTATCATAGACCGCCGTTTTGAAGGACATTGGAACAAAACTTCATCGTATTCAGTGATTTCCGACCGTTTACAGAGTAATTTTGACGGCATGAAGGACGACGTTATTAAAATGGTTTCGGGCGAAAATGTCAAAGTGGATGTTGGGATGTACCTCAACACTATGACAGATTTTATAGTAAAGGACGACGCTTTCACATACCTCGCCCATCTCGGATATTTGGCATACGACTGCAAGACTAAAACCTGCCGCATACCCAACAAGGAAGTGCGTAAGGAATGGTTCAGGGCTCTTTCCGTGATGAAGGAATACAAGGTAACAGACAAAATCATCAAAGATTCGGAAGAACTCCTCGAACAGACCCTCCAACTAAATAGTTCGGAAGTTGCCAAGGCGTTGAACCGCAGTCATATACACGTTGTCTCACACCGCAATTACAACAACGAACAGGCACTTGCCTCGGCTGTATATTTGGCATTTATCGATGCGCTAAATTACTACACAGTTTTCAAAGAGACTTCCGCTGGAAACGGAATTGCCGACTTGATTTACACCCCGTTGCACGCCGACAGCAAGTATCCGCCGATGATTATTGAACTCAAATCCAACAAAACCGCCAGCCGTGCCGTCGCTCAAATCCAAAACAAGGAATATTTCCATGCTTTCGACAATTTCAGCGGCAAAGTGCTTTTTGTCGGCATCAATTACGATGAAAAGAAAAAGCACACGTGTGAAATTGTGGAGGTGGAAAAATAATTTTTCGCTAATTTTTGTGAATTATGCAAGCAATCGACGATAATAACAACAAATAGAGCCGCAAAATTTTTGCGGCTCTATTTGTTGTTATTCTTCGTTAGAAAAATTTAGTTTCTTATATTTCTGTTGTTTTTGTTGCGTTTTATCATTATCCTGATAATAATCACAATCAAAACAATGATAATAATAATCGGTAAGAAAATACAAAGCAATCCCAATAACAAATCATCATCTTCACTCGTTTGGTCATTGCGATTAATATCACTCGAAAAACTTGCAGGTATAGCCTCTTCTTCAAGTTCTCCGTCTGAATTCTTAGTCTTAACACTTACCGAACGGACAACTATTTGCGGATCCCTATCTCGACCTGCTTCGTCAAATCCCGTAGTTTTGCGTTTAACATACTCCCTCGAATTTTCTATAATCGTTTGCCATGACGGTGTTTTGTCAGAAACTGCACTTATCTGACTATGGAGATTACTCAAAAACGATGTCAATAAATATCCGCCTTTTGCATCACACAAGGCTACTTGACCAGCTTTTGCCGCAGTAACCTTCATATTACCGTAAGAATCAATGAAAAGTTTTTTCAATTTTGCCAAATCATAACTCTTATTGCCTCTTGCTGCAAGCGCAGATGATTCTACCTCTTGACGCGTTACACCAAATTTTGAATTACAACAGTCTGAAATCACAATAGTCAATCTCGGTTTCTTCGAGGTAATACTATTAAAAATATCAGAGACTCCAATATAATCATCCGCTGTCATATCATCAGCACTTCCATAAGTCAAAAACATATTAGGATAATCGTCAGTGTCATCGTCAAACCTAAAACCATGTCCAGAATATACAAATACAACAATATCATTCGGATTAGGATTCAATTTGTTAAGAGCTTTCTCTACATTAGCTTTACAAAACGCATTTCCGGAAATTATTTGCTCGTCATAACCGATTTTAAGTTGCTCAGCAAATTTTTTAAACTCCGGCTCTACAAGTTTAATATCAGTTTCAACTGATTCACCAATAGACTCGTCCATAGTTGCTGCTACCATTATAAAGTGCATCGTAATAGCATCGTTTGAACCTACTGAAGTAGAAACATTTCCGTCTTGCTCACGAACTAATTTACAAGCATCAATAATTACCGAGTACATTTTCTCGTCCTTGTCATAAAACTGCTCTACATATTCGGCATCCATATCATCAAGAGAAATCTCTTCAAAATATTCCGCCGTCTGCATATCGTCACCAAACTGTTTCATGTCAAAAACAACGAAAGGACTTTCTGATTGGTCAGAAGCATCTTTTTTCGTCCAAGTCCAAATAAAATAAGGATAAGCCCCATCCGAAGCCTTATCCCTTTTTACTATAGGCTTAAAAATCATGTAATTAACCTTACCCTTTTTCTCAAACTCACAAGCATAATTACATTCCCAATATGATATTTCCTCACTTTGATCATCATCTTGAATAAAACGCACTGTAATATTTTCATTGTCCCAATATGTCATAAGACCCAAATACTGCATTGAATCCAACTCATCAAAATAAGAAACTTCATAAAAGGTTTGAGACTTTACTGACAACCATAGTGTCAGGGAAAGGAATAAGAATAAAATCTTTTTCATCATTTTATATTTTTTTATTTAAATCTGTTTTTTACTTTAGGCACAAAATTAGATTTTTTTTCGGAAACTAAAAAAATGTTAAAACTTTTTTTTCTAAAAAAATAAAACTTTCTTATCAATAGTCCATAAACACCAAAAGCAGAATTGTTTTAATCAATTCTGCTCAATCGGGAAAAACACAAACCGTTTAAGAAATATTATTTTTTAGTAAAACTACCGACCTTATTACCGACCTTTACTGTGTAATCGCCCGGCATAAGAGTTTCGATATTAATACCCTGACCTTTGTCTACCTTTTGTGTCTTTACCAAACGACCGGTACAACTATAGATGTTCACCTCCTGAAGATTTTCTACATCTATCATAATTTTGATAGACGAGACTTGCGGCCACACCTTAACAGTCTCTAACTGAGCTTCCGTCTCGGTAAGCGAAACCGTAGATTCCGAATTTGAACTTACAAGTCCTACCGACTCGTTTTCAATTGTCTGTGCATTAACAACGTTGAAAACAAAAATTAATGCCAAAGTCGATAATATGAATCTAAATGTTCTCATAATACTTGAATGTTATATGTTTTTCTTTTAATATTAACGCTAATAAGATAAAAATGTTGCAAAATTTCACACATTTTTTCACATTTTTTTTATTTTTTTTTCACAACCTCGAAATTTCTGCCGCCAAAGTGGTTAATTGCATGATTTCAAAATCACTCAAAACGACATCAGTTTCTTTTGAAGATTGTTTCCTAATAAGTTCTACCCACAATTTGTTTTTTTCTTTTTTATTAAACAAATCCACTTTCGTAGTCTCGATTTGGGCCATTTGCTTTCGCAAAAACTCTTTGCCTTCCTCCGTCAAAGTAGTATCTTCCAAGAACTTACGATATTGTTCCTCGCCCTCTTCTATGAAAGACAAATCTGCCGTGCCTATGCCCGGATACCTCTCAACATCAGGATTAGCCCTGATAACCTCAATTACGGGTTTCAATTTTTTATGAACGGCAAGGAAATAATCCATGTCAATAAATCCTTTGGTATTAAGTATATACAACACATCGTTATAAAATGCGATTTCATTGGAATCAACCTCATTATGATCTTTCAAATATATCAAAAAATCTTTATGATTGACATCCAACTGCGTATAAACTTCCACGTATCCTCTGACATCTTCTTCATCTACTTGAATATCAGGATACTTACCAGACCCGCAACCATAAATTGCGAAAAGTGTTAAAATTGTTAATATCTTTTTTCTTACACTCATTGTGAATAAAATCGCACTGCAAAATTATAAAAAATCTCAAATTTATTGCAACTTTTTTTAAAAAAATCTAACTTTGCAATAATTTTTTTGTTCTTCGTACTCAACCAATAAAAATTATATAACAAATATGAAGAAAACAATATTTATAATATCAGCGTTATTAACAATTTTTTTTTCAACTTGTGATGATTCAAAAGTTGTAAATTCTGATAACGAAAGCTATTATTACAACGACGAAAAAGATTGCAACTGCAATCCAAAATTAACGAACTTATCCAAGAAACCGGATTCTGCCTTTGTAACATTCAGAGTAACAATCAACGAGGAGAATCCTGAAGTCAAAATTATCGTTCTCAACGGCAATTTTAGCAGCGGAAAAGAAATTGATAGTTTAAGCACAAAACATCAAAGGGACAGTTTAAGACTTTTGCTCGGAACAACTTACACCTATGTCGCCAAATACAAAAAAGGCAACGATTCGATAGCCGTTCCCGTATGCGCAAGACTTTTCACAAACAGCAACGATTGCAAAGGTCTTCTTTGCTACGAGATAATTAATAACGTAATAGATTTAAGTTTAAAATTCTAACATAAAAAACGTAAAAAAGATGAAAAAAATCGTATCAGCAGTATGCAGCTTATTGTTAGCAGGCAGCATCATTTCGTGCAGTTCAAATGCCGGACAATCAAACGGTTCAGAACAAAAAACAGAACCGCAAAAAACAGAACAAACCGCTCCTAAAGAGCAAAAAGCAGAACCCAAAAGCGATGCTCCGCAAGTTGATTTAACCAAAAAATACATCTGTCCTAACAGAGATTTTTCAACTGACGAAGAAAACGCAACTTGTCCTAACTGCCAAATGGAAGTTATTCCTAACTAATTTTAATTTCCTCAAGAAAATGATACGCTTTCAGCAGAAAAAAAGCGCTGAAAGCGTCTTTTTTTTTAGTTTTTTTTTAAAAATCCAATCCTAACGAGAAATAAAATACTCTTGGCAAAACGACATGACCTTCAATACCCCATGCCCAATCAAAACGCATGAAATATCCCAAAAGACTTGTCCTTAATCCGAATCCATAACCCGCTACAACTGATGGTCTTTCTACATCAATTACCATCGTAATAGAACCGTTTCTAAGTTCATATTTGTTGTAAGCATTGTCGGTACTCTGCGGCACAAAACCGGACCACGCAGACCCCGCATCAAAAAAGCCTATCACTTGAAAATCCCTTAACATTTTCATATTAATAGGATGATTCAACAAATATCTGAAAAGCGGCATACGCAATTCCGTATTAATAACGGCAAAAGTATTTCCGTTTCTGCAATTCTGAATAAAACCTCTCATATTCGTTCCGACCGCTTGATAAATGTAATTTTCTTTTTGGTCGATACGGATTGAACGGTCAAACATTTTGCTGTTATCCGTTGAAAAACGTGTCCAATTATCAACACCGCCCAAATAATACAAAATTTTTCCCGTTCCGAACGAGGTTGCACCGGCTGCCCTTGTCGCTAAAATAAAACAGCGGTGAATTTTTTGATAATATCTGAAATCAAAGCCCCATGACGAAATTATGTCATAATTGCCTTCGACTTGTTGATAAAGTTCACTCCAGAATTTAAACCTTGTTCCCGATGGCGTATTCAATCCTAAAGAACGGGTATTGTCAAAAACATATTCAAGTTTAGCCTTTGCAAATACTTGATAATCATCATCTCTGTCAAAATATTGATAATCCGTTATCAAATATTGAGTTTTGTCGTAACGAAGCCCTAAAGTTCCTTTCACTGCCGAAACCTGATTGAAAGGATAAGAACAGATAAACATTCCTTCGTTTGACCTTACTTTCAACAAATCATAATTATCGTTATCGTTGTTGTAAGTATAACGGAGAAAAACATATTGTTTGTCCCAACGTTTTCTCAAATCCTCAAACGTAAAATAATACTCGTAACTGTCCAAACCGCCGAAACGGAATGCCGCTGAAATTCTGTAATCCTCAAACAAATCTTTAATACCGATTTTGAAAAACGCACTCGCATTATTGTTGAAATAATACGGCCCCGTCGTAAAAGGCTGATAACCTTGATTCATCGACGAAAAATCCACCTGCGAAATCAAATAATCAATATAAAATCTCGTGTAAGAGAGTCTTTGTTTCGGACGTTCCTCTTTTTGAGCTTTAATACGGTCTTTCAAATTTTCACCGTAATAAATGTACTGATATGCAAGATGTTTTTCTTGTTCAAAAACATAATTCAAAACGTCATATTTCAAACTGTCAGGATTTTTCCATTCCTTAGGCGGATTATGAACGATGGAATCAATACGACGCCTTTCGATTTCAGCTTTTTGCTTTTTTACAACTTCCAAACTGTCAAGTTTTTCTTGACGGCGGTCAATATAATTGCGGAAATAAGTTTTTTCCAAAACCAAAGGTACATCGCCGTAAGAAGTAACATCTTCGGTAAAAAGTCTGGAACGCGAATCCTTCAAAAAACTTTCGTCAGCTTTTTTTGCTTTATTTAAATAATTGAACGACAAAATATTACGACCAAAATTTGAAACCGGACGCAATCTGTTGATATAAGAATAATGCACCATAGTATCAACAGCGATTATCGAACTGTCATAAACCGAGGCATAACGGTTGTAAATTCCGTTTTCGTCGCTCAAATATGTAAACTTATTATGCTCGGTCTCGTCAGGATAAATTTCGTCGGTATACGGAGTTGAGGTAATACGCCTCAAAACAGGCGATTGCGTTTTGTAATCGTAAACAAAAATATCGTATTTTTTTTGATAAGGAGAATGAGCGTCAATTTTTTCAAAGCTCAGAGTATCGCTTATACGGTTTGAGGCGAAAACGATTTTCGTAGAATTATCAACAAATTTCGGATCGCGGTCGTCAGCTAAATCCTGAGTTACTCTAAAGAAAACGCCTGAGGCAATGTTAAAAACAACAATATCAGTACAGCCCGCAATCTGAACGCTCATCACGAGATTCAATCCGTCGTCGGAATAATCCATAGAATAAACCATATCAAATTTTGGCAGCAAACGTTTTGCAAACTCTCCGCTTTCAATTTTATATTGATAAAGATACGGAGCACCCTCTTCTTCAATCACGAAAGATAAAATTTTGCTGTTCTTGTGCCAAGCGGCAACAGGAAGCTGATAATCCACGATTTGGTCTAAAACCTGACCTTGAGTGAAAAATTTTTCAACATCGCCCGTAGAATTATCCCTTATAAAAAATTTGCATTTGCCAAGTTTGTTAGAATTATAAAAAGTGTATTTTCCATCGGGCGAGGTCAAAGGACGGCAATAAACCGTATTTTTTTTAGGTTTTTCCAACTTGTTTTCGTCCTCAGGCAAGTCTTTAACATCCTTGTTTGAAGAAAATTTGTCTTTATAATAATCCGTCCACTCTTTATTTATAGTCTTGAAATTGCTATTAACGGCTTGTTTAAAAGCGTTGTTAGCGTTTCCGGTGATTCCCGTTAAATAAATAATTCCCGGAATGGCATCTCTACCGTAAACTTTATTAATATAATACCACATCGAATAGCCGGCGTACATTGCATCATCACCGGTTAAATAGCTGATTTTTTTGTACTTGCCAGAAAGAAAACCGTCCCTTAAAATATCCTCTAACTGAGAATCCCATTCTCTGGAATAATAATAAGCAAGTCCTTGAGAATACCAAAGAGGCAAATCGGCTTGAGAGGAGATGTAAGCATTATTTTTCAAGCCCGAACCGCTGAGTCCGGAAGAAATTATAACCTGCGCAACACCTTGACGGATTTGAGTTTCGAGTTTGTTGTGGTCGCCTTCGTAATAAATAAAAACTTTGTTGTCAATGATTTTAACAACACCGCCGAGATTAGAAGAAACATCTCCCGTTTGAAGTCCTATGTTGCTCTGACGAAATCTCGAAAGACGGTTGTAAACAATAAAAATCAGACGTTTTTTCAATACTTTTGAAAAAAACTTTTCGGTTTCAGGAATTATTTGAGCGGCCTTGTCGCTGACAAACTGCGCAATATCCTTTTCCTGTTGATAAAAATACACGTCATATTTCGGATAACGGTAATAATACCATTCAAAATCGTAGTATTGAACCCTATTTTTACCGAAATTCATCTGATGACCGTTGTAAAACTGTGAAAATCCTGAAATTTCCAAAGAACAAAACAACGTCAGAAGCAACACAATTTTCGTTAAACGTTTCATTTAATTTCTCTTTTGTTCGGGAATAATAAGATTTATTTGGTTGAAATCATAAATATCAACTCGTCCGGTCACCTCATCGGCAACGGTTATAAAACCTTTGTCATCAACATCTTTTATAATACCTTTGAAAATTCTGCCTTTTGCGGAATAAATCAAAGTACGATTCAAACCCAAAAGATAACTCATATAATTTGCTTTGAGCGCAGGAAAATTTTCTTTTTTCAAATTGTCAAGACCGGCTTTCAAAATCGAAGTTATCTGATAAAATTTTTCATCAAGATTATATAATTTTCCCGTGATATTTGTCATAGAAACAGGATTCGGAATATTTTCGGGGAAAATACACTGATTGACGTTGATACCGATTCCCAAAATACTGCTTTTGATATAATGACCACTCAAAGAGTTTTCGATAAGCATACCGCAGATTTTTTTCATTCCGACATACACATCGTTAGGCCATTTGATATAAACGTTTTCGATTCCGTTAGCTTTCAGAAATTCTGCAACGGCAAGCGAAGCCGTCTGAGACAATCTAAACTGATTCTGAACCTCAAGTTTTTCGGGAAAGTAAACATAACTGAAAGTCAGGTTTTCTGAATGTTGAGAAGTCCATACATGTCCCCTTTGACCGCGTCCCTCAGTCTGAAACTCCGCCCTAATAACAAAATCCTCTTTCGGAGCCTCACCCGAGGCCAACTGCCTTTGCGCCTCACTGTTAGTTGAGTCTATTATCTTGAATCTCTGCTCGTTAATTTCCATCATACTTTCTTTCTTTTTTTAAGAGTTGATTTTATTGATCTTTAGTCTGATAATATTAATTTTCGGTTTTCTAACCTGAAGAATTTTCATCTCAAAAATGCCGTCCTTGATTTCGTCGCCCGTCTCGGGAATATCCTCGTTGAGTTTTAGAATATAACCGGCAAGGGTTTCGTATTCATCGGATTTAGGCAGATTGATTTTATATTTTTCGTTGATGTAATCAATTTCCAAACGTCCTGAAAAAATATACTCGTTAGGAGCGGTTTGTTTTTCGATAAACTCCTGACTATCATGCTCGTCTTCGATTTCACCGGTAATTTCCTCGATAATATCCTCAATCGTTAACATTCCGGCAATGCCACCGTATTCGTCAATAACGGTTGCAACACTCAAACGTTTTTTAATAAAAAGTTTGAAAAGTTTGTCCGCAGTCATCGTCTGAGGCACTTCGATAACATCGGTTAAAATTCCGTCAATTTTTTTCGGATTTTTAAACAATTTCAAAGCATTGACATAACCGGCAACATTATCAACGGAATTTCTGCAAATCAATATTTTTGAAAATCCCGAACTGACAAATTTTTTCGTTAAAGTTTCAATCGAATCCGTAAGGTCGGCATAAACAATTTCGTTGCGCGGAACAAGACATTCGCGGATTTTAATATCGGTAAAATCCAATGCGTTACGAAGGATTTTAAAATCATTGGAACGGTATTTTTGCTCGGCCTCGTGCTGATGCGTATAATCGGGCAAAAGTTGCGAAAAAGCTTTTGAACCATTTTTCTTTGCTAAATGTGTTACCGGCAAAAACAATACAATATAAAGCCACGGATAAATTAAATCCGACATAAAATTAGCAAGATAGGAAAATTTTCTCAAATAATAATTGCTGTTTTTGGCAAACACCGCCGAAGGTATACTTTTGAATAATATTAAAAACAAAAATACCATCATCAAAAGCACGGCTAAATTCAGCCACGGATTCTCCAGAGCAAAAACTTTCAGCAAATAAAACATAGAAATACCGCTCATACAAGCACTTACGATTTCGCCCGTGAGCATAAGCGAAATACAAAGATGTATATTGTCCTTAGGTCTGAAAACTATTCCCTGACGTATAGAGCCGTTTTTGATGTCAATATCAAAAATCAACTTATCGCATACCGAAAGGGCGGTTTTCATTCCTGAAAAAAAAAGCGTGCCTAAAGCTCCTAAAACGAACAATATGATTATACCAGCCAACATTCACTAAAAATATTTTGACAAAAGTAATAATTATTTTGTTAATATCTAAAAATTATTTTTTTTCTGCAATGTAAACTTAATATTAAATCCCTAATTATCAACTAATTAACAGCAACAAGCATTTTTGGGTGATGTTTTTTTGATAAAAAAATTGTTTTTCTGCATACAATTTGCTAATATTGCAGTAATAATTTCATAAACTTTATTACGATGAGCAACGTAGTTAATATAAAAAAAATGGGGTTAAGACAAACTCTTACTTTAATAATTGTTGTAATGGGAATTTCAGTTATTACGGTATTATACTCCATTGTTACAGTCATTACCAAAAAAGTTCTCTCTGCTGCAATAGAACAAAGTGTCGGTATGGAATTAAACGCCACAACATTAATGCTCAACACCTTAGAAAAGACCAACAGAGTAAAAAACAATGTATTGCTTTCTACTGCAGATGAAATGGTACGCCTTGCCGGAGGATTCAAGGAATACAACGAAGATTATTTTATAGGCGGCACCAAAACTAAACTATGGAAAGTCAACAATATGATTGTTCAAAATTCCGATCTGGCAAGAATGATTGCACGCGAGAGCGACGGCAGTCATTTTACCGTTTTTCAAAAGACTTCAGAAGGCTATGTGAGAATTGCCACGACTCTCAAAAACAATGACGGCGCAGATGCAGTCGGTACAATTATAGGTTTTGACTCGCCCGTTGCGCAGACTATTGAAACAGGTCAAAAATTTGAAGGCGTTACAGAGATTTTGGGTAAAAGTTTCATGGCATTTTACACACCTATTAGAATAGACAACGAAATCCGCGGTATGTTTTTCACGGGAACGGAAATGAACGTTTTGATGGCTTGCAACAAAGATTATTCCACCTCAAACATACTTGACCACGGCTATTCCATTTGGCTTAGTACACGACATAATCAAGCCGTTGCCGGAACAGGAAACGGTGAAAAAGGTATTCCGGACGAAGTTTATTCTAAAATCAGTGCTGAAAGAAGCAACGAGATACGCACATTATTTTTTGATAATGAGGGTGAAAATTATGAAATTCAATACGTTTACAACGATTATGCAAAAGCATATCTTTCGTTTGTATATCCCGAAAACGACAAATACGTAAAACTTCAAAGGACTTCGGTAATTTTGTTTTTAACGCTTTTGGGCGTAATGGGAGTAATGGTCATCGCTCTTAATATTTTCATAAACAAAGTTTTAAAATCAATCGGTGGTGAACCCTCTGATGTAGAATCGCTTGTAAATCAGATGGCTGACGGTAATTTGAAAATTGCCAGAGACAATTCATCCCAAAAAGCAATCGGAATTTTGGCGGCTTGTTATCAAATGTCCAACAATCTCAAAGGTATGTTGGAAAGAATTATTGAGGGTTCGGACAATATCTCTAATTCGAGTGCAGAAATCAACCGAACCACACAAGCTCTCTCTCAAACCTCTAACGAACAGGCAGCTACGGCAGACCAAATCGTTCAATCAATTAATTATATCAAAGACGAAATTTCCAACAACGCACAAAAACGCGCTAATGCCGTAAAAATTACCGAACAGATTAAATCCGATGTCAAAGACATTCAGGTTACACAAGACAACAACTTGAAAGCTGTTAGAAACATTTCGGAAAAAATTGACATTATCAACGACATTGCGTTCCAAACCAATATTCTTGCTCTTAACGCAGCCGTTGAAGCCGCCCGTGCCGGAGAACAAGGCAAAGGCTTTGCCGTTGTGGCATCAGAAATCCGTAAACTCGCCGAAAAATGTAAAAAATCGGCAGCAGATATTATTGACGGCGCACAAAATACGGTTCAAGCAACGGAATTGGCACACGAAAAATTAGCGAACATTTTGCCTGAGGTTAATCAATGTGCCGAAATTGTCAATCAAATTTCAGAGGCAGGACAAAACCAAATGATGACTATCTCGTTAATCAATGATAACGTTAAACAGCTTAACACTTCAATTCAAGCGAATGCGGCAGCAAGTGAAGAGCTTGCGGTCTCGGCAGAAGAGCTAAACGACCAAGCCAACAGATTCCGCTCAAGTACCACAGCATTCAAAATTTAATGATGACTAAAATTTGTGTCATCGGTTTAGGATACGTTGGCAAACCTTTAGCAGCATTGTTTGCCAAGAAATACAGGGTTATCGGATTTGACAACGATGAAGAAAAAGTCAGAAAAATCAAATCCGAGAATCCTGATTTTTTATGTACTTATAACGATGAAGAGATTTCAGAGAGCGATTTTTATATTATCGCCGTTCCCACACCCGTTGACGGAAATTACCGTCCGAACCTTCAACCGCTGATTTCAGCAAGCCGCACCGTAGGCAAACATTTAAAAAAAGGAAATACTGTTATCTACGAAAGCACTGTTTATCCGGGAGTTACAGAAGATATATGCGTTCCCGTTTTGGAAGAAGAAAGCAAAATGAAATTCAATAAAGATTTTTTTGTCGGCTATTCTCCCGAACGCATAAATCCGGGCGACGAGGTTCATACAATTGAAAAAATCAAAAAAATCACATCCGGCTCCACAAAAGAAGCCGCTGAAAAAATTGACAATCTTTATAATTCCGTCCTAAAAAACGGCACTTTCAAAGCCAAAGACATCAAAACGGCAGAGGCCGCTAAAATCATCGAAAACTGTCAAAGGGACGTTAATATCGCGTTTATCAACGAATTAGCAAAAATTTTTAACGCTGCGGGAATTGATACCCATGATGTTTTGGAGGCTGCAGCAACGAAATGGAATTTCATAAAATTTTCACCCGGACTCGTGGGCGGACACTGCATTTCGGTTGATCCCTATTATCTGTTTCAAAAGGCTGAAATTTACGGAGTTATGCCGATGCTAATGCTATCAGCAAGACAGCTGAACGATTCAATGGGAAATTACGTTGCAAATCAAGTTATACGCCTTATGAATCTCAAAGGTATCAAAATAAAAGATTCAAAAATTCTAATTCTCGGATTTAGTTTCAAAGAAAACTGTCCCGATGTCCGCAACTCCAAAACGGCAGATATTTTTAATGTTTTTAAGGAATACACTGATTTTATCGATGTGTACGACCCCGTTGCCGACAAAGAAAAAGCAGAAAAAGATTTTGCCATAAAAGTATCAGAAACTTTACCCGAAGAAAAAACTTTCGATGCCATAATTCTGACAGTTGCGCATGATTGTTTTAAAAATTTTGACATAAAAAAACGCCGCAAACCACTAAGCGTAGTCTACGACGTTAAAGGTGTTTTGGACAAAAGTATCATTGATGCACGCCTTTAACGGAATAATTTATCCCGTTTGCTAAGGCAATACGTTTTATCGGAGGTAACAATAGTTAAAGTCTTGAAACGTCCGTCGTTACCGCGGGTGAGTTCCACACGGAATTTGCGTTTGAGACGGTAAATTTTACTGCCTATAAAATCGGGCTTAATTATCTCATTCCAAGAAATATCATCATAAAAATCTTCATCCGCCACATAGTTTTTAATATTTTCATCAACTCCCGAAAACTCCTTTTGCTCAATCCTGATTTTTGAAAAATCAACCGAAACAAAATCCCCCTCCTGCCCTATTTCATCTTCTTGAAAAATATCATCAACTTTGGTTCCATCGTCAATTTTTTCAGTATAACAACTAACAAGATTTTGAGGTTCTTGATTTTTAACGGTATTATTTTTCAAAGTTTTATTTTCAAGAGTTTTATTTTCAAGCGGTTTAGTTTCAAGCGATTCAGTTTCAAGAGTCTCATGCGCAACAGAAATTTCTCTCTGCGCTACTTGATGCGAAGCAAAAGAAACAGGTGAAATTTCAAAATCGTTTCCGCTTTTCAACCAAAAGGTCAAAACCAAACCCGAAATCATTGCCGCTACCGCTAATATTTTAACCCAAGGTATTAAAACTCTGCGTTTTAAAGTTTCTTTTTTCAAGAAAACTATAGACTCATCAGCCGAAAGTTTCGTTTTTTCGTAAAGCAAAACATCACGTTTCAATTCAGGATTTTCGTAGATAATGCGCTGTTTTTCTTTCCTCTCGTCCTTTGTTAAAACGCCTTCCAAATCTCCGACACACAATCTGTCAAAATACGGAACATCCTGAAAATCAAATTCTAAAGTATGCTTCAAAGAATCTTTTTCGAGAAAAACGGAATCATCATCGTCCAAAAATTCCTTCAAAGGGAGTTTTTCTTGACAATCAAGCATTTGAGCGTATTGAGGATTTTTTTCTAAAAATTCCTCAACCTGACGTGCTTTCTGCTCTGAAAGACGTCCCTCAACATAATCCAAAAGATAAGCCTCGATTTCAGAAAAATTTATATCCATTTTTTTAGTCCTCCAAATCATTAACGGTTAAACCTAAAAGTTCGAGTTTCTTTTTCATCGCAACCCTGCCGCGAAAAATATAAACCTTTACGCTTGCAAGAGTCATACCCGTGATTTGAGAAATCTCATCATACGAATAACCTTCGTAATCTCTTAAAAGAATTACGCTTTTTTGTTCGGCGGGAAGTTGATTCAAAGCCTCATTCAAAGCCTCTTTAATGCCGCTGAACTGAGAAAAATGTTTTTGAGGAATATTCACGGCCGCCTCATCGCAGGTCAAAAAACAATTTCGTTTTTTTCTGACAACATCTATCAACGAATGATAAGCGCAGGCAAAAAGATACGGTTTAGATTTTCCAAAATCAATATCCTGATGTTTGAGCCAAAGTTTTTCGTATGCCTCCTGAACCGTATCTTGAGCCAAATCCTCGTCGCGCAAATTTTTTAAGACAAATCTGTAAAGATTGTCAGAATACAAATCCGCACTTTTATTAAATTCTTCCAAAGTCATCTTACTTCTTTTTTCAGGGAAAGGATTAAAAACTTAGTTTAATGCCTAACGCAAAAGGATAAAGTTCCGGACCGTGACCTTCTTTAAAAAGCTGTACGGGTGAATATTCTCCGTAAATCTGCCAAGCTCCGTAGCCTAAACCGCCGACAAATGAATATCTTAACAATTGCGTTTCAAAAGAACTGCGGTCGCAGTTTTTCTTTCTTGAGCCGTTTACTTCATAAACTTGTTTTGTTCTGCTGCCGATTCTGACACCGCCTTTAATACCCGCCTGAACATAAATATCACCTGAGCGCGTAGGAATTCCATATTCCATAATAATCGGCACATTAAAATATATAAGTCTCAAATTATGACGTTTGAAAGAATCTGAAACCGGAGAAAGATAATCCGCATAAACATGAGAATCAACAACTTTTAAATCAAATGGTTTTTGCGTAGAAAAAGAATAATGATTGAACTCCAAATTAAAACCCGCCGCCATTCCGAAATTGTTGCAAAACGGAATGTCAAAACTCATAAAAGAAATTTCCAAAGCCAGACTGCGGCTTTCGTTCAAATTCATAAAATCGGGAACTTCCACACCTTCTGGAGCTCTCAAAGCGTTGATTCCGAAAAATATTCCGCCTAAATGACTGTCAAATTTTACTCTTTTGACACGAAATTCATAACGGTGCGGCAAAATAGAATGAGAATAAACTTCTTTGCTCTCAGAAACACCGCTTCTTACAACGACATCTTCTTTGCCGTTTTTAACAATAGTTTTGCACGAACCGTTTTTATTTGCCTCTACGATAACAGTATCATTTCCGCAAATAGATGTGATTAAAAATCCCTCTTCGGTAGATTTTCCTTCCACTAAATTTTTCCCGTCAGAAATCATAAAATCCTTGTTCCTATTTCTGTCATACTCATCACGCAGCATATCAATACATTTCAAACGGCTTTTAGTGTCCAAAATCGAAGAATCTATATCTTTGATTCCGTTTATTAAAGCATCGATTTTCTGCTGATTCAAATCATTTACGACAGCAGAAATACTGTCGATAAGTCTTTGAAATTCTTTTTTACCGTCTTCAAAATCTTGTTGTTTTTCTTCAAGAATTTCGATTGCCCTGTCAAGGGAATTAAAAATTTCAGCCGGTATACCGTTTTGTGCATTAGAAACAGTTGTAAAAGTAAATGCTGTTGCTAATATTAAAAATATTCTTTTCATGATTCTTAAAGTTTTTTGTAATTATTTTCCCGTAAGACGGTTTAGCAGAAAAAAAGTTACAAAAATAAATTATTTTTTTTCGTATTTTTGCATTATAATTTATTTTTAATCTTAAACCATTATGAAAAACATAAAATTATTAATTTCCTCAGCGTTATGTATTACGATGAATTTCAACCTATTAGCCCAAAACAAAGAAATCGGGCGTTATTTTAACGAAGAAAAACCGTTAAAAGAGAATTCCAAAATTTTTTATCCTGAGGCTAAAGATTTAAAAATTTGCCGCACACTTCCCGATGCGCTTGAAGGCGTTAAAAAATACAAAGATTGGGAAAAACGTCGCAATGAGATTTCCGGCATGATTGAGCATTACGGCATCGGAGAAAAACCCTCGGTCAGTCAATCTCAAATTTTTGCCCGCATGGACGGCGACACGTTAGAGGTGAAAGTTAAGGTAAAAAATGAAGAATTGGTACTACGTTCTACGATAATTTATCCCAAAAACGGCAAAGCGCCATACGCCTTGATGATTGGCACAAGTGTTATTTCGCTGCCTGATAGTATTTTTGAGGGACGTCCCGTTGCTAAAATGATTTATCACGAGGCGCAAGTAAACGATTATTCGCAGTGGCGTCCTCATCATGAAAGAGGCGAACATAATTTTGACAGGCTTTATCCCGAACTTAAAAACAACGGTGCGTACAGTGAATGGGCATGGGGTTTAAGCCGTTTGATTGACGGTTTGCAACAATTAGGAGAAGAGAAAACGAAAATTTCGATGTCAAGAATAGGAGTTACAGGCTGCTCGTATGCCGGCAAAATGGCACTTTATTGCGGAGCATTAGATTCGAGAATAGCTCTAACGATAGCTCAAGAGCCCGGAGGCGGCGGTGCAGCCTCATGGCGTGCCTCATACGGGAAAGACGATATTGAAAACATTGACAAAACCGATTATCATTGGTTTTTAGAAAGTCAAAAAGAGAATTTTTCAGGGGATAACGTTTTTCGTCTGCCATACGATCAACATGAATTATGCGCTTTGGTATGTCCGCGAGCATTGCTTTTGTTAGGCAATCCCGATTTTAAATGGCTGGCTGACAGTTCAATGGAAGTTTCAGCGCAAGAAGCGAAAAAAGTTTGGGAAAAATTCAACATTTCAGAACGTTTTGCATGGGATATAGTCGGCGGACACGGACATTGTCAATTACCTCTAAGCCAATACCCAATCGTTGAAAAATTTATCGACGATTTCCTATTATACAAAGAATAATTTTTTACGTCATTTTGTCATATCTGACATTTTGTCATAT
Organism: Bacteroidales bacterium; assembly: GCA_017412115.1. Lineage (GTDB taxonomy): Bacteria > Bacteroidota > Bacteroidia > Bacteroidales > UBA3824 > UBA3824. The sequence goes on along the minus strand of JAFPYR010000081.1, from coordinate 5,148 downwards.
CTAAAAAACTGACATTTCGCCCCAAAAACTGACATTTTGCCGTAAAAATAATTTTCTTTGTCAGTGTCATGCCAAATGATAAATCGTGCCAAAATTTTATAACTAATTATAATTCAAAACGTTATCTTATAAAATTAAAAGAAAATAAAAATTTTGCGGCATAATGATTGTAAATGTAAGGGCGTAAACATTTTTAGAAAATAAATTTAAAACTTTAAAAGATATGTCAAAAATTATTGGTATCGACTTAGGAACCACAAACTCGTGCGTTTCGGTCATGGAAGGTAACGAACCCGTTGTAATCGCTAACTCAGAAGGCAAAAGAACAACTCCTTCTATCGTAGCATTTCTTGATAACGGTGAAAGAAAAGTCGGCGATCCGGCTAAACGTCAGGCTATCACCAACCCTCACAACACCGTTTATTCTATCAAACGTTTTATGGGCGAGACTTTCGACCAAGTTACAAAAGAAGTTGAAAGAGTACCTTATAAAGTAGTACGCGGCGACAACAACACTCCGAGAGTTTTGATTAACGACCGTCAGTATACTCCTCAGGAGATTTCGGCAATGATTCTTCAAAAAATGAAAAAAACCGCCGAAGACTATCTCGGTCAGGAAGTTACGGAAGCCGTTATCACTGTTCCGGCATATTTCTCTGACTCACAGCGTCAGGCTACAAAAGAGGCTGGCGAAATCGCGGGCTTGAAAGTCCGCCGTATCGTCAACGAGCCTACCGCAGCGGCTTTGGCTTACGGTCTTGACAAAGGCGGAAAAGATATGAAAATCGCCGTATTCGACTTGGGCGGCGGTACATTCGATATTTCAATCCTCGAACTCGGCGACGGTATTTTCGAGGTTAAGTCAACAAACGGCGACACACACTTGGGCGGCGACGATTTCGACCAGGAAATCATCAACTGGATGGCTGACGAGTTCCAGAAAGAAAACGGCGTTGACCTCAGAAAAGACGCAATGGCTTTGCAGCGTTTGAAAGAGGCTGCTGAAAAGGCTAAAATCGAACTTTCATCATCGTCTTCAACAGAAATCAACCTGCCTTACATCATGCCGGTTGACGGTGTTCCGAAGCACTTGGTTTTGACTTTGACACGTTCTAAATTCGAGCAGTTGTGCGACCATTTGATTAAGGCTTGTATCGCTCCCTGCCGTCAGGCTTTGGCAGACGCAGGCATGCAGCCCTCTGACATCAACGAAGTTATCCTCGTAGGTGGTTCATCACGTATTCCGGCGGTTCAGGCGGAAGTTGAACAATTCTTCGGCAAGAAACCTTCAAAAGGCGTTAACCCCGACGAAGTTGTGGCAGTAGGTGCTTCAATTCAGGGCGGCGTTTTGACTGGTGATGTTAAAGACGTTGTATTGCTTGACGTTACACCGCTTTCACTTGGTATTGAAACCATGGGTGGCGTTATGACAAAACTTATTGAATCTAACACCACAATTCCTTGCAAAAAGACTGAAACTTTCACCACGGCGGTTGACAATCAGCCTTCTGTTGAAATTCACGTTTTGCAAGGCGAGCGTTCTATGGCCAAAGACAACAAGACTTTGGGTAAATTTCACTTGGACGGTTTGCCGCCGGCACCGAGAAACGTTCCGCAAATCGAAGTTACATTCGACATCGACGCTAACGGTATCCTGAACGTTTCAGCAAAAGATAAAGCAACCGGTAAGAGTCAGAATATCAGAATTGAGGCTTCGTCAGGACTTTCACAGGACGAAATCGAGAGAATGAAAAACGAGGCAAAAGCCAACGAGGCTGCCGACAAAGCCGAGAAAGAGAAAATCGAAAAAATCAATCAAGCAGATAGTTTGATTTTCCAGACGGAAAAAGCGTTGAAAGAATACGGCGACAAGATTCCGGCAGAAAAGAAAGCCCCGATAGAGCAGGCTTTGAACGAGTTGAAAGATGCTCACAAACGTCAAGACATTCCTGCAATTGACGCTGCATCAGCAAAATTGAATACAGTTTTCCAAGCAGCAAGTCAGGATATGTACAACGCAGGTGCAGGTCAAGCAGGTGCACAAAGTGGTCCTCAGCCCGGTCCTCAGAACAACGCTCAACAAAACACCAACAATAATGCCGGCAACGGTGGCGACAACGTTACCGACGTGGATTATGAGGAGGTGAAATAGGTAGAATAAATAACAAGTAATAATCATAAATAGGTGTAATCCAACACATTACACCTATTTTAAAAAAACTATTACTATGGATTTAGTAGGGAAAAAGGGAGAAAGAATAAATCAACAACAACTTTCTATAATATCAAAAAGATACAAACGAATTACAAAAGCCGTTAATCAGGAATTTTGGAATAGTGAAAGTGAAACAGAACACAGTTTTTACGTAGGATCTTATGGAAGGGGAACTGCTATTGATACAAGTGATATTGACATTCTCGTAGAACTACCACGAAATGAATACGAACGATTCGATAATCAAAAAGGCAATGGGCAATCAAGATTACTTCAAGCATTAAAGAATGCCATATTAAACACATATCCCAATAGCAATATCCACGCTGACGGACAGGTTGTTGTTATTGACTTTTATGACGGCATAAAATTTGAAGTTTTACCCGCATTTCGTCAAATGGATTATTGGGGAAATTGGAATAAAAGATATGATTATCCAGACACAAATATGGGTGGCAAATGGAAAACTACCAATCCAAAAGACGAACAAAAAGCAATGAAAGAACTAAATAAAAAAAGCAACGGCTTGTTATTTGATACATGTAAACATATACGAAGTATTCGTGATAATTATTTCAGGAATTATCATCTTCCTGGGATTGTCATTGATAGTTTTGTCTATAAATATATTGGGGATTGGCATTGGCTTAGGGAGGGTGAAATTGTCTCACAGCCAATGGGAACTTATGAACAAAAGTTATATCAAAGAGTGTTCAAGTACAAACTTTTCCCTTACTGCACCAGGCAGTGAAGAGGATGTTGATGTTACAAAATGTATTGACGTACTACGGGCAGTACTAAATTTTATGTCGAAAGATTAAAATATTTCTAAAAATGGCAAATAAGAATCTTAATACAATAGAAGCTCAAATAAGAGAATGTTACGCAAGGGTTGTATGGTCACATAAAACATAGGAAAAATGTGCCGACATCCTTTGGAAACGCAATAATGCACTCAAAATCATACAAATAATACTATCTGCTTTAACAACATCAGGATTAATTGCTGTAATATTGAGCAATAATAATAGTATTGCTACATATATATCTACTTTTTTATCAGCCATCCTTCTTGGTATTAATCTTTACTGCAAAAACAACGATTTAGGTGGATTAGCACAAAAGCATGCTAGTGCTGCGGTTGATTTATGGAATATTAGAGAATCATATCTTTCTTTGCTAACGGATATTAATTCGGAAACAATTGAAATTGAACAAGTTATAATAAAACGAGATGAACTTCAAAATAAACTGAAAGACATCTACAAGGGCGCACCAAGGACAATTGCAAAAGCATATGATAACGCATCCCAAGCGCTCAAACAAAACGAAGAAATGACATTCAGTAATGAAGAAATTAATATTTTACTTCCAGAAAAATTAAGAAAGTAGTTTTATTTACTATTTTTTTATATATTTGCTTCGTGGATTTAAACTTTTGAAATGGCAAAACAATCGAAAAAACAGGAAAAATCTATGGAGGCCGCTCTTTGGGAGTCGTGCAACAAACTGCGCGGCGCCGTGGAGCCGGCTGAATATAAACACGTGGTGCTGAGCCTGATATTCTTGAAATATGCCGGCGACAGATTCGACGTGCGCAAACACGAACTCATAGAGCAGGGACTTCAAGAATATATCGACCAAGTGGAATTTTACACCGCAGAAAATGTTTTTTATCTGCCTGAAGAGTGCCGTTGGTCGTACATTATGGCAAACGCCAAACAGTCGGAAATTTTCAAAATCATCGACGACGCACTTACCGACATCGAGAAAAAAAACAAGCAGTTGGCGGGCGCATTGCCAAACAACTATTACTCAAATCTCGGTCTCGACAAAACTAAATTTGCCTCGCTCCTCGACGAAATAAACAAACTCGACACCATCAAAGACTCTGAAAACGACCTTATAGGGCGCGTCTACGAATATTTTCTTGGAAAATTTGCCATAGCAGAAGGCAAAGGCAAAGGCGAATACTACACCCCTAAAACCGTTGTCAACCTCATAGCCGAAATGATTGAGCCATACGACGGCAAGATTTACGACCCGTGTTGTGGCTCGGGCGGTATGTTTGTGCAGTCGATGAAATTTGTGAAGGCGCACCACGGCAACCAAAAAAACATCAGCGTTTACGGTCAGGAAAACACCAACACAACATTTAAACTTGCGCGAATGAACCTCGCCATACGTGGCATTTCAGGCGACATCAAACAGGGCGACACGTTCCACAACGACCAGCACAAAGACCTCAAAGCCGACTATATAATGGCTAATCCTCCATTCAACCAAAAAGATTGGCGCGAAGACAACCAACTCACCGACGACCCGCGTTGGCAGGGCTACGAAATTCCGCCTTCCACCAACGCCAACTACGGATGGATTCTCAACATACTCTCAAAACTTTCTAATAGCGGCACTGCGGGATTCCTACTTTCCAATGGCGCACTCAGCGCAGACGGAACGGAACTCAAAATCCGAAAGGCTCTCATCCAAAACGACAAAGTGGAAGCAATAGCCATACTGCCACGCAATATGTTTTATTCTACTGACATCAGCGTTACGCTTTGGATACTCAACAACAACAAGAAAGCAAGAGTTGTTACCAAAAACGGCGAGGAGATTCATTACCGCGACCGTGAAAACGAAGTGCTCTTCATCGACCTGCGTCAGTGGGGCGAGCCGTTTGAGAAAAAATACATACAGTTTTCGCCCGAACAGATAACCCAGATAGCGCAAAACTTTCACAATTGGCAGCGCGAAGGCGCAAAAGACACATACCGCAACGTACCCGAATATTGCTACTCCGCCACCATCTCCGAAATAGAGCAAAAAGGTTGGAGCCTTGTGCCAAGCAAATACATCGAGTTTGCCAACCGTGACGAGCAGATAGATTTTGACTCCAAGATGAAAGAGTTGCAAACCGAAATCCGCAGCCT
>JAFPYR010000080.1 GCA_017412115.1 Bacteroidales bacterium | reverse complement strand
TGATTTGCAATGCGTTCGGCGTTTACTTGCGATGCGGCTTTTAGTGCTTGCGAATTGTCGATAAGTGACACAATTTGGTTGATTCTTGTCTCTTTTCCGGCAGATTTTACGCTTACAATTATTTCGCCGTCTTCCACAATTGTGGATGCAAACACGCCCGAACCTTCCTTTTTTTCCACAGCCAACGCCTCGCCCGTCATCGACGATTGGTTTACCATTGCCAAACCGCTTACAACAGTGCCATCGGCAGGAATTACGCCTCCGATTCGGCAAATTACTTTGTCGCCTTGTTTGAGATTTTTGGTTTGTACTTGGATCTCTTGTCCGCTGTCGGTGAGCACGTTAACCACTTCTTCGGTGTTGAGGAGCGAGTGCGCAAGGTTGTCGTAAGATTTGCGTTTGATGTAATCTTCCAAAACTTCGCCGATGCTGAGCAAAAATGAAACTGAACCCGCAGTTTTGATGTCGCCGCTAAAATACGAGAATCCCAAGGCGGTTGCGTCTAAAACGTCGGCACTGAAAACTTTGCCGTCAAGAATGCTCTTTGCACCGTTGTAAAGTCTTGGTGCAATGTTGATTAACTGCAACGCCTTGCGTATTGGAAACGGCAGCAACTTTTTTAAATAATGCCGCACCACCATTTCCGAAAGTATCGAAAACAACGACGGCTGCGGAATGTCGAGCGGATTAACACTGTCTAAAAGTTCCTGATTTTCAAGGTATTTACAATCCAATGCGCGGAAATACGACAGCGCGGTCTCCTCGCTGATTCCCTCGTAATGAATCAGTATGCTGCCCGTTGTCAGGTTGATTTCGACGGACGAAATGCCCTCCTGTTCTTCGGTGAGGGTTTTCACAAGACCTGCCTGAACGGGTTTTAAAAGGTGTCTGTCATAACGAATCCTCACCCGTCCGGGCAGTGAATGTGCTATTTTAAAGTTCATTATTTGTTTTTGTTTTCTTGCCTAACTTCCTCGGCGATGTCTTCTGCGTCTTCTTTGACGGTCTCTACGAAGGCCTGTGCCTCGTCTTTGAGTTGTTTGCCGGCGGCTACGATTTTTGCACAGCCTCTCTGTACTGTTTTAGATTTGAGCATTGCTACAACGGCAATTCCCGCCAATGCTCCGATGAAAAAAACTCCTGTTTTTGAAATGTTGTTGAACATAGTTAAATATTTTAATTTTTTAAAAAATAAACGTTGCAATTATAATATTTTTATTTTTTCTGTGCAATACCAAATTTTAGGTATTTTTTAGCGTTAAAATGCCAAAAATGTTGTTGCACACCGCTTATATTGACGCAAAACAATCGAATTATAATATAGTTAATGAATGTTAAACATAAAAATCCGTCCTTACTGATTTTCAGCAATTCAAACTTTTTTGTAACTTTGAAACGAAAACGTGTCTTCTTGTGTATTGTTTTTAGATGCTTTGAAATTTGCGGCGTAAAACAAAAACAATTTAATAAAGTTGAAGAAGGCGGAATAATTCTTTACGACAAACTATTTTGGTAATTATGCAGACAGCGTTGAATTTCTTGAAAGAAAACAAAGATGTCGCCTTTGCAACTTGCGAGGGCGGATTGCCTAAAATCCGTGTTTTTCAGATAATGAAACAAGATGGCACGGTGTTATATTTTGCAACTTCGTTCAAAAAAGCGGTTTACCGTCAGTTGCAGCAAAATCCTGACATCGAAATACTTAGTATGAAAGATAAAATTTCGGTGCGCTGTTCGGGGCAGGTGAATTTTTATGTTGATGAGACGATAAAGAAATGGATTTTTGACAACAATTCCGTATTGTCGCGTCTTTATAATAGTTACGATCAGTTGGCGTATTTTTCTATGAATATTGCCGAAATGGATTATTATGATCTTAGTCCTACACCGCCGGTTTTAAAGCATTTCAACCTGATAACAAGCGAAGAGTGTAACGGTTTTGTCGGTGAAAAGTTTTCATGACGGATTGTTCGCAAAAGATGCTTTCTACAACACTCAAACGTCCTTTGGAAATAATAATTTTCTTTGCCGCAAATATTTTGATAAAGTATCAGGTGGTAAATTATAAAAAAAACGAGAACCACAAAAGCCATAGTTTTTTTTCTGTGGCTTTTGTGGTTATAAAACAAATTTCAATTTTTATTCTTCAAACAAATGTGTTGATAGGTATCTTAGACCCGTATCGGGTAGTAAAACTACGATTTTTTTGCCGGCAAATTCTTCGCGTTGAGCAAGTTGCGTTGCTGCGTAAAGTGCTGCTCCTGAGGATGCTCCAACGAGGATGCCGTCTTTTTTGGCTAACAATCGTGCCGCCTCGTATGCTTGGTCTGTGTGGATTTCAAAATATCCGTCGTAAACTTTTCTGTCTAAATTTGCGGGAATATATTCTTCTTTAGTGTTTTCAAATGGGTGTACGCCTGTAATTTCTTCTTGGTCAGGACGTTCGGGCGATTGAAACGAATCTTCAGTGGGCTGAACACCAAAAATCTTTACGTTCGGATTTTTAGATTTTAAGAAGTTACCAACTCCTGACAACGTTCCGCCTGTGCCCACGCAAGCCACAAAAGCATCAACATCGCCGTCGGTGTCGTTCCAAATTTCAGGACCGGTGGTGTTGAAATGGATGTTCGGATTTGCAGGATTGCGCGTCTGGTCAGCAAACCAAAGGTTTTTCTCGCCTGCAACATGACGCTCCAATGCTTTGACACATTCAATAAAATCCGGACCGTTTTTCTCAAAACTTTCTACAATTTCAGGAACTTCCGAAAGTTTTACCGTTTTGCCGCCAAAAGCGTGAATCACCTGAAAACGCTCTTTCGATACTTGGTCCTGAATGTAAACACGAAATTTATAACCTTTTGCAGCGGCAACGGCAGCAAGACCAACGCCCGTGTTTCCACTCGTTAATTCGATAATTGTGTCGCCGGGTTTTAATTTGCCCTCCTTCTCAGCCGTTTCAACCATCGCAAGTGCAATGCGGTCTTTAACCGACTGATTTGGATTGAAATATTCAAGTTTTGCTATTAAAGTGGCTTTCAGGTTTTTAGCCTTGGTGTAGCCGTTGAGTTGCAAAAGCGGCGTTTTGCCGACAAGTTCTGCTATGGATTGATGAATATATGCCATGATTTTTTTCTTTTAATTACAACTAATTATTACGGCACAAAAGTATTATGGTTGGTGATTTTGTCCAAGAAGAACTAAAAATATAGATAATTTTCCTAAAATAATTTTTGACGGTAGAATTTTTTGACGGAAAAATAAACTGTTATCGGTATTTGTCAGAAAAATAACACCGAATTAAAAACGTATAAGAATTTAATTCGGTGTTAAAAACGTTAATACAAAACTTTTCCCATGAAATATTTGATTTGAGGTCGCCACCAGCACCAATCGTGTGCAACGTCAAAACCCCAATAATCAAACCAAGCCGGCACGCCGTGATTTGCTAAAATCGTGTCAAGACGGCGTGTTGAAGCCAAAAGGTCGTCTTCCCAATTGCCCTGACCTACACAAATTATAATACGGCGGTTACGGTATTCGTTCCAAAAATAATGATCATAAGGCATCCACGAAAGATAATCTTCGGGCGAATTTAAGTAGACAAGTTCGTCGCTGTAATCGCCGAAAAAATAACTTGCGTGGTAAAGTCCGCTTTGCGCTATCAACGTGTCAAAAAGGTCGGGACGGCGGAAGAAAAAGTTCGCCGAATGAAAACCGCCCATACTGCAACCCGTTGAAATTAAATGCCCTGCATCACCGATTTCTGGAATCAATTCGTCGCAAATATAACGATACCAACGTTCATGTTGCTCAATGCGTGCGTGTTTGTCCCAACTGTTACTGCTCCATGTTTCAGGGTCGATACTGTCGCAACAAACCAAACGCAAACGTCCGTTTTCTATAAAATCAGCAAGTTCGTTAACCATTCCGAAATTTTCATAGTCGAAAAACCTGCCGTTTTGCGATGGAAACACAAGCGCAGTTTTGCCGCTGTGTCCGTAAACCTTGTATTCCATATCACGCCCAAGGTTATGGCTGTAATGTTTTCTGTATTCTATTTTCATGATGTGGCAAATATACAAAAATTATTCCTTTGCGTGAACAAAATTTACAAATTCTTCCACTTCATTATAATCGTTGAGGCGGACGGTGAACATTTGATTGCCCATTGCTCCGGAGAGAATTTCCGGCATACGCTCACACATAACCAACTGATTTTTATAACGTTCCTTCACTTCGTCGTCAGAATGAACATAATGATGAGAATCCCGTCGTGAAGCAAATGCGCAATAATATTCATTGTGCCAAGGCAGCGAAAGTGCGTTTCGTCCGTTGTGATGATATGCGCTTGCCTCTTGCGATTTGTCATAACAAATCATGTCAGCCCAAATTTTATAAACGTCGGTAGAATGAGCATAATTTATCATATCGGGAGTGTAACCACCTGCCGGACGCATATTAACTTCTAACGCCACAAAATCACCTTTTTTGCCCAATTCTCCGCGGTCGGAATCCAAACGGAAAAATTCAAGATGAACAAAACGACTTTTAACGTTGAAAGCCTCAACAGTCTTTCTGCCAATCTCTTGCAGCGGTTCGGGAATGGTTTTATCAACATAATACGAAAGGTCTAATTGTTTATTAACAATGTCCATAATCGAAGGCGGCCAAACTGTCATGGATTCAAAAAGCGGAATGCCTGAAGAATTGATTATCGCATCGTAAGAACAGATATCGCCCGTGATAAATTCCTCAATCACATAGTTTTGCGTCTCGGCAACCTTGCTGTAAAATTCAATAAGTTCGTCTGCGTTATGAATCTTGTGTGTGCCGCCCGCACCGACTCCGATGTCAGGTTTACAAATGAGCGGATAATGCACGGTGTCGGCAAATTCAAGTGCGTTTTTAACGCCGTCAGATGCCCTGAACTGACGGGCCGTAGGAATGTTACCCGAAATGTAATATTTTTTCATTTCGGATTTCTCTTTTATGGCTGCCGTCTGACTCTCTTGCAAACCCGTTGTAACGTGAAAATCAGTGCGCAGACGGGCATCTTGTTCCAACCAATATTCGTTGTTGGATTCTATCCAGTCTATTTTGCCGTATTTGAACGCAAAAAATGCCACCGCACGATATACCTCGTCATAATTTTCAAGATTATCAACCTTGTAATATTCTGTCAGAGAGTTTTTTACCTCGTTGCTGAGAGAATCGTAAGGCGCGTCTGCAATACCGAGGGTATTAACGCCGTTCTTTTTCAGTCTGTCGCAAAATTCCCAATATGTATGCGGAAAATGCGGTGATATAAATATAAAATTCATTGTTTTGTATAGTTTTAGAGGAATGAATAATCGTAATCCTGATATTCCCAATCTCTGACGGGAGCGGTGTATTCTTCGGTAATATTTTTACCTCGGGCAACAAGTGTTCCCTGTTGGTATGCCCTTAGCCGCAAAAATTCTTCTTTTTGCCAACTGCCGTCTTCTTCAAGCGGTTGCGTACAAAAAATCTTTCCGCCCTCAATGTTTTTGACAAACATCGTGTCAGAATAATTATAATGAACATACAGAAATTCACCGTCCCAAATCAGGAGGTTTATTTTGTTGTTATGACTAAGTGTAAGTAACAGATTGTCAAGAAGTTCAAAACGCTCTTCAAAAGTTGCTTTCCTTCCGAGAGTTTTTTGTAATTCGTTGATGTTGTCAAGAATAAAATACAAAATTCTTTCCGAATCGGTATCTCCTTCTTGAAGACTTTTATAATAGTCCAACCGGGGATAATCAAAAATAGTCCCGTTGTGGGCAAGTGTCCAACAGCGGTTCATGTTGTCATGTTTTACAAAGGGATGACAGTTTTCGTAACACATCAACCCAACCGTTGCGAGCCTGATATGGGCAATCGCGTTGTCAATTATAATCGGATGCGCTAACCTTTGACGCAGATAAAAACTGCTTCCGGCTTTTATCGCCTCTTTTTCTAACGATACCGATTCACCGTAGATACAAGCCAGTCCCCAACCTGAATAATGCTTTTCGCTATGGCTGTAAAAAGTTTTAAGATAAGAGTTTATCTCAACTTTTCGTTTACTATTAATTCCAAAGAGTTCACACATTTCTGTTTCGATTTAAAATGGATTCTTCTAAGGTTTTCTTAGCAAAATCCCCTGAGTATTTTTTTAAAATTATTTGAGCGTAGTTGTATTTGTCCGGGTCAGAAAACTTTTTGCGTTGAAAATCTATTACGTCATAAATATGCTGATTCTGTCCCGTATCTATCTGAGAGAAAAACCATTGCATAGAATCCAAAAATTCAAACACGGCATTTGTAATGCTTAAAGCGCGTTTTGACGGATACATAATTTTGGTGTTAACAATATCAAAATGCGCCGCCGATTTTATGTTTTGAATTGATTGAACTTGGTCGTTGTCATCAAGTCTTTGGTTCGGAATGCTTGCAAGATAGACCAAGAAAAGTTGCAAAAATTCTATATCGTGAACATCGATTCCGTATTCCGTTAGCGGATTTAAGTCTATGGAACGGAGTTCGATATGGTTAATTCCTGATAATCTGAGTGTTGACAACAAATTTTTGCCTTTTGGTTTTAGTCTGATAGGGTAGTAGAGTTCCGAGGGAGCGGAAATCAATCCTTTTTTAACATAGCGTTCAATGCTGTCAGCGTAACCCTCTTTGCTTGAATAGTCGAGAGTCGGGACAAAAAAGTTCCAATAGCCTAATTCAGAGCATCTTATCGACGACATTCCCGAAAAAACGGTTGAATTTTCTACGCCCGGAGCCCAAAATGAAATATCAGAAAGCGGACTCGCGGCAGTCAGTGCTACGATTATCCAACCGTGTTTCAAACAGTTTTCGGCGAGGTTGAGATATAATGTGTCGCTGTATTTTTGATATTCAGGAGTTTCCTCGCCTTTTCCGACAGAAATTCCCGTTTCGATTTCAAAATTCTTTCTCAGGAGATTGCCCGAAAACGAATAGTTGAAATGAATGCCCGAAAATGCCATTTTATAACGTCCGTACTTATTTGAAAGGTATTCGCGGTACGTCGTTTTGTCAGAGTTCTTTCCGAAAAATTTTGCCACGGGAACGTCTTCTTCATTTTTGATGAAAGGCGGATTGCTTGAAAGCCAAAGAGTTTCTTTTTCAGGCAGTTTTGAAAGAACGCCTAAAATTTCTTCGTGATGACATTTCAGTTCGTTGATAATATCTTGTGCAGAGGTTTGAACGTCGGTGTTTATTTCTACTTGGTTTTCGCAAAAATCTCTGACGATATGAGTATTATCTGGATTAAATGGATGAGGCAAATGACTTAATCTGCCGTTTTCTGTAACGCGAAGAGTTTCTCTTTCAAGTCCAAAATTACCTGTAAGCAAAAGTTTTGCTATTTCCGGATTGTCTGTATGTAACATTTTTTGTCTGCTATTTTGAGGGGCAAATTTATGGGAATGAAACTACAACTTTATTATAAAACATAGTGCAATATTGCAACAAAAAAAGTGAAATATTGCACTTTTTATAAAGAAAGATTTTTTTAGTTGTTTTTCTCCAAAATATAATCTCCGTCTTCTTCTAATTGTTTGATGCTCAGAGATTTCAGTATGAAAATCTGTGCGCCCATTCCGCCAGAAATGCTTTTTGGCGGAATATTTTCCAACAAAAGTCTATCGCCGAATTTTTGACGGATTTCTTCCGCAGAATTTCGGTACGAAACATTTGCGCCACGTCCGTAATGCGTTACAAACCGTTTAAATTCATAGTTTTTGAAACTGCGGTTTTCGTTGAAAACAAGACTTTCAGCCCAAATCTGATAAACGTCAACATCGTAAGCGTAATTCATTTTGTCGGGAATGTAGCCGCCCGGAGCACGCATATTGACTTCAAGACCAATGATTTCGTCTTTTTCGCCAAGACCGTCTTTGGATTCGTCAAGCCTGAAAAATTCAAAATGAAAAAACGTCTGTTTTACATTGAAGGCTTTCACCGCTTTTGTTCCAATCTCCAATAAATCAGAATGTTGCATATCGGTTGTAAAACTGATGTTTTCGCCGTTGCCGTTAAGCATTGCAAGTGGTGTGATTTTCATAACCTGTCCCGTACAAAACAAAATATTGCCGTCCTTGTCGGTGATACCGTCGAAAGTTTCCACGTGTCCCGGAACAAATTCTTCAATGATATTCACCTTGTTTTGACAGTCGATTTTGTTTAATACGTCGTCAAGTTCGCTTAAATCGTTTATCTTGTAAGTGTTGCTTGCGCCGACGCCGTTGTCAGGTTTTATAATTACCGGAAAACCAACGGCTTTGGCGAATTTTTTGGCTTTGCCTTGCGAATCTATCAACAACCAGCGTGCGGTTTTGATTCCGGCTTTGGCATAACCCGTTTTCATCTTAGATTTCAACTTGACTTTTTCAAGACCGTCAAGACGGATTCCGTTTTCAACGTTGAAATCTTCCCTTAATCTCGACTGAGTTTTTAGCCAATATTCGTTTTGCGATTCAATGTGGTTGATTTTTCCGTATTTGAACGTGAAAAACGCCGCCGCACGCATTACTTGGTCGTAATCTTCCAAAGAGTTAACGTAATAATATTCTGTCAATGAACTCTTTACGTTGTTGTTAAGATTATCGTAAGGACAATCACCGATGCCGAGGACATTGCAGCCCAAGGCTTTGAGTCTGTTGCAAAAATTATAAAAATGCAACGGAAAATTCGGGGATAAAAATATTACGTTCATAGTTAACTCTCCCATAAAAACCACATCCACGTAGGTACTTCGTGTTGCCAACTTGCTTCGTTGTGGTCGCCGCCCTCATTTTTGAAAAGGTAAGTTTTTGCGCCCTTTTGTTGAACGAGCCATTCAACCTCGCGGATACGGTTTTCGATTCCGCTGTTACGCTGTTGCTCAACGCTTCCCCACGAGAAGAAAATTCTTGTGTCGAGGTTCAAAACGCCGGTGTTGATTTCGTATCTGAACGCGTCCATAGCGGGTGCGATTGCAGGTGAAATCACCGCCGACTTTGAGAAAACATGGTTAAAATGAATCGCGCCGTAAAGTGCCATCATACCGCCCATAGAATAGCCTGCAATGGCTGTTGCCTCGCGAAAAGGCACTGTGCGGTAGTGGTAGTCGATGTGCGGTTTGAGCGAATTTTCAATCCATTTAAAAGTGTCGTAACCTCTGCCGGGAATATGTCCGTAATATTGGCTGTCGAGTTCGTAGGGGCAATACTCGCAAACCCGTTTCCAATCGTCTTTGGCACATTCAATGCCCACGACGATGAGTTTTTTCCAATAATTGTCCAAAAACTCTTTGAGTCCCAACGATTTACCGAATGTGGCATCGCCGTCAAAAAAGAGGTTGTGCCCGTCAAACATATACAATACGGCATATCTTTCGTCAGTATTGTAATAGTTATCAGGCAGATAGAGATGGATTCTGCGGTTTTCGCCCGCGCCATCAAACCAAAAATCGAATTTTTCTACCATTTTTTTTAATTAAAATTAATATGTTAAGCCGCTTTCGGAAGTGAGCCGTAAGCAATTTTTTCAAAGAAATATTTTGCTTGACGACGCCACCAATAAAAGTCATGGCTAACATCTTTGCCCCAAATATCGAACCAAACATTTAGGTTGAATTTCGTTAAAACGTCTTTCAATCTGTTGGTTGAACTTCCGGTTACGCGTTCATAATTACCTTGACCGCAGCAAAAAATCATAGTTTTGTTTTGGTAAAGTCCTACTTTGATGTTTCTTTCGCTCAAATCTTTCAAGAAATCAAGCGGGGAATTATTGTAAATCAGGTTATTATCATAATTTGGGAAGAAGTAATCCGCATGAAACAGTCCGCTAAGCGAAATAATTCCGTCGAAGAGTTCAGGACGGCGGAAGAAGAAGTTTCCCGCATGATAACCGCCCATGCTGCAACCGGTTACTAAAAGTTTTTTGCCGTTGTTGACAGCGGGGATAAGTTCGTCGGTTATATATTTGAACCATTTTTCGTGCAGCGTGATACGCTCGTTGTAATCGCCTTCGGTGAGACTCCAAGTTTCGGCGTCAATGCTGTCGCAGCAAATCAGATGAAATTCACCGGCCTCTATCATGGGAGCCATAACTTCAATCATACCGTTATCTTCCCATTCGTAGAATCGTTGGTCTTGCGAAGGGAACACCAAAACGCCTCTGCCGCATACTCCGTATGTCTTGTACTCAACCTCTCTGTTGAGATTTTCGCTCCAAGTTTTGTGATATTCTATCTTCATTGCCTTAAAATTTAATTGGTTAACGCTGCAAATTTTGTTATTTTAGATATATTATCCAATATTATTTCTAAATTTGGATAATTATTTTAAAGTTGTTAAAAATTTTAGAAAATATATTTTATTTTCAGCCGAAAAGAACGGAGCGACAGAAAATATCACTCCGAAAAAACTTTCTATTTTTCATACTTCCAAATACCAATCGAACGGTTGTATTCAGGGTCGGTTTGATAGAGGATCGCATCATTTCCGATACGCTCGCGCAATTCGGTTAGTTTCGGGACTGAATAATAATAGTATTCGCCCTTGAATTTGAACGAGTTGCCCCAACGCTCGATTTCCAAAGGATCGTCGCACCCCCAATTGAAAACCGCCTTGGTTTGATTCACAGAGATTACGCTCTGTGTGCGACGGCTTAAGTGCTTATTAACACGCTCGATGTGGATTTCGGCATTATTAAAATTTTCGTCAACGGTCTTGAAAAACTGTTTCACTTGCGCCTCTTTTAGATACATCGACAAGCCTTCCACAAGAAACAAAAAATGTCCGTCTTGATGATTTTCCTTAATGGCTTTCACCCATTCGTCGTTGGTGATATTGCCCGAAATGTACTTGTTTTCAGGACTTTCAGGCAAAAGTTTGCGGCGAAATTTTATCACGTCCGGAAAATCAATTTGATATGTTTGATATTTTTTGTTGATTGCCACACGTTCAATTCTTGGGTCAAGTCCGCACGCCACAACCACCACGACTGCATCGTCGTATCTGTTCACAAATTCTTTTAAGGCATTGTCAAAGTAGTTGGTTCTGATTGAGATACAGAGTTGACATCGCTCATCTGCCGCAAATTTGTTAAAGTCGTAATCTAATTTTGAAAGAATTTTTTCGGAAATCCTGTCCTTGATAATCGGATTTTTCTTTTGCGATTCCTTGGCACGCATACACAACGGAATCAACAGAGTTTCAGAAACATCCTCCTGAAACTCGGGTCTGATTTTTTTCATACTTTTAATAAATTTTGCTGCAAATTACAATTCAACGGTTTAGCCCAACGCCTGCCGGAAGTCCTCGACCAAATCTTCCGTATCCTCAATGCCTGCCGAAACACGGATTAGCGTGTCGGAAATGCCGTTTTGTTCGCGGACTTCCTTGGGTACGGAGGCGTGTGTCATTATTGCCGGAATCTCGATGAGACTCTCCACTCCGCCGAGACTTTCTGCCGTGGCAAAGAGTTTGAGTTTTGAGAGGAAATTCTGCGCATCGTCCAATGTACCAACGAGTTCAAACGAGAAAATTCCGCTCGATCCCGACGTCTGCGACAATGCAAGAGCGTGCTGCGGATGCGATTTCAACAGCGGAAAATTCACACGTTTTACCTTGGGCGAACTCTCCAAAAACTCAGCCAAAGCCAACGCATTTTTCTGATGTTGTTGCATACGCACGGCAAGAGTTTTGGCACCACGGAGGGTCAGATAACTGTCGAACGGTGAAAGCACCGCACCCACAGCGTTCTGATTATAAGCGATTTTCTTGTAAAATTCTTCGTCGTTGAGGGTGACTGCGCCGCCGAGGACATCACTGTGTCCACCGATGTATTTGGTTGTGCTGTAAACCGTTACGTCGGCACCCAAACTCAACGGCTGTTGAAAATACGGCGAAAGGAAAGTGTTGTCAATCACGAGTATAAGTCCGTGTTTTTTAGCGATTTGCGCAATGGCTTTGATGTCCGCCAACTTCATCAGCGGATTGGTCGGCGATTCTATCCAAATAAGTTTGGATTTAGGGGTGATGGCGTTTTCGATGTTTTCGGGTTTTGTGGCGTCCACGTAGGTTGCCGAAATGTCAAAATTCACAAAAACATTGCTCAGCAACCGCCTCGTGCCGCCGTAAAGGTCGTCGAAACCAATCACATTGTCGCCCGCCTTCAATAGCGAAATTATCACCGTGGACGCCGCCGCCAAGCCCGACGAAAACGCCAAGCCGTATTTTGCGCCGTCGAGGGCTGCAAGTTTTTCCTCCAACGCCTTGCGGGTTGGATTGAGGCTGCGCGTGTACTCGTAACCCGCTGTGGGTGAGTCGGCTCTGAGCCTTGCAAAAGTTGTTGATAAATGAATTGGAACAGCCACATCGCCGCTCGCACCATCTCTGAAATCGGGTTCTTCACCATTATGGATCGCCCTTGTTGAAAATCCTGTCATAACAATTACGAATTATGAATTACGAATTATGAATTATGAATTGTTAATTGTTAATTGTCAATTCTAAATGCTCAAATGCAAATTCTTTTCGTTGAGCCAACTGTCGTTGAACATTTTTGAGAGATACTTGTTGCCGCTGTCGCAGGCGATTGTCACCACGCGTTTGGGAGTGGTTTGTTCACGGCAGTAGCGCAGGGCGGCACTCAGAAGCGTTCCCGTTGATGATCCCGCCAAAATTCCTTCCTCACGGAGCAAGAGTCTTGCCGCCGAAAAACTCTCCTCGTCGGTTACTTCATACGCCTTTCTGACGAGCGAAAAATCAGCGATTTTCGGGATGAAATCTTCGCCGATGCCTTCCACGAACCACGATCCTGCATCGTTGCGGAGTTTGTGGAGATTGATGTAATCGGCAAGCACAGAGCCTTTTGGGTCGGCGAGAATGAATTCTGTTTGCGGGCTTACTTCCTTGAAAAATTTTGTCAGACCTGTTAGCGTACCCGATGAACCTACACCCACAACTACGGCGTCAACCTTGTGCTCCATTTGTTCCCAAATTTCGGGGGCGGTGGTATGTGCGTGAGTGTCAGGATTGTCGGGGTTTTCAAACTGATTAATGAAATATCCGCCACGCTCGTTGGCAATTCTTGCCGCAAGATCTTGATAATATTCGGGATGACCCTTACCCACGTCGCTACGAGTGATAACAACCTCAACGCCAAGGGCTTTGAGATGGTTTATTTTTTCGGTGCTCATTTTGTCGGGGATCACCAAGAGAAGTTTGTACCCCTTCATTCGGCAGGCCAACGCAAGCCCCAAACCGGTATTGCCTGCGGTGGCCTCTACTATGAGTTGACCTTTGTGAATAGTTCCGCGTTTTTCGGCCTGAACAATCATATTCAAGCCTGTCCGGTCTTTGATGCTGCCGCCCGGATTCTGATTTTCGAGTTTCAGAAACAGGCTACTTTTGCCCGTTTCCAAACGTTGCAGTTGAACCATTGGCGTATTGCCAATCAAATCCAACACATTGTTATAAACTGCCATAATTATGCAATGTTATTTAAAAAAAAGACTATGTATATGGATAAAGAAAAGTTTTGCAAAATTAATTGCAAGGGGAAAAAGAAGATATAAAATCCCCAATATTAAAAGAAACAACAGACGTCGCTACATCGATCATATCCGATGAATGCACCCAAAGAATGTGTTGGATTCAGAAGGGTGAAATCCTCGCGATAATTGAAGTTATATGTAGAAAAATCTGTCATTGTTTATGAATTTTTACAACGGCAAAGGTAAAGCAGAGGATTTGTTTTGCCAAACGATTTTTTGATTTTAGAGAATTTTTCGGAAAAGAGGTGGTAAAAAAGAAAATTTATGTTGGATAGGGTGGTGAAATACGGTTATGAAAGAAAAAAATAATAGAGAAATGAAACTTGTGGTCGCGTTGCTTATTTTCCAAAAAAAGTTTATCTTTGCCGAAAAGTAAAAACTCACAGCATTATGGGCATCTATCTGAATCCTGACAATGTCGGCTTCAAAAGAGTTTTAGCCGAAGAAATATATGTCGATAAAACTATGTTAATCACCGAATTAAACAAGTTAATCGACACAAATAGCCATTATGTATGCGTTTCACGTCCGCGACGTTTCGGCAAGACTTTCGCCACAAAAATGATGTGCGCCTACTATTCCAAAGGATGCGATTCGAGGGAAATGTTCAAAAACTTGAAAATTTCCAAGGCTGACAGTTACGAAAAATATCTTAATAAACTGAATTTTATTTCAATAGATGTTGCAAGCGAATATCAGAATGCCGTAGATAAAAATTCGATGTTAAAAAAACTGACTTTAAAACTCAAAAAGGAATTTGTTAGTCAGTTTCCAAATATTGATTTTTCTCTTGACGAATCGCTTGCGGATTGCATTTTGGAGGTTTATGCCCATACCAAAGAGACATTTGTCATCATTCTTGACGAATATGACAGCCTTGTGCGCAACCAATTCGGCACTGATTTATTCGCCGATTATCTGATGTTTTTGAACGGATTGTTTAAGAGCGACACCCTCAGCAATGCGATTTCGCTCGCCTACATTACGGGTATTCTGCCTGTGGTGCGCGACAGGGTGCAGAGCAAACTCAATAATTTTGACGAATACACAATGCTCGATGCTTTACAACTTGCTGAATATGTTGGATTTACAGAGCAAGAAGTAAAACCGCTTTGCGAAAAATACGGTATGGATTTCCTCGAATGTAAACGCGAATACGACGGTTACGCACAAAACGGTTTTGAGATTTATAACCCCGAATCGGTTGTTAAATCAATGAAAACCAAAAAGTTGGGAAACTTTTGGGGCAGAACATCCACATACAAAGTGATTACCGACCGCCTCAACCACAATTATCAAGGCATTAAAGACGACATAATCAGGCTTTTGGCTGGTGAAAATATCAAGGTGAATGTTACTCGATATATGAATACGATGACAGATTTTATCACCAAAGACGACGTGTTCACTTATCTAATTCACCTCGGCTATTTGGTTTATAATGAGTCAAATAAGACCTGCCGTATCCCCAACAACGAAGTCCGCCAAGAGTGGTTTAACGCCATAGAAAGTCTCGATGATTATTCGGCTACCGACCAAATCATCAAAGCCTCGGAAGAACTTTTGGAACAGACAATCCTCAAAAATTCCGAAGCCGTTGCAACCGCATTGAACAACAGCCACATCCACGTAACCTCAAACCGCAATTACAACAACGAAAACGCCCTTGCCGCTGCGATTTATTTGGCTTATATTCACGCACTTAACCATTATAATGTTTACAAAGAACTCACCACAG
>JAFPYR010000012.1 GCA_017412115.1 Bacteroidales bacterium | reverse complement strand
TAAAATCGCCCAACACCTGATCGCGAATTGCGCCAACAAGCGGATTTTGAGGGTCGTCTTCGAGCAAAAAAGTTTCGCCACGCAAATGTACCTTTTTCAGATTGTTGCAACCACGAAACGCCTGCGGATCTAACTCCACATCGTCGTCCTCAAACGAAATTTCTTCGAGACTCAGGCAATTTAAAAACGCATTAGCCTTGATTTCCTTCACGGATTTGGGCAGCGAAATGCTCACAATTCCCTTTTTGTTGAAAAAACAACGTTTGGCAATCGTAACGATTCCATCAGGCAGAAGCACGGATTTGAGGTTGATATTGAACGATTTGAGCACGCCACCGTCCTCGATGGTTATCAAATGATAGACGCTTTTTGCCAAGGAACGTATAACTTGCGGAAAATCAGAGTGTGAGTCCATCGCCGCCACGAGATTTTTTATCTCAAAAACCTCGTCCGAAAGCGTTATCCGCGAAAGCCGTATGCAGCCCTCAAACACCTCCTGCGAAAAATTAGAATCGTCAACATTGCGGTTCAACGCCACCTCCTCCAACATCCAACAATGCGAAAAAACCGCCTTTGAAAGGTGCTCAGGACCCTCCATAACCACTTTTTTGAGGTTGTCGCAATAGAGAAACGCGAACGCCCCGATTTTGGTCATCGTCTTCGGAAAAATCAGTTCTTCAAGATTGTGGCAGCGGTTGAAGGCATAATCGCCCACCTCCTCCAATCCATCGGGAAACTGAATATCGTGCAGTTGTCTACACCCCTTAAACGCTGACGCACAGATAGTTTTCAACGTTGAAGGTAGCACCACCCTCCGCAGTCCCACATTACCCTTCAACGCCCCCTCCGCGATAGTGTGCACGCCCTCAGGGATGGTGATTTCGGAATCGTAGGTTTGGTATAATTCTAATATGCCGTTAGATATGATGATTTGGTTGTGGATCATTGTGTGATATGGGCAAATATTCCTTTTCGAGCAATTCGTAAACATACGCCGGACTTTGCGAATAAAGTCCGTTTTCTGTCTGAGAAAGTTTGGCGTAAGTTTCAGAATTGTAAATAAACTTTAACGCATCAGACAACGTAACGTTGTAGTCCTCAATCATATATTCAGTCATTCGGTCTGTTGTAAACGCCACGAGGAAATTTTGTATCTGTTTTTTGGTCATTTCAAACGTTTTAAAAGTGTGATTGCACGTTCAGTTCCGAAATAATATTGGTTGTTTAACTGTTTGAATTTCAGTTCGTCAGCCAATTGTTCAAGAGTGAATGAACCTTCTGCATAACGGTCGAGCAAATAGGCGACACCGTCGTCGGCAATCGGTCCTATAACAATGTCGTAATTATGTTTGAAAACAGGTTTTCGACTGCTG
The DNA here is from genome assembly GCA_017412115.1 of Bacteroidales bacterium. Lineage (GTDB taxonomy): Bacteria > Bacteroidota > Bacteroidia > Bacteroidales > UBA3824 > UBA3824. Next base: position 37,063 of record JAFPYR010000012.1, on the reverse strand, counting down.
CGGTTTTTGAAGACAAATTCTGCCCATTCGGCAGACGGTCTGTCGAATTTAAGCACATTTATTGAATTATCAGTCAAGCATTTATCATCAAATTCATATACTTGAACAATGGGCATACCACCGTTTTGCAATACCCGCCGCCTTGCCATTTCTTCCGCCTGACGTTTGATGTCGGTTAAATAAAAACCTCGTCCGAAATCTTTGAAACGGTTTGACTGACTCAAATCAATTTCCAAAAAATCGGTATTTGTTCCGTGATAAAGTTTCATAAGCATCCTCCGTTGTTTTTGCAAATTTTATGGAGTTCGTCAACAGTATCGTCTACCGACTGCAAGTGCAACGACGGATAAAACTCCAACAAAAAATCAAATCCCTTATATCTGTCAAGATACAGGAAACTGTTTTTCACCGGCATTTTTATACGCCTTGCAAACGCCCTGATGCAGGCATTAATAAACGGTATTTTATATTTATCGGTCATAATTTGCAGAGTTAGTTTTATACACCGCAAATATAGTGTTTTTTTTGAGAGATTTTGAAAAAAGTTTGTATATATGTTGTAAATAAAATCGTATTTATTATATTTGCATTGATATTAATAATGGGTATAATATTATGGAAATTACGATTAAAAATCTGTATAACAGGTGGTTTGAAGTAGAACCCTATGTGTCAAAGGAATTAAAAGATGCATATGAGAGCATAAGACATTCGATTGATTTTGTTGAAAATGTAGATAATATCGAACCTTGTGATGGCGAAACGTTGAAAGATATATTGGAACGCGAGGAAAAAAGAAAAAGGATGATAGATATTCATCTAAAACTCGTAGCAGAATATATAGAAGAATTAAATAAAGAAGTGTTTGATAAACTACCAAAAGAAAATTTGGATAGTTTAGATGGTATATTGAATGTCAGAAAACGTTTGTTGCGATTGAAAAAATATTGTGAAGATAATAAAATTCATTATGGTTGTGAATTGGCAAAATTATGTAACGATGATAACATATTTTATGAATTACTTCTCAATGTAGTTGACTCTGATGAGTGTTGCAACAATGATGATATGAGTGCAGAATTAGAGTTTATTTCAAATGCAACAACAGATGAAATAGTAGATAAATTTTTTGAAGACGATAACAATGAATATGGATTGGACGTTCTGATACATTTTCGTGATGAAGAAAATTTAACTAATGAAATGTTGATAATTTTGGGAAAGTATGCCGCTGAGTATATGAAGGATTATAATGATATTCAGAAACTTAATGTAAATCCATTTTTGGAATCTTTAATTAAAAATTTACTGAGTAGGTAGTTAAGTGTGCACGCCCTCAGGAATGGTGATTTCGGCGGAGTAAGTTTGGCATAAGGTAAGGATGCCGGAGGAGATTTCTATATTGGTGTTATTTTCCATAATATCCGTTTTGACTATACTCAGCCCATTTTAGATACATCTCTTTATAGTTTGTTTTAATAAAGGCTTGTATTTTAGATATTTCAGAGTCGGTGAGGATGCCACGTTTCTGCACAACAGTATCACCGTTTTCCTTGACGAAAAACTTAGCCGAACCGCCCTCGGAAAGTTTGCTGTCGCTTGCGTGTACGTGCATACACTCAATTACGCAGAACGATGTAAAATACAAGTAGTACCCAACTACTTTAAACTCGTAATACTTAGGCATTGGTTAGTCCTCCACAAATTGTTTGTTTTTGAGGAAATAATCGACTACTATGCCCGCCTCAATATCGTCCATAGTGGTTTCTAATGTGGTACCATCAGGCGATACCACAGAGGCTTTTTGTGGATTATTGATATTAAGTACACGGTAACCCGTGTCGCATTTTGTAAACGCATAACCGTTTACAATCAAATCAGCATTGTCGGCGATTTTCTGTATCTCGTTCATTCTATCGTAACTTGTTTAATAGGTTTTAAAAAAACATCAGGATTTATATACAAATCCTCTAATATCGGCACAAGGTCGATATAATCCTCTTCACTTTTGTCGTTGTGCGCATATTTAGCCATTACAACAATATAGCCGTGATCCCAAGTTTTCACCTCAGTATATTTTTCCAACGAATACGGTGCTCTGAACCGTATTACGCGGTCACCGTATTTAAATACGGTAAATTGCCCTTGGTTTGTTAGTAATGCACAGTTTGTAGTTTCCATAATTATTCGGGATATTACTGAATGTCAATCACTTCCTCTGTTTATGCTTGTTTCAATCGGTGATTGAAATAGTAGCATTTTAGTATTTCGGCAAATATAATGTATTTTTGGGAGATTTTGAAAAAATATTTTTGTAAATCAAATTTAATTCTTACTTTTGCGGTGTTGATATTCATCTATTCTTTTAATTAGATTATTATGTGTTGATTTATTATTAATAATTTATTTTAAAGAATATGAATAAACTTGAAGAAATTTTCTCGTACAAGGAGGATGATCCTGAAAAATTTTGGAATGATTTGACTTCCTTATTATTGGAAGAGTATAAAAGTTCCGATTTTATGGAAGAATTAAAAAGTATAATGAATGTCGCTTTTAATTCCTTCCAACTAAAACAAAATAAAGGTGAGCGTTTGCCATACCATATTGGTTACTACATTTCAAATGAAGAATTGCAATTCCGTTATTTTGTACAGATGACTCCGCAAAATAAGAATGAAATAGTGCAACCAATGCCTATTATCACAGGTATTTTGCCATTTCCGGGAGAGCAATGTTACACATTTCATGTCCATGATAACGGAAATGGAGTAGATGTAGTGGATGTGTTTTCTCCACACATGATTGACTGTTATGCCCGAAGGGCTTATCGCTTGCCTAACGACCTCCCTATGTCAAATACTTGGCACAAAAACAATAGGAAACCTGATGAACTTGATTTCAACGAAAAGGAAGTTAAAAATCTTTTCTTGTTTGTCGGCAAGTTCTTTGCACGTAACAAGATAAATAACGGACCTTTTCAAAATGACAATGTGTTGTCTCACAATGAACAAGAATCTAATAGCAATAAATATTTTTGCTTATGGATGGATGGTATTACTTATTGTGTACCGTTCTGCAATGAAAAAATATGGTTACACAAAACTTTTGTGCCATATTTTAAAGACGCGTCTGTTAAAGATGATGCTTATCTTGGTGAAGATCAGTTGCAAGCAATAAAACCATATTTGGAAGTATTATTCAAAATTGCAAGCCAATCATTTCCTAATCAATATAATACAAGAGGTCTTGATTGGACAAATTATGTATTTATTCACCATTGGATAGGAAAATCTCTAAATCCTGTAATTAGTGTACAAGAGCGTGTACGGCCGTTTTTTGAACGTTGGGAAAAAATGGAATTGATTTCTATTAGTGGCAATCAACCTCCACAATATACATACAAGGAATATTCAAATGCAAGCGAAACATTAAAGCAAATAGAAGATAACACTGATATTAAGGAATCAAAACTTGCTAATGATGTTTTAGTTATTTGGGCTGGACTTTGGTGGCATTTGCGGGATTTTGAAAGATGGTACAGTGAAAATGGCAGAAAATCAATCTTGCAAGAAACAGAAAGTATTCATATTATTCGATTGATGAAGGGTATGAATCTACGTGACGTAGTACTTTGGGAAGCAGAATTGCTCTCAAAGGCTTATGAAAGTGAAATTATGAAAAAACTATTGTCTAATCAATAATCTCCGTAATTATGAAAAAGTATATGGAATATTGCGAAATAATACAATGTTGTGCTAATCTTAATGTTTCTTTTGGAACGGATTCCTATGGAAATTCAATACCATTACGTGGTGAAAACGGTAAAGAACTTTTCTTTGGGAGTTGCATTGATGTTGCTAATTATCTAAGTAAGAATTACGGATGGTATCTTATTCAGATTTATCACATTGAGTGTGAAGTACATTGGATAATGGGAAAAGAAAAATGTGTTGAAAACTAATACATCGTAATATCCGATTGAAATGTTTTACCCCGGCAACCTCTGATTCGTCACGTTGTCGGGTTTGTTTTTTATAACACTTTCGTAAGGTTTTCCCCTCCCACAAATATTCTCCCCAACACTTCCCTCACTTGCCCCACGCTGCCGCATTTGTACAAATCTTGTTTATACCTTTTTGTTCCGGGGAGTTTTTTCATAAAATACGACGAGAGTTTTTTGATGTAGGTGAGGGCAAAAAGTTCGTCGAAACATTCTGTGGCAATGTCTAATTGCTCCATTATCAGAGTGTATTTGGTGTCGGTGGTTTTAGTGTTGGTGAGTTCGGCAAAGAGCAACGGATTTTCAAATCCAAAACGCGCAAGCATAACGCCGTCGGCTCCTGTTTTTGCCATCGCCATCTCTGCCTTTTCCTTTGAATCGATGCCGCCGTTGGCAAAAACGGGAATATTAACAGCATTTTTCGCCATTCGGATATAGTCGAAAAGTGGTTCGCCCTCGTACATCATACTGCGGGTGCGTCCGTGAACTGTAATCATATCTGCGCCGGAATTTTCGCACATCCGCGCAAACTCTTCAATCACAATCTTTTCGGGGTTCATTCCAATGCGGCATTTCACCGAAACCACCTTTCCGCTGCGTTTGCAAGCCTCAATGATTTTTGAAGCCTTGGGCAAATCTTCCATCAGCGCAACGCCTTCGCCAGCCTTAACCACCTGAGGCACAGGACATCCCATATTAATGTCGATAATTTGAAACGGTGCCAAGAGTTCGCTTTTTGCCGCACGTTCAAACACCGTTGGGATTGAGCCCAAGAGTTGCACGCACTTCAATTTTTCACGATTATCGGTGTAGAGAAGTTGTGTGGTAGCGCGGTTGTTGTATTTTAGACCGTCTGCGCTCACCATTTCGGTATAGGCACTTCCCGCCCCGAGCCGCTCTACCATCAACCGAAACGGAAAACAGGTATATCCGGCAAGCGGTGCCATCAACACATTGGATTTCAAGCGTATGCCGCCGATTGTTATCTCTGAGCCCAGTTGGTTTTTCATTGTTATAAATGGTTAATAATTTTTGTGGTAAAAATAGGAAAAAAGACGATGGCTGCAAAATTAATTTGCAGAACTTTGGGAGGACGAGAAATTTAATAATATTCAAGACACAATTTTAAGTCCGACAATTGACGTAATGAGCATTGTTATAAAAAACATTCGGGCAAAACTGACAGGTTCGTTAAATACAAAAATGCCAATTAGCACTGTTCCAACGGCACCGATACCCGTCCACACAGCATAAGCAGTACCCAAAGGCAGTGTCTGTGTCGCCTTAACCAAAAGAATCATACTAAGGATATAAAAGCCGACAAAGATTCCAATCCATTTCCACCAAAGAATACCTTCCAAGCCTTTTGAACGTTCAAGACAATAGGAATACGCCACTTCGCATAGTCCCGCAAAAAACAAAATTATCCAATTCATATCAGAAATAATTTCACCTTTTTTGAGGGCTGCAAGACTATCAAGGCGTTGCAAAAATACGGAAATTTTTAGGCAATTTTCAATTTTTATTTGTTTGTTTAATCTTATGTCATATTAACAGCAGTTAAACAATGCTTGGAGTAGGTAACAAGGGGTTACGTATCGTAGGTTCGATTCCTACCGTTTAATTGCTGTTTTTTTCAATCGATGTCGTTCACAATAACAATAAAACACATACCCCGCCCCCTAACATTTTGCGAAAACTGCAAATTTTGACCAAAAACATTTTGCGAAAACTGCAAATTTCCGCCGAAAACAATGCCGATTGATTACAAACAAGCATCCACATCATACTCGTCGTCAATCAAGATATAGTTGACATTATAAGACTGTGCGAGGGTTAAATATTGTGCATTGTCATTCAAAACATTATCCAACGTGCACCATCCATCGTCCAAACGGTTTTCAATGATGTTTGAAAACCGCCTTATGTCGGCAAAATGAGTTCGGATATATTTTTCGCTCATAACGAGACAATAAAAACGGATATGGTCGAGATAGTTGTCCTCAAAATCATCCGACCAAGCAAAAGGGATGTAACAACCTTCTACAATAAGGTTTTGACCGTTTTCAACGGCGGTTTTGACCATCTCACGCACTATCGGCCACAAATATTCCGTGATATCGCCGTCATCGCTCGTAGGAGTCAAATCGGTATGACCACTACGCATCAACCCCATTTTCAAATGGTCGATCGACAAGTACGGATATTTGTATTTTTCAAGCATCCTCTGCGCCAAAAGTGTCTTTCCCGTGTGGGATGCCCCTGTAATTAAGATTACCATTGCATTTACGAACCTGCAATAATAATACCATATTTTGGGGCGAAATTCTATCCGTCTAAGGGGAACACCGCTTGAATCGTTGGAGCGGCGAGTTCATTTGTCCCATTGTCACTATCATCACCGTCTCCGCACGAAACAAGCGTAGCAACGGCACTAACTAAGAAAAAAATATCAGAAATAAAGGAAAATAGGAGATAAGAATGTTGAATAATAATAAAAAAAATCTTCTCCTGAAAAAAAATTGATTTTTATTTTTTAAAGTCAAATTTTTTCAAGAGAAGACTTTTTTAATCAGAAAGAAATTTCAAAATTATTCTGCAACGACTTCAAATTCGATATTTGCTTTGATGTCTTTGTAAATTTTGATAACGGCTTTGTATTTGCCAATTTCTTTAATATTAGCTTCGTCAGCGATGGTGATTTGTTTTCTATCAACATCGATGCCTTTTTTAGCCAAAGCTTCAGCAATCTGAATAGTATTAACTGAACCAAAAATCTTACCGGTTGTGCTTGTTTTAGCACCGATTTTAATTTCTTTTTGTTCGATAAGTTTTACTTTTTCAGTTGCGTCGTTACGGAGTTTTTCTTCTTTGTGAGCCTGTTGCTTTTTGTTCTCGGCCAAAACTTTTTTAGCCGATTCGGTTGCAACGGTTGCAAAACCTTTAGGGATAAGGTAGTTGTTTGCGTAGCCGGGTTTTACGGTTACCACATCATCCTTAGAGCCGAGGTTTGCAATATCCTGTTTTAATATTATTTCCATTGTTCAGAATAGTTTTTTTATTATTTCAACAAATCGGTTACGTAAGGCAACAATGCGAGATGACGCGCACGTTTGATTGCCACTGAAAGTTTTCTCTGGAATTTCAGAGATGTTCCCGTAAGTCTGCGGGGAAGGATTTTACCCTGTTCGTTCAAGAATTTTTTCAAAAATTCAGGGTCTTTGTAATCGATGTATTTGATACCGTTTTTCTTGAAACGGCAATATTTTTTCTTTTTAATCTCCACTGTCGGGGGAGTTAAATATCTGATTTCACTCTGTTCTGCCATGGCTTATTCCTCCTTATTAGATTCTGAAGTTTCATTTGATTGTTCTTTCGGCTCCTGAGCTGCTTCTGTAGCCTGAGCTTGTTTCTGACCGTTTAATCTTTGAATACGTTTTTCTGCATATTCCAAAGCGTGTTTGTCTAACGATACGGTCAACCAACGGATGATTCTTTCATCACGTTTGAGTTCAACTTCAAATTTTTTGATTGATGCAGGGTCTGCTTTGAACTGAAGCAATTGATAGAAACCCGTTGATTTGTGGTTTACGGGATATGCAAGCTTCTTCAAACCCCAATTTTCTTCGTGGACAATCTCTGCTCCGCCGTTGGTTAGAACAGTTTTAAATTTATCCACCGCTTCCTTCATCTGTTGGTCAGATAAAACGGGAGTCATAATGAAAACGGCTTCGTAATTTTTTTGCATAAAATTATTTAAAATGTTTGTTACTAAAAATTTCGGTGCAAAAGTAGAGCTTTTTTTTTATACGGCAAAATTTTTTTTGAACTTTTTATTACTTTTTTTCAAAAAAAACTGCCGTATGATTATTATCTTTTGAGAATTTCAAATTCCTGCTTTGGTTTCAGAACGTTTGAACACTCTTTCAGTAAATCTTCACTAATTTCTAACTTCTCGGTTTTCAATAACTTAGCCGAAGAATTTCCTGCTGAAAAACTGTATACGCCTTTTTCCAAAACCCATGAAGATTTTTCTGTGTCAAAATACGTCAAATCTTCCAAAGGTATTTTTAAAGTTAAATCTTGAGCCTCTGAGGGTGCTAAAAGTTTGGTTTTTGCGTATGCTTTTAATTCGATTTGCGCTCTTGAAACGCCGTTTTGCGGTGCTGAAACATAAATTTGAACTACCTCTTTGCCAGAAGTTTTTCCTATGTTTTTAACAGAAAGTTTTAATGTAACTTCTTTATTATCAGCATTAACGCTCAAATTAGAAAATTCAAAATCCGTATAACTCAAACCGTAACCGAACGGGAATTGTACTTTTTTGTTAAACGACGAAAAATATCTGTAACCTACAAAAATATCCTCTTTATAATTAGTGTAATCAATATTTTCTTCGTTTCCGCGTTCTGCGCCGCGTCCGAACATTGATTTGTTGTTAGCCTCGTAATCGTAGGGGAAATTTTTTGCTGACGGGTAGTCAAAATAATCAACTGCAAAAGTTACGGGAAGTTTACCTGAAGGATTAATTTTTCCCGTTAAAACATCTGCTACTGCATTGCCGCCTTCCTGACCGCCCATCCAACTCAAAAGTACTGCATCAGGAGTTTCAATCCAAGATGAAGTTTCGATAACGCCGCCTATGTTAAGAATTACGATAACTTTTTTGCCGAGTTTTTGAAATGCTTTTTCTACTGATTTCAAAAGTTGTTTTTCGATGTCCGAGAGATAAAAATCGGCAATTCTGCGGTCTCTGAACTCACCGCTGCAACGACCTATCGTTAAAACCGCAAAATCGTTTTCTTTGGCATATTTTGCTAAATCGCTGTCGGAAATCGAAAAGTTTTCCGGCATAAAACGATAAAAGAAATCATTGTTTTTTTGTGGGTCAGCGTTACGTTCTTTGCGCTGATTTTCAATGTTTTCCTGATATGTTTTTGCTAATTTTTCGTCAATTTCAAAACCTGCGTTTTTCAATCCTTGGGTCAGCGAGACGATGTATTCTTCATTAACATCGCCTGAGCCTGTACCGCCGGAGAGAAATTCATAACTGTTAGTGCCGAAAACTGCGACTTTTTTCTCTTTATTAAGAGGCAGCGAAAGTTTTTTGTTTGTTAACAAGACTATACCTTCAGCGGCAGACTGACGTGTGATTTGGGCGTGAGCCTTCAAATCGGGTTTGTCAGAGAATTTATAATTTTTGAATCTCGGAGTCTTTTTTATTAACTGCAAAATTCTTTCAACGTTTTCGTCAATTTTTTTCTCGCTTAACGTGCCGTTTTTAACACCTTCTTTTATTTGATTGAATTGACGGTCAATGCCCGGCATCATCAAATCGTTGCCGGCATTAACTTGAGCTACGGCATCCATTCCGGCAAACCAATCTGTCATAACAAGACCTTTGAAACCCATGTCCTTTCTCAAAACAGAATCGTTAAGTTCTTTACTTTCAGAGGTATATACGCCGTTAAGATAATTATAAGAGGTCATAACAGTCCACGGTGAAGCCTCTTTGATTGCGATTTCAAAAGGTTTCAAATAGATTTCTCTTAACGCCCGTTGTGAAACTCTTGAATCGGTACTTGTTCTGAATGTTTCCTGATTGTTAGCTGCAAAATGTTTTATTGAGGTTCCCACATCGTTTTTTTGAATACCTTTTATAATAGCGGCTGCGGTTTTTCCCGCCAAAACGGGGTCTTCCGAATAGTATTCGTAATTTCTGCCGCAAAGAGGATTTCTATGAATGTTAACCCCCGGACCTAAAATTACGTCTGCTCCGTATTCTTTAACTTCTTGACCCATAGCTTCTCCGACTTGTTCTACAAGTTCCTGATTCCATGTGCTTGAAAGCATTGAAGCGATAGGAAAAGCGGTACAATAATAAGTTTTTGAGGTGTCGTTCTCCCTAATTGGTTTTATTCTAAGACCTGCGGGACCGTCTGCTAAAACCATAGGCGGAATACCGAGTCTTTCAATGCCGTGCGTTGTGCCGGCAGCTCCGGGAATAATGTCTTCTGTTGTGCCTACGACAGCGATAGGCTCATCAACACCGCCTTGACCGCAGCCCAAAAGCAATAGGATTTTTTCATCTAAAGTCATTGCTGCGATGACTTCCTGATCTGTGTTTTTGCCAAGTTGCGGCAAATTTTTTTCAGCACCGCCGTTACAGCCGGCAGCGGTTATAACACTTGTTATAATACTCATAATTAATGTGTTGTGCCTTTTCATATATATAAGATTTAAATGTTTTATTCGTGGAATGAAAGTGTTTTTTTTTATGGAAAACGTATCGGATTTTTGGGTGTTTTTTTTATAAAAAAGGTTTTTGTTTTTTTTATAGTTAGCAAGTCTCATTTTGAGGTTCAACGGCTACAAACTCAAACGGAACATCGAAAAGGGTTGAATAATTTTCACCGTTTTCTTTGGTTTCTTCGTTGTCGGTATCGTAAAACCATTTGATAGACACATCGTTACCTTTTTTGCCAATTTCTTCTAACACGCGGAAAATATCGAAAAAAATCTGTGTTGATGACGTGCTGAAATATTTGAAATGAATTTGCAATTCAGTTTTGTCCGACGGATTTTCGGCATACTTTTCAAACCATTGATGCACAGGGCGGTAAAATGTTACCGGATCTTCAGGGTATGAGTTACCTTTTATTCTGAAAATTCCGTTTTGAGCGTCCAATTCTACTTCCGGCGTGTCAAAAGTTGCTGCAATTTTAATAAGTCCGGGAAACTTTTCTATAATATCCGTGTTTTCCATTGTCTAAAATTTTTTAGGCAAATGTATATTTTTTTTTCGGATATTTCCAAATACAAAAATCACTTTTTTTACGATAAAACGATTAAAGTGTTGATTTATAATTATTTATAACAATAATCCACTAACGAAAAAATTCGTGCTAAAGGTGCATAATTGCCTAAAGTTTTGCAAAGATTAGTGTTTTTTGTTACAAAATCTTCCAATTTAACGAGATATTCCTCTTGTTTGATGACTCCGTCAGCCACCATTGTTAAGCCTTTTTCCCAACTTGCCGTTAATTCAGGGTTCAGAAGCGGTTTTATAGCGGCTTTAACAACCTCGTAAACCAATTCTCCGAGTCTTGCAGGGGTTATAATCTGAGTTTTTTTGTTAAGGCTCAAATAATTGATTTTTACCAATTTAGCCAAAATTTCAGCCCTTGTTGCGGAGGTTCCGATGCCGCGACCCTTTACCAAAGCCCTTAATTCTTCGTCTTCGATAAACTGTCCTGCATTTTCCATCGCTAAAATTAGCGAACCCGAATTATAACGTTTAGGCGGAGTGGTTTCACCGTCTTTTATTTCGTAGCCGGAGATTTTCAGTTTTGAACCTTTGCGCAGTTTGCTGACGATTTCAATTCCCGCCTCTGAAATTTCTTCTTCGCCTTCCTGATTTTTTTGAGTTTTGTCTTCAGCGGATTGCGTTTTGGAATCCTTGGCGTAGACTTTCAAATATCCGGGAGTTTCCAATGCTTTGAAATTAGCAAAAAACGCTTCTTTTCCCACTAACATTTTAATAGCGACTTTTCTGTATTCAGCCGGTGGATAAAACACTGAAAGAAAACGTTTTACGATTCTGTCATAAACACCGAGCGATATTTCGTCAAGAGTTGAAAGAGCCGGAAAACCATCGCCTGTTGGAATTATTGCATAGTGGTCTGTGATTTGTTTATCGTCCGTGTAGCGGGTTTTGTCGATTTTGGCGTAAATTCCGTGAGTTTTTATGTCTTTTAAAAATTCCAAATACTCATCTCTTGTGGCAAGTCCGTGAAGATTTTTGGTAATTTCTTTTGCGACCGCCGTTGAAAGTACCCTCGCATCGGTTCTCGGATAGGTTACGAGTTTTTTTTCGTACAAATCCTGAACGATTTGCAAAGTTTGATCGGGTGAAATCTTGAAAAGTTTTGAACATTCGTTTTGAAGTTCTGCTAAATTGAATAAAAGAGGCGGATTTTTTTTCTCTTTTTTCTTTTCAATGGTTTCGATAACGGCTTCATTTGCAGTGTTTTGCAAATCTTGAATTAATTTTTCGGCGTCTTCTTTTTGGTTGAAACCGTTTTCTTTGTAAAGTTTTGGCGAATTGAAATAATCCGAACCTTCAACGGCTCTCCATTCGCCTTGAATTTTAGTGGTTTCCGCCAAAAAATTTCCTAAAACTCTGTAAAAAGACGTTTTTTTGAATTTTCTGATTTCCCTTTCCCGCCTTACAACCATTCCGAGAACACAGGTCATAACTCTACCTACAGAAACGGCAACGTTTTTATCAAGTTTTAGATGTGATTTTAACATATTACCGTACTTAATGGTAAGTATTCTTGAAAAATTGATACCCATTAAATAATCTTCTTTTGCCCTTAAATAAGCGGCGTCGGAGAGTGCATCGTAAGAGGAGAGGGGTTTTGCCTCGCGTATTCCGCGGCGGATTTCTTCTTCGGTTTGAGAGTCAATCCAGACGCGTTTTCTTTCCTTTGTAGCGGGGACATTTGCCATCATATCAACCAACCTATAAATGTATTCTCCTTCGCGTCCGGAGTCGGTGCAGACATAAATACAGTCCACGTCCTCACGGTTAAGGAGTGAGGATACGATGTCGAATTGTTGTTTTACGTTAGGAATGATTTCGTAAAGAAACTTCTTTGGCAAAAAGGGGAGGGTGTCTTCTCTCCAGCGTTTAAGATTAATATCGTAAACCTCAGGATAAGACATAGTTACGAGATGTCCGACACACCATGTAACGATAGTTTTTTCGCCTTCCAAATAACCCGTCATTTGCGAATGTGATTCTTTGAGAGCCTTCGCAAATTCTCTTGCAACGGAGGGCTTTTCTGCTATAAAAAGTTTCTTTGCCATTTGATAATTTTGGCGCAAAATTACGAAAAAAACGTAATATTTCAACTTTTCCGGGTTCTTTTTGTTAACTGATAAAAAAAATGAGTATTTTTGCAGCATAAAACAAACTGCATTAATTATGATAAAAGAGGAATTAAAAACTTATATTTCAGGTCTTAACGAAGACGACAGAAAAATTTTTTTGGATACGGTACAAGCCGTTGAAAATGCAGAATCTTCTCCCGAGGAAAATGCTTTGGAGTTGTTGAAAATCGGGGAGGAGGAAATTAATGCTGATGTTGTAACTATGTCGGCATTAACAGCTTATGCGTTTATAAAAAATGATAAACTATCTCAAATGCTTTCTCAAGGGAAATTTCATGAGGAAGTATCGGGCATTTTGTCCGGTGTTTTAAAAATTCCTGAATTCAACGAAGAAAAACTGAAATCTCAAAACGAAAATCATATAAAACTTCTCGTTACTTTGTCCGGCGACGTGCGTGCGATAATCATTTTGCTTGCCGAGCATTTAATGAAAATTCGTCATATCAAGGACAAGAACGATCCTGAAAGTTTAAAAACTGCGACCGAGGTTCAATACCTTTATTCGCCGATTGCGCACAGAATAGGCCTTTATAAAATAAAAACCGAAATGGAAGAGGTTTGTCTGAAATTTTTTGAATACGAGACATACCGTTCCATTGCCGACAAACTTCAAATCAAGAAACACGAAAGGGACGAATATATAAAAGCGTTTATTGAGCCGTTGAAAAAGAAATTTGAAGAATTAGGCTTGAAGGTCAGCATTAAAGGTCGTCCGAAATCCATTTCGTCAATCCGTCAGAAAATGAAAAAGCAAAACATTGATGTTGATGGTATTTACGATTTGTTTGCAATTAGGGTTATAATCGATTCTGACCTTGAAAACGAAAAATCGGATTGTTGGAAGGTTTATTCTGTTATAACGGAAAAATACAAACCTAATCCGTACCGTTTAAGGGATTGGATAAGTGTGCCGAAATCAAGCGGTTACGAGTCTTTGCATACTACTGTTATCGGTCCTGAGGGACGTTGGGTGGAGGTTCAGATTCGTACAGTAAGAATGGACGAGGTTGCCGAAAAAGGTCTTGCCGCGCATTGGAAATACAAAAACGGTACCGACGGACAAGCGGGCGGAAATATTTTTACGAAAATCCGTGAAGCGATTGAAAATCCAGATGTTTCTCAAAAAAATTCTTCCGAGAAAAAGGCGTTGTACAGTGATGAAATTTATATTTTCACTCCTGACGGTGATTTAAAGAAAATGCGTAAAGGTGATACCGTCTTGGATTTTGCTTTTGCAATACATTCTGAGGTCGGAAGAAAATGTACGGGTGCGCATTTGAACGGAAAATTTGTGTCCTTTAAGCACAAACTTCAGAACGGCGATACTGTTGAAATTTTAACGGCAAGCAATCAAAAACCATCGGAAGAATGGTTGAAAATTGCAAATAATGTTAGGACACGCAACCGTATCCGCAGAATTATTGACGCAAGCAACAACCGTCTTGCCGAATTGGGAAAAGAGATTTTAAAACAAAAAGTCGAACAGCACGGTTTGTTGTTCAACGATTTGAGAGTTAATGATATAACTAAAATCTTAAAATTAGACCGTCCCGTTGATTTATATCAAAAAATCGGCGAAGGCGTTATTGATTTGCACAAAGTTATCAGTTATTTGACGGACGAGACTCCGGAGCCTCCTCAAATTATAAGGGAGGAGAAAAAACATCGTACTGCCGAAACCGATAAAACGACTGATTATCTGATAATTGACAATCTTGACACGTTAGGTTATAATTTTGCGAAATGTTGCAAACCGCTTCCTGGCGATAAAATTTTTGCATTTATAACGGCTGACAAAGGAACAAAAATTCATCGTTACGATTGTCCGAATGCTAAAAATATTTTAACGAAATATCCTTATCGTGTCGTTAATGCGATATGGAAAAAAGATGCGTCTAAAGATTTGATTAATAGCGTTATAAAACTTTACGGCGTATACGATTTGAGTATGAGCATGACGATTAATAATGTTTTGACCAATGAATTTCACGTTCATATCCGTTCGTTTAGTTTGACGGAGGAGCCGGGAGGAAAATTTTCTGCTGTTCTTTCAGTTAATTTGTTGGGAGAGAGTCAGTTGATTAATTTGAAGGAGAGATTCAAACGTGTTAAAAATATCGAAAAGGTGGAATAACGTAGGGGCGGACCTATGTGTCCGTCCGTTTTAATATGTGTCCGTCCGTTTTTATATGTGTCCTGCCCGTTTTAAATGGAATTGCCGTAGAGTAAAAAGCAAAAAACTTAAAAAAAAGTTGTTTTTGACAAAAAAAAATCATAATTTTGTACACTTTTTAATTAGGACATATTATAATAACATAAATGGAAGAAAACAACTTAACTAAGGCTGAAATTATTGAGGCGGAAGAAAATTATTCCGCAGATAGTATTCAAGTGCTTGAAGGTTTGGAGGCGGTAAGAAAAAGACCCGCTATGTATATCGGTGATACCGGCGAAAGAGGTTTGCATCATCTTGTATATGAGGTTGTTGACAACTCTATCGACGAGGCTCTTGCCGTATTTTGTACCAAAATCGACGTTACCATCAATTGGGACGAATCAATAACGGTAAAGGACAACGGTCGCGGTATTCCGACTGATTATCACGAAAAAGAAAAAAAATCGGCTTTGGAGGTTGTTTTAACAATTCTTCATGCCGGAGGTAAATTCAACAAAAATTCTTATAAAGTTTCCGGCGGTTTGCACGGTGTCGGCGTATCTTGTGTTAATGCGCTTTCTACTTATTTTGAGGCCGTTATCAAGAGAAACGGTAAAATTTATCAACAAAAATATTCTGTTGGAAAACCCACTACGGAGGTTGTTGTAATCGGTGAGACTGACATCGAAGATACCGGTACGGAAATCACTTTCAAACCCGATGACAGCATTTTTACATGCCACGTTTATCAGTACGACATTTTGGCGGCAAGACTTAGAGAACTAGCGTTTTTAAATAAAGGTGTTCATCTCGAACTTCACGATATGCGCCCCGATGAAAACGGAAATACCCGTCACGATGTTTTCCATTCAGAAAACGGTTTGAAAGATTTTATTGATTATTTGGAAGTTTCAAAAGACGAACTCTGCGAAATCATTCATCTTAACACCGAGAAAAACGGCATTCCGATTGAAGTCGCAATGCAATACAACAACGGTTTTAGAGAGAATGTTCATAGTTATGTCAATAACATTAACACTCAGGAAGGCGGTACGCATTTAACAGGTTTTAGAAGAGGTCTTACAAGAACTTTGAAACAATACGCCGAAACCTCTGGAATGTTAGCAAAAGCAAAACTCGAAATCTCCGGTGATGACTTCCGTGAAGGTCTTACGGCGATTATTTCCGTTAAAGTTCAAGAGCCGCTTTTTGAGGGTCAGACCAAAACAAAACTCGGAAATACCGAAGTAGGTCCGGCTGTTGACGCTGCAATTTCTGACGCTTTGACTAACTATTTGGAAGAAAATCCGAATTCAGCACGAAATATTGTTAACAAAGTGCTTCTTGCTGCAAAGGCGAGAATTGCGGCTAACAACGCCCGCAAACTCGTTCAGCACCAAAGCAGTCTTAAAGGCGCGGGACTTCCAGGAAAACTCGCTGACTGTTCGTCAAGAGATAATACTAAGACGGAGATTTTTATAGTCGAGGGAGATTCTGCAGGTGGAACTGCAAAGCAAGGTCGCGACCGTATGTATCAGGCAATCTTACCGTTAAGAGGTAAAATTTTGAACGTTGAAAAAGCCGTTCAATACAAGACTTTGGACAACGACGAAATCAAAAATATTTATACCGCACTTGGAATCACAATCGGTACTGAGGAAGATTCTCAGGCAGCAAACCTTAAAAATATCCGTTACGACAAGATTATCATCATGACGGATGCCGATGTGGACGGTGCTCATATTCAGACACTTGCAATGACACTCTTCTTCCGTTATATGAAAGAAGTAATTGAGCAAGGACATTTGTATTTGGCAAATCCTCCACTTTATTTGGTAAAGAAAGGAAAATCTCAGCGTTATTGTTGGACAGAAGACCAAAGACTTCAAGCCTTGCAAGATTTCGGAAACGGTCAGGAAGATAGTTGTACGGTTCAGCGTTACAAAGGTCTAGGTGAAATGAATGCCGATCAACTTTGGGAAACGACCATGAATCCCGAGACAAGAACGTTGAAACAGGTTACGATAGAAAACGCTGCTGAGGCTGACAGAACGTTTGCGATGCTCATGGGCGACGACGTTCCGCCAAGACGTGAATTTATTGAACAAAATGCTGTTTACGCTAATATTGATGCGTAAGAATAAATAAATAACAATGGGACTTTTTAAAAAGAAAGCAAATTGGTTTGTTCCTAAAGGTCAGGAACCTACCGAGTTGGATAAAAAAATACTTTATTGGCAAAACAAGGGTAAACTTGTTCCGAGGCGCGGACTTATTTTAACGCCCGGTCAAATTGACGGTGTAAGAAAAAGTGGTGTAATTAATACAGCGCTTTTGGATTTGGTTCAGGATAAAATTCATGCCGGAATGACCACGAACGAAATTGACAAAATGATTCACGATTATACCGTTTCACATAATGCAACACCGGCAACTTTGGGTTACGAAGGTTTCCCAAAAAGTTGTTGCATCTCGATTAATGAGGAAGTTTGTCACGGCATACCCTCAGATGATGTTGTTTTGGAAGAGGGCGACATTGTGAACGTTGATGTTACGACAATTCTCAACGGTTATTATGCTGACGCTTCAAGAATGTACATTATCGGCAAGACGACGCCCGAAAAAGAAAGGCTCGTAAAAGTTGCAAAGGAATGTCTTGAAATCGGTATGGAGGCTGCTGTTCCGTTCTCTTTTGTCGGCGACATAGGAAATGCTATTCAAACGCACGCTCACAAAAACGGTTATTCTGTTGTAAGAGATTTATGCGGACACGGTGTAGGACTAAAATTTCACGAAGATCCTGAAGTTGTTCATTACGGTAGAAAAGGTACGGGAATGTTGCTTGTTCCGGGAATGGTTTTCACTATCGAACCTATGATTAACATGGGAACTTACAAAGTTTTCATTGATTCCGAAAATAATTGGACGGTTGTGACGGACGACGAACTACCTTCAGCACAATGGGAACACACTTTTGTTATGACAGACAACGGTGTGGAGATTTTAACGCATTAACAATAAACACACAAATAAAAAAAATGGCGGGACGAAATTCTTTTTTCTTCGTTCCGTCTTTTTTTTATTACATTGCCGGTTTTGCTGAAGTTTCAATGCTTTTCAGAATTACTTCTTTTGCCTCTAATTCTGATTTTTCGGTGTAAGAGATTACGAAAAAATAACAAAATTCATCTTTGACGGCATAGCTTGGTTCGCAAACGCCGAAAATCCAATAAATGCCTTTTCCGTCGCCCGCACCGCTAAAGTAAATACCTGTTAATGTGTTAGTTTGAAAATCATTACTGTTTTGAACCGAAATGTTGATTTTCTTTTCTAACGCTATTTGTTGTGTTTTTTCGTTGAGAATTTTTATGAAATTGGTATTGGAATCAAGGTCATCGTACCATATTTTTTGAATTAAAAATCCGAAATCTTCGTCATAAGCGTTAAAAATTTCTCCGCTGTCTTCTTTTATGACAAAATCCGAAAAACCTTTGAATTTTATCTCGGTTTTATCGCTGCTAAAATCTTGAATTTCACGACTTTTGCATCCGAAAATTAATACAGAAAGCAATATAAACAAACAGATTTTTTTCATATTTTTTCTTTTTTTTAGCTGTAACAAAAAACGCAACAAGAAAAATAATTTCCGTTGCGTTACTTTTTATCTTTTTTCAAAAAAAGTAGCCGGGCAGGGAATCGAACCCTGATTTACGGTTTAGGAAACCGACGTTCTATCCATTGAACTACTCAGCCTTATTTTTGCAGCGCAAAGGTAGCAATAAAAATAAACATCTGCAAATATTTTTAATAATTTTTTTGAAAAATATTGTTTTCAATAAGGCGTTTTTTTTATACATTTGCGCACTGAAAAAATTAAAACGATGAAAATAGAAAAGAACAAAGTCGTTGCCGTAGACTATAAACTTAGAAATTCTGAAGGCGGTGAAATCGTGGATCAAACCAAAGGCGATAATTATTTGGAATTTTTGTTCGGAAGGGGAATGTTGCTCCCTAAATTTGAAGAAAACATTTTAGGTCTTGAAGAAGGCGGTGTTGCAAAATTTCATTTAACTCCAGCGGAAGGTTACGGTGAATATCACAATGAAATGGTAGTTGATTTACCGATAAATATTTTCCAGAAAGACGGTGTTTTGAACGAGGAACTTTGTCATATCGGTAATCGTATTCCGATGCAGGACAACAAAGGTAATCATTTGGTCGGTAAGGTTTTGGAGATAACATCTCAAACTGTTAAAATGGATTTTAATAGCGATATGGCCGGCAAAGATTTGTATTTTGAGGTTGAGGTAAAATCAGTTCGCGATGCCTCTGAAGAAGAAATCGAACACGGTCATGTTCATCATGACGGACATTGTTGTCACGGTGAAGGTCATTGTCATAAACACGACGGCGAGGAAGGCGAACATCATTGTCATAAGCATGACGGCGAGGAAGGCGAACATCATTGTCATAAACATGACGGCGAAGAAGGTGAACATCATTGCTGTCACAAACACGATAAATAAAAAAAAGTTTTAAAAAAATAGGATTTAACATGTTTGTTTTTAGTGTTAAATCCTATTTTTTTTATAATTTTGCGCCGAAAAAAAATAAAGCAAACAAAAATGTCAGAAATAAAAATTATTCGCGCAGAAAAAAAAGATACAGTTTATGCTCAGGCAATTTCGGATATGATTGACGAGGCGGCAAAATCCAAAAATTCAGGTTTGGCTCACCGCACGCCGGAATATATTACGGAAAAAATTCTTGAAGGGAAAGCTGTTATTGCTTTTATAGATGCTCAAGTTGCCGGTTTTTGTTATATTGCAACATGGCAGAACGACGAATTTGTTTCACATTCGGGTTTAATCGTTAATCCTAAATTTCGCGGACACGGACTTGCAACAGCTATTAAAAAAGAGTGTTTTTTATTATCAAGGGATAAATTCCCGAAAGCTAAAATTTTTGGACTCACAACAAGCCCTGCCGTTATGAAAATTAACAGTGAATTGGGTTATGTCCCCGTAGGATTTTCTCAACTTACCACAGATGAAGAATTTTGGAAGGGGTGCGAGACTTGCGCTAATTTTGACATTCTCCAACGTACAAAACGTTTTAATTGTCTTTGTACGGGAATGGTTTTTGACCCTCAAACAAAGCATAGTAAATAGAAAATTATAAAAAAAATTAGGAAAAATCATAATTAAAAAAAGAAATGAGTAATACAAAAGGACATCCGAAAGGGCTTTATCTGTTGTTCGTAACGGAAATGGCTGAACGTTTCAGCTATTACGGAATGAGAGCCTTATTTGTATTGTATCTTGTAGCGGCATTTTTCAACAATGAAAATGCTTCGCAGATTTACGGTTCGTATACGGGACTTGTATATTTAACGCCTTTGCTCGGTGGTTATATTGCCGACAGATATTGGGGCAATCGGCGTTCGATTATTGCCGGCGGTATTATGATGGCAATCGGACAATTTTTGATGTTTGCCTCAGCCTGTTTTGTAAAACAAGCTGTTTTTCAAGAAAATGCCCCGATAGATGCAAGCGTGGATAATAGTTTTTCGCTTTCATTGATGTTTTTGGGATTGTTTTTCTTGATATTTGGTAACGGCTTTTTCAAACCGAACATTTCAACAATGGTTGGCGACCTTTATGAAAAAACTGATTCAAGAAAAGACTCCGCGTTTACTATTTTTTACATGGGAATCAATGTCGGCGCATTTATCGCACCGCTTATTTGCGGCTCGTTAGGCGATGGTAATTGGACTAACCCCGGTAATTTTAAATGGGGATTTTTCTGTGCCGGTGTTGCTATGTTGTTGTCAGTGGCAGTATTCTGGGCTTTCAAAGATAAATATTTGAAAACTCCTGAGGGACTTCACATCGGACTTCCTCCAAAAGATAGCGAACTTCGTCACGCAAAAGACGAACTTGCTCATCAAGAAGCAGTTGCACATCATCAAGAGAAAGAAGACGTTAAAAATTCTCCGGTTAGACTTTGGGGTTGTATTATCGGTGCAATAGCCTTGTTTTGGTTTTTCTCGATTGGCTCTGAAAGTTTCAACGATTATATTTCCGCGGCAATTTATTCGATTTCGTTAGCATTGCCGGTATTTATTATAACGGACAGAGGTTTGACCTTTGACGAAAAATGCAGAATCGGCGTAATTTATATAATTGCGATTTTTGTGATATTCTTCTGGTCTGCGTTTGAGCAGGCAGGTTCCTCATTAACACTTTTTGCCGAAAAACAAGTAGACCGTTCTATCGGTGATTGGACGATGCCTACGACTTGGTTTCAATCTATCAACCCGATTGTCGTCGTTTGTTTTGCACCGATAATGGCAATGCTTTGGCAGTTTTTGGGCAAACGCAAATTGGAACCTTTTTCACCGGCAAAACAAGCTATCGGTCTTATGCTTTTGGCGATAGGTTATATCGTGATTGCTGTTGCAACCTCGGGTGTTGAAGGCGATGCTAAAGTTTCGATGTGGTGGCTTTTTGCTTTGTATTTTATCCATACAATTGGTGAGTTAAGTCTTTCTCCGATAGGACTTTCTATGGTTAATAAACTTTCTCCGGCAAGATTAGCATCATTGCTGATGGGCGTTTGGTTTATGTCTAACGCTGCCTCTAACATTTTAGCGGGAAGACTTGCAACGCTTTTACCCGGCTCTGAGGGTCAGGCAAAATCGTTTTTAGGTTTTGAAATCACAAATTTAACAGAATTTTTTACGCTGTTTGCTGTAATGGCGGGAGTGGCTTCTGTGTTGCTTTTTGCACTTTGTCCGCTGCTTAAAAAAATGATGAAAGGTGTTCAATAGAATTTTCTGTTAAAAAAAAACATAAAAAAAAACGGACGGTAAAAATACTGTCCGTTTTTTTTATGTTCTAAAACTATTTTTCTGAGAAAAAAAAATTAAGAAGAAAAATTGCATTTTTGTTGTAATTCTTCTGACATAAACGGAGCCATTTTGTCCAAGGGGGCGGATGTCATTTTGCCGTTTTTATCCATATACGAAGCAGATTTCGGAAATAAAGTTTGCTCCGGCGGAATGTGAATTTCACAAATTATAGTACCGTTGAAACTTAAAACTTCTGAAATTATTTTTTTTAACGGTTCGCCTTCTTTGTTGCAACTTACGTATTTTATTCCGTATGCAGAGGCAATTTTTTTAAGGTCCGGACAAATTACGCCGCTTGCAGAATTGCTGCCGGTAAATTTTCCGCCGAAAAATGATTTTTGAGTTGTTTTGATAGCTAAGTAACCGTCATTTTCAAGAACGAAAATTTTCAGCGGCATTTGATAAGTAACAAGAGTTTGAAGTTCTTGAATATTCATTTGAAGACTGCCGTCGCCTGTAATTAAAACTGTTTTTCCCTTAGGTTTTGATGTTATTGCGCCTATTGCAGCCGGCAAACCGTAACCCATTGAAGCACAGCCTTGATTTGCAAAAACTCTCACGCCTTTTTTTATTTTCATTGCTTGAAATGTGGAGGTGTATGCTGTTCCGTTTCCTGTTACAACTATATCTCCGCTTTCGAGTTGTCTGAAAAGTTCATCGGCAAAAACAAACGAATTAACATATCCCTCTACGGAAGGATTGTCTTGAAAAATTGTTGGAATTTCATGGCTGATTTTTTCCCCGAATTCTTTGAATGAAGAATACCTTTTGGAAAAGTTAAAATCTTCATTTTCAAGTTTTTGTGATAATTTGTCAATAAATTCGCTCAAATTGCAGTGAACGGGCAAATCAATATTCAAAGTCGGTTTTTGAATTTCGGCTAAGTCAATATCAACCATAATTTTAAACGCTTTCGGTGCTAACAAATCGTATGCGTAACTTACTTGCCGTATGCTCATTCGCGTACCGAGAATTAAAAGTAGGTCGGAATTTTGAACCATGATATTGCCCAAACGGTCACCGCAAATGCCCGGCTTGCCGAAAAACAAAGGATGGTCATGCCAAATAATGTCGCTGCCGCTGATAGCCGTTACAACGGGTGCTCCAAGTTTTTCCGCTAACCAGATGAATTTTTCGGTTCTCTTTGCCAGCCTTATACCGTTACCGACATAAATAACAGGAGCTTTTGACGTTTTAAGTTTTTCAATGATTTGCAATATTTGTCTGTCTACAAAATCGTGTTTAACCGAATCTGTAAACTCTTTCGGAGAAAACTCCCGTAAATTTTTTTCATCAACTACCGCACTTTGAATATCAAGCGGAATGTCCAACCAAACAGGCCCCGGACGACCCTCTTGTGCAAGAAACATCGCTTTGTCAATTTCGTATTTTATGTCAAGAGGCTCGACAATGGTTTTTGCATATTTGGTTATGGAACTTACGATTGAAACAATATCTGCCTCTTGGTCGCCTAATTGTCTTAACGGTAATTCGGGATAAGAGCCCTTCATTGTTGAAGTTTTTATCTGTCCCGAAATATAAATTCCCGGTATTGAATCGAGCCATTGACCAAGAACTCCTGTTACGGCATTTGTACCGCCCGGACCTGTTGTTACGCAGGTAACGCACATTTTACCGCTTGAGCGGAAATAACCTTCTGCTGCTATGGCTGAGGCTTGTTCGTGATGGTTGCAAATGTATTTTAATCCTTTGGTGTGTCCGATAGAATCGTTTAAGTGCATTGCACCGCCGCCGGTTACCATAAAGCAATGTTCAATGCCGTATTTTTCTACCAGATATTTAAAAATGAAATCAGAGATTTTTATCATTTTCCAAAACGTTTTTTCAAAAATTAATTCTTTCTTCTTCTATAACGAGCGGACGATTTTTGATTCTATCGTTTATGCTCATAATGTATTCACCGATAAAACCGATGAAAAACAATTGCAAACCGCCTAAAAGAAAAACGCCTATTATTAAAGGTGTCATTCCGGCGTTGAAATTATCCCAATAAATAATTTTGTAACACAAATAAAACAGCACGATTAAAAAACATATTGTCGAAACAAAAATTCCGAAAAATGTTGCAATTCTTAATCCGGCTTTTGTGTACGAGGTAAAACTCAACATCGCAGCATCAAAAAGCGAGTACCAGTTGTTGTGTGTTTTTCCGGCGCGGCGTTTTGCCTGACGGTATTTGAGAATGACTTTTTTGTAACCTAATTCGGCAACTATTCCCCGCATGAAAGGTGTCGGATCTTTTAAATTCCTTAAAACTTCAACGAAGGATCTGTCGTAAAGTCCGAATCCGGTAAAATGTTCGATTTGTTCTACGGGACTGATTTTTTTTATCAGTTTGTAATAACAGGTTCTAAAAAATCTTACGAGTTTGTTTTCATCGCTTTCGCTTTTAACGGCGGCAACTATTTTAGCACCATTTTCCCATTCGCAGACAAATTTCGGAATCATTTCCACAGGGTCTTGAAAATCAGCGCATATCGGAATCGTGCAATCACCAATGGTTTGTAAAATTCCGTAATACGGCGAGTTGAATTGTCCGAAATTTCTTGCGTTGAAAATGGCTTTGATTTTCGGGTTTTGTTTACAAAGTTCCCTTATTAACGGGCGTGTATTGTCTTGACTGTCGTTGTCGATGAAAATAATTTCATAGTCGTATTGAGGAAGATTTTTTTGAATTTCTTCTTCAATGGCACGGCTTATCGCTATGACGTTTTCCTGTTCGTTGAAACAAGGAATTAATATCGAAATAGTTTTCATTTGAGTAAATATGTTTGCAGCAAAATTATAAATTTTGTTATTAACTATGGCAAAAAATCCGATAAAAAAATTAATGTTATATTAAAACAAAAATCTGTATTTTTGCAAATCCAAACATTATAAAAAAGAAAATGAAATTCCTAAAAACGTTCGTATTGCTTTTTGCAATGATTTTTATTTTGTCCTGTAACAGCGGAAACGAAGAACTTAATTTTGAGGTTTCTGCGGGCGAAAGTATTTTCCGTGTTGAAACCATGACTTTAGACAAAGGTTTCGGCTATACGGTTGCTCTTAACGGAAAAAAAATGATTTCACAAACAGTTATTCCCGCCATTGAGGGCAATCATTATTTCAAGACCCGAGAAGATGCTTTGAAAGTAGGAAAAGCAGTTCTTATGAAAATGCTTAAATCCACTGAGCTTCCGACAATTACCCCAGAAGAAATTAAAGAACTTAATATCGTAATCGAATAATGAAAAGTCTTTTGCACCTTTTGAAAAAGCAGCCCGGTTTTGTGATGGCTGTTAATTTTTTGATTTTGTTGGCGGTTTATATGCTTTCAAGATGGTTCTTTTATTATATGAACATCAATAGTTTTCAGGATGTTACTTTTAGCGAAATGATGACTATTTCTTGGGGCGGTTTGCGATTTGATATAAGTGCGCTTTGTTATTTGAATTTGATATGTATTATAATGCAGTTTATACCGCTGAAAGTTCGCGATTCTGTTAATTATCAGAGAGTTGTAAAAATAATTTTTTTAGTAATTAATGTTTTAGGAATTTTGGTGAATGTTGCTGACATTGTTTATTTTGAGTTTGGCGGCAGGCGGACGACTTCAACTATTTTTTCGGAATTCGGCGGTGAAAACAATCTCGGAGCAATACTTTTAAATAGTATTACGGGATATTGGAAAGTTTGGATTTTTGGCGTTTTAATGGTTTTCTCTGTTGTTTTTCTGTATTATAATCCGATAAAAAGCAAAAGACACGAAGACGATTATGCAGAAAATAAAGTATATTATCCGTTACATTCAGTACTTTTTATAATTGCTATAATACTTACAATCGGCGGTTTAAGGGGCGGTTTCGGAATGAAAATGCACCCGTTAAGACAAGATTCAGCGGATATTTATTGTAAAAAACCTTTGGAGGCGGGTATCGTTTTGAACACGCCTTTCACGATTCTTACTACACTTCACAAAAAAGGTTATAAAGACCCGAAATTCTTTGAAAAAGAGCAACTTGACTCGATTTTTTATCCTATTAAAAACGAAAATCCGAGCGGCGGTGAAATGAAAAAACTCAATGTTGTAGTTTTTTTAATGGAAAGTTTTTCGATGGAATACACCGGATTTTTTAACAAAGAGCGTGATTATCAAGGTTATACACCGTTTTTGGATTCGCTTTTAGGACAGAGTTATTGTTTTGAATACAGCTTTGCTAACGGTATCCGTTCTGTGGATTGTATGCCTGCAACTTTTGCGGGAATTCCTCGTTACATAAATCCTTATTGTTATTTTTTCTATTCTAACAATACGCTTCAAGGATTGCCGGAAATGCTTAAAAATGAAGGATATACAACGGCGTTTTTTCACGGTGCGCCAAATACGACTTTAGGTTTTAAGGGCTTTACCAATTCTATCGGTTTTGAGGATTATTACGGCATGGATGAGTACGCAAACGATGCCGATTTCGACGGGACGTGGGCAATTTTTGACGAGCCGTATTTAAAATATTTTGCTGACAAGACCGATGAAATTGCAAAGCAAGGCAATCCGTTTTTCCTGACAGTTTTTACGGCCTCGAGTCATGACCCTTTCAAAGTGCCTGACGAGTACGAAAAAACTTTTACCCGTGGTGAAATTCCGATGCACAGAGTTATCAGTTATGCTGATTATTCGATTAAACAGTATTTTGAAAAAGTGAAAGACAAACCTTGGTTTGATAGTACGCTTTTTGTTTTTACGGCCGATCATTGCGGTGTGAGTTGCAGAGAGGATTATAACAATGAAATGGGACGATTTTTGATTCCGATTTTCTTTTACACTCCGGGCGGACAGCTTCCTGTAAAATGCGATTCAACGCGGCTTGTTCAGCAGGCTGACATTACGCCTTCGATTCTCGGACTTTTGAATTATCAGAAACCGTATTTTTCGTTTGGAAAAGACGTTTTCTCAAAGGATTCTTCGTATGTGAATTATGTTTTCAACGACCGCAACGGTAATTCGATGTATTATCTTGATACATTGATGATTGAATACAGCAGCGAGCAACTTTACGGCATTTTTGAGTTCAAAAAAGATTTCTCATTGAAAAACAATCTTTTGGACAAAAAAGACGAATTTCCACAATTGCCTTTCATGCAAAAGCAAATTGAAGCGATAATTCAACAATACGTTTCAAGAATGAAAGATAATAATTTAACTGCAAAATAATTTTTTTTAGAATATGAAATACGGTTTTGACAACGACAAATATTTGAAAATACAATCGGAATGTATCAAGGAGAGAATTGAGCATTTCGGTGATAAATTGTATTTGGAATTTGGCGGCAAACTTTTTGACGATTACCATGCGAGCAGAGTCCTTCCGGGTTTTCAGCCTGATTCCAAACTTAAAATGCTTATGCAGTTAAGGGATTTTGCTGAAATTATAATCGTAATTTCTGCTGACGATATTGAAAAAAATAAAGTTCGCGGCGACATCGGCATCACATACGACAAAGATGTTTTAAGGCTTCGTGAGGAGTTTTTGAAACGCGGTTTAATGGTCGGCAGTGTTGTCGTAACGCATTTTACGGGGCAGCGCTGTGCAAAGATTTTTATCAATCGGCTCAACCGTATGAATATTAAAACTTATTGTCATTATAAAATTGACGGTTATCCGACAAATGTTTCTTTGATATGTTCGGACGAGGGTTTTGGCAAGGATGATTATGTTGAAACTTCAAAGCCGTTGGTTATTGTTACGGCACCCGGTCCTGGCAGCGGCAAAATGGCGGTATGTTTGAGTCAGCTTTATCAGGAGTTCAAACGCGGGGTCAAAGCCGGTTATGCAAAATTTGAAACGTTTCCGATTTGGAATATTCCTTTGAAACATCCCGTCAATTTGGCATACGAGGCGGCTACGGCTGATTTAAACGATGTTAATATGATAGACCCGTTTCATCTTGACGCATACGGAAAAACTGCCGTTAATTATAATCGTGATATTGAAATTTTCCCGGTTTTGAATGCTATTTTTGAAGGAATTTACGGTGAGAATCCTTACAAATCGCCGACGGATATGGGCGTTAATATGGCAGGAAATTGTATTATCGACGATGAAATTTGCTGTCAGGCATCCAAACAGGAAATTATCCGCCGCTATTATTCTTCGCTTAATCTTTTAGCGGAGGGACGTGCTGTGGAAAGTGAAATTGACAAAATCAGTTTGTTGATGCGTCAGGCGAAAACTACGGTTGAAGACAGAAAAATTGTTAAAGCTGCCAAAGATCGGTTTGAGCGTTCTCAGTTGCCATCTTCGGCGATAGAGCTTGAGGACGGCACGATATTAACGGCTCAGACTTCAACTTTGTTAGGACCCTCGGCAGCACTTATTTTGAATGCGATAAAATATCTTGCTGCTATCGATCATTCTGTCAAATTGATTCCTTCGCAAATGATCGAACCGATTCAAAATATGAAAGTCAGTTATCTTCACGGCAACAATCCGAGGTTGCATACCGACGAGGTTTTAGTTGCGCTTTCTATTCTTTCGCTTACGGATTCTAATTGTAAAAAGGCGCTTGCGCAGTTGCCGAGACTCAAAGGTTGTCAAGTCCATTCAACGGTGATGTTGTCGGAGGTTGACAGAAAAATTTTCAAGAAATTAGGGGTAGATTTAACTTGTGATCCTATCAAAAAATAGCAAAAAAACAGCGGCGCAGAAAGAAAACTTTTGCGCCGCTTATATCAATTAATTTTTGCTGATAAAAAAATTTATTTTACCAAAATTTCTTCCAACAATGATGAACGATTCCCATTTGCCGGCTATCGACTCTGTGTCGAGGCGGTATTTTTTGATAAGTTTGTCGAGGACGGGATTTTTTCCGAGTGTGCCAACGATGATTGCGGGGTTTTTCGGGGTGTTTACTCTCACGGGTCGCCTGCCCGTAATGCTCTCTATGTCAGACGACAACAAGTTTGCGGCAATCTTCACAACTTCAAAATCGTTGTCGCTGTAACAAATTTCTGTAACGCCTTTTGTTGTTGACAGCGGGAAATATCCCTCGATTGGCGTTTCGGAAATTTTCAAGAACTGCGCCTCGCAAATCCCCGCCATCAACATTATTAATAATAGTATGATGACTTTTTTCATTGTATAATGATATTGATTTTTACCACGGAACACACGGATGACACAGAACAAAAATTCCGTGTTTTCCGTGCTTTCCGTGGTTAAAAAATATTATCCGTAGTAAAAAATAATTACCTACTTTATATCGCTTACAAACAGCGATTTATCTGATTTATAATATTCGCGGAAATATTCAGCGTCGGGTTTGGACGGAGCGGGTCCAAACCATTCGGTCTTGTAATTGCGCCATACAAGCAGGTAACTGATTGGGAATCCGTCGATTGTAGGCATCAGCGTAGAAGTCCACCAAGTGGGTTCGGTGAGATTTTTCAGACCACATTCGGTGAGGGCGGGGATGAGGTTGTGCTCCTTGGCGACCTTGCAGAGGAGTTCGAGGTTTTGACGGCCACGGTCGATGAATTTTTGCCTTGCCTCCGCGTCGGGCGTCCATTGATAACCATCGAGTCCAATCATATCGGTTCGGTCGTCGCCGGGATAACGCACGAGCAAACGCTGTTCGGTGAGGTTCGGCTCCATACCGGGCGAATACGACCAAACGAGATTGTCGTGTCCGTCGGCTTTGAGTTTGTCTTGGAGCATATTCCAAAGTGCGCGGTATTGGTCGGGAGTGCAGAATTTTTCGCCCCACCAAAACCACGAGCCGGAGTTTTCGTGCCACGGACGGAAGATGACGGGGATTTTGTTGCCGTTGTCGTCTGTGAGGGTTTTTAGGAAGTCGCTCACGCGCTGCATCCACGTATTGAATACGCCGTTGAGCGAGCCGCCGGGCAGAATTTTGGGTACAATCATCGTGTCGGTAACGTCCCACGCCGTGCCTTCGGGGAATTTCTGACCGGCACGTCCGCCGCCTTCGATTGTGGTCTGAGGGTTGCGCGGATGCCAACTGATTGTAACGATGCCGCCGCGACGGTGGTGGTTTTTGATTTCTTCGGTGATGCGTGTGAACGGCACGCTGTCGAGGTTGGCTTTATCGTCGATTTCGATGCCACCGAGGTCAAATCCCATAATGGCGGGATAGTCGCCACAGACGTTCTTCACGTCGCTCGAATCCTTGTCGTAAGCCCACGTGAGGCCATACATCGGGTCGTCCTGATGACCAAACAGCACGCCCTTCTGACGCAATGTTTCGAGGCGCGAAAGGAGTTGTTCTGCCGGCGTGGATTGCGGCGCGGTCTGATTGTTGCCGCACGACTGAATCATCAGCATTGCGGCTGCTGCAATTGTTAAGAGATTAAATTTTTTCATGACTTTTAGTAATTGGTGATAAATATTATAAAAAAAAGGGGCTTTTATAGCCCCATAAAAATTTTTAAAAAACTATTTTTATTTAGTGTATTCGTCTAATGTCATAACTTGGTCGCAGTGGTAGAGGTCGTGTCTGATGCCCCAATCGTTGTTGGCGGTTTCGAGAAATTCGCTCCAACACATAAACCAAGCCCATTTCGGTTGTTGTTTTAAAAGTTCTATTGTCGGCAGTTTTCCGCACTCGCCGATAGCAATGAGTTTGCCTTTACCGAGTTTTTGTAAAAGTTCATAATCTTTTCCTTTGTAGCCGCTTGAATAAAAATCTGTCGCGAGAATGTCAACATATTCGTCGCCCGGATAAAAACCGTCATAACCTTTGACATTCGGGCTGCCTAATTCGTTAGCGTTGAAAACCCAAAGCAGGTTGTTGATTTTGTGATAATCGGTCAGACGTTTGTAAAGCATTTGGTAAAGTCGGCGGTAATTTTCTTCGTTATAACCCCACCAAAACCAGTCGCCGTTCATCTCGTGGTACGGGCGGAAAATCACGGGTACTTTTTCGTCTTGAAGTTGTTTTAAGAAAAACGCGATGACATCAACCTGCGATTTCCAGTTGTTGTTGATTTCGGTGCCTTCGGTGAGAAGATCTTTCCATTCTTTGTCAGTTAATTTTGATTGAATACCGTGTTCGCCTTTCCAAATTGTGAAGTTTCCTTTGTGATTTGGCGGTACGGCGTGCCACATAAGGGTTATGATTGCGCCTTTTTTGTGCCATTTGATTGCGTTGTCCACAATTCTTTGACGAAAATTAATGCCGTCTAATGTTCCGGGTTCGCTGTAACCGAAATCTTGACCTACCACAACGGGATATTTATCAGTCAGATTATGAACTCTTTCGATAAAAATATCGCTGTAAAGAGGGTAGTTGTGCTGACCGGCAAGAGTTTGTTTGCCGTTAAGAGAGTAAAGTTTTTGAAGCAAGTTTTTTGCCTCGTCAGAGACATTCGGATTGACCGGCTTTTGAGACATACAAAATACCGCTAAACTTAAGAATGTCAGCGTAATAAAAAATTTTTTCATATTAGTATAATTGTAATTAAAATAAAAAGGTAAAAAAGGAATTTAGAGCGGAAAACGGGTCTCGAACCCGCAACCTTGAGCTTGGGAAGCTCACACTCTACCAATTGAGCTATTTCCGCATTGTTTTTCTAAGGCAAAGGTATGTATTATTTTTTTTTCATAAAAATTTTTTGTGATTTTTTTTATTTCTCCAATCGTTTTTTTAGTTTTTCTAAGAACTCTTTGTTTTTAATTCCGTTCCATTTCGGGGCTACGATTAATTGCATCGGAGATTCGCTGATGAAACGTTCAAAAATCATATCTGGTCTTGTTTTTGAAATGTATTTTGCTACGAAATCTGCATATTCATCGGCCGAAGGCAGGGAAAAAAGTTCGGGATTTTCTTTGAATTGCTGCTCCATTTTTGTCCCTTTAATGATTTGAAGTTGATGAAGTTTTAGGATTTTAACGGGCAGAGCCGACATGATGTCCGCAGTTTTGAGCATCATTTCTTCGGTTTCGCCGGGAAGATACATTATAAGGTGTGCGCAAAGTTCAAGGCCGAATGTCGCGGCTTTTTTTATTGCTTGTTCGGCTTGACAAAAAGTGTGTCCGCGGTTAATCATCTTTAACGTTTTGTCGTAGCAACTTTCCACGCCAAGTTCAAGGACTGTGTAGTATTTTTCGCTGATTTTTTGTAAAAGTTTTAGAACGTTTTCGTCGATGCAGTCGGGGCGGGTTGCAACGGTTAGTCCGATAACATTTTCGTTATTAAGTGCTTGATAATAAATTTTTTCGAGAGTTTCAATATCGGCATACGTGTTGGTGTAGGATTGAAAATATGCAATGTATTTTTGACATTTATATTTTTTTGAAAAGAAAGCAATTCCTTGTTCTAATTGTTTGTTGGTAGGAGTGAGGCCTTTAACGTAAAACGGGCTGAAAGTCTGATTGTTGCAATACGTACAACCGCCGAGGCCGATTTTGCCGTCTCTGTTTGGGCAATTAAATCCGGGATTCAGGGCTATTTTTTGAACCCTTGTTCCGAATTTTTCTTTAATATATGAAGCGTAATCGCGGTACATGTCTGAAAATTACTGAAAAATCAGAAGTTTGTGCAAAGATATTAAAAAAATATTACAGATGATTTTTTTTATTGATTTTTTTGTTATTTTTGTAGAATTATAATTGGTAAAAAAACGAAAATCAAAATATACTTTGAAATAGAGATTTTTTTACACATGAAAAATCCTCAAGGAAATAAATGAAACTAAAAGTTTTCATATTATTTTTAACGTTTTTGTTGTGTTCTTGTGCTAAAGTGCAGGACGGAGGGGTTTATGCAAAAAATTTAGACAAAAGCGTTATAAAAAATACTGAATCTTCTTCCGGCAAAGAATTTTCTTTCGACAATAAAATCAATAGCGAAGCCTCGTTTTACGGCAGCGGAAATTCCGTTGTTTTTTCTACGGTAAGGGTATTGTCAAAATTCAAAAGTTATGACAAAGTATTTTCAAATTCGGTTTTAAAAACTCAAATCAAATCTAAAAAATCCGACTTTTTAGTTTTCATGTCCTCGCGGTTCATAGTTGGATTTTATCTTTATTTTTTGTGTGTTATGCGAAATTGATTTTTTCCTTTTTTTAGAAAACTTATGACAACTAACTTAAAAAAAAACACGAAAAAGTTAATTTAAAAAAAGTTTATAAAAAATGGAAAAAGAAATTTTATCTCTTGATAGTGATATTGAAAAAATCACTAATGGAAGTATTGTCCCCAAAAAGGAAATTAATTATAAATGGATAATCGCTATAATAATCGGATTATCAATGTCATACATTCAAAGTGTTGTTGATCCGGACAATGGTGCATTAACAATGGCGTTGTTTATTTTCGGGATAGTGTTAATTTTGTTAGGCATTATAAAACTGCTTTCAAAGGAGACTGTTTATTATTGCGGTGCTGAAAAATTCACGCTTGTTGAGAGAAAACTTCCTAATTCGTATGACATTATGAAAGTCCTTCACAATAAGGATTTTACGAAGGTTTATCTTCAGAATTTCAAGTTTGAAGATTATCTTTATAAGCCTTGTGATGAGGTTAGAGTTTTAGATGAAGAAGAAAGCAAAAAACTTGCAGCACAGATAAAAGCGAAGGCTTGAAAAAAACAACAACGGACGGCGTTAAAAAACCGTCCGTTTTATGTTTTATAACGATTTTGCCATCTCTGTTCGGGCAGTTAAAACCGGGATTCAGGGCGATTTTTTGCACCCTCATTCCGAATTTTTCTTTTATGTATGAAGCGTAATCGCGGTACATTTTTTAGATTAAATGATTTCTTTGTTCCAAAGTTTTTTCAAAAATATTTCTGCCGGAAGGACTTCCACTTCGTTGAAAATCCTCGGTTCTTTGTCCAATGAAACTATTATCAAACGCGCCTCAGGGTGTTCTTCTTTGAACGCTTTCAGACCTTTAAGATGTTTGGACTGCACCTCTTTTGAGGATTTGAATTCGATTGCCGTTTTTCCG
The DNA here is from genome assembly GCA_017412115.1 of Bacteroidales bacterium. GTDB lineage: Bacteria > Bacteroidota > Bacteroidia > Bacteroidales > UBA3824 > UBA3824. Next base: position 3,062 of record JAFPYR010000012.1, on the reverse strand, counting down.
CCGCACAAAACCGCGTCCACTTCGTAACCCGAATACGTGTGCCAAAACGTTAAGGCGTTTTCATAGTTGTTATAACCGAGAAAAGCCCTGATTTCCTGAATCATAAGGTGCTCGAACGAATGTCCGAAATCTTCCGAGCCGGGTTGAAGGTTTGTTCTTTTCAGCAGATAATTCGGTAGAGCGACATCAAAAAAATAAAATCTCGGTGCTTGGTTTAAGCGGCGTTTTACTGTCTTTTCAAAAGCCGGAACCATAAAGCCTATTAACGTTTCTTCAAGAATTGCAAAGTATTCTTTAACCGTTTTTGCGTCAATTCCGCAGTCTTGCGCGATGTTGTTGTAGTTGACCATTTCGCCGTTTGTCAGGGCTGCAACTTCTAAAAAGCGGTTGAAAGTACTCAAATTTCTGACTAACGCCTCGGCTTTTATTTCCTCTTTCAGGTAAACAGAAATGTATGCTTGGAGTTTTTTCTGAATCATTGCCGCACTTGACAAGTAGTGGCTTGGAATCATGCCGTGGTTTATGGCCCGAATTAAGTCAAAATCTGGAACTTCATCTGAGGTGAGCGGATAGAGAATGTTTAGTAACGCTCTGCCGCCCAAAGTGTTAACACCTTTACGTTTGAGTTTTCTTGCGCTTGAACCGCTGAGAATAAAATGCAAATTTTTGCGTACAATAAGCCAGTGAACCTCGTTTAGAAGTTCGGGAATGAGTTGAATTTCATCAATTATGACGATGTCGCCTTCATTTAAAGTCATCAGTTCTTGCCTTAACAACGAAGGATTTCTTCTGAAACGTTCAAAAGTATCGTTTTCCAACAAGTCGTAAAACTTGTTTTCGGGAAAAAGTTGCAGCAACAGTGTTGTTTTTCCAGTTTGTCTTGCTCCAAAAAGGAAAACACTGCCTTCTTTTGCATCGGTTATAGTTAAATATCTGCTAATCATAGTTTTAACTTTTTAAAAAACTGTAAAATCAGGAGTTATACTCCGTATTTTCTTGTAAAATCAGGAGTTGTACTCCGTATTTTACTGAAAAATCGGGAGTTTGTGCAAAAATAAGACAAATAACAACAACGGCAAAATTTTTTGCGGGTAAAGTTGGAAAAAGTTTTTTGAGTGATAAAAATTTTCTATTTTTGTAAAAATTAATTTTTTTCGTAAATCATGAGACTTCTTCCATACGGCGAGACGGATTATGTAACCATCCGCAAAGAAAATTCGTATTATGTTGACAAGACGGCGTACATTCCTTATTTTGAAAACGCCGCCAAATACATTATGTTTCTTCGTCCGAGACGTTTCGGTAAAAGTCTTTTTCTCAATATGTTGTCTGCTTATTACGACGTTTTGAGAAAAGACGCCTATGAACAGAATTTCGGCGGATTGGACATTTTTAATCGTACCACGCCGAAACAAGGAAAGTATATGATTTTGAAATTCAATTTTTCGGCGGTTGACAGCCGGAAAGAGTATGTCGAGGAGTCATTTAATATAAAAGTTTATGACACGGTGATTGCCTTTGTTGACAGGTATAAGGATTATCTGCCGGAAAACGCCATGCAATTAGTTTTGTCTTCGGATGGAAAAAGCAATGTCGCTTTGTCAAAACTTCTTATGATTGCAGAAAAATCTCCGTACAAAATCTACATTATGATAGACGAGTACGATAATTTTTCCAACACATTGTTTTCCACAGACGAGGATGCCTACAAAGAACTTACTCACGGCGACGGATTTTTCCGCTTATTTTTCAACGTTTTGAAAGCGATGACAACCGACAATGAGGCACCCGTTGAGAGAATTTTTATTACTGGTGTTTCGCCGCTGACACTTAGCGACGTTACAAGCGGTTTTAATATTGCGCGGAATCTTTCGGTAAAGGGGCTGTTTAACGATGCAATGGGCTTTTCAGAAAGTGATGTCAGAAAAATGTTTGAATACTACCGTGATTCAACCGGCGTTTTCAAACATTCGGTTGACGAACTCATTGAAATTATGAAACCGCATTACAATAATTATTGTTTTGCGTCGGATATGATTGAAAAAGAGCGTGTTTTCAATCCGGATATGGCTTTGTATTTTATGCAAAACTATATTGACGGCAACGGTACAATTCCCGAAAAATTAGTTGACCCCAACGTCAAAACCGACTTTTTCAAGATGGAAAAGATGGTGAAAATCGAAAACACTTTCGGAGAAAAATCACGGATTATTCTCGACATTGTCAACACCGGCAGAACGTATTTTGAACTCAATCCCGAATTTGCGATTGCGGAACTTTCTGCGCCGGAAAATTTGCAAAGCCTGCTTTATTATATGGGACTTTTGACTTTCGGTATTGACGAAAGGGGTATTCCTGCGTTTGTCGTCCCTAACGATACTGTCCGTCAGCAGTATTGCAAATATTTGGAAAAATGTTTTTCGCTGTCAATCGGCTGGCGGACTGACATTGCGACTTTGGGTTCGCTTTGGACTACGCTGGTTTTTCAGGGCGACTGCAAACCGTTTATTTCTTACATCGCTTCTGTTATGGACGAAAATTCTGCAGTCAGAGATTTTGACGCTCAGGGCGAATTTTTTGTGAAAGGATTTTTTCTGTCGCATTTCTGCAAAAATTCAAGTTTCTTGACTTACACCGAGTTGGAGGCAAACCACGGCTTTACGGATTTGTATTTGGAACCTCTCGGTTACAAACGCCATGCATACATCATTGAGTTGAAATACTGCAAGAAAAATTCGTCAGACGAAGAAGTCCAAAAACTGAAATCCGCTGCCGAGATTCAGTTGGAAAAATACGTTTCTGACCACAGAATCCAAGAAAAATGTGATGCCAATAAATGGGAACTTCACAAGGCTGCGGTGGTTTTCAGAGGTTGGAAAATGGAAATTTTGGAATAAAAAAACGGGCGGCTAAAAACCGTCCGTTTTTTTTAGTATGCTCGGCACGAGCGAAGTCTAATGGGTGGAAGTCCCGAGTGAGCCCTGATAGTGGGAATCACATAGCCTAAGACAAGGGTGTCCGTCGCGAGGCGGAATCTGAAAGAAGTCGGCGGCAAACATCTG
>JAFPYR010000079.1 GCA_017412115.1 Bacteroidales bacterium | reverse complement strand
CTCTGATATTTCAGAAGAGTTATTGGAAAATGCAGACACCAAAGAAGCCCTTGAAATTTGTACTAAATTGACAGAGGAGGAGCAGCGTGAGTACGATAGTTTTTGGGATTTGGAATCGCTTAATCTTGACCGGGAAGAAACCGTCAAGGAAATTGCGAGGACAGAGGCTCGTGCCGAAGGTCTTGCAAAAGGACGTGCCGAAGGTCTTGTAAAAGGACGTGCCGAAGGTCTTGCAAAAGGACGTGCTGAAGGTCTTGCCGAAGGCGCAAAACAAAAATCCGTTGATATGGCTCGTAAACTCAAATTAAGAGGCCTAATGTCTGTAGAAGAAATCGCTGAAATTACCGATTTAACCATTGACGAAATCCAAAAAATCTAAAAATTTTTATGGAATTTTTGTTTTTTCTACTCTAATAGAAAAACAACGAACAAAATGCAAAAATATCAAGTAAATAACATATTACAAAAGTCAAGTAGGGGGTTATCTGTTTAGTTATTCTACCGGATAATTGTACTATAAGCATAGATTCTGATTGGTCTGTTTTGGAGGCATCGGGAGCCATATTTCTTCCTCTTGACGGTGACTATGATTTCTATTGGTCGGCTACGGCTTATAGCACTGATGAAGCGTACTCCCCATTCATCACAGAAGGCGGTTATGTGGACGCGGGTAGTTACTACGGTACTAGCTACCGTTGCAGAAGTAACTTGGTGCGCTTGGTGAAGGTTTTGTAGAACTGATGACTGATACGAAAACGACTATCGAAATGCGATATTTTCGATAGTCGTTTGTTGTATGCTGGCACGCATTACTTCTAACCGATGGAGCTCCTGAGTGAAACCTGATAGCGTGAATCATACAGCCCAAGGCAATGATGTTTGTCAGAAAGCAAAATCAAAAAGAAGTCGGCGGCAAATATTCTACTCGGTTTTTATGTCAATATAAACTTCCAACAAATTAGTTTCTGTTTCGGGATAGAAGCAGAGATTTTTTATCATGGCCGGAATGAGGATTGTTTCACCTTTTTCCAGCGTTACGAAATTTTTTTCGTCATCGTACTCGATTTTGCATTTACCGTCGGTACACATATATATTATAAACGAATCAATTTCGGGAAAATCTTTCTCAATCGGCATGTTAAAACGGAAAACGTTGGTTGTGAAATATTTACAATTAATAGCGTTTACCGTATCATTGATTTTAGGCGAATATTTAGTGCGGTAGTCATCATAAAAATTATAATCTATCGCTTCTAATGCCTGCTCTGTGTGAAGCTCTCTTGAATTGCCTGAAGAATCCTTTCTGTCATAATCGTAAATCCTGTACGTTATGTCAGAGGTCTGTTGAATTTCTGCAATCATAACGCCTTTCCCGATTGCATGAACTCTTCCCGCAGGAATGTAAAATATATCTTCCTTTTTTACGGGAATCTTATTCAAAATCTCCATCAACCTTCCGCTTGAAAAATATTCCTTGTATTCTTCTAAAGAAAGTTTTCTGTTGAAACCGTTAATTAATTCTGCATCTTTCTCTGTGTCAAGAACATACCACATTTCTGTTTTGCCTTGACTGTTGTGTCTTGAAAATGCTAAATCATCGTCGGGGTGAACTTGAACGGAAAGATTTTCGTTAGCATCAATAAATTTTATCAGTAGCGGAAAATCGTTGCCGTAAAGCTCGTAAACCGAATCTCCGACCAAATCTCCCATGTAGACCTCCAACAATTCTTGTAAATCGTTACCGGCAAGAAAGCCGTTTGAAACTACTGATACATTGTCTTTTACGCTTGAAATCTCCCAACTCTCACCGCATTTTTCCGGCGTATTACTCCTTGAAAATTTTTCTTTGAAACCATTGCCGCCCCAAATTCTCGTTTTGTAAATAGGAGTGAATTTTAACGGATATAAACTTTTTTCCATGTTTTTAGTGTTTGTAAAAAGAAAATTATAAAATTTTGCTTTCGGTATTAAATTTGCATTTTGTATACAAAAAAAAATAATTACCTTTGCAAATCGGTTACAAAAGTATTATTTTTGAGGATATAAAAACAATTTAAAGTGCAAAAAAATAAGCGTTTTTAACTTGTTGATTTTTAACTTGTAAAAAATAAATTGATTTTTTTGGGAAAAATGTCGTTTTTTATTTGGAAATAATGCAAAATATTTTGTAATTTTCTTAAAATTTTCAATGCTGAAATTTTTGTACAAAAATCAACATACGGCTTATGAAAAGGCGAAAACTAAGTGTTAAAACTAAATTCAATCTGATTTTGACGGCCTCGCTGATACCTTTTTTGGTTGTCGGCGTGATATTTGCATATTTGCTGCTCAAAAACAAGGCTTATGAAAGTTACGAGGAAAGCATCGTGGAGGTTAAGTTGTCGTATCTTAGGCTTAAAGAATACGAACAGTCGTTTCTGTTGAATTATCCGACTGACAACGTGTTTTTTAAGACTACGGAAAACGAATATCTCAGAAAATTTGACCTTGAGGCTAAGGAACTTAACAAAAAGTTGGACGAACTCCTTAACACTCAGACCACTACGCAACTCGAACTTGGTGATAAAATATATATGCTCAAGGAAAATGCCGACAGTTACGGCGATTTGTTGAAACTGATAAGTTCAAAAGTTTATCAGCGCGGTTCGTTTCAAACGGGTATTATCGGCGAGATTGAAAGAAGTTATTCCAACGCATTTATGCAGGATGTTATTCCTCAAGCAGTGCTGACTTCGTTGAAAGATATGGAGGTTCAGTATTTGAGCCGTAAGGACATTTCTTATTACAACAAGTTTATAACGCTTTATACAAATTACGTTGGAGCTATTCCGGGCTCTACCGATGATATTGATATTCAGTTGTATTCCGATACTCTTTCGAGGGATTCGGTTTCTTCGGCTGCCGTTAATGCTAAGCATTCCAAAGTTTTGAAAAATGCCGATAAACTCAAATACATCAATGATTTGAAGCGGTTTTTTACGGCTTTGGTTAAGATTGACAAGGAAATCGGTTTCAACCGAGAGGAAGGTCTTTTGTTTGACCTCCAAGTCGAAAAAGCTAAACTTAACGATATTGATTCGATTATCAGTTATGTCAGCGGCAAAAAGGAAAGTTCCGTGGCTTATACCAGAAATGTTTTAATCGGGGTCATAATACTTCTTGCGTTGATTTTGGTGTTTGCTCACATAAAAATTTCGAGAACGATTTCTTCGGGTGTTGATGGTATCAGAGGTTATTTGACGCAACTTAGCAAAGGTATTTTGCCGGATAAGGAGATTAAAATCAACACTAACGACGAACTTGCTGAAATGGCCGACAACTTGAATACCTTTTCGCGCGGTCTTAAACAGACTACTGAATTTGCAACAACAATCGGTTCTGGTAATCTCGGAACGGATTTCAAACCGCTTTCAGAAAACGATATTTTGGGTAATTCGCTTCTTGAGATGCGTGCCAATCTTTATAAATCTCAACAAGAAGATGAGAAACGTCAGCACGAAGACGATTTAAGAAAGTGGGCTAACGAAGGTTTGACACAGTTTTCGGAAATTTTGCGTCAAAGTACGAGTAATATTTCCGACCTTGCTAACAATGTTTTGAAAAACTTGATTCACTTCTTGAATGCTAATCAAGGCGGACTTTTCCTTTATAACGATTCCGACAAAGAGGACATTCATTTGGAACTTGTTTCTTCATACGCTTACAATCAAGAGAGAAAGAAGAAAAAGAAAATATATTTGGGCGAGGGACTTATCGGTACTTGTGCAATCGAAAAGTCATACGTCTATCTTACTGATTTGCCGAATGATTATTTGACGATAACCTCAGGTTTGGGCGGTAGCAATCCTTCAAGCCTTTTGATTATGCCGTTGAAAGTTGAGGAACAAATTTTCGGTGTTTTGGAAATTGCTTCATTCCGCAAGTTGGAACGTCACGAAATAGATTTTGTGGAAAAAGTTTCTGAATCTATTGCATCAACGCTTTCTATTGCGAAAATCAACCAAAGAACGGCAGAACTTCTTACTCAATCGCAACAGCAAGCCGAGGAAATGGCTTCTCAAGAAGAGGAAATGCGTCAAAACTTGGAGGAACTTCAGGCAACTCAAGAAGAGTCGGCACGAAAAGAGGCAGAAATGCAGTCAATTCTTAATGCCGTACATAGTTCTTCTTTGGTAATTGAATACGATTTGTCAGGTAGGATAACGAGTGTTAATGAGTCGTTTTGTAGAACGCTCAATTTGCAGAAAGAGCAGGCAATCGGTAGAAGTCAGGACGAATTCCGTGATACTACTGACGAAAATTCGATGCAAGATGCAGATTTTTGGTCAAGGGTAAAGGACGGCGAGGTTATCAAACGAACTGACAAATATTTGGTTTCAGGCGAGGAGCATTGGTTGCAACAAGTTTTCACACCGATTTGGACTCTGACGGTTTCCCCTACAAAATCCTTAATATGGCAACCGATATTACCGCTAACAAAAAACAGGAAATAGAACTTCAGGTTCAGGCTCAGAAAATGGTGGTTCAAGAGGATAAACTTCGTCAAAACCTTGAAGAATTACAAAAAACTCAAGAATCGATGGCAGCTCAGCAGGCGGAACTCAATGAGATGAACTTGAAACTGAAAAATAACGAGGATATTCTTGTTAAAGCCGTTGAAAAATCAAAAGATCAGGAAAAAGAGTTGCAGATGAAGGTTCAGGAGCTCAACAAACTTCATAAAGAACTTGAAATTCAACAAGCTGAAATTCTTGATCAAAACCGTGAATTGCAAGAAAAAGAGCGTTTACAGGCGAAAGCACTTTTGGACGCTGACAAAAATCTTGAAAGGGCGAGGGTTAAAATTATGGCGGAATTTGTCAGAAATCTTGAACGTCAGAGCCTTGCAATGGACAAAGCGGAAGAAAAACTCCGTTCTCAGGACAATGTTCCTAAGGAATCCATAGCGACATTGCATGAGGTGAACAGCGAATTTAAGATTCTGATTTCAAAATATAAATTGGATTAATTTTTCAAAAATTTCGTGGGGGCGGAAAAATAAATTTTCGCCCCTACATTTTTTTTAAAACACATCATTTATGAAAAAACTTTTATTGCTTTTAGTTCTTTTTATTGAATTTTCCGTTGCTTTGTCGCAAAATTTTCCCGATACGGTAAGGGAATTTCGCGGGGTTTGGGTGGCAACTACGAAACGCATTGATTACCCTTCTAAGGCTACAACTGATGCAAACTTTTTGAAATCCAATTATTTAGACCTTTTGGAAAAGTTCAAAAGCGCAGGTTATAATGCGGTTGTTTTTCAAGTCAGACCCGCTGCTGATGCTTTTTACAAATCTAAATATGAGCCTTGGTCGGAATGGCTGACGGGAAAACAAGGACGTGCGCCTTCACCGGAATTCGACCCGTTGACTTTTATGGTTGAGAGAACGCACGCTAAAAATATGGAATTTCATGCTTGGTTCAATCCTTTTAGAGCCGTTGCAACGATTCAGTATGCCGATGTTTGTGCTAATCATATTTCCAAAACCAAACCCGAATGGTTTTTTACTTATGGCGGAAGCAAATATTTTGACCCCGGAATTCCTGAGGTCAGAGAATATTTGGTGAAAATTTTGGTCGATGTTGCAACCCGTTATGATATTGACGGTGTGCATTTTGATGATTATTTTTATCCGTATCCTGTTTTCGGCGACGATAAAAAAATTATTGACATCAACGATGAGGCAACTTATCAGAAATACAAAGGCAATTTTTCTAACAAAGCAGATTGGCGCAGAAATAATATCAACGAGTTTATGCGGATGGCTTATAAAGCTGTAAAAGACGTTAAACCGTGGATTAAATTCGGTGTCGGCCCGGCAGGAGTTTGGCGAAACAAGCGGGAAGACCCTCAAGGCAGCCCGACTAATTCGCTTTCGGGTTATGATTATCTTTATGCCGATGTTTTAACATGGCTTAAAAACGGTTGGGTGGATTATGTTGCCCCGCAGATTTATTGGAACATCAATCATCAGTACAACAAATTTGAAAGCGTTGTTAAATGGTGGAACGACCATTCCTACGGACGGAATGTTTATATCGGTTTAGGAGCTTATAATCAGGAAACTAACGCTGTCGGTTGGGGCGATGTTAATGAAATCCCGAATCAAATTCTCATAACAAGAAAATATCCTAATGTTCAGGGTGTAATCGTTTATCGTAGTACTACGATTGTAAAAAATCCTATGTCAATGGTTCAAAACGTTAAAAATAAATGTTTTAACGGTGATGTTATGATGCCGCTTATGGCGTGGATGGAAAATCGTCCTCCCGCTCCAAATTTGGATATGGTAAAAACGAGCCGTCAATATTTTATTTATTGGCAAAAAAACAACGGGAAAATACTTCCTTCTGCCGATACGGCGGTTTTTTATTCGGTTTATCGTGTTAAAGGTAAAAATCCGAACTTCAAACCCTCTTCAAAGAATTTCTTAAAATTTACTGATAATTGCGATTTAAGACTTTTTACGAAGGGAAAATCTTGGTTCAGAAAAAAACAATATTACACTTATAAAATTACCTCTTTTAACCGTTATCATGTTGAAAGTGAACCGTCTAAACCAATTATTATCAAATATAACAAAAAGGACAGAGTCGAATAAAAAATATTTAAAACAAAAAAAAGAGGTTGCCAGAAAAAGACAACCTCTAATTTTTTATTTACTTTTTAAGATGTGTAGTTTATTTATCTTTTCGGATACTCGTTAGCATATTGTTTAAACCATTGATATACCGGATAAACACCTGATTCCTTGTCATAAAGACCTGTGCCGTCAGCACCACCGTCTTCACGATGATTAGGATTGAATTGTGCCAAAATGTGAGGCCATACAAACGTCAAGAAGCTTACGTTACCGTATGAATCTGCAATCTTCTTGAAGTTAGCACCGAAACCTGAACCGCCTGCTGTTCCGGTATAACCGGTGCCCCATGTGCCGATGTAACCATCGCGTGCAAACTGAGGACGCGCCCAGTCCATTTCAGTTACGATAATCGGGTGTGTTCTTGCAATACAGCCGACTTTTTCGTCCCATTCGTTGTAGAACTGCTGATACGAACCGTTGCCGACACCGCCGTCGCCGTTGATACCTGCCGAACCAAACCAACCCGGATAACAGTGAACTGCAAAACCGATATTTTCACCTTGGATAGGATATTTTACATAACCTTTGTAATCGCCTTGATATGCACAACCCGGAACCCAAATTACGTTGCTGCAACCCTGATTGCGGATAGCATTAACAACACTTTGGAAAATAGCGGTCTGCTCTTTGTACATGTCGTCAGCATAAATGTATCTGCCGTTTTCCCAACGCGGACCATAGTTCTTTGTTGACGGAGACCAGATGTAAACCGGCTCGTTAGCCAGTTCAAACTGAATGTTAGGATTGTTTTTAACACCGGGCTGTTGAGCAACCCATGACCATACTTTTATAAGATATGCCTGATAATCTTCCGCATAAATGGTAAGACTGCCGCCGGGCGTAGAGATGTATTTGTTAGCATACTCTTTGTAATGTGATGACGTAGAGATGATTGCAGGACATACTCCCGGAGGACGCATGATAACTGCAAGTCCTTTGCTCTGTGCATATTCTGCCATCGGCATAAACACTTCGTTGAAGTATTTTTTGAAACGTTCAAAATCGAAAGCGTAAAGGTATCTTTCACCCATGTCGCCGTATTTTGACTGCATGCCGTTGGATTTCCAAGCGTTGGCTTTGTTGGGGTCGTTGCTCCAATAGTTGTCCATGTGGAGACGCATCCAAGTCATTTTCCAACCGGCGTTCATGATTTTGTCAATGATGCCTTTGTTGTAAGAAAGACAGCCAGAAACGTTGTAGTTGGTCCATTTTGTGCCGCGCTCGTTGAACCACGGGCTGTAAGTCTGTGCAAAACCGTAAATGTTGCAAACCTGATTGTTGCCGTTTACGAGATATTTGCCGCTGACATGCCAGCCTGTCTGAGGAGCGGTTGAACTATTATTGTTATTATTGCTGTTTTGTTTGTTGCCAACTTCGTATGCAACATGCTTGCCTTGTTCAAGAATAGTGGTTCTTTGGTCTTCGCCCTTAGTGGTTTTGCCGTTTTTGGTAGCGAAGATTTGGATATTCCAAACCCAACCCGGAGCAACGGCAACGTTATAAGTGCCCGGAGTGATAGGGCCTGTAAGGGTAACTTTGCGTTCAGAACCGCTCGGACTTAAATGTGATACGACAGCACCGGTTGAGGGATTTACCAAAACATCACCTGAGAGGTATGTGTCGCCGTTATAAGCCTTGATGGTGATTTCGTCGAAGTTTTCGTAAACATAAAGTCTGATGCAAGAATAAACTTTCTGGAAATCAAACTTTTTGTTGTTAGCATTGCATTGTGCAATCATAAGGTTAGCACTGCTGCCGTACCAATTTTCAACGGCTGCTTGACGGCTCGGAAACGTCATTTTGAAATTTCCGTCGTCTTGACGGTAACCGTCAGGCCAAAGTCCCACGAAGGAATTTGAATTGTAGACAACATCGTCGTCGCCCGTGCCGGTATAAACGCCGTTGTTAAGGTTTAGGACAAAAGGTCTCCACCGGCTGTAATTTCCGTAAACTACGATTTTGTCAACAGCGGTGTTGTTGGAGGCCGAGGCAGAAACATACGCCTTGGATAGAGAATTGTCGTCGTTGTCTTCACCGGGGAAATTGGCAGAAAAAGACAGACTCTTTGCGGCAATCTCAATTTGATTGTTCAGCTCATTGTCGGTACACGAATTTATCCCTAATGTGGATAGTGCCAACAATGAAGCAAATAGTACTTTTTTCATTGTCTTATAAGTTTAGATTAATAATTAATGAATAAATAAAGAATAAAAAAATTGTACGGCAAAATTATATTTTTAATTTTAAATTAACAAATAAAAATCAAAAAATTAACATGAAAAAATGTATTTTTAACATTTATAGTTTTTTGTACTTGTCACAAATCTCTGTTGCTTCAGGGTTTTTGCCGTAATATTGATTGCAAAGGTTGCAAAAATCTTTGTCAAATTCTACTGCCGAATCATAATTTTCCATTCTGTAATAACGCATCATAGGCGTATAAACCCTGTCAAAAAAGATTCTTATGTTTTGAGGCATATTACCGTAATCCTCAAAAATTTCGTCGTAATATTTTTTGAAATAATTTCCGAACGCATTTTCTATGGATTTCAAATATTCTTGCTTTTCGTATACGGAGAAGAATTTTTTCGATTCAAAAATGTTTCCTAACGAAACATCTTCTTGAGGGGTACTTGTTTGTGAATTTTTGTTGTTTACCTCTTGGGCTAAATATTCCGCTTTTTGTTTGAGTTTTTCCGTTTCTTCTTTTACGTATGTTTTGTTGATAGCATCTTTATCGCCGTCTATCATGTCAAGAAGTTTTTGTTTTTGTCTTCTGATGTCATTAAGGCGGGTGTAAATTTGTTGGTCGTCGTTTACGGCGAGGTATTTTTCTATTTTGTTTTCATAACCGGCAACATCGGCAACGGCTTTGCGTGCAAAAATTATTACTTCCGTCATTTCGCTTTCGTCTTGTTTGTGACGGAATTTATTTACGGCGTTTTGCATGGCAAGGCTGCATTTTTCGCAATTGGTTTCGGATATGTATTTCTCTAATTTGTGACATTCTGCCTCGGTTGGTGAGGCTTCAAACTGTGCAACTATCGGCGCATAAACCAAATTGTATTGATTGGCCTCAATTCTGGAAGTTATATCCTTGATTTTCAAAACGTCTTCGTCGCTGTTGTCGGGAAAATCTACTGATTTCAAAAGCTCAAGAAATTTCTCGTTTTTCGTGTTGTCGTTGTAAGTTATCGTGCTGTTTTGAATCAAACGGACTATTCTTTTTATAATTTGAAGTTTTTCCGAGGATTCCATAACGTTGGTCTCCAAATCGTTCATGTACGTTTGATAAGTATCAGCAAAGCAATCTTTGTACGTCTGGTTGTCTTTGTAATCTGAAGAAACTTTCTCATAAAAGTTTTTGATGTTTTTGTAATTTTTCAGCAACGTGAGGTTCATTTGCGAAAAATTATTGGTAATTTTTTTGTTTTCGTCGTAAAGTTTTATGCTGTTTTTGAGTTTAACATAAAGTTTTAAAAATTCGTTAAGTTTCTTTTCGTGTTCATAAATTTCGGGATTGAGTTCGTTGTTGTCGTAAGAGTTTTTAATTAAAATCTCTCTTGAAATTATTTTTTCTTCGTCTAATTCCTTGTCCAAGGATATTTCGTATTTGGATTTATAATTAACGGCAATCATAAACGGATAGTTTTGATAACCGAGAATTTTTACGAGTGTTGAGGGTGAAACGGGTACGGGATTAGAATTAATATAAGCGGTAAGGCTTTTTTTTACGGTATCGCTTAGTCCTATTTCGTCAGAGGAAACCGAGGGTTTGAAAAAATATATCGCAATCGAATAAATTCTTTTTTGAGCGGCTCTTTCTTCTTCAAAAATTCTGATTGTGGAGCTGAACTCATAAACCATGCTTTCGGGTTTTGTGGCGGGCGTTATTAACTGTGAAAACTCTTTTGAAAGTATTTTAGCTGCCATTACGGGCGTTGCAATTGATGCCGAAGACATTCTGCTCAACTGTTCTGAAATGAAATTCAAAACGATGTTAGGCGAATTTTGCATTTCAAACTGCATATCTATTACGGCGTCTATTTTGTTGCCTTTAACGGTTGAAACGGGAAGATTGTCAATAATTCTGACTCCTGAATTATTATTTTTAATATTAACAAAAGTGCCGTCCTCTGAGGTCTTGAAATAATACAACGGGTATGTAATGCCGTTGAAAGTTGTTGTTCCGTCAAGTCTTGCGGTAATGAAAGCACTTTTCAACGACTTTTTTTTGCGTTTGGTATCGTTTCTAAAAAAAGTTTCGTCTACGAGTTTGTCAAGTGTTTTCATATTCATAAGGTAAAGTTCCGTTGTTAAATATTGCCATTGACTTCCAAAATCGTAAGATGCTTTCTGATTGTATGCTTCTGAGACTTCTACTCCAAAATTTTGTGCTTTAACAAGCGGTGTTACACTCAAAAACATGAAACTTATTATGACAGATAAAATGATTTTTCTCATATTTTTATTATTTTCGTTTTATTAAAGTGCGCAAATATAGTATTTTATATGAATAAAAATTTAATTTTAGCAATATTTTTTTTTCAATTCGTAAAAAATATATAATTTCGTGCATTGAAAAAAAACAGAAAAATTAACAACCAATATGGATTTACACGAATATCAAGGAAAAGAAATCCTGCGCAAATTCGGTGTTGCAGTACCTCAGGGCATAGTTGCGGAAACACCCCAGCAGGCTGTCGAAGCAGCAAAAAAACTTCAGGAACTTACCGGAACGCAGTCTTGGGCTATCAAAGCTCAGGTTCATGCCGGCGGACGCGGCAAGGCAGGCGGCGTAAAAATCGCTAAAACGATTCAAGAAGTAGAACTTTATGCTTCGCAGATTATCGGCATGACGTTAATCACAAAGCAAACGGGCGCAACCGGAAAACTTGTCCGCAAGGTTTTGGTTGAAGAGAGTATTTATTATCCTAACGCCGAAGGTAAAATCGACGTTGCGGAATATTATATGAGCATTCTTCTCAATCGTGCAACGGGCAGAAATATCGTTATGTATTCTCCCAAAGGCGGTATGAATATTGAAGAGGTTGCCGAGCAGACTCCCGAACTTATTTTTAAGGAGGAAATCAACCCTGCTACGGGTATTTTGCCTTTCCAGACGGCGAGAATTGCCTTCAATTTGGGTTTGAGTGGTGATGCTTTCAAGAATATGAAGAAATTTGTCAGCGGACTTTACAATGCTTATCTCAAAGCCGATTCTTCGATGATGGAAATCAACCCTGTTTTCAAGACTTCGGACGGTAAGATTTTGGCGGCTGACTGCAAAGTAAAACTCGATGATAACGCACTTTTCCGTCAGAAAGAGTTTGCAGCAATGAGAGACGTTACCGAAGAGGCTCCCGCTGAGGTTGAAGCCGGTCAGTACGGTCTTAACCTTGTAAAACTTGACGGCAACATCGGTTGTATGGTAAACGGTGCCGGTCTTGCAATGGCAACGATGGACATCATAAAACTTTCAGGCGGTGAACCGGCTAACTTCCTTGACGTTGGAGGTACGGCAAGTCCTGAAACTGTTGAGGCTGCTTTCAGAATTATTATGAAAGATCCTAACGTTAAAGCAATTTTGGTTAATATCTTCGGCGGTATTGTTCGTTGTGACAGAGTTGCTAACGGTGTTGTGGAGGCTTACAAAAAAATCGGTGATATTTCAATTCCGATTATTGTCAGACTTCAGGGTACTAACGCTATTGAGGCTAAAAAGATTATTGACGAGTCGGGCCTCAAGGTTATGTCGGCTATCACTTTTGAAGAAGCAGCAAAACTTGTTTCTCAAGTTGTTAAAAAATAGAAACTTTGCTTTAGAAATCTAAAAAAACGGGTACTAAAATTTTTTAGTATCCGTTTTTTTTCATACATTTGGTTTTTGATTTTCTTTAAAAAAAACTTTAAAAAACTTTAACCGGTATGAGTACAAACAAAAAAACTTTCGTGCTTGATACTAACGTTATTTTGCACGATTTCAGAAGTATATACAATTTTGAGGAGAACGATGTCGTTGTTCCTATTACCGTTTTGGAGGAGTTGGATAAGTTCAAAAAGGGTAACGATACAATCAACCTCAATGCAAGGGAATTTATGAGGATTCTTGATTCTTTGACGGAAAACAGCGTCGATATTGAAAATGGTATTTCATTAGGAGGTCAAAGGGGGACACTTTATATATTAAGCGGCAAACCTTTTTCCGAGAATATGAAACTTTCGTTTTCGGAGCCTATTCCCGACCACAAAATCATCGCAACGGCTGAGTGGATGAAAAAAAATTATCCTCAGCGCAACGTTATTATGGTTTCTCAGGATATTAACCTTAGAATGAAATCCCGTGCGTTAGGCATTGAGGCTCAGGATTATAAAACAGGCAAGGTCGAAAATGCAGAAAGACTTTTTCAAGGAATACGTTTAATCGAAAACACTCAAGACGATTTTGTTTCAAAACTTTATCATGAAGGCAGTATTAGCTTAGAGGACAGCGGTCTTAATGCTGATTTTACGCCTAACGAATATTTTATGGTCGGTAACGAAAAAACTAATGCTATGTGTTTTTTTGATGCTCAGTCCAATAAAATTTTCAAGGTCGTAAAACAAAGGTCTTCGGGTATAATGCCTCGTAATGCGGAGCAGAGTTTTGTGATGGACGCATTGTTACGCCCTGAAATTTCGCTTATTACGGTAACGGGAAAAGCCGGCACGGGCAAAACACTTTTGGCATTAGCGGCGGCTTTGGAGCAGGATAAGCAGTTTATGCAGATTTTCCTTTCAAGACCGATTGTCCCGCTTGGAAATAAAGACCTCGGCTATTTGCCCGGAAACGAAAAACAAAAAATCAATCCTTATATGCAGCCGCTTTTCGATAATCTTAACGTTATTAAAACGACTTTGGGTATTAATTCCAAAAAATCGGTTGCTATTGATCAAATGTTAAAAGAGGAAAAACTTTTGGTGTCGCCCTTGGCTTATATCCGCGGCCGCAGTCTTAACAATTCGTTTTTTATTGTAGATGAGGCGCAAAACCTTACGCCTCACGAAGTTAAAACGATTATAACACGTGCAGGAGAAGGAACGAAAATGGTTTTTACCGGCGACGTAGAACAGATTGACAGTCCTTTTTTGGATTTGCGTTCAAACGGTCTTTCGTACCTTGCCGACAAAATGAAAGGTCAGGATTTCTTTACACATATAAACCTTGTTCACGGAGAAAGGAGCCGTATGGCGGACATCGCAGGAAAAATTTTAAACTAAATGGCAGATAATTTCAAACTTAACGAGCGGTTACAATTAGCGTTCGATTATCTTTTTTATACGGGGCGTAACGTTTTTTTGACGGGAAAAGCTGGCACGGGAAAGACTACGTTTTTGAAACAATTAAAAGCCTCTTCGCCAAAACGGATGATTGTAACCTCGCCGACGGGTGTTGCAGCGGTTAATGCGGGTGGAGTAACCTTACATTCGTTTTTTCAGTTGCCTTTAGGGCCGCAGATTCCGGGCGCAACGCATACCGAAAACAGGAAATTCAATTTTCAAAAAACTAAAATTGATATTATTCGCAGTCTTGAATTGCTCGTTATCGATGAAATTTCAATGGTCAGGGCCGACCTTTTGGATTCTGTTGATGCCGTTTTAAGGCGTTACAGAGGCAATGACAAACCTTTTGGCGGAGTTCAAATGCTGCTTATCGGCGATATGCAGCAACTCTCGCCCGTTGTCAGACCCGAAGATGAGGAAATCTTAAAACCTTATTACGAAACCTATTATTTTTTCGGTTCAAAGGCTTGGGCACAAACGAATTACGTTTGCATAGAGCTTAATGAGGTTTTCCGGCAGTCTGACAGCAATTTTATTTCGATTCTTAACGAAATTCGGGAATGTA
Source organism: Bacteroidales bacterium (assembly GCA_017412115.1). Taxonomy (GTDB): domain Bacteria; phylum Bacteroidota; class Bacteroidia; order Bacteroidales; family UBA3824; genus UBA3824. The sequence continues at coordinate 32,701 of JAFPYR010000079.1, read as the reverse complement.
AAGCGGGACAATCAACAATCGAGAAGCTTAACCGTCGTTATATTCCTAATTTTCAACCGCCTGAGGGTGAGGATATTGTAACTTTGGTAACAACTAATAATCAAGCCGAAAGAATCAATCAGACCCATCTTTTGAGTTTGAAAACTGCTGTTGAGAGTTTTGATGCCGAGGTTAGCGGAGATTTTCCTGAATCGGCATATCCCGTTGAAAAACATTTGGTTTTGAAAAAAGATTCCGTCGTAATGTTTTTGAAAAACGACCCTTCGCCCATGAAAGAGTTTTATAACGGTAAAATCGGCCGTATAACGGGTTTTGATGATAATTGTGTTATCGTAAAATGCAAAGGCGATGCTGACGAAATCAAAGTTTCGCCTCTGACTTGGGACAATACAAAATATACTGTTAATCCTGATACAAAGGAAATTACGGAGGAGGTTGTTGGAACGTTCAAGCAAATTCCCTTAAAGACGGCTTGGGCGGTAACGATTCATAAAAGTCAGGGTTTAACCTTTGACAAACTTATGATCGACGCCTCTAATAGTTTTGCGCACGGACAGGTTTATGTTGCGCTTTCGAGATGCCGTTCGTTGGACGGTTTGATTTTGTTGAAACCGTTGTCAATCAGGGATTTAATATATGATTATCAAGTAAATTCGTTTTCAAGGACGGTTGAGGAAAAAATTCCTGACAACGCAATATTAATAAAGGATAAACGAGATTATTATTTTGATACGGTTCAAGATTTATTCGATTTTAATCCTATTTTTAATACGATAAAAGATCTTCAGCGGCAGATTTTATTGGCGGGAAATTCTGTTGCAGGCAATTTCCGCAGTATTGACGGCATAGATTCCGTGATTTACGGGGATATGATTGCCGTTTCAGAAAAATTTTTGAGGAATATCCGTTCTAATTATGCGCAAAGTCTTGATATTGAGTCAGAAACGACATTGTCAGAACGTATTTGTAAAGGTTGCAAATATTATTTGCAAAAATTAAAGGATTTAACTGACAGTGCGATAGAGAGTTTTGATTTTGTTTGTGACGACAAAAACAAACGTTCAAAAATAGCAGAGGCTTGGCAGCGCTTGGAATTCCTTTATAATCTTAAAAAAATGCTTTTGGAGCATTGTCAAGCGGGGTTAAAATTGAAAGATTATTATGCTTTTAAAGCCGAAAAAACGCTTGGCGATACCTCAAAAGTTGTTTCGCGGAGTACTTCGTCTTATCTTTCAAAACGAAATTCCGAGCTTTTTATGTTGTTAACAAAATGGCGCGAACAAGTCTCCGAATCTTTAGGCGTTGAGGAAAAAGATGTTGTTTCGTCAAAAACTATTGTTGAAATTTCTCAGAAAAAACCGCACACTTTAGCCGATTTGTTAGCGGTAAAAGGCATGGGCGGTAAGGCAAAACGTTTTGCTGTTGATATTTTGAAAGTAATTTCCTCTTCTGGTGTCAGCATTGACGAAAATGAACTTCAAAGGGCTGAATATGAAGCACTTTCAACACATGAAAAAACCTTTTTCTTGTTTAATTCTGGACGCAGTGTTCAGGATATTGCAAGGGATAGAAATGTAACGCAAGAGACTATTTTGGGGCATTTGTCAAAATTTGTGGTTTTAGGGCAGCTTGAGGCTTCAAGAATTATTGATAAGGAGAAAATCTCTCAAATCCGTAAAATTCTTCAAGAAAATCCTCTAATTACCGACAAACAAATTGTTACCGATTCTGATGGAAAATTTTCATACGGTGAAATTAAAGTTGTAAGAGCCGAAATGTCAAGGGATTAAATCTCAAAAATATTTTTTTAATCTTTTGTGCAAAAAAAATTATATTAATCCTAAAAAATGTTATATATTTGCACTCTGAAAAATCATAACTTTTAGAGAAAAAATGGCAGCATATATTTTCCCCGGTCAGGGGTCGCAGTTTCCCGGAATGGGAAAGGAACTTTATGAAAATTCTTCCGTAGCTAAACAACTTTTTGATAAAGCTGACGAAATTTTAGGCTTTGATATTACAAAACTTATGTTTGAGGGTACGGCTGAGGATTTGATGCAAACCAAAGTAACACAGCCTTGTGTATTTTTGCATTCGGTGATTTCTGTTTTGGCTTTGGGCGGTGATTTTGCTCCTGAGGTAACGGCAGGTCATTCTTTGGGCGAATTTTCAGCTTTGACGGCAGCCGGTGCTTTGAGTTTTGAGGACGGTTTGAGGCTTGTTTCAAAACGAGCTGCGGCAATGCAAAAATGTTGCGAGTCCGGTCAGTCTTCCATGGCTGCGGTTTTGGGGTTGGAGGATTCTCAAATCGAAGATATTTGCGCCAAAGTAGCCTTACAAGGTCAGATTGTAGTAGCTGCTAATTATAATTGTCCGGGACAGGTTGTGATTTCCGGTACGGTAAGCGGTGTTGATGCAGCCTCTAAATTGTTGGAAGAGGCAGGTGCTAAACGTGTTGTAAAACTTCAAGTAAGCGGTGCTTTCCATTCTCCGCTCATGGAGCCGGCTAAAAACGAACTTGCTGATGCAATTGCAAAAACCGAGTTCAAAACTCCTAAATGTCCGGTTTATCAGAATGTAAATGCGCTTGCAGTTACTTCACCCGAAGATATTAAGGCAAATTTAATATCACAACTCACCTCGCCCGTTAGATGGACAAAAACCATTCAAAATATTATAGCACAAGGCGTTAGCGAGTTTATCGAATGTGGACCGGGTAATGTGCTTCAAGGTTTGATGAGGAAGATTGACAGAGGCGTAAAATGTTCACATTTAGCCTAATAATAAGTTATTGTAAAAAAAATGTTTATTTTTTACGAAAAAAATTTTTTTGTGAAATAAATAATTTGTAATTTCACGGCGCAAAAATAAAGCATTTTAGGAGAGTTGTCCGAGTGGCTGAAGGAACACGCCTGGAAAGCGTGTATAGGTCTAAAGCTTATCGGGGGTTCGAATCCCCCATTCTCCGCAAAATATTGGTTTTGAGGTAGTTAGCTGCTATTAAAGAACCATTTTGAACAAGTAAATAATTAATATCAATTTTCGTATAATTAAAAACTAAAAACACGACATGAAAAAGCTATTTTCATTATTAGCAATAGCCGGTATGCTCGTTTTCTCAGGTGCTAACGTTTATGCACAAGAGGAAGGTCAACCGGCAGCTCAAGAACAAGTTGCTCCTGCAACTCAAGAATCACAAATTTCGGCTGACCAGCCTGAGGAAGTTCCTATTCATAAGGCTATCAAGACAAAATTCATCGAAGGTGGTGCCGGCTTTATGGCATTCGTCCTCATTGCCTTGATTATCGGTCTTGCAATTTCAATTGAAAGAATTATTTATTTAGGACTTGCATCACCTAATAAGGATAAATTCCTTAACGATTTGGATGCCGCTCTTAAAGAAGGCGGTGTAGAAAGTGCACAAAGACTTTGTGCTGAAAGAAAAGGTCCTTTGGCAAGTATTTTCGGGGAAGGACTTGAACGTTACACAGACGGTTCAAAAGATAATTTGGCTGAAGTAGAAAAAGCTATCGTTTCTTACGGTGCTGTTCAGATGGGCCTTTTGGAACAAGGTGTTACCTGGATCAACCTTTGTATTTCTCTTTCTCCTATGTTGGGTTTCATGGGTACGGTTATCGGTATGATCGGTGCATTCGATGCTATTGAGCAAGCAGGTGATATTTCTGCATCAGTCGTAGCAGGCGGTATTAAAGTCGCTCTTATCACTACGGTTGCCGGTCTTATCGCAGCTATGATTTTGCAGGTATTCTGTAACTATATTCTTTCTAAGATTGAGTCTATTACCAACGATATGGAAGATGCTTCTATCTCGTTCGTAGATATGCTTATCAAACATTCAGGTAAATAAAAAATAATTCTTTAAATTTTTAAACGGATTATGCAAAAAATATTAACCATTGCTAAATGGGCACTGATGGCGATTTCGGTAGCTTTGTTCGTAGCATTTTTTATGAACGTAGTTCCGATGTCAAGCATGAGCGACCAGATAGAAAGCGGTACTACGGCATCATTCCTTAATTGGGCTTACATATTGTTGGGGCTTTGCGCTTTGGCTGCTATCGTATTCCCTGTTTTGGATTTTGTTAAAAGTACGGCATCAAATCCTGGTTCTGCCATTAAAACGGTAGTTATTCTTGTAGTAATTGCTGCAATTTTCGGAATTTCGTTTGCTTTGTCAAGCGGTGATATCAACTCTATCGCTCCGACTCTTGTAGAATCTGACGAATCTACCCGTTTGTGGTCAGGTGCAGGTCTTAATGCTCTGTATTTCGCTCTTGGCATAACAGTTCTTTCAGTACTTTTTACTGAAATTTATGCCAGAATCAAAAAATAGTTTTGTTTTGTAAAAACAACATAGGGCGGATTTGGCAAATAAAATCCGCCCTTGTAAAAATATTATTAAAAAAATGGCAAAACAATTAGGAGAAATCAATGCAAGTTCTCAAGCCGATATTGCATTCCTTTTGTTGGTGTTCTTCCTTGTTACCACATCAATGAGCGTAGACCAAGGTCTTAACAGAACCTTGCCGCCTCCGCCGGATCCTAATCAGGAGCAAAATTCCGACAAAATCAACGAGCGTAACGTTCTTATCGTTCTTATCAATAAGGACAATCAGCTTGCTGTTGAGGCAGAGGTTGAGGACATTAGCAATTTGACTAACAGGACGATACACTTTCTGACTAATCCTAAAAGCGATCCTAATTTGGCTGACAGAGTTCCGGCTCAGAAGAAGTTGGAAGATGCAATCGAAAAAGGCGCTAAAGAGGAAGAAATCAATAATTACAAAAGGCTTGTTTCAGAATGTGGAAATCCTGAAATTTCAAAAGGCGTTGTTTCACTTCAGAACGACCGTGGTACAAAATACGAAACTTATATCGCAGTACAAAATGCTATCGTAGCCGCTTTTAATATTTTACGTGATGATTTTTCGAAAGAATATTTCGGCGGTAAAAAATACGATGAATTGAGCACTGAAGATCAAAAAGTCGTAAAATTGGCTATTCCGCTTAACATTTCTGAAGCAGAACCGAGAAGTATTAAATAATAAAACAGGAGAAAAAGTTATGTCAAAATTCAGAAAATCAGGCGGCAGAAAAATGGCTGCTCTTTCTACGGCATCGTTACCTGACATCGTTTTCATGTTGCTTTTCTTCTTTATGTCAGTTACTTCTATGAAAGAAACGGATTATAAAGTGAAAATCAAACTTCCGCAAGCTACGGAGGTTAAGAAACTTGAAAAAAAATCTCTTGTCAGTTATATATATGTCGGTGCGCCTTTAGCCGCTCATCAGGCAAAATACGGTACCGAACCGCGTATTCAGCTCAACGACAAAATTTCGGAATTATTCGATATTGCTGACTACGTTGAAAGTGAACGCAGCTCTCACGATGAAGTAGAGGCTCAGCAGCTTACTTACTCTTTGAAAGTAGACTCTGACGCTAAAATGGGTATCGTTACCGATATTAAACAGGAACTTAGAAAAGTTCAAGCTTTGAAAATCAATTATTCAACGCTTAAAGTTGAAAGAAAATAACCAAAGTTTTTACGTTTGAAAAAGAAACCGCTTATAGTTTTTTTTTAGAAGAATTATAAGCGGTTTTTTTTTATTAACAAAGTGGAGAATATTTGTTAAAGATGTTATTTTGGCAGATTATGTATCTTTGAGCGGAGATAGTGGTGGTCTTGTTTATACTTATGTTTCAGGTACGAATAAACGTTATACAACAGGTATAAATAAGGGGCGAATTGTTTATACAAATGGTGATACTGTGAGTATATGCATAAAAGCATATTTGATAAATAGTCGATTGGGTCTTAAGAGATATTAGTATGAAAGTATATCTTTTGATGTTGTTCATATTGCTTTGTTTCGGATGTGGTTTTGGTCATAAAAAATCTGAACAACAATTGCCCGATCAAGATAATGCTCTTTTGTTGTATCAAAGAATGGAAAGCGATTCCGTTTTTAAGTTTGATTTTTATGGCGGTGCATACGTTAATAATGATAATCAATTAGTTGTTTTGTACAGGAATATTTTGCCTGAAGATTTTAAATCAAAATATCAGACTGTATATAAAAACTGTAAATATTCTTATAAACAACTTGATTCTGTGGTTAATTTAATATCGCAGAAAATTCCATTAACATCAGGCTATGTGAGCGGTTATGGAATTAACGAAATGGAAAATTGTATTGATGTCTGTATTGATAGTCCGTGCAATGAGGAGAAATTCAAAAATGAAATAACAAATTTTCCTGCTGTAAGGTTTTCATACGGCATTATCGAAATAATAGACGATTAGAGGAAAAATATGAAAAAGCGGTTTTTGATTATATTTTCTTGCTTTTTGGTAATATCCTTGGCGGGATTAGGTGCGGCTTTTTATATGCACTATTTCCAAGATATTAAAATTAAAGAAGTTACTCAGAGCGGAACATTCTCAAATTTTCGAGATACTATCCCGCAAAAAGATACTTCTAAGCAGAATATATTGTTAATCGGCGATTCCATGGCGTATTCGCTGATGTTCAGGGCAAAAAATTATTGTGATTACAACAATCATGTGCTCAACGTCGTGTCATGGGTTAGCGCAACTACAAAAACATACGCAATTTGCGATACGATGGAATATTTTGTGAATCTTTATAAACCTTCGTTCATAATTTTTGTTATCGGTGCAAACGAACTTTTTGCTTTCAATCCTGAGTCTCGAAGGGAATATATTGACAAAATTATTCCTCAAACTCACGGTATTCCTACCGTTTGGATTGGTCCTCCGAATTGGCGTGAGGATACTGGAATTAACAGAATTATGATGAATAAATTCGGTCCGAGACAGTTTTTCTTGTCGAAAAAACTGCATTTTACGCGAATTCCCGGCGATGTGGCTCACCCCGACAGAGCTTCAGGGACGATGTGGATGGACTCAATTTCTTCGTGGATTACAAGGGATAGTTATTTTCCTATCAGGCTTGAAAAACCCGAAAATCCGAATCCCATTCATGTGGATTTTGTGAAGCTTGTAGTTACTGACAGAAATAAAGTGTGATAAGTTTACAATAAAAATTATATGTTTTGAGTTTTATATAAAGACGTAAAATATTTTAAACGGTTTTTAAGGAAATGAATATAAAATTAAGATTTTTTAAAAGCGTTAATACAAAAGTTTCCCGTATATTTGCACTTGTATTTTTTACGGTGTTTACTTTTGTTGAAACTCAAGCACAGCAAAAATCACCTGCGTATGATGAGGCAGGTCTTTTTTTGGGCGCGGGGTATTACAATGGAGAAATCAATCCGACAGCACCTTTTTATAAACCAAAATTTGCTTGCGGATTGGTTTTAAGACATGGTTTTAATGAGAGAATGGCGTTGTCGTTCAATGCCGTAAGATGCAAATTGGAGGGTAGTGACAAGGATTTTGCCGATGCTTATAGGCGTACAAGAAATGCAAGTTTTGAAAATGAAGTTACCGAATTGGCATTTTCTTTTGAGTACAATTTTTTGCCGCTTATTCCGGGGTCGGAATATCAGTTTGTAACTCCTTATGTTGCAGCAGGCTTTGGCTTGTGCGTGGCTTCGTTCCCAAACGAAGGGCTAAGGTGTTGTGTTCCTTTCGGAATCGGTGTTAAGATTGCTCCTAAAAAAAGATTTACTTTAGGTATTGAATGGAAATACAGAAAAGTATTTTCGGATATGTTAGACCAAATCGGTGAGGATACTTATTCCGCAGAATTGGGCGGTGCTTCCAAACAAAAATCTTTCTTGGGCAATGATGATTGGTACTCTTTGGTAGGAGTCGTTTTGATGTTCAGACTCGGCAAAGTCGATAATACTATCAGTTGTCCTGCATATAGAAAGTAGAAGAGTTATATAGTTTTTAATAAATGTTTAAGGAACAATTAGACCACGAGAGAATACCCTCTCATGTTGCCGTAATAATGGACGGTAACGGCAGGTGGGCAAAAAAACACGGAAAACCCCGTCTCGAAGGACACGCTCAAGGCGCAAAAGCTGCTCGAGGTGTTGTTGAAACGGCTCATAAATTAGGAATTAAATACATTACCCTATACGCTTTTTCGTTAGAAAATTGGAGTAGGCCCGAGGCGGAAGTCTGCGGGCTTATGTCGTTACTGACAAGTTCTATTGCAAGGGAATTTAATGATTTAATAAAAAATAACGTCAGGTTGCTAACAATAGGCGACACTTCGCTTTTGGACGAAAATGTCAGAAAAGAAATTGACGGTGTAGTAAATGCTTCCGCTAAAAATACGGGTCTTACGGTTATAATTGCCCTTAGTTACGGTTCGCGAAACGAAATACTCAACGCCTCAAAAAAACTTTTGGAAAAGTACAGAGAAAAACCTTTCGATATTTCATCTCTTTCTGAAAAGGATTTCGCTGATTGTCTTTATACAGCGCAAATTCCTGATCCTGAATTACTTATTAGAACAAGCGGCGAATATCGTATTTCTAATTTTTTGCTTTGGCAAATTTCTTATTCGGAATTGTATTTTACGGATACGCTTTGGCCGGATTTTTCTGAAGAAGATTTTTGTAAGGCCGTTTATGATTATCAGCAGCGGGAGCGCAGATTTGGTAAAACTTCCGAACAAATTCTCGCTGAATAAATAAATTTTTTATTAATTTTGCACGTCAAAATTTTATAAGTATTTTTTAAGATGAAATTTAGATTGCTATTGTTTTTGCTGTTGTTCTTTTTTTCTGTCAGAGTATCTTATGCTCAGACGGACATCAATTACGATTCGCCTAAGGAATATACGATAGGCGGAATAACGGTTTCAGGAATCAAATATCTTAACAAACAAGCGTTGATTCAGATTTCCGGTTTGAAAATCGGACAGAAAATAAAAGTTCCCGGCGATGAAATTACGCGTTCCATCGAAAAATTATGGAAACAGGGCTTGTTTTCTGATGTCAGCATCGGTATAACGGATATTACCGTAGACGACAAAGTGTTTTTGGATATTAAATTGGAAGAGCGTCCGAAAATCAATAAAGTGATTTTCAAGGGTGTACGTTCCGGTGAAAAAGAAGATTTGAACGATAAAATCAAAATTATCCCCGGAACCAAAGTTACAGAACATGTACTTACCAAAACCAAAAATATTATTTTGGAACATTATTACGACAAAGGTTTTTATAACGCCGAAGTCCGTATTCTCGAACAGCCGGATACGATGATGCAAAACGTTGAAAATCTTATTATTAATGTTGATAAAGGCAAAAAAGTAAGAATCAGCAGCATAACGAGCGAGGGAAACGAACTTGTTTCGGACCAAAAGGTCAGAAAATACCTCAAAAACACCAAACAAAGACGTTGGTACGGTATGTTCAAACCTTCAAAATTTATCCGTTCTAAATTCGAGGAAGACAAAGATGAACTTATAAAAAAATTTAATTCGCACGGTTTCCGTGATGCTGAAATTATTTCTGATTCCGTTTATAGAGTCAGCGATAAGTTGGTGGGTATCAATCTGAAACTTTACGAAGGCAAAAAATATTATTTCCGCAATATCCGTTGGATAGGAAACGAAAAATACGGTACGGACATTTTGCAACGCCGTCTTGATATTAAAAAAGGCGACCTTTATGACCAAAACCGTCTTGACGAGAGAATTAACACAGATAAAGATGCCGTTTCTAATATTTACATGGACGACGGTTATCTGTTTTTTAGGGCAATTCCCAAAGAGATTTCGGTCGTAAACGATTCCGTAGATGTCGAAATTATGGTCTTTGAAGGCCCTCAGGCTTATATTGACAGAATTATTATCACCGGTAATACTATTACGAACGACCATGTCCCGAGAAGGGAACTTTATACTTTGCCGGGTGAATTGTTTTCAAAAAGCGATGTAATCGGTTCTGTTCGTGAGTTGGCTCAACTCGGTAATTTTGAACCCGAAAAGTTGATTCCTAATCCCGTGCCCGATTATGCTAACAGCACCGTTGATATAGAATATCCGCTTGTTGAAAAACGTAATGATATGTTTGAGGTTTCAGCCGGTTGGGGTGGCGGTTATTTCGTGGGAAGATTGGGCGTTTCGTTCAACAATTTCTCAACGAAAAACTTTTTTGACAAGTCTTCGTGGAGACCTTTGCCGCAGGGCGACGGTCAAAAACTGAGTCTTTCGTTCCAAAGCAACGGTAAATATTATCAGACTTACAGCATTTCGTTTTCAGAACCGTGGCTCGGAGGTAAAAGAAGAAATTCTTTCTCTCTCGGTTTTTATTACACCGATGTTAATTACCTCAGTTATGCCGCTTATAATTACAGAATGCAGGTTTGGGGTACTTCAGTTGGTTTGGGAAGACGTTTGAGCTGGCCTGATAATTATTTCCAACTTTACGGCGAGTTGTTTTTCAAACGTTACAAACTTAAAAATTACACTTACGGAGGAATGTTTGAAGGTTTTGATCCAAACGGAACGGCTAACGAAACGGGTGTGAAAATCGTTTTCTCAAGAAACAATATTGACGCTCCGATTTATTCAAGAAGAGGTTCGTCTTTTGCTTTCACGTTTGAACTCACTCCGCCTTATTCGGCTTGGGACAAAACTGATTACAGATATGTTAACAGTGAAGATAAATGGAAATGGGTTGAATATCACAAATACGGTTTTGAGGCTAAAAACTTTACGCAACTTGTTGGCGACCTTGTTTTGCACACTAAAGTTCAATACGGATTTTCGTGTTATTACAGCAAACGCAGAGGATATTCTCCGTTCCAAGGCTTTACGATGGGCGGTGATGGTATGAATTATTATTCTTACGGTAAGGACGTTATCGGTCTTAGGGGTTATGACAGCGAAGTGATTTCTTCGGGTGGTAACGTTTATGCAAAATACGCTTTGGAATTGCGCTATCCCGTAATTTTGAGCGAATCGGCTACGATTTACGGTATCGGTTTTATCGAAGGCGGTAATTGTTGGGACGAACTCCATCAGTTCAAACCTTTTGACATTTATCGTGCTGCCGGTGCGGGTGTGAGGGTTTTCCTTCCGATGCTTGGTATGTTGGGTCTTGATTGGGGTTACGGTTTTGACGCTCCGAGTTCTCAGGAGAAGAAAAGTGTATTCCAATTTACGATGGGACAGAATTTTTAACAGATTTTAATTTCAGAAAAGTTTTTTTCTGTCATCTAAAATAAAAAAAATTTATTAACAATATAAAACTTGAAAAAATATGAAAAGAATATTTTTGACAGCGGCATTGATTGCTATGTTTATCGGTGGCAGTTTCGCACAGAAATTTGCTCATGTTGATACGGAATATATACTCGGAAAAATTCCGGCTTACCAACAAGCTCAGACCAAATTGGATACTTATTCAAAACAATGGCAGGCTGAGGTTGAGGCTAAATTTTCAGAACTTGACCAAATGTACAAAAAATTTCAGTCGGAGGCTGACATTCTTCCTGCTGCAACAAAAACAAAACGCGAGGACGAAATAATCGCTAAAGAAAAAGAAGCTAAAGAACTTCAGAAAAAATATTTCGGCTCTAACGGCGAACTTGCAAAAAAACGTCAGGAATTAATCAAACCTATTCAGGACAACGTTTATAATGCTCTCAAAAGCGTTGCAACCGAAGGCGGTTACGATTATATTTTTGACAAAGTAACGGGCGATATTATTTACGCCTCTGAAAAATACGATGAGTCGGATGTGGTTTTAAAGAAAATTGTTAAATAGAGTTTTTTAAAATAAATTATGAAAAGAGCATTGTTATTACTTGCCGCTGTTATAACGCTGTCAATCAGCGCATCGGCTCAAAAATTCGGACATATCACAACACAAGAGATTATCGAGAATATGCCCGATTACAAAGCTGCACAGACTCAGCTTGAAAACGAAAGCAAAAAAGTTGAAACACAGTATCAGGCTATGGCTACTGAGTATCAGACTAAAATTCAGGCATATCAAGAAAACGTTCAGTTAGCGGATGCCGCTCCCGAAAAATGGTCGGCTGCTATCCGTGCTGACAAAGAACAGGAAATTGTGCAACTTCAGGAGAGAATTCAAAGATTTCAGGAGAATGCGCAGCAGTCCCTTCAACAAAAAAGGTCTGAATTGATTGCTCCCGTTATGGATAAACTTGACGCAGCCGTTAAAAAAGTGGCAACAGAAGGCGGTTACGTTTATGTAATGGACAAAAATACGGTTCTTTTTATTAACGATGCTTTGAGTACGGATTTGACCTCAGCCGTAAAAAAAGAACTCGGAATGTAAGACTCATTTATTACTTTATTAATTTAATTATTGTATAATTTAATCAATTCCTCTCACGCAAAAAATCTAAAGAATTTTTGCGTGAGTTTTTTTTGTAAAAGGATTTTTTTTAGGGAAAATAATGATTGGAGTTTTTGATTCGGGATTCGGCGGTCTGACTATTTTGAAAAGTTTTTTGGAAAAAATGCCGCAATACGATTATGTTTTTTTAGGCGACAACGCACGTGCGCCTTACGGAAACCGTTCGTATGAAACCGTTTATGCTTATACGCTTCAAGCTGTTAAAAGGCTTTTTGAAATTGGTTGCCCGCTTGTAATTTTAGCCTGCAATACCGCCTCTGCCAAAGCTTTGAGAACGATTCAGCAAAACGATTTGCCGAAGATTTCTCCTCAAAACAGAGTTTTGGGAATCATACGCCCTACTGCCGAGGTGATTAACAATTATACCAAAACTAAAAAAATCGGTATTTTAGGTACTTTGGGAACTGTTAATTCTGGCTCGTATATCCTTGAAATTCAAAAACTTCATCCTGAAATAAAAGTTTATCAAGAGGCTTGCCCAATGCTTGCCCCGATTGTAGAAAACGGCGAAATCAACACTCCCGGAGCCGAATATTTCGTCGAAAAATACATCAATAAACTTTTAAATCAAGACCCTGAAATTGATGCTGTCGTACTCGGTTGTACTCATTATCCGCTTTTGATTGATACGTTCAAAAAAGTTTTGAGCGGGAAAAATATTTCTATCGTATCTCAAAACGAAATCGTTGCTGAAAGCCTCAAGGATTATCTTTTCAGACACAAAGAAATGGATAAAAAGCTCGAAAAAAATTCCGGTGTGAAATTTTTTACGACCGATGATGCCGCAATGTTTGACAAAACGGCAGAATTCTTTTTGGGACGTGAGGTCAAAAGTACTACAGTGGATATATTTTAACTCTTTTTTTTTCTTTTTTGTTGCAACCAAACACACTGACTATTAGTCTTAAAGAATGATAACAGATTATGGATAACCAGTTGCAGGATTTGATAGACAAATGTTCCGAAGGCGATCGGCAAGCACAATACTTACTTTATCAGAAGTATTCTCCGCTTTTGTACGGTTTGGCTTTGAGGTATTCGTACAGCCGGATGTCAGCAGAAGATATTTTGCAGGAGGCGTTTGTCAAAATTTTTGCCTCTTTGAAAGACTTTAAATTTGAAGGCTCTTTCGAGGGCTGGCTCAAAAGAGTCGTAATCAATACTGCCATAACAAGTTATCACAAAGATTTGAAACATCGCCATCATGCAGATTTAACTGATTATCAAGAGATTTTGGCCTCTGACGAACCTAATTTCGATTCGCAGGAGTTCACACTTGAAGAATTGCTCTCGGTGGTAAATTCTTTGCCTGACGGTTATAAAATGGTTTTTAACCTTTATGCCGTAGAAGGCTTCAAACATAGGGAAATTGCTGATATGTTGGGAATTGACATCAATACAAGTAAATCGCAGTTTATGAGGGCGAGAATGGTTATTATTAAGAAACTAAAAGATTTGAAAAAAATTAAAACGGCAGCATTATGAATACACCGGAGGAACTTTTCAGAGAAAAATTTGACGGCTTTCAACAAAAACCGCCTGAGGAGCTTTGGCTTAATATTGAGAGAAGACTTGCGAAAAAAAGTTTTTGGAAATTCGATTTTAAAACTTTTAATGTTTGGTATTTAGCTGCGGTTTTAGCAGCGGGTACCTTTACCGCTGTTAATTATCTTGATGCCGAAAATTCTCATCCTCAGATTGAAACTGTTTCTAAAAGTCGTTATGTGTATTCAGGCTCTACAAGAAAAGTCCTTATTAACAATCAAAACAATACGGCCGTTAAAAATTCAGACAAAGTTTTGCCCGAAATCAAAACCGATTCTCCTGAAGTCTTTTTGTCAGATGCGGGAGAAAATTATACGATTGTCGGGCCGACTGTTAAAAATGATACAAACGTAAAAAAAGATTCAAAGGTTTCTGATATTGAAATCCCCGATTTTACATCATATTTCAAAATGTCTTCTGTGGAAGGTTGCGCACCTTTTACCGTGAAATTTATAAATCTTTCCAAAAATACTGAATATTGTTATTGGAATTTCGGTAACGGAGAGGTTTCTTACGATCAAAACGGTGTTGCAACTTATCTTTCGCCCGGAGCTTATTATGTAACATTGAAAACTGTAAACGGTACGTTTTCAAAGGTATATTCCGATACGGTGAGGGTTTATGCAAGACCTCAGGCGCAGATAGCATACGTAAAATCTTCCAAAACGATAATCGCCGAGGCAAGAAATTCAAAATCTTCGTCTTTTATTTGGGACTTTTCCGACGGTAAAAAATCAGTAGGAGAGAAAGTTACGCATACTTACGCAAATTACGGAACTTATCCTCTGAAATTGGTTATTACCAACGGAATATGCGTTGATACCGTAAAAACTGACATTCAACTTTCTTTGCCGGAATATTCTATAACATTTCCTAATGCCTTTACCGTTTCGTCTTCGGGAGCGGGCAGCGGAATTTCTTACAGCGGAAAAGAACAGTTTTCGGTCTTTTATCCTAAGGGCGATGTTGATAAACTTGCGCATTACAGTCTAAAAATTCTTAACCGAAACGGTAAGGAGGTTTTCTTTACGACTGATGTTCAGAGTTATTGGGACGGTTATTTCAGAAACGAGCGTCTGCCTAAAGGGGTTTACGTTTATAGTTGTCAATACGAATTTTTTAACGGAGAAAGAGGAACGCTGACAGGAAACATAACCCTTATGTGGGAAGATTAACAAAAAAATGAAAAAAAGTCTTTTAGCTCTTTCTTTAGGTACATTTGTTCTCGGTATAGCCGAGTTTATAATGCCGGGAATTTCTTCGTTCGTGGCTCAGGATTTAAACATTTCAATTCCTGAAGCCGGACATTTAATTTCGGCTTACGCTTTAGGAGTCAGTTTCGGTGCGCCCGTCATACTGCTTTCCGTCGAAAAATACAAACTGAAAAGCGTTATGATTTTTCTTGCGGGATTAATGCTTTTGGGCAATATTACCGCTGCCGTTGCGCCTAATTATTACGCACTTATGGCTTGTCGTTTTATTTCAGGTCTGCCGCACGGTGCATATTTTGGAATCGGAACAATTATTGCCTCAAAAATCGCTGAAAAAGGTAAAGAATCTTCAGCAATTGCAATTATGGTTTCTGGAATGACGGTTGCTAATCTTTTGGGCGTGCCGCTCGGAACATTTTTAAGCAATAATTTTTCGTGGCGTATGATTTTCGTTTTTGTCGGACTTTTGGCATTAACGGCAGTTTTCGCGATAAAATTTTTAGTCCCCGATGTCGGAAATCAAGTTACTCAAAGGTTTAGGGACAGGTTCAAATTCTTAAAACATTTAGCACCTTGGATTGTCGTAATAGCAACTTTTACGGGAAACTGCGGAATTTTCTGTATGTATTCTTACATAAATCCTATTTTAACAAGTGTTTCCGGCTTTTCGGAATCGGTTTTGTCATGGATTATGATAATTGCCGGTTTAGGAATGGTAACGGGTAATTTGATTTCAGGAAAAATATGCGACAAATATCCTATGGGATTGGTTGCCGGAATTTTTCAAGGTTTAGCCTCCGTTTTCCTTACGCTGATGTTCTTTTTCGCTTTTAACGGTGTGATTGCCGTTATCGTTATGTTTTGTTGTACGTTTTGCCTTTTTGCGCTGTCTTCGCCTCAGCAACTTTTGATTATAAAATACGGAAAAGGCGGCGAAAAATTAGGCGGTGCTTTGGTTCAAATTGCTTTTAATGTCGGAAACGCTCTCGGCGCATTTTTAGGCGGTTTGCCGATTTTAACGGGAAATGCTTGTAATTATTCAGCCTTGCCCGGAATACCTTTCGGAATAATAGGTTGCGGATTGTTTGTTTATTTTTATTTCAGATATGAACGCGGAAAACGAGAATAAAAAAAGAGGAATTAAATTCATAATAATTCCAATTGTCATTGTGATTTTTGTGATAATGACAGCCTTTATAGTGCTTTTGACAACCACTTACGATGGTATCAAAAAATTGGAAGATTTTTCTCATCAATCCGATTCGCTTAATATGATTTATCTTGACTCGATTCAAAGTATTAAGCGTCGATATGAAAGCATTTTAACGGATTCAATTCCTCTTTCGGATTCTTCGTGGAGAATCGAGTAATTTTTTTCTTATTTGTCAATAACGGTGCTTAACATTCCGCATTTTGCAGAAACGGTAAAATCGTTATTGCTTTGACCTAATTGTATTAGAGCCGTAGCAACACCTGCTTCGGCTTTAATTTTTGAGGGTGAAATGAGTTTTGCCGTACCATTTACCGAAAATTCTATCTCGTTTGAAAAATCACAAACCGTAGTGCCGTTAGCGTCCAAAACATAACAATGAACCAAAAGTACGTCAAATGCAGAGGCTAAGGTCCCGCTTTCGTCCAAAACGAGTTTTAAGTTTTTGGGCGTGGACGGTGTTTTAACGGTACATTCGCTTACGGGATTGCCGTTTTTGTCAAAAGCAATGGCTTTGAGCGTTCCGGGTTTTTGACACGAAACGTTAAAAAGAAAATACGGATGTTTAAGGTTTTGAGTTGATTTGTTGATTTCGGGTTTTTGTTTTCCGACGGATTTGCCGTCTACGAAAAGTTCAACTTCGGCGCAGTTACTCAAAACCATGACCTCTTTGCTGATTTTTGGCTGCCAATACGATGCAATGTAGCAAATAGGCTCCGAAAATGCTTGCAATTCGTCTTCGTCAATATCTCTTTGTGAGGCGAAAAAATAATACGAAAATTTCGGCATACGGGAAATGCTCATTATTCCTGAATATTCTATGTCTTTAGAATTATTTTTGTTATAATCGAACATAACCCAATCACCATCGGCAAAAGCACCTTTTGAAAAATTGTCGTTGTGGGTTTCGATTATGTTTTTAACTTGTTGAACGAGAGCTTTTTCGCCTGATTCCACGGGTTGAGAAATCGAAATTTTGTTATAATCTTTGAAAAATTTTTCTTCCGTTATGGAGTCAATAACGATAATTCCGTAACGGTCGCACGCTTTTAAGAAGGCCGGGGATTGTTCGTAACGGCAAATGCGCACGTAATCGAACCCCGAGCGTTTAATTCTGTAAGCATCTCTCCAATGTGCTTGCTCTGAAATCGCATAACCCGCATACGGATATTCTTGATGACGTATTACGCCGGTTAATTTTTTTTGTTTTCCGTTGATAAAGAAACCTTCAGGCGTGATCTTAATATCACGTATTCCGAATTCTGTTTCAGTGATGTCAAGAATTTTTCTTCCGCTGATAACTTCTGTTTTTAAAACATAAAGGCTCGGATTGTCAATCTCCCAAGGCGTAATGTTTTCGAGAGTGATAGTGTCGCTAAAATATTCAGATTTTTGTTTTTCTAATGTTTTAACGGTTTTTGCTCTGCCGATTGTTTTGCGTTTGAAATCAAGAATACTATATTTTAAAGTAACTTTTTTGTCTTGAGAATATGCGTTTCTGACATCGGCTGTGATTTTAATTTTTGCCGTGTTGCCTTCTATTGAAGTAGTGCTGATTGAAATTCCGCATTCTCTTTGAGAGTTTTCTTCCTTGTTTGTTACCGACAAAGAATCTTTTGCGCTGAGCCAAACGTTTCTGTAAAGGCCTTCGTAAAGATTGAATTCCGCATTCTCTGATAGTTTTGAAACGCTGTTATCAAGTTTTATAACCACGCTGTTAACACCGCTTTTCGGCGTAAAATTAGCAACGAAAGGAGAATATCCGCCGCTATGGCTTACGGATTTTTTGCCGTTAATCCAAACTTGAGCAACGTTCATACCTCCTTCAAATCTCAAACTTAACATTTTTCCTTCCATGATGGAGGGAATCGTAAATTTTTTCATATAATAATATACGCCCGAATGTTCTTCAGTTTCATTTACGGCGGAATGAGGCAGTCTAACGGTGGTCATTCCGTTGTAAGAGGCTCCAGAAAGCAGTTTAGCCTCGATTTGTGATGCGTTTGAGGAGTCAGCTTTTATAAAGAGCCATGAATCGTTGAAATTTTCGTCTGCGATACTTTCATCGCTTAATTCTCCGAAACAGGAGAACGTACACATTATTAATAGGGAAAAAAATATTTTAGTAGTTGTTCTCATAAATGATGTTTTTTTTGCGGCGTTAAAATTATAACAAAATCAGCAATTGGAAAATTATTTTTTTTGTACGTTTTGTTAAAAAAGCCACAAATAGCCTTAAAAAAGGTTAAGAGGGTTTTTTTTGCAAAAATAATTTTTCTAATTTTAGCGCACGATAAATTTTTAGTTTGAGAGAAAGAAAAGACATTTTTATTATGGATAAGAAAGTTCTGATAGCTAACATTTTAGGTACACCCGATAAAGCCGATTTTTCTTTGCAAAATTTTACTTACGAAGAAAGATTTGCTTATCTGAGTATTGTTTCTTCGCTTGCATGGGCTGACGGAAGCATTGACGGCAGGGAAGAAAACATACTGAATGCCATTGCAAAGGATTCAGGTCCTGATATAGAAAAAAATTTGCAAAAGATAATCAACGATACTCAAAAATACAATGTTGAAAATTTCAATAAATGGGTTTCAATGATGACTCAGCAGGATATGAAAGTATCTTTGATGATAGATATGTTTCAGACCGCCTTTGCTGACAAAGTTTATATGAAATCCGAAATGATTTATATGAAATACATTGCCGAAAAATTAGGTATAGGAATCGTTCTTTATAATGATATTTTAAAGAACATTCAAATTTTTATGGACAGTAAGGAAGAAGAAGAGGATTTCAACGATGATTATCCTTTGCCTTCTGCCGAGAATACACAGGGGGAAAAAAGTTTTTTGCAGAGAATTGTTAAGTCTATTATAAATTAATTTGTTTTTAGATTTTTTTATTATTTTTGCCTTTTGAAAAAAAAACAATATTAAAAAAAGAAATATACCGCCGGCAAATTTTATAAAAAATGGTTTCTATCAAAGATAAAATATCTGAAATTCAGAAATTTATAAACCGTGATATTTGGAATGCGGAGTCCGAGGGGTTGAGCAAAACCCGTCGCCGCTCTTACGGTCTTTTGAAAATCCTTATAATTTCGGTAAAAGGTTTTATTGAGGACGGATGCTCCGTCAGGGCATCGGCTTTGACATTCTTTACGCTTTTGTCCGTTGTCCCGATTATAGCTTTGGCATTTGCAATTGCTAAGGGTTTCGGTCTTGAAGAACTTGTAGAAAGGGTTATAAAAGATACTTTTCAGGCTCAACCCGATTTGGCGGGGTATTTGATTTCGTTTTCGTCCTCGATGTTGGAGAATACAAAAGGCGGATTGATTGCCGGAATAGGTGTTGTAATGCTTTTGTATTCGGTTTTCAAACTTTTGAGCAATATCGAAGAGGCGTTCAATTTTATGTGGAATATCAGAACGGGACGTCCGCTTTTAAGAAAAGTAACTGATTATGTTACTATTATGATTTTTACGCCGATACTTCTGATAATTTCGAGCAGTGCCACCTTTTTCTTAACATCTCAACTTGACAATATGTTTTCAAGTTTGTTTTCACCGTTTTTGAACGTGATTATCAAGATTTTGCCTTGGGTTTTGATGTCGGTGGTTTTTACGATTTTGTATCTGATAATGCCTAACACGAGGGTTGAAATAATGCCTTCATTGGTTTCGGGTGTTGTAACGGGTTGTATTTTTCAGATTTGGCAATGGATTTTCGTAACCTTTCAGATGGGAGCGGCGGAATACGGTGCTATTTACGGAAGTTTTGCGGCCTTGCCTTTGTTTTTGGTTTGGTTGCAGACATCGTGGATTATAGTGCTTGTAGGGTGCGAGCTGACTTATTCGATTCAGAATGTAAATAATTATGCAACAGAGCATTACGCCGGAAGTATCAGCATGAAACTTCAAAAAAGGGTTGCCCTTTTGATTATGACGAAAATTATTGACAGGTTTCAAAACGATGAAAAACCATTGGATAGTGTTCAATGGAGCGAGGAATTGAAAATTTCGCAAAAACTTTTCGTTTATATTACAGGTCGGCTTCAGGAGGTCGGACTTTTGGCGGAGATAAAGGACGAGACGAAAAGCAATCCCGTTTTTATTCCTGCTGCTGATATTAACAAAATTTCTATTAATACGGTTTGTGAGCGTTTGGAAAGTTTGGGCAAAGACAAGGATTTTCCCATTGAGATTAGCGGTGATTTCAAAAAAATTGATGAAATATGCCGCAATACCGAAGCCGAATTTTCAAACCGTTTGGACGTTGTTCTGTTGAAAAATTATGACAAATAATTTCCGTGCATGACAACCTCTTTACCGAATTTGTCTTTTAAATTGTCGATTGCGCGTTCGAGTTTGTCTTTTTTGGGATTGAAAGAAAACAAATCGTTTTGAGTTTCAAGGTTGGAAATATTTAGCCTTAAACCTATAAGTCTGAGTAACTGACCTTTGTACATCGTCTTAAAAAGCATTATGGCAGTATCAGCAATTGTTCCCGTAAAATCTGTCGGGGAAATTGCTTTTTGTTTTTCTTGTGTTTGAAAGCTTGGATACTTGAATTTTACGGCTACCGTTGTGCATTTTTTGCCTTGTTTTCTTAATCTGTATGACAAATTGTCAGCCATAAAAAGTAAAGTATCTTGTAAAAAAACAGGGTCGTAAACATCGGTTTCAAAAGTGGTTTCCGTGCTTAATGATTTCGGGTCGCGTTCAGGGACAACTTTTGAATTGTCTATACCGCAGGCTTTCAGCCATAAAGCTTCTGCCGAGGGACGAAATTCCCTTAAAAAAAGTCCTTTTGGAAAAAGTCTTAAATCTTTTATCGTTAAAATTCCTAATTGTCTGAGCCTTGGCATCATAGCATCGCCGATGCCCGGAATTTTGTTTACAGGCAGCGGGTCAAGAAAGTCTTGAACTTTTTCTTTCGGAATAAATAATTCTCCCATCGGTTTAGCTTTGCCTGAGGCTATTTTTGCAACGGTTTTGTTAACGGAAAGCCCGAACGAAATCGGCAAAGAGGTTTCGTTGATGATTTTCATCCTTAAATCGTGTGACCATTTCACGATGTCGAAAAAACGTTCCATGCCGGCTAAATCAATGAAAAATTCATCAATTGACATTTGTTGATAAATAGGAGCGTTATCTTTTATGATTTGAGTTACGAGATTTGAATAATGACAATAATTTTTTCTTTCTCCTTGAATCACAATGGCTTGCGGACAAAGTTTCAGAGCTTTCGGCATAGACATTCCAGAATGTACACCGAATTTTCTGACTTCGTAACTTGCCGTAGAGACAACGCTTCTATCGGATAAACCGCCGCAAATAACCGATTTTCCTATTAATTCGGGGTTTAAAAGCCGTTCTACTGAAACGAAAAAAGTATCAAGATCAAGATGAAGAATCATTATGTTTGAAAATTTTTTCTATGCAAAAATAATTTTTTTTCGTGTTAAGACCAAAAATTTTTCGTCGGAGAAAAAAACTTGATTATCTTTGTAAGTAGTAAAAATACCTAAAATCAGTGTTAAAAAAGTGAAAAAATACCTAATTTTAGGTATTGTATTTTTATTGTGAGCTTTTTATTTTTGCGCATTATTATGTTTTAAAATTATTAAGATATGAAAAATTTTTTTAATTTGGTTTTAAGTTTTGTAATTGCAGCTTCTTTTTTTATCTCGTGTGATGATGATACGAAAGATCCTATAACGCCGACTACGTTGAATAAGACAGATACGGTTACTATTATCGTTCATGATACGGTGGACATATCTTCAACTTACAAATTTTCTGCTAAGTTGTCTTCGGATTTGGATGTTAATTTTGAAAATTTTATCGTTTCGGTAGCGGGTACGAAAGTTTTGACGGATAAGGACGGTTCTTTTGCGTTGAAACTTACGGAAGGAAAGTATAAATTAACATTAGAAAAAAATCAATTTTCCTATTATTCAAATGGTAAGAATTATGTACTTTCAGCGAAAGATGATTATGACGTGGAGATAACAAAGGATTATGATACAACTCAGACGTTTGATATAGTTTTTGATTCGAGAGAAAAAAATCCTGTTGTTATTAAGGAATTTTACGATGGGACAAGTTCCGTTCAGAACGGAAAAGACGCTTACATAAAGCTTTATAATAATTCAAGTGCAGATGTAAGTTTTAAAAACTTTTGTTTCGGTATATGTTTTCCTTATATGAGTAATAATGCAAATTACGATGCTTACAATACGTATGCAGACGCAAATTATACTCCTGCTACACAAGGTATTTGGTATATTGATGAAATTAGTTTTCTTCCTTATGAGGAAAAAGTTTTTGTGATTTATTCTGCCGAAGATTATACTTCTAATAGCGGTGTTAATCTTGATAACGATGAATACTATTGTCTTATTGATATGACTTCTGCGTTTAAAAATGCAAATTGGTATACAGTTCCTTCCGAGAACAAAACAAAATTTAATGTTGAAATTTTTGGTATAGGAAACGCATGGCAGATAGGTAAAGCTCCTGCTTTGTTTATTTTTTCCACGGGTGATGTTGCTCCGGAAGTTTTTGCAAAAGATCCTGCAAATCAAGTGATTTTTAATCCTGCTAACACGACGTGGGGAAAATTAACTTCGTGCCTTAAAATTCCGAATGAAAATGTAATAGACGGCGTTGATATAAAAAATTCATCTTATTCGGTATCAACAAACGGAACTATTAATGATTGTTCTAAAAATTATAACAAACGTTTTCCTGATGTTATAGACAGAGGTTTTGTTGTGTGTACTACAAAAGATAGAGAGGTTTTTTCTTATTACCGTAATGTTGATAAATCGGCTACGGAAGCATTGGAAGAAAACCAAGGAAAATTGGTATACAATTATCATTACGGAACTTTTGATGTGTTTAATGCAGGCAATACAGACCGTGGTTCAACCGATCCGTCCGGCATTGACGCCGAGGCTTCAATCAAGAACGGTGCGCATATAATTTATTTGGACACTGATAACAGTACAAATGATTTTCATCAGCGTTCTCAAGCAAGTTTAAAAGATTAAAAATGTATAAAAAACTTTCCATAATATTTGCATTCTGCGTTTTTGTCGGCTTTATGTCGGCAAGAGCGCAGTTTGATTCTTTAAATTATGCCATTAACGGTGAAAATTATTTTTTCAGCCGTAATGCAAGTCTTATTAACGGTTTGAATATTAATACAATATCGCTTTGTGAAATTTCTTTGAATTTAGAAAAAGGCGGTTTTAAAAATTATTATCAAGCCGATGAGAGTTTAATGCCAGAAGTTAAAGCGGAAAGTTTTTATCGTTTTAATCCTAAAGTCAGCGGTTACGGCAAAATGAGTTATTCTAATTTTTACGGTGAGGGAATCTCTGGCTCTGCTTTTGTAGACCCCGAAAACGTCCCTTTTGACATCGTGGAGCAAAATGCTGAAAATTCAGGCGTTAAAAATCTTGAAACTTACGATATTGTCGGTGCAATAGCCGTGGAGGTTTTCAATAATTTTTCGTTAGGCGCAAAACTCGATTATACAGCCGCTAACTATGCAAAACGCAAGGATTTACGTCATAAAAACAGTTTTATGGACATGATGTTTTCATTAGGGTTGAGTTATCAGGGACGTTTTTTTACTACGGGAGCGGATTGTTTTTATAATCGAAAAAATCAGCGATTGAAATTTTTAACTTTTGGTACAACCGACAAAACTTACAATAGCATAATAAGTTACGGAGCATTTTGGGGATTGCGCGAAGAATTTGGCACAGAAGGTTTTACCGACAGAATGAAAGAAATGCCTTTGTCTGATGTTGTTGAAGGGTTCAATTATCAATTGCTTATAAAAATTACGGAAAACCTAAAATGGTTTAACGATATTTCCCTATCTTGGCGTTCAGGTAATTACGGCGAAAAAAATCAATACTCAGTGCAGTACGAAAAACATGACGCTAAAATTTATTCCCTTAGCGGAAGTTTGTTTTTAACGAAAAATAAATTTACTCATAGTTTTAATTATCAGGCTGAAAAAGAGGAACTTAATGTATTTAAAAATATTTTTAAGACCGAAACCTTTGACGGCGGTCTTACCGATTATATTTATTACGATAAATTGAGAATATCGCAAAGAGATTTCAGAGTGTTGAAATTAGTGTATAATTGTTTGTTGTTTAGTAATTTGAAAGAAAAAAAACAGGTTTGGGATTTTGGTATATCAGGGGCATTTTCTAACAGAAACCTTGTTGCCGTCAAATATCCTTTTTGGCGGCATCAGGATTTAACGACAAAACAAATTGATGTTAGTTTGAGCGAAAAAAATTGTTTGTCAGAGGAAAAAGAAATTACTTTTAGAATCGGGGGCGGTTTAAAGAAAGGCAGCGGTTATCCGTATATTGACGGTTGGTATTTAGAACCTGACATTCAGAATGTTAGCCCCTCGCAAAGTGATGTTTTCCTTAATATGGAATACGAATATCTTTGTAAACCTCAGTTGAATTTGAATTTCGCTGTGAAATATTCTCAAAAAATCTTTTCTGACAGGATAAAGGCTTATATTTCAGTGGATTATGAATATTTAAGAGCCAAAAATACCGTTTATCTTTCTAAAGAAAGAAATTTCTGTGTTTTGAGGGTAGGAGCGGAGTTTTAAGAAAAATTATGTTTTACAATCTTATATGCAAAAAACGTTTGAAAAGGAAAAATTAATCTTAACGAATTAAAAAATTACACGGTTTTTGCATAGAGGGGGTGTATGCATAAAATTTTAACGATATTAATCATTATATTTTTTTGTCAGGAGGCGTTTTCGCAAAAACGTTTTTTTAAAAAAGCTGACAGTATTGTTTCCGTATTTTATTATAATTCGGGATTTGATACCTCGTATGTTTCAAGACCGAAGCGGAGGTTTATGATTGCCGTTCATCCTGATTTTTCGTCAATAGGTTTGTCGATTGGTAAAAACGACGAAAAGGCAAATTTTTATACAAATCTCAGCGATAATATCGGAGCTTTCGCAACGTACAGAGGTTACGGTTTTGGATATAGTTTCAAGCCGAGAAGGGGCAGAAAAAACGACGGGGAGTTTAATTTCAGATTCTTTTGCCGCAGATTCGGAATTGAAACTGATTTTTGCCGCGCAACAAGTTTTTCCTCAGACATACATCACGGCGATTCCGTTTTGACTATTGAACGCGGTGACATTGATTACAAAATGCGTATATTCACTATTTATTACGTCTTCAACAACAAAAAATTCTCTTTTCCTGCCGCATTCGACAAAAGTTATACTCAATTGCGCAGTTGCGGAAGTCCTATTTTAGGAATTTCGTATGCAGGTGCAAACATGAAAACTTCAAAACATGATTTTGAGTTACATTCCCAAACTGCGGGTATAGGTTGCGGTTACGGTTATAATTTTGTTACAAAACGTAAATTCTTGATTCATGCCTCATTAATTCCTACATTTTTGTTTTGGGAGAGAAACAAAGTTTACACTTCACGGGGTCCGGCAGATTTAAAATATAAAATCACTGACATCGGAATTTATTTCCGTGCAGCTGCTTCATATAATTTTGAACGCACATATCTTGGTGCTGATTATGTTTTGTATACAACGATTTTTGGTGGCACAAGCGATTTTATGACAAATTTTTCACGAAATATAACAAGACTTTTCTTCGGATTTTGGTTTTGAATCTGTGCTTCTGAATTTTTTTTATTTGCGATTATAAATAAAAAAAATTATCTTTGCGGTTGAAGTATCAGAAAAAAAATTAAACAAATAATGGATAAAAATTCAGAATATTTACACCCGGAATTTGAAACATTAAGTGTTTCGCAAATCAGAGATTTACAGTTAAAGCGTTTGAAAGATACCGTTAGACATTGCATGAATTCGGATTTTTATAAAAAACGTTTTCTTGATGCCGGTATCTCTCCCGACGATATTAATTCTTTGGACGATTTGAAAAAAATTCCTTTTACCACAAAACAAGATTTAAGGGACAATTATCCTTTTGGACTTCGTAGCGTTGAACTTGAAAAATGCGTCCGCCTTCATTCATCCTCAGGCACGACGGGCAATCCGACGGTGATTTTACACTCTCAAAAAGATTTGGACGAATGGGCAAACGCTGTTGCAAGATGTCTTTGGATGGTTGGTTTGAGGCCTGACGACGTTTTCCAAAACTCTTCGGGTTACGGAATGTTTACGGGCGGACTTGGATTTCAGTACGGTGCTGAAAAATTAGGAATGCTGACAGTCCCAGCAGCAGCCGGAAATTCGTTAAGGCAAATAAAATTCATAACAGATTTTGGTACGACGGCAATTCATGCAATTCCATCGTATGTAACACGTCTTAAAGAAGTTATGGATCAAGTTGGTGTTGATCCGAGGCGCGATACCAAGTTAAAAACTTTAATCATCGGTGCAGAACCTCATTCAGAGGCTCAACGCAAACGTATTGAAGAAATGCTCGGAGTTAAGGCTTATAACTCTTTCGGAATGTCAGAAATGTGCGGTCCGGGCGTAGCTTTTGAATGTAAGGAGCAAAACGGTCTTCATATTTGGGAAGATTATTATATTGTTGAAATCGTTGATCCTGAAACACTTGAACCTGTTCCCGAAGGCGAAATCGGCGAATTAGTGTTAACAACATTGAACCGCGAGGCAATGCCGCTTTTGCGTTATCGGACAAGGGATTTAACGAGAATTTTGGGTCATGATTGTCCTTGCGGACGTCATCACGTAAGACTTGATAGAATGAAAGGAAGGTCTGACGATATGATTGTTTTAAGAGGTGTTAATATTTTCCCGATACAAATCGAAAAGATTTTGTTGGAGTTCAAGGAATTGTCTACCAATTATTTAATAACTTTAACAACCGATGGCGACAACGACAATATGACCGTTGAAGTAGAATTGGAAGAACTTTTCACCGACGATTATTCAAGATTGGAAAAACTTACGAAAGACATCACAAGGGCGTTAAAAGATGAAATTCTATT
Organism: Bacteroidales bacterium; assembly: GCA_017412115.1. Lineage (GTDB taxonomy): Bacteria > Bacteroidota > Bacteroidia > Bacteroidales > UBA3824 > UBA3824. The sequence goes on along the minus strand of JAFPYR010000079.1, from coordinate 5,357 downwards.
AACACCGAGAGTAAAACTTGTCGCAAAAGGAACTTTACCCGTTTCAGAAGGTAAAGCCGTCCGCGTTGTAGACAACAGAAAAGTTTATGAATAAAAGCAATGGATAATGGACAATTGATAATTGACAATTGACAATGGATAATGCTTTAATAATTGTCAACTGTCAATTGTTAATTGTCAATTAAAAAAAATATAATTATGACAATCAATCAATTATCAATATTTATAGAAAACAAATCCGGTGCATTAATAAAAGTGTTGGATTTGCTCAGCAAAGAAGGTGTTCAGATTATCGCTTCAACAATTGCTGACACTTCGGAGTTCGGAATTTACAGGGTGATTTGCAACGAGCCGACAAAAGCCTATAACGTTTTAAAAAACAATAACATAAACGTTCAATTAACGGATGTTTTAGCGGTTGCAATCGAGGACGAACCCGGCAAAGCGGCTCATGTTATTGACCTTTTCACTAAGGCTGGTGTAAACGTGGCTTACATGTACAGTTTTCTTTTCAAAAGCAAAGGTGTTTTAATTCTGAAAGTCAATCCGTTAGACAAGGCGAAAGAAATCATAATGCTTGAAAAAATCAGTTTCGTTACAACCGAGGATTTGAAATAGGAGATGTGATTTTTATGTGCGGAAAAATCAGAAAATGCAAGATTTTTCCGCACGTAAAAATCATTTTGCTATCAATTTTTCATACGCAGCCTTCAAAATTCTTTCGTAGCGTTCTTTCAACATTGTGACATAAAATTGTTTCTGCAAGTCGGAAATATAATCTGTTGAATTGATTGTTTTACGTATTGTCTTTTTTTGTCATTCCCAAATATTTTTCCCGCAGATGCCACGCTTGTTCGGAGGATATTTCGTTATCTACTTCGGCGCAATTGATGCTTGCGTTTAGGAAATCCATATCGCAATCAAAACGAAAATATCCACCTTTGTCATACTTTTTCTTGCCCTCAATGAACTGATTGAGAGCGGTTTGCAAGTATTCAGGCAAATGCAGTTCAAGATAATTGTTGTTGGTCATAGTTAATAAAATTTTATGTGCGTAAAAATACGAATTATTTTTGATTACGTCACACGTAAAAAAAACAAAATCTTGCGGTGCAACGCAAAATAGCGCGTAGTGGGGCACTCATTAATACAACATCCCGAATAGCCATAGCGGAATTTTGTTGCCGAAACCTATTTCGATTTCGTCTGCCGCGACGAAACTATTGGGAATGTCCTTGATTTGTGTGAATTTTTTGCCTTTGCCGCCGATTTCAAAAAGGTATTTGTTATCAACGAGTAGGTCGCCGCTTTTAGGAAATTGTATTGAGTGTGACTGACTTAGCATTGCTGCAAAATATGATTCACGCACCGTGCCTGTGTCGGCGGGCTGCGTGAGGGCTTGCATAAGGTTGGGATTGTTGAAAAGTATTTTTTCGGGTTTGCCCAACGATTTTAAGCCCTTGCCGTCGGTGTAGAGAAGGCGCAACAATGCGGAGCGGTGCAGCAACGCAAGAAGTCGGATTAGTTGGTTGCGGGTCGTGGAGAGTGCTTCGCACAATGAAGAAATGTTGAGCGTAAAAGGCGTCATCTGCGATAATAGTACGAGCAAACGCTTTGCCTTGCGAAGTGTCTCATACTCAATGTTTTTCAAACTCCAATATTTCGCATTGATGGGTTTTCTCCTTTTCGTCGTAGTTGATGGCGACGAAAAGAAGGTTGCCTTGGTAATGCTCCAAACTGTCGAAATATTGCTTGTTTTTGATTTGGGTTAGTGCGCTTTCGGTGGAGCCGTTGTGCTTCAATTCGATAATCATCGCCGGTTTGCCTGGATAGAATGGAATGAAAACCACATCGGCAAAACCTTTACCCGTAGTCATTTCTTTGATGACAGTGTATTCGTTTTTGGCGTAGATGTAAGCCAAATAAATCGCCGACATCAAAGCGTCCTCGTTGTTGTAACTGCGGTTTGAAGTAACGTGAATATGACTTTTGTCGAGAGCTTTCTCAACGGCGCGGGGATTCTTTGCAAGCGTTTGGTTCAAGAGTTCCTCCGACGACTTGATTATCTTGTCGGTAACAGAATAGTTTTTCAGGATGCTAACAGCCCTAAACCATTCTTTTTCAACCTCTTTGTTGGGTATTCGGCAGGTTTTGTCGTCCTTGTTGTAAGCCAAATACCCGAGGTGAATCAGGTACGTAAACACATCGTCTTTGACCACAAAATCAGTCATTGTGTTGAGGTACATTCCCGTATCAACCTTGACGTTTTCGCCTGCAATCATTCGGATTACGTCGTCTTTCATACCCCTGAAATTCGATTTCAAACGGTCGGAAATGACGGCGTAAGTGGAAGTCTTGCTCCAAAAACTTTCTATACTCTTGGTTTTCAAGCATTTAACCACAGATTCGGGATTGTAAATTTCAAAACCGTTCTGAGCATAGCCGTCGTATTCGCGTTTACATTCGTTGAAATCAACTCCGTATTCTGCGCAAAGCGGCTGCACCTCTTCTGCGGTAAAGCCCACAAATTCAGCAAGTTGAAATGCATTTAGAATTGTATATTCGTCAAAATTGTTGAGTTTGCTCTGCACCCTGTCGCGCACAACCGGCAGAATACCTGTGATATACGCAAGCGAAATGGCATCGCTCAAAGGCTCGCTCTTAAACAATCCATTAAGAAACTCCAAATAATCATCAAAAAGTCCCGACCCGAAATTGTTGCGCACAAGGCAGTCGTATTCGTCGAGGATGATTACAAAAGTCTCGTCGGTGGCAGCGTGAACCTCCAACATACAGTCCGCAATAGATTCACATAGCGAGAAATCAATATTTGGAAATTGCGCCGTAAACTCTTTTTTGACCTTTGCGGTAAGTTTCACGAGCATTTGATCCTTGTCGCCTGCATTCTGATACTCGCTTGCAACGTCTATCTTGATGAAATTGAGTTTGTTGAGATATTGCTCATAATTATCCGCCTTAGAAATCTTCAAATCCTTAAACAACTCCCTCGAATCACAGCCCTTGGAATAGTAGGCGCACAGCATTTTGGTGGCGAGTGTTTTGCCAAAACGCCTCGGACGTGATACGCATACATATTGATTAGACGTGCCAATTAACTTGTTTAACTCGCTAATCAGCATGGTTTTATCAACATATAACCCGGCTGAAAGTGTTTTTTTGAATCCGGAATTATCAGGATTTAAATAGATTCCCATAGTGTTTGCTTTTTATGATTTCACACTGCAAATATAAGAAAAATATGCAAACTTTTCAATTTTTTGTCGCTGTAAGACAATTATTAAACCAGACTACATCCTCTCTTTTTCGTCGTTGCCTGCGCCGGTGCCTTTGTATTTGGATTTGGTGGGGTTGAATTTATAGCGGACTGAAAATTCCATTTTGCGTGTATCTGAATGTTTTTCGATTGTACATTTCCGAATGTTGCCATACAAGGTAAAATGTTGATTTACAGTTTTAAAGACATCATCGCACAAGAATGATAAAGTCCATTTTCCGAGCGTTTTTGAGATTTCAAAATTGCAAGTAAAATTGTTGTCAATCCATCCGAGTTCGTCATCTCCTGCGACAAAATAATTTAAACCAAAATTCAATATCGTTTGTTTCGGAAGTTGAAAAAGATTTTCAAATTTAATTATCTCATACGGCTTGTTGAAAGTCTTTTTTGCTTTACAAAATTCTATCGAAATATTTTGCCAATAGAGTGATGCCGACAAGTTAGGTCGATAAAGACCAAACGTCGGACTATACGCGACAGAAGTTTGTAAACTATTGAATTTCTTATAGTTGTCAGGTTTGATAAGCGAAATTTGCTCGTTGCCATTGTACGTTGTATAGGAATCGTAAATGTAATTGTGATTTATAAAAAAGTCGGTCATAAATGTTAAATCTCCATAGCCAAAATTTATACTAAAATCATCGTAATAGGCAGGTTTTAAAAGCGGATTTCCTGTTTCGTAAGAATAGCGGTTTATAAATCCGATATTGTTGCCAAGTTGTTCGTAATAAGGACGTTGCACGCTCCTGTCATAACTAATGGAAAAATCTGCGTTCCCAAAAGCAAAATCAAATGAAACCGAAGGAAACAAATTTTGGTATTTCCTGCAACATTCATTTTGTCTGATTTCGTACTCAAAATAATCGCTCCTGACATTTTCGTATCTCAATCCAAGCGTAAAACTCCAACTGTCATATTTTCGGTTAAATTCGCTGTAAACGGCTGAGTTTCTTTCTTTTACGCGGTAGTCGGAAATATTGTCAGCGTTTTGAAGATATTTGCAAACGCCATTTCTGTCCACAAAACTATGCTCAGTGCCGATTGTAAGGTCGCCACCAATAATTTCTTTGCAAAATTCTAATTTTAAGGCATATAACGACGCATCATTTTTGTCGTTGCAGTCCAAAACAATTTTTTCGCCGTCGTCAGACGCCTCGTTAATCAGATGATTATAATCCGAAAAAATTGACATCGCGTCCAAATCAATTTCATAATTCCAAGACAGCAAACTGCCTGAATTATAGATATTTGCCTGATGAAAACCCGATTTGTTGCTGCCGATGTTAGTGGAGTTGAGATTTTCACACAATATACCATCTTTGCGCAAATTTGTGATAGTTGTTGATGTTATGTCGCGGTTTGACAACCTATTGGAATATTGAAAACCGACTGAATTTCCTGATTTGAAATCGTAATTCACACCGAATTTTGATGAAATCGGTTTCGTGCAAAAGTAATTGTCATCATCGGTAAACATATTGTAATACGAACTTAGAAAAGTTTCGTCGTTTGAAAGCACAGTTTCTTTTGTTTTCTTTTCGGAATAATTAACCGCTGCAAACAAATCAAGATTTTTATGACGGTAGTTAACTTTCAGATTATCAGTGTAATAAAATTTATACTGATGTCCAATGGAGAGTTTGTTATCAATAGAAAATCCTTCGCCTGTCGGGTTTATAGTGTTGATAATCAGTACTGATTTTACTTCTGAATCGTATTTTGCGCCGGGATTAGTAATCAGTTTGATATTTTTTATGTTGTCGGGCAAAAGTTGGAGAACTTCTGATAAGTCTCTGATTTTACGATTGTTGATATATACGAGCGGTTCGCCTTTGCCAAGTACAGTTATTGTTTCGTTTTGCAAAACAACACCCGGAACAAAATTCAAAACATGCTGAATGTCAGTAAGTTTTGAAAGAGTTGAACCGCTGATGTTTGTAATCATTGCGCCGTCTTTTATTTGAGTGATTTGTCGGCGGGCAGATATTGTGATTTCGTCAAGTTTAAAGTCGCTCGATTCCAAAACAACGTCTATGACAGTTTCGTTTGCTGAAATTTCCCT
>JAFPYR010000078.1 GCA_017412115.1 Bacteroidales bacterium | reverse complement strand
GAATATTCAGTCTTGAAAGGCAAATACATTTTTGAAGACTTGGACGGCAAAACGGTGGAAATACCCAAACATCACGAATTTCCCAACGGTCTCACTCACGACCTCTATATAGTTCAGATACCGCATTTGTCAGACAAACCCAAAAAACACGTCGAAAAACTACTTAGCATTTTCGACCAACGTCAGGTAATAGACAAGAGCAATCCAAAATTCGTCAACATTGATGAAGACAAGGATTCGTCGGAAGATTATAAGACGCTGATAACAAGGCTCTACAAGGCTACCGTTGACGAAGATATGCGCGGCAAGATAGAGTTTGAGGAGGAAATGGAGCGCAGATTCAAACGTGAACGCTACGAACGTGCGGAACTTACCGACGCTCTCAACGAGGCTCGCGGAATGATTACCGACCAACACAACCAAATCGTGGAGCAACAGAATCAGATAGCAAAACAGAAAAATCAGCTGGCGGCATCAATAAAGCTGCTTCATTCTGTCGGGATTTCGCCTGAGCAAATCGCTGCGCAACTCAATATCCCAATTAACGAAGTAAACAAAGTTTTATAATTTTATTCAAAAGAAGAGGAAGTTGTTGTAACGGCTTCCTCTTTTTTTGTTTGAAAGTTTCAATTTTTTTGCATTTCTAAGAAAAATAAATTACTTTTGCAGAAACAATTTTTTGTAAGTCATGGCGAAAGTCTGCAATCCTATATACGACACGGTTTTCAAATACCTTATGGAGGACGAGAGAGTTGCGAAAGTCCTCTTGGGAGGTATTTTGAACAAAAAAATCGTGAACGTTGAGATAAAAGGACACGAATGTGCATATCAAAGCGACGAAAACACCAGTTTGAAACTTTTGCGCTTTGATTTTGCCGGCACAATAGAGAATCCAGACGGCACAAAGGAAACCGTTACGATAGAACTTCAAAAAGCCTCTGAGCCGGAAGAAGTAATGCGTTTCAGAAAATATTTCGGTCTTCAAATGGCGAGCGAATCCAACGCCGACGCTGTTACCAAACACCGCCACGATAAGGATAAAACGCCGTACATTGTTAAGAAACCGAGACATATTTACGGAATTTTTATACTCGGACATTCTTTGGGCAAAGGTTTTGAATATCCTTTGATAAAAGGCAGCACTGTTTTTTACGACGAGGACGACAACGTTTTGAACTTCAAAACGCAGTGCGAGTTTCTTAAAGGCATGACGTACCATTTGTACATTATTCAAATTCCGTTTTTGCCGGAGAAACCCAAAAAGCCTTTGGAAAAAATATTACGTGCTTTTGACCAGCGTTACAAGTTGGAATACGATTCAAAATATCTTGAACTCTCGGAAGATAAAGACAAGGATTCCGGTTACAACGTTATTTTCAACAGGTTGCTTTACGCTGCCGCAGACGAACAACTGCGCGGAAATCTTGACCTCGAAGATTATGCCGAACGCCTTTATGCAATTCGAGAGGCTGAAAAAGAAGACCTTGAAGATGAATTGAAGGAGACCAAAGTGGAATTGAATGAGGCAAAAAATCAGTTGGCGGCATCAATAAAGTTGCTTTATTCGGTGGGAATTTCTCCCGATAAAATTGCTGCGCAACTTAATATAAAAATTGACGAAGTTAACAAAGTTTTATAACTATGCAAAACTATATAAATACCATACAAAAAGTAGACTTTACTTATATAGGGGGGGGTAAATAACCCTCTCAATATAAGGTATTTATAATATAAAAAACTCCCTTGCGGAAAGTCTTAAGATAAGATTTTCTGCAAGGGAGTTTTTTTTTTGTTTGAATAATAATCAATAACCAAATATAAAATTAAAATGAAAAAAGGTATTTTTTTTAAGTTGGCGGCGATGCTGTTTGCCGAGCTATGTCTGACCGCAGCCACGGCTTTTGCGCAAAACTCAGGTACATGCGGAGAAAATGCAACATGGGAATACGATGAAAGCACCAAAACGCTAACCTTTAGTGGAACAGGTATGATATATAATTATCTTAATGAAGAAGATGATAATGCCCCATGGTATAAATATCGAAGTAAGGCTCAGTACATTGTGATAAATAGCGGTATAACACAAATACATATAGGTACATTCTATGCTTTTATAAATGTCAAGAACGCGACTATCCCCAATAGCGTTACAAGCATCGGAGAAAATGCTTTCTATCTTGTTAATAACATAGAATACAATGGCAGTGCGGAAGGTAGGCTTTGGGGTGCGTATTGCCGCAACGGATATATTGATGGAGACTTTATATATTCTGATAATACAAAAAAAGAACTGTTAAGATATGTGGGACAAGATACAGAAGTAACCATTCCTGATGGAGTTACTAGTATAGGGACATGTGCGTTCCGCGAGATTTATAAAGAAAGCCTCATAACATCAGTTTTCATCCCCGAAAGCGTTACAAGTATTGGAAATTCTGCATTTTCTTACTGTACTAGTCTTACGTCCGTAACCATACCTAAAAACGTTACAAGTATTGGAGATAGAGCATTTTCTTACTGTACTAGTCTTACGTCAATAACGATCCCTGAAAACGTTACAAGTATTGGAGATAGAGCATTTTCTTACTGTACTAGTCTTACGTCAATAACGATCCCTGAAAACGTTACAAGTATTGGAGGGTATGCATTTTATAATTGTACTAGTCTTACGTCAGTAACCATACAAAGTGTTACAAGTATTGGAAGGTCTGCATTTGAGGATTGTACTAGTCTTACGTCAGTAACCATACCTGAAAACGTTACAATTATTGGAATATCTGCATTTGAGTATTGCAATCAAGTCTCCGATGTCTATTGCTATGCTGACCTTGACAAAATCGAAGAATTTAAGTATATTAATACCAATTTTAATTCGTCTACCAAGTTTCATGTATTCGCTGATATGCTTGACAAATGGAACGAGAAATACACGGATAAAAAATTTACTTTTGTCGGCGACCTCAAACGAATGTCCGATGAAAGCATAACAATCCCCGCCCAAACTTATACAGGAAAAGCACTCACACCCGTAGTAAAAGACGGCGAAAAAACACTTGTAGAAGGTGAGGATTACAACTATCACCCTGCCTGAAGGTGGCTGCATCAATATCGGAGATTATACAGTAACCCTCACCGGCGAAAAACCTTATTATTACCAAAGCGGAGAAAAAACGTTTACAATCAACGCCAAAACACTTGCAGCAAGTAATATTGCCGACATCGCCGCTCAAACCTACACCGGCTCGGCTCTTGAACCCGCCGTTACTGTAACTGACGGAGAAAAAACGCTTGTAGAAGGTACGGATTACACCATAACTTACAGCGACAATACAAACATCGGCATAGGGAAAGTAACGGTAAAAGGCAAAGGTAATTATGGCGGCGAAGTGGTAAAAGAATTTATTATCAACCCCGTAACCGCAACAGACGATATTTCAATTAATTCCAACGTAAAAATCTGGTCTTTTGAAAAGACAATTTTCGTGGAAAACGCTTCAAAAGAAATCGTGATTGTTGATATGGCGGGAAGAATTGTTAAAACAATAAAACCTGAAAACAGCCGCATAGAAATCCAGCTTTCAAACAGCGGTGTTTATATCGTAAAAACAGGAATAAAAACACAGAAAGTATCACTGTAAAAAAAACGTGATATTTGAGCTAAAAAAAATCCACCGTCAGGAAAAATCGGGCGGTGGATTTTTTTTGTGATTTTCTTAAAAATCTTTTATATTTGCGTTAGAAAAAAAATTGAAAAAAACATGAAATTCAACCTGAAAAAATTATTGGACACAGACAAATTAGCTGTCGGAATTTGCGGAGCATTGCTGCTGATAAATATTGCCGTTTTTGTCTATCTCTCAGCAACAATGTACATAACAGTACCTTTCCTGATTATCAGCAACATAATCACCATAATCCTTATGCTGACACTTTTCAGACCCGTAAACAAGATACTTGACGAGGCGGTTCAGGAGAGAAAACGCGACGACGAAAAGCTTCAGGAAAAATTACGGACGGAAAAATCCGAACTCGAAAAACTCAACCAAAAGCTCAACGGCGAAATCTCAGACCTGAATTTAGAAAAAGAAAAACTCAAAACCGAATTGGATTCCGTAAAACAATACAACAGCCTTTCAAATGATGTCAGAACGGTTTTGAAACTTGAGACGATGAATTACGAAAAAGAGGGTTATATCGTCAAGGAAGAGAATGTCAGGGATACGGGTTACGGTTTGGAAATTCCGGGCAACAAGCCTTTGCTGCTGAATTTTTCTGACAAAGGCGAGCAAAAAGTCCTTTACACACACAAATATCACGACAAAGCCCTTATCGGGATAGATTTAACGAAGGTAAGACTTTGTAAAAAAGACGGTAATATTTATTTTGAGGGCGTTAAATTTGAAAATCTCCACCCCGAAATGACCGTGAAAAATACATTCAAAGCCTATGAAAATCAGAATGTTGCAATTAATAGATGTATAATTCTCAACGTAGAGGCAGATAAAACCACTATTAATAACGATTCCAAATACAACGAGTTCAAAAGGTGGTATTCCGAGAATCAGGATAAAATTTTTGAACTTAATTTTAATGCCGAGGTTAGCAGAATTTGTGATAATTACACACGGGTTTTGCGTCAAACCTTATCTGATAGATTTCCGCAAATTGTATTTTTGGACGGTAAAATCGAGCATTTTCCGGGTTTGGAAAATCCGGTAATAAAAGAATTGGAAATCTGTAAAGAAAACGATATTTTACAGATTTCCAATTCTATGTTGATGGTCTCGGCTGCTATCAAAAATACGATGCCAGCAATTAATAACCCTTGATGAAAATCAACTCGGCATTCTCGCCTGAGGGTTCGAGAGAGAAAACTTCGTCGGTTTCAAAATAATAATGAAAAGTATTTTGACGGTAGTTTTTCTCGTCAATGCAGTTTACCGTTACGAAATACGCACCGTTTTTGCAAGCAGAAATTCCGCAGCAGCGTGTTTGATACTGTGAATTACCCAAAGGTTTGTCATCGGGTTTTATTGTGATAAAAGGGTCTCTGTTTTTGAAAACACCTGCGTAATGCAAGCTTTTGTTGAGTGCAGCATCAACTCCCGTGTAACAATATTTGTCGGAAATTGAGAAAAATTTTGGCTCGGCAATTAATTCTTTTCTTAAAAAAGTGTAATTGTTGCCGCCTTCCATAAACATTTTTCCGTTATGATAAATTTTTCCGTCGGCCATAACGTAAATGCCTATATCCGAAATTGCAAAATCCTGACATTCACCGTCTATTTCAAAAAGTTTTTTCTCCTCGTTATAAACCTCAGTTTTCCCTAAGGAATATACCGTAAAATAAACCATATCGTCGTAAAAACGTATTTTCATCGGTTTTTTGCCGTTTTTGGGCGTGTTGAAATAACGAACTCCGTCTTTGAAAACGGTTATGACACTATCCGCAAAACTTCCTAATACAAAAAAATGTCCGTCTACGATATTGAAATCCGTTGCCGTGAAATCCTCTTGAAAAATCATCGCCGGTTTACCGTTTTTGTAAATTTCCGAAGGCAGATTGATAGAGTCTTTCGTTGGGCTGGAAATCAAAAGATAACAATCGCCCGAATAAACTTCCATTGCAACAACCTTTCTTGAGGTTTCAGTATTGAAAATAGCGAATTTTTCATTATTGCGGTACATCTGATAACTGCATTTGTCGCTGTTCATAAAAAGTGAATAAACGTAATTTTTATGAACTTCATTTTTGGAAATACGTCCGCTTTCCTCTTGTTGCGGTTTTGGCATTTCCTGATTATTGGAGCAAGCTGCAAACAGCAGTACGAACAGACTTAATGTTAAAAAAATGTTTTTCATGGTACGATCTTTTTTATTAGTAACTTTTATCAATCAAAAAGCAAACCAAAATTTATTTTTTTTTAACAAAAATCGTTTTTTTTTAATGTGCTTCTGCCCAATTTTTCCCGAAATTTCCTTCAGCTTTGAGTTTTACTTTGAGTTGAGCGGCGTTTTCCATTTGTGTTTCTACGATTTGTTTTATCAAATCTTTTTCTTGAGGGACAACCTCAAAAACCAATTCGTCATGTACCTGAATCATCATTTTTGATTTTAGATTTCTTGATTTTAATTCTTTAAGAATATTTATCATGGCGATTTTAATGATTTCGGCGGCCGTTCCTTGAATGGGCGTATTAACGGCATTTCTTGCGGCAGCTGAGCTGACATTAAAATTCCTCGAATTAATATCGGGCAAATAACGTTTGTGACCGTACATTGTAGAAACATAACCCGTTTTTTTGCAGTTTTCAACCGTAGAATCAATAAATTGCTTAATTCCCGGAAATCTTTGGAAGTAATTATCAATCAACGCTTTAGATTCAGAACGGGAAAGTCCTGTATTTTGCGAGAGTCCGAAAGAGGAAATTCCGTAAATGATTCCGAAATTAGCTGATTTTGCAATAGAGCGTTGTTGTTTAGTAACCTCTTCGGGTTTGATTCCGTAAATATTTGCAGCCGTAATTTGGTGAATGTCTTCATCGTTTTCAAAAGCCTTAATCATATTTTCATCGTTGGAGCAATGAGCCATAATTCTTAGCTCAACTTGCGAATAATCAGCGGAATAGATAAGGTTTTCGGGTTTTGAGGCGATAAATGCCGTACGTATTTTTCTTCCCTCTTCGCTTCTGACGGGAATATTTTGAAGGTTCGGATTCGTGGAACTTAAACGTCCCGTTACCGTTACCGTCTGATTGAAACTTGTATGAATTCTGCCTGTTTTGGGATTAATCAATTCCGGCAAAGCTTCAGTGTAAGTTGTTACCAATTTTTTCAGTCCTCTATAATCCAAAACCGCTTGAACAATTGGATGTTTGTCTTTGATTTTTTGTAATTCTTCCTCACCGGTCGAAAACTGTCCTGTTTTTGTCGTTTTGGTGGCATCGGTAATTTTCATATCGTTGAAGAGAATTTCGCCTAATTGTTTTGGTGATGAAATATTAAATTCCTTACCCGCAAAACCGTAAATTTCTTTTTCTTTTTCGGCGATTTTTTCGTTTAACTCTTTGGTGTACTCTTTCAAAAATTCCGTATCAATGGCAACTCCGTTAAATTCCATTTCTGCTAAAACCTGAACAAGCGGCATTTCGATTTCCATTGCCGGAGATAGTATATCGTTTTTCTCCAATTCCTTGTAAAGTTTTTCTTTTAATTGGAATGTTATGTCGGCATCTTCTGCTGCGTATTCTTTGATTTTTTCTTTATCAACTTCGCTCATGGAGATTTGACTGTTCTTTTTTTCGCCGATTAATTCTTCGATATGCACGGGTGTATAATTCAGATAAAATTCTGACATATCGTCCATGTTGTGTTTTCTTTCAGGCTCTAAGAGATAATGGGCGACCATTGTGTCAAAAATTTTTCCGCAGAGTTGAATGTCATAATTTCTCAAAACCAAAATGTCAAATTTTATGTTTTGACCGATTTTTAGAATGTTTTCGTTTTCAAAAACGGGTTTGAAAATTTCCAATCTGCGTTTTGTATCTTCTTGATTATTAACGTCAAAAGGAATATAATAGCCTTCATGCGCCTTAAAACTGAACGACATTCCGACTATTAAATTATTTCTCGTTTCCAATCCTGTGGTCTCAGTATCAAAACAGAACTCGTTGAGCATCAGTAATTTATCTTTCAATCCGAAGAGTTCTTCGTCAGAAAAGAGTATTTTGTAATCATGAGGAGTGTTTTTGATTGTAGCGTAAACTTTTTTCTGTTGCGGCTCTTGAACTGATTCGGGGTTGAAAAACAAAGTTCCTTGTTCTGCCTCCAAAGGTTTTTTTCTGCCTAACACCCTGTCAGCCATGTTTTTAAATTCCAAATCAGCAAAGATTTTTCTTAATTCGTTTTCGTTGATTTCCTTTTGTTTGAAATCCTCTTCCGAAAAATCTGCCGGAGCATCGGTAACTATTGTTACGAGTTTTTTTGACAAATCAACATCTTCCCTATGTGTTGAAAAGTTCTCTTTCTGCTTGCCTTTCAAGGAGTTAATGTGTTGATAAATGCCTTCGATGCTTTTGTATTCAGTGATAAGTTTGTAAGCTGTTTTTTCGCCGACGCCGGGCATACCTTTAACGTTGTCGGCAGCGTCGCCCCAAAGTGCAAGAATATCAATAAATTGCATAGGCGAATCCAGTCCGGTTTCTTTACAGAAACTTTCTTTTGAAATTATTTCTACTTCTGAACCTTTTTTCGGCCGGTAAATAAAAATCCTATCATCCAAAAGTTGATTATAATCTTTGTCAGGAGTTACCATAAAAACTTCAAAACCTGAGTTTTGGGCTTTTTTTGCTAATGTTCCGATTACGTCATCTGCTTCATATTCAGGTACTTCAACACGTTTGATGCCCATTGCGTCGAGTATATCTTTGATGTGTGGGACACCGGTTTTGATACCTTCGGGCGTTAATGGTCTTTGGGCCTTGTATTCGGGGTAAATTATGTTTCTGAAAGTCGGATAGGGCGGGTCAAAAACGACTGCGATATGCGTAAAATCCTCTTTTTTTATGATTTCCAAAAGGAAATTCATAAAACCGTAAACAGCGGAAGTGCTTTCGCCCTTGCTGTTTATCATGGGATTGTTCAAAAACGAGTAAAACGCCCTGTAAATCATGGCGTAAGCATCTATCAAAAAAAGTTTTTTCATGGTCTTTCGTCAAATTTTTTTACGTTTGCGAAGTTAGGAGTTTTTTTTCAAAGTCTGTTATTTTTCCCGAAAGAAAAATTAATTATCATCGGCAAATGGTCGGAGAATCCGCCTTCATATTTGTAACCGAGATATGTCCGTTTGGGTTTTTCGTAGCCTAAATCGTCTTTTTTTATCATAAAATCGTATTTCAGTGGATAGACTTCATCTTTGTTAATATACAGATTATCAGATTTTAATAATTGTCCCGAGACAATTACTTGGTCTAAAATGTCGTATTCAAGACGGTAGGCATACGTCCAAAGTTTTTTTTCGTATTGAAGATAATACGCGATGTTGTAAAGGGAATCGGTGTTAGCATTTTCGTAATAAGTCCCTGCCTTCAAAAATTCTAACATTGACATATCGGCAGGAGTATCGTTGAAATCGCCGATGCAAAGAATTTTTGCGCTTGAATTTATTTTTATGATTGAGTCGGTTGCTGATTTTAATTTTTTAGCGGCTACGCATCTGAGGTCCTCTGTTTGGGCTTGACCGCCGTATCTTGAGGGCCAGTGATTAACGAAAATATGTAAAGTGTCTTTTGATTTTCTCTCCATACCTTTTACGTAAATAATATCTCTTGTGTGATATTCGGAATCGTTTTTGAAATTGATTCTTAATATGTTAGTGTCTAAAATTTTGAAAGTTTCAGGATTGTATAATACGGCATTGTCGATACCGCGTCTGTCGAGGCTTTCGCGATGAAAAATTTTATAACCGGCTTTTTTTAGCGGAGGACGGCTGATTAAATCTTCTAAAACTTTTTTGTTTTCTACTTCGCAAACACCGATAATATCTGGATAATTTGTGTAATCGACGGCGCAAATAACTTGTCGGATATGCTGAAGTTTGGTTTTGTATCTGTAAGGCGTCCAATATTTTGCCCCTGAGGGGAGATATTCGTCATCTTTTGTAAGAGGATTGTCAATAGTGTCAAAAAGGTTTTCTAAATTATAAAACATAACGATAAATTTTGTTTTAGGTTTTTGAGTAGTCTGACTTTTACAAGGGAAAAACACAGAGAAAAAAATGATTATTAACAAAAAGTATTTCATGAATCGGTATATTTTTTATTTATTTACGCAAAAGTATATAAAATTTCTGCATTGACAAATAAAAAAGTTTAGGAAAGAGAACCGTTATTTTACTTTTATGTCTTAACGGGATTATGATTACAACATCAAACTTTATATCAGGACATTACGAAGAAATTTGAATAATTTCTTATGTGAAAATTTTTAGTTACAAATAAAATATGCTAATTTTGCGACAGATTAAATTCTGTATTGGCTTATAATGAAAAAAATTCTTATAATAACACGTAATCCGATTGTAAATACACGTCAGATGAAAAATCCTGACGGAATTTCTGAAGACGGAAATTTTAAGTTCTTTATAAATGATTTTGATTGTGACCCCGATTTCTTAGTTGTTAACGGCAAGGCTGTTAGAGAGCCCGCAACTTTTAAAGTGCCAAAAAAGCGGACAATTCTTCTTACCGATGAACCTTTCAGCGTGTTAGAATATCCGAAAAGATATTATCGACAGTTCGGAACTGTAATTACAAATCAAGAGGAAATTTTTTCGTATAAAGATACTTCTGTTATTCATACTCATACGTTTTTGCCGTGGTATGTGGGAATGACTTGGGAAAAAGACCATAGCAACCGTATTACGCTCAATTACGACGATATAAAAAACGCTAACCCTGAAAAAACAAAACTTATTTCTGTTGTTTCAAGTTTCAAAACTTTTTCGGGCGGACACGTAGACAGAAGACGCTTTGTTAATAAATTGATAGAACGTTATGGTGATAAAATTGATGTTTTCGGCGAAAAAGTCAATGATTTTTGCGACAAATGGGACGTTACCGCACCCTATAAATATCAAATCGTTATCGAAAATTGTCGTAACAAAGACTATTGGACAGAAAAAATAGCCGATTGTTTTCTTGCAAACACTTACCCGATTTACTTCGGCTGCAACAATATTAGCGATTATTTCAACGAAAAATCTTACACCGAGATTGATATTCACAATCCCGAAAAAGCAATGGAAATAATTGATAATGTTATAAACGAAGATTTATTTTCAAAACGGCAGAACGAATTGCAACAGAGTAAATTAAAAGTTTTGGACGATTATAATATGTTCAACCGTTTAGCGGAAATTTGCCGTTCTATCAGCGATACTTCGCAAGGACAAACAACAATCATTCCCGCTAAAAAGTTTATTACTATGCATAATCTTTATTTGCATTTAATAGGCAGAAGTTTCCATAAATTATCTTACAAAATTAAATCATGAAAATCGGCGTTATAATATCAACATACAACAATCCCGAATGGCTTGAAAAAACGTTTTGGGGATATATGGCTCAAATGCGCAAAGCCGACGAAATCATTATTGCTGATGACGGAAGCCGAAGCGATACAGCCGACTTAATAAAAAAATATTCGGAGTTTTTACCGTTAAAACATGTTTGGCACGAAGATTTAGGTTTTAGAAAAACAAAAATTTTGAACGAGGCATTAAAAGTTGCCGAGTCTGAATATTTGATTTTTACCGATCAAGACTGCGTGCCGAGAGCGGATTTTGTTGCCACTCACGAAAAATATGCAAAACGCGGCTATATTCTCAGTGCGGGATATTTCAAACTGCCGATGAATATCAGCAAACAACTTACTAAGGAAGATGTTTTCAGTGGTAACGCTTTTAAACTCAAATGGTTGAAAGCAAACGGTCTAAAGTCCAGTTTCAAATGTACAAAACTTTTTCAGAGCAGAGGTTTTGCAACATTTATGAACACTATCACCCCGGCCAAAGCCACTTGGAACGGTATGAATTCAAGCACTTGGAAAGAATACATTATTGAGGCTAACGGTTTTGACGAGCGTATGCAGTATGGCGGCGAAGACCGTGAAATGGGTGAACGATTGTTTAACGCAGGCATTAAAGCAAAACAAATCCGTTACAGTGCTATTGTTGTTCATCTTGACCACAACCGCCCTTATGTTAATGAAGAAGCCTTAGCCAAGAATAAGGAAATCAGAAAGATAACAAAACAATGCCGCAAAACCAAAACAGAATACGGCATTGTTAAATAATTTTATTTATCACCATTATATTCTCTGTACGGGTGTTCCAAATCAAGGTAATAAAAATTGTGCTGAATTTGATGATTTCCGTCAGGCGGTGTCATATAATCGCCATATTTTTGTGATAAATATGTGTTATAATCTTCGTAACCGTTTAGTTGGACGTTTTCAAATGTATACGGTGTGGGCATTCCTAAAACTTCTTTTAAAATTGCGCCATTGTATCCGTCATCATAATCCTGAACATATTTACAATCGTCATAACTATATTTTAAAAGTAAATTGCGGATTTTTTTCTGTAAACCTTCTACCGTGTATAATTTCCTATGTAACAAAGGAATCCAGCTACTCGGACCATGTCCGTGACGATATGGGTCGCGATAAGTGAAATAAAGTTTTTTCCTAAGTTTTTTATAACGGCGGATATGAAAAAATCTTGTGAGTTTGTTTTTTGGTACACCGTCAAGCGGGAAAACATCAATATAAACGCCGCCTAAATATCTTAAATGGCTATGTTCTATGATTGTGGTTTCAGCATCTTGAATTTTTGCAAATGGCAGAGAATAATTTTTGTCGTTTTCGGCGCAAATAAGTTCAAAACGTTTTGGTAACCAATCTTTTGCATTTGCAATAAGTTTTTCGTAATCGGGACGCGGCATAGCGATGTCGGCATCGTCGTCCCAAGGGATAAAACCCTTATGACGAATAGCTCCAAGCATTGTGCCCGCTGTTAAGTAATATCTGAGGTTATTTTCTTTGCACGTTTTATCCACTGCTTGAAGAATTTCAAGAATTTTTAATTGCAACGGACGTATTTCGTAATTTGCCATATTTCAAATTGAATTTTTTGCCAATTTTGCACTTTTCAAAGGTCAAATTTTTAAATCTTTTACTTTTTCGTAATCCTCTACCGTGTCGATTTCCATTGAGAAAAAATCTGTGGTGTCAAGATACTTAAAAACGTATCCTTGCGGAATAAGCCTTTCAAAGGCTTTCTCGTAAAAAACATTTGAAAGTCCTTCGTTATCAATCATTTGATGAAGTTCTTTAAAAAGTGCCGAAGAATAGTTTTTTGAAAATTTTTCTAATCCGACTGACTCGCCAACGGCTTTTTCTATACTGCAAACTTTGCTGATTTCGAGGACGTTGCGCTCGTTGTCGGAAATTATTTTTATCTCTTCTTCTCCAAGTTCGTGACGATTCATCGCAAGAACATTTGGATTTTTGTCTGATAGCAATGCCGAAATTATATCTTTTGAAAATAAAATATCGCTGTCGGAGAGAATAAAATCTTCGCCTTTTGCAAATTCTTCCGCCAAATAAAGCGAATAAATATTATTGGTGGTAGAATAATCTTTGTTTTCTATGAATTTAACATTGATTTTCGGATAATTAGCAGTTACAAAATCAATTATCATATTTTGCAAATATCCTGTAACAATCAGAAAATCAGAGATTCCGTTGTCAATAAAATTATCCAAAGTACGTTCTAAAAGTGTTTTACCGTTTACTTTCAGAAGACATTTTGGCATATTATCGGTAAGCGGACGAAGACGCGAGGCAACTCCCGCAGCAAGTATTACGGCTTTCATTTTTTATTTAGTTTTTTTTCAAAAAAATCGTTTAAAAATTCTATCGGTGTCATTACGTTTGCGCCAAGATTTTCAAAATCTTTTTTGTTGCGTGTAACAATGACATCGGCATTGACGGCTTTTGCAGATTCGTATTGAACAGTATCTTCAAAATCTTTGCGGCGGAGCCTCAGGCTCTCTTTTATTACTTTTTCGTCAGAGGGAGTTATTATACTGAGTTTCGCTAATCCGTCTAACAAATTATACAATTCTTCTACGTTGTAACTTTTTCGCAATAAGTAAAACGCATTAACGAATGACGTTGTAGAAACAGCAATCTGAATATTACCTTGCTTTGCGAGGTCAAAAATCTGTGACGCAGGAATATAAAAATCTGTTCTTTTGTCATAAAAATCAATTATGACATTTGTATCAACGAATACTTTCATATTTTTCAACTAATGCGTTATACAAATCTTCTTTGTAATTTCCTGATACAAATTTTCTTTCTTTCGGAGCCATCGCCATAACTTCTGGAGAAATCGGATAATCCCACCAAATAGGTTTTGGGTCGGGAATTTCTTCTTTTGGCTCGTCTTTTTCTTCTTCGATTACAACTTTTTGATGTTCAGATTTTTGACCTGCCAAAATGTCTGTCAAAAACTTTATAGACCAAACAATTTGGGTATTATCCAAAGAAGTATAAATATCTTTCAAATGAGATTTTGTTATTGTCTTCATTTTCCTGCAACTTTTTTGATTGTGTCAATAACTATTCTGTTTTGTTCGGGACGACCGAGAGTTATACGCAAATGCGTGTTGATGTCAGGCTCGTTCATAAACTTGATTTTGTAATCCTCTGATTTTAAAGCCTCTTGCAAAGATTCTTTAAGTTCAATCGGATATTTTATCAAGATGAAGTTTGCCTGCGATTTGTAAACTTTGAAGCCGGGGAGCGCACCGATTTCATCTTCGTAAAGTTTGCGGTCTTCGTTCATTTTGTCGGCAATATTGCGGTAATAATCGGTGGCTTTGAGTGCTGCGATTGCAAGTTCTTCTGAAATTCTGTTGTAACCGAGATATTTGTTGCCAAAACGGTTGAATTTTCCCAAACCGTTGCCCGTAAAACCAAATCCCATTCTAAGTCCCGGCAATCCGTAAAACTTACTCAACGTGCGGACAATCAACAAATTAGGAAATTCATCAATTAAACGTTTGATATAACTATTATCGCGGTTGACATACGAAGCGTAAGCCTCGTCTATGACAATATATGTCGTTTTGGGAGCCTCTTGAAGAAGGTTCTCTATTTTTTCGGGGGTTAATGCGTTGCCGGTCGGATTGTTGGGCGATGCCAAAAGCAAAATCTTGGGATTCAACTCGTGAAGCATTTTTTTGAGTGCGTCCATGTCGTAACGGTAGGTGTCGCCGTCTTCGTAAAGCGGATACTGAATAGTCTCGCCGTCAACCTCGTCGGCAATGGATTTGTAATACCACCACGAAAATTTCGGCACGAGCATAACGCGGTTGTTGTCGGGAAGGGTGAGGAAATAATGAACTGCCTCTTTCAAAAGGTCTTCACCGCCGTAACCGAGCATTATTTGCTTTTCGTCAATGCCGTATTCCTGAGAAAGGAAAACCGAAAAAATACTCTTTTTCCCTTCGTCATAAATTCTGGTATAAAACCCAAGTTTCTGAGTATCAAAGTTTTTTAACGCCTCCAACACCTCAGGCGCGGGCGCAAAATTAAATTCGTTTCTGTCTAAAAAGTTCATAACCTTACAACTTTATTTTCCTGCTGCAAAGTTACGAACTTTATGTGGATTGACAAATTATTTTTTGTAACCAATTGGGTGATTAAGAATCGGCTTTTGAGTATCGGAAAGTTTTAACTCTTTTTTCAAAGCCTCTTTGTCCATTGTTGCGCGGGGAACGGTACAAAGTCCCAAAGCCTCGCATGCCAAATCTATATTCTGACTAACATATCCCGCATCTATTGCACCCGAAATTGTTGGACCGTTGGTACTGCCTCCGCGAAATTTTGCATTGTCGGTAACGATTACAAGACTAACCGGCGCGTCGGCGGCAAACGTTTGATTAGCAGCAACTTCTTTACGTAAATCTTTGTCGGAAACTTTCTTTAAAGCGTTTTCCTTCGCCTCATAAAGATATGCTCCGTCTTTTCTGCAAACATAAACCGTGATGTCTTGCGCATTGATTGCGGTCGGAGCGGTGAGATGTCCGTCCGGACGGTTAATACCTACCGCTGCCCAAAGCAGTTGACTGAGTTTCATATCGTCAAATTCCTTGCTGCTGTATTCGCGCACGGATTTGCGTTGTTGAAGAGCCTGATAAAGTGTCATTGACACGTTTTTATCTGGTTCGGGTAATTTAATTGTGTTCTGTGCCATTACACATACTGTTGCAATTGTTAAACAAACTGTTAAAATAATTCTTTTCATATTATTGTAATTAAATGTGTTATTTATCTTAAAAAAATAGATTTTTCTACCATTTTTTTCTTTGATTTTTAACGAGCCAACGAATTAAAATAACCAGGGTTGGATTACTCCCATGCCCTTATTACGTCCCTTGCTGTCATCAGTGCAAATCCGAGGTGGTTTTTTCCCTGCCAACTTAACGGAGTGTAGGCGTCAGGATGTTTTTCGTCAATGCAAATGCCCCAAATTTTGTCGTATGGACTTGCTTCAACGAGAATTTTGTTAGCAGTAGAAAGAAGAAATTTCTTTAAATCAGCGTTTTGAGAGAATTTGGCTATATTTCCTTCTGTAACAATTCTATCTTTGTGGATATTCCAAACAGCCTCATCAAAACCTTTTATCTGTCTGCCAAGCCGCTTGAACTCTTGCGCCGTATGAGCTTTCATAATTTCATTGAAGATTTTTATGTCTTTAAACAGCAATGCTTTGGATGCCATCATATATTGTTCGGCGGTGGAATATTTGATGCCCGAGATATAAAATTCGCACTCATACCATTGACTCAAGCACGATTTTGTAACGGGATTATGTTTTATATTATCAAAAAACAATACAAAATCCTCTTTTTTAAGAGATTGCGGAAGTGATTGAATAGTGTATTTCATAACGTTTAGTATTTTTTGCAAAAATAACTAATGAATTTACAACAACTATTTTTATAATTCGAGCCTCATCATCACCAATTCTTGAAAACCTTTATTTCGCGAATTAAAACCCATCGGATTGCGCCCAAATTCTATGAAACCAAGGCTGCGGTAGAGGTTCAAAGCCTTTTGATTTTCTGCCACACATTCGAGTTCCAACTGACTGTAACCTGCTTTTCGCGCACATTCGATACAGGCTTCGGTGAGTGCCTTGCCGATGCCCAAGCCCCAATATTTTTTGTCGATACCAATACCAAATTCGGCGCGGTGCTTTACCTTTGCGTGCTTGCCAATTTTTGAAATTCCCGCCGTGCCAACCACCTTGCCATCGATTTCGGCAAGGATTTCAATCTCGTCTTCGCTGTCGGATTTTTCTTTGAGATACATCGCCTCGTCGTTGGCAGTGAAAGTGTTTTCGTCGGGATACGAAAGCAAGTTATCTGTCTGAGCGTGAGTGAGTAGAAACACTTCGAGCACCGCTGCACCATCAGCAAAATCAGCATTGCGGAGAGTGCAGCGGGTGGAATTTTTGAGGGTGATGATTTTGTTATAATGCATAGTTGACGAATTTATATCTCCTCCAACATCTGTCCTGGATTTTCAGCCGCCTTGACGTTTGAGAATGTCTTGGTGATAATGCCATTTTCGTCGATTAGATACGTGGTGCGCACTACGCCGAAAGATTTTTTGCCGTAGAGGGTTTTCTCTTTCCAAACGTCGTAGGCTTGGATAACGGTCTTTTCGGTGTCGGCGAGGAGCGTGAATTTAAGGTTGAATTTCTCCTGAAACTTTTTGTGTGATGCAACGCTATCTTTGCTGATGCCGATAATTTCTGCGCCCTTTTTGCGAAAATGCGGAAATAGTTCCGAAAAAGCGCAAGCCTGTTTTGTGCAGCCCGAAGTGTTGTCCTTTGGGTAGAAATAAAGCACAATCTTTTTGCCGCGAAACTCTTCGAGGCTGCGTATATTGCCGTCTTGGTCGGGCAACGAAAACGACGGCGCGGGGGTGTTGGGTTGAAGCATAATTTATATAGTTTAAAAGTTTTACATTCCCCAAATCATAATTTTTGTGCCTTGATATTCGCCCTGACGGTGGAAAATCTTTTTGCTCCACGGCTTTTTGGATGAACGGTCAAAAACGATGAAATGTCCTTCGCTGACGTTG
>JAFPYR010000077.1 GCA_017412115.1 Bacteroidales bacterium | reverse complement strand
GTGCCTTCCGTTTCCTTTACCCCGTTGTAAGAGTAGACATTGTACCTCACTGTATACCACCGTGAGCCGACGTGGACTGCGAATTGCGGGACATCTTCTTTACGAGAATCCCAGACAGGGCAGAGTTCCTCGTACTTAGCGCGAATTTTCTCAGCCAATTCGTATGCTCGCTTTTTAAGCGAGGAATTAATGTTCTTGTAATCATTTCTTTCGATAATTTCTTGTAATGTCTTCATTTTTTAAAATTTTTTTATGCCCTACTCACTTGCGGTTTCGGGCGGTTTAACAATGTTTTTGACTGTATTTTAATGTTTTTATTTCCAAAAAGCAAGGTCAAAGCACTTCCAAATAGCCTCCTGTATTGTATCACCGCAGATAAATGCGTGGAAGTTTCTCTCTTTGCCGTAGTAAAAGAAAATGCAATGCTTACCCTCTATCGATTTACGGTAAATGCAAGTTATAGATTGATAAACCCTGTTTGCAGAGGCGTCAAAGCCAAATTTGTACCCATCTACAAATTCTTCATTAACCAACCGCTGAACCTCACTTGAATAGTCGTGAGCAAAAACGTTAAATTGTTTTTTAGAAAAAATCTTTTTCATAATTACCTCCGATTTTTAAGTTATACCATCTTGTTTTTATTACATTACAAAGATAGAAATTAATTAGGCAACTGCCAAATTATTTTTGTTAAAAAGTGTAAATAAATCAAAGATTTTTTCTTAACAACTCTTAATTATCTTTGTTTTTCGTAGTTCCAAAAGGGCGACCGGCACGGCGTCGGTTTCTAAGAACTTCAATCTCCGATTCAGGAATAAAGGTCTCTATTATGCAACCGTTTCCTTGCCGTTTTTCGTACTTTATCGCCCCCTGTTTGCAGAGGCGATAAAGTTGCCGCTTACTTAAATTAAGCATTTCACAAACGTCCTTTAATGTGTAGTATTTCATTTTGTATCAATTTTAAATTAAAGTACAAAGTTAATGTTTTAATTGACAACCGCCAAATTAAAATAATTAAAAATCTTTAATTTGTTGTTTTAATTCGACAGTCGTCTCTCCTATCTCGACTTTATCAAAGACCGTGTTTTTATACGCGGAGCGAACAACAAGCCACCGCGAAAAGTCGTCTCCAAATTCATATCCGACCGTATAAGAACCGAGCGGAGGCAAAACCAACTCCGACAGCATTGCGCCGCTCGATTTGTCTATTACTTGCAAAGTTTTCATTTTGTCAAAAAATTAATGGCTGTTACTATTTGTCCCGTTGTAATAAGTCCTTCCTTAAAGCAGATAGACATTCTATTTGTTTCAAGTAACACCATTGTAACTCTTCCAACGTCAATACGTTCACTAATACGGTTAATAATGTGATTAGCAATTCTTTTAATATTTTCGTTATCTATAACATCGTAATTCATAACATACTCATATTGCAAAGAATCTAATTTGTCCGCAGTATAATAAATTTTTATTCCATGATTTTAATTTTAAAAAATTAGTTAATAAACGGTTTTGCAGGATAACCGAAACCCTTTGTCGTGGCGTTTACGCGGCGTTTGAGTTTTTCAGAGCCTCTGTCATTTTGTTGTAAAAATCGAGGGCGGCGGCATATTCGCTCACCTCGAAAAAATACATTCTTTCCATACCGCTCATTGTTTCGACAACTATCACGATGCCGCCTTTTATTGCGACGTAGTGAAAAATCGGAGACTCAAACAGGCACTCACACCACACCTCGAAAAACATTATCTCGCTCCCTGCCTTGTTTTTCCATGCCAGCAAGGGCGCGGAGTAGTCGATGCCGGCAAGTTCACCGCCGGCTTTGATTACCTTTCTTTCGTCTGCCGTTAAATTGCGGCAAAACTTTTTTTTGTTAATTTCCATTTTTTTAATTTTTTTATGCCCCACCGCAAAGGCGGGGCTGGTTTGACTAATAATAATATTTTGCTTGTGCAGTTACATATTGAAAACCGCCAAAGTAATCCTGAAACTCGTTCCTTTCATTCCAATAATAATCAGTATAAGAATCAGAATGACCAGAGCAAAAGACCTGGGCAGCTTTATGAACTTTGTAAGCCGTTTCCCTATCCGATTCAACCTCGATAAAAACGCCGTCCACCATCGAGCCGCGCTCCTTTCGCACCGATATTTTTAAATCGGGGAATTTGTATTTTAGATATTTTTTTATATTTTTTTGGCGGTCGTTCGAATAAGGGTCAGAGACCTTAACCAATCCGATTTTTTCAAGCTCCACTCTATTTTTTTGGAACTCTATTTTTTCAATCATCGCTTTTCTTGCGTTTTCAAATTCAAAATCTAACATTTTTTTATCCTCCATTATTTTAATTTACTTTACTAAACATTATTTTAATGTTTGTTTTAGCAAAAAAGACAGCCTTGAAAAACCACCGTATTTTTTGCAATTTCGCCGTTTACTACGGCTGCATTCATTTCCCAGAATGTGCCGTCTGCCGCCTTAAAAAACATTTTTGCAACCTTGCCGGTGAATTTTTGCGGTATTTCGTACCAAGCAATTCTCTTAAAGTTTGCAATGAATTGTGCGATTGTGTTAATTAATTTTTTCATAATTACCTCCGTTTTAAATAGTTACCGTTTTGTTTTTTATTACATTACAAAGATAAATAATTATTTGACAGTCGCCAAATTATTAAAGTAAATAAATGTTAAAATCTATAAGAAAAAATCTTAACAAATGTTAATCTGAATACAGTAAAGTATTGATTTACTGATAGATATATTTATTGTATTTTGTACACTCAATTATTAAATTTTGACATTTCGGAGGCCTTCAACGTATCGACGATAGCAATATAAGGTTTCATCGCAGAATAATCCGAATGCCCGGTCCATTTCATTATCACCGACGGAGAAATGCCACGCCGCAAGCATTCCACGACAAAAGTCCGTCGCCCGGCATGGAAAGAAATCGCCTCGCACAATGGAACAACACGCTCCGACCTTTCAGAGCCGGAAAACGAAATTTTTTTAACTGCGCGAGACAAGCCGAGACGAAGAAAAATCGCCTTTAAATTGCGATTTGCTAATTGTATAGATACAGGCGGAAATAAAAAACCGTCCGGCGTAACAGATTTATATTTTTCAAAAATTTTTGTCGAGTATTTATTTAACTCAATTTCGAGCGAGTCAGAAGTTTTTTTTGTAACAACATAAATTTTACCGTTTTTTATATCGGACACACGAAGTCCGCGCACATCCGAGAAGCGCAACCCGGTAAAGCAAGAAAACAAAAACATATCAACCGTTAATTCTATTGTGCCGGAAAGAGAACCATCAGCAGCGGAAAGCAACGCCTTAACCTCCGACCATTCCAAAAATACGACCGCCTTGTTATTTCCTCCTGACCATTTAAGACGAACCGAAAAACGCGACAAATCCTCTTTTATAAAATCGTTTTCAAATAACCACCGCCCGAAAGATTTTAATAAAATAACATCCTTTCTAATTGTCGTATTTTTCAGACCGTTTTTAATTTCATCGCCAACAAAAACATTAAAAAAATCCGCATTGAAATCTGCCGCTGTAATTTCGTACCGGGCGAGTTTTGAACGAAGCGAAGAATATTTTTTGCAGGTATTATCAACCCACCCTTTTAACTTTGCCGTTTCGATATAAAATCGGTCAAATAAAGCAAGAATTCCGCCTGTCTTATCAACATTGCCACCTTTGCCACGAAAATCCGAAACAAACGCAGTTTTCAAGTCTTTTGTAGTTACAGGCAAACCAAGAGCATAAGCCTTAACAAAATACGAATCAACCCACCGCACCGCATCCTCGATCAAGCCGTTGACCTCCGTCGCCGATTGTTTCAACGAATTGCGGGAGTTGGTTTTTGCCCTGCCGATTTCTTTAAACCATTTGCCGACATTATAAGACACACCAAGCGACAAATCGCACCGGCAACCAGACCAAGCCACCCGCAACCGAACCGGGAACAAATCCGAGTCCTTAACAGGCTGTAAACTCACTTTTATAGAATGTTTCATTTTGATAATCCACAAAACATCGAGCCGCGACCCGTAATCAGCCAATCAGCACTTACATTATAATTTGTTACAAGTTCATAGACTATTTCAATCTCCACTGTCTTATATCGAGAATCCGACCGTCCCTGCCGAAAAGCCCGGTCCATTTCTGTATAACGTTGATACACGACGCCGCACCCAAGCACAAAATCCTTAACACTCGAAATCAAATTCAACGACTTTAATTCCTGCATACAATAAAGGACTCGCTTATTAAATTCTAATTGTACCTTTGTAATTTCTGCCATTTTTTTATTTATTAAGTTTATATACAAAATTCCAATTTTGGGAGAGGACGAAACATACTCAGCGGATTAAACGGTAAAACCATTTTATCCAAATCCTCCTTATGTTTTGATAACAAATCATTTTCGACGGAATAATAATAAACAAGTTTTAAGTATAAAGAGTAAAGATAAAGAGGCGGGAAGAAATGATTTTTTGTTATAAACCATTCCAAAAAATCTTTTTTGCCCTTTGAAGAATTACAACTTTTGCAGACCGGCAACAGGTTGTCCGCTGAATCCCACCCACCGCACGCACGCGGCAAAACGTGGTCAAAAGCAATTTCTTTTTTATCCTTAAATTCATAACCACAATAACGGCAAAACTCACTGCCAATTATCAACTTACCACGATTAAGAACTCGAAGCCCGGCAACATTCCACTTCCCGATTTTATAAGCCTTAAAAGCCTTTTCTCGATAAATAAAGCAGTATTTATTATATTCTTTTAAGCCGTACTTCCGAGCCGTAATACACATATTTAAATTTGCAAAAGCCCAATAAAGCACCTCGCCGAAATTGTTAAACTTGCGCATTATAATTTACCTGTTAATTTATCAATTAACTCAAAAAGTTTGCCTTGCAGTGCCTCGGTCATTTTCCGCTGAGCCGTTATTTCAGACAGAAACCCGGAAATCAACTCGCATTGATTAAGCGTATTATTTACGCCGGAATTAACACCCTCAGAAACATTAATAATATTAGGATTATCAAAATATTTTGACAAATCAACACTCTTATATATTTCTTTTATTTTATCAATCCACTTATCAGGCATAGGGTCAAGACCACGTTCGACCTGCGAAACAAACGCTTGTTTTACGCCGAGCATTTTTGCGAGGTCTGTTTGGCTGAGGCTAAAATCCTCTCTAAACCCTTTTAAATCAAACGGTTTCATAATATTAACATTATTTAACAGTAAATTTCTTTTAATTTTCTTGTATATTTCTTTTATCTTTGCATTGTAAAAATTAAACAACGCACACAAATATTTTACAAATTGTGTGCAAAATTATTAAAATAATGTTTAATAAAAAAATGATAGTAAAAAATTTTAATAAAGGTTTTGCTGCAGCCTTTGACTCCGTGAAGCACGGAGAGGCAAAAAAGGTAAAAGAGGATTTGATGAAAATCCTCGACGTTACCAGCTATGGTGCATTTTATCTTTACAAAGTAGGTAAAATGATACCGACAGCGGATAAGGCACAAGCGATTATAAATTATTTCGAAAATAAAGGAATTACAAATGTTTACGAGTAATACGCAGATAATTGACCTCACGGTTGCCGAACTCGAAAGCATTTTAGAAAAATACATTCCGAATCTTAGCCAACCGAGAACAACGGCAGAGCCGCAAATTATAAGAGGGCTTAAAGCAATCGCCGAAGTTCTCGGTATTTCGGAAAAAACGCTGACAAGGTGGCGCAAAGATAAGGTTATCGGACATCCGACAATTATGCAAGTCGGGAACATAATAACAGCAAACAAAGCCGACCTTATCGCATTTAAAGCAAAAAGAAAAAACTTATAAACGAGAGGGGTGTAGCGGCAACGCTCGATGCACACTTAAAACGTTCTAAAACCTGGGAGACACCCCTCTTTTTTAAAAAGGTACGGACTCGCCCCGAAAGGGGAAAGGACTACATACAAAAACTAAATCAAAGCGGGAGTTTTGACACAACAGCCTTTTAAACCGCTTTTTAAAGATTTATTAACGTTAAAAGTAACAGCAATGAAAAAAGCAATTATCAACATTAGTAACCGCAACCACTCGGAATGGAGCGATGCGGAAGAAGAAGCCATTAAGGCTTACTGCTGCGGCGATGCGGAAAATGAAATCATTGATTTTATCCCGCTTATAACATCCGCAGAAGTGAACACAAACCTCGTATGGGGTATTGTTAATCACACCCTCGAATGGGTCACAAAAGTTTGGAACGACGGCACATCAATAGCGGCTGTTATTGCAGACATCCCCGACCCTGTAACCAACTATCGCTTTGTAAAGTCATGTGGTTTTCCTTGCATAATTCAGACTTTCAACGACAACAGCGACTTTGTAACAATAAGAGAATATTAATCATTAAAAACATAAAAAAATGGCAACATTCAATTATCAAGATTCTGAATTTACGGCGTGGAAGAAAATTCAATACAAAGACGGAATTGTGAAAGTCGATTTTATGGACGGAGACGGACATCTTATTACAGTGAAAGGAGGAGAAATCCCACATCCAGACTTTAGAACAAAATTTGGTCAGTTGAAATCGTTTATTGATATAATCATCAACAGCGTAACGAATATTACAGAACCTATATGTCTCTCTTATCCTGACAACGGAAAACTCCAAATTACAGCAAGAATCAGAACGAATTATGCAGGAGCAGAGATAAAAACTGAAATTCTTGATTACAGCGATATTCAAGAATGGGATTTTGGACACGACGAAGCAACAGGCGAAAGCAAACTCCTAAAACTCTGCAAAGAGATTAACACCGAAGCACATGCTTATATCTTTAAGAACAAGACTGCTCAAACAGAAATCGAATCCCCGGAACTTAAACACGACGGAATGGACGGCGCAAGAGCAATCCTCAAAATCGCAGACCAAATCACAGACACAGTAATGAATCAAAATTAAAAATATGAAAAGAATAAAAATCAACAATTTAACCCTTGAAAATTTTAAGGGGTGCGGTTACGAACAAATCAATTTTAATGACCGCACAACGGAAATCTGCGGCGACAACGGCACCGGAAAATCGTCCATCGCCGACGCATGGATGTGGCTAATTAGTGGCAAGAATGCCGCAGGGCAATCTGCGACAGGGAAATCCTCCTTTGCCGTTTTGCCGATAGGACAAGAAAACGTTCCGGCGAAAGTAACAGCACACCTCGAAGTTGACGGCGACGAGATAACACTCTCGCGCGGAATTGAATCAAAAGGAAAATCCAAAAGTGAAATCTTTTTGGTTGATGAAACCGAAGTCCAGAAAAAGAAATTTGATGAAATTATAACTCAAATTTTTACAGACGATTTTCGCACACTTTCAATACCGGGCGAATTCCTCGCGCAGGATTGGAAAGTTCAACGCGCTGCACTTCTCGCCGGGACGGATGTAACAATTGCAGACATCATCAAAGACGATGACGATCACGAAAAGAAAATCGCTTCTGACTTTGAAACATTCGGATTTGAAACTTGGGAAAAATCAACGAAGAAAAAAATTAAAGAAGCGAAAGACAAACTTGCAGCCATACCGGGCAAAATTGCAGCAGTTGCTGCCGTAAGACCAGAAACAAGAGACTACGAAGCAATAAAGGCAGAAATCAACAAACTCGAAAACGAAGCCACCGCAGCGTCGAAAGTTCCGCCCGAGTTTGAGACCTTAAACAAACAAAAGGCTGAAATTTTCTGCAATTTCGCCAAAACGCGCAACGCGGCAATGCAACGAGCAAATGAGCTGCAAAATTATTACAATGACCTCAAAGCGAAGCAATCCGAAGCGAACCGCACGCACATCAATATGATTGACCAAGCAAGGAAGAACTTAGAGACATGGAACAAACAGCGCGACCTTTTACGCGAACAATGGTTCAGTGTAAACGATTCGCAATTCACGCCCGACGAAAGTCGCCTTGTGTGCCCGCTTGCCGCAGAAATTGAGTGCCAAAACCCGATACTTCTTGCAAACAAAAAAGAAGCGCAACGCAAAGCTGCAGAAAACTTCGAGATTTCCAAAAAAGCCGAACTCGAAAAAATCCATGTCGAGGGCTTAAAACTCAAAGAAGACTGCGAAGTCACAGAGGCCGAAATAAAAAAACCGTACAAACAGCCATACACGGCGGAAATTGAAATCGCAGAAAAAGAATGGCACGAGGCCGAAAGTAAAATCCCGACCGCACCGGACACGACAACAATCGACAAACGACTTGAAGAAATTGTCGCGGCAATGGCAGACAAAACAACAGCAGAAAAAGCAACCCGCGACAAAATCGCGGAATTAAACAAGCAACTCGGCGAAGAAGAGACCGCGAAGAAATGCGACGAACAATTTACTGCAATTGAAAATGAGAGGGTAGATTTACAAGAAAAACTCGGAGACCTTGAAAATGACTTAGCAACAGGTCTCGAACTTAAACGCAGGCAGATGAAAGCAGTAGAAAGTGAGGTCAATGCTCACTTCAATAACGGACTTGAATTTGTTTTATTCGAGGAGCAAGTCAATGGCGACTTCGCCGACACCTGTCAACTCTTAATCGACGGAGTCCCCTACGGCAGAGGTGCGAATCGGGCAGGAGAAATAAACGCTGCATTGCAAGTAATAGACTATTTGCAAACCAAAAAAGAACTTGCACTCCCGGTATTTGTAGACAACGCCGAAAGCGTAAATCAGCATTACAATATTAACACGCAGACAATACTTCTGCGAGTAACAAACGATGAAAGTTTAACAATTAAATAATTAAAAAAATGGCAGCAACACAGACAGCAACACCGGCGGCAGCGGCAGCACCGGCAACAGGATTAAAGGCTTTTAACGCTTTAATTGCAAATCCTAAGACACAAAACTACCTCAATGACGTATTGCAAGACAAAAAATCGCAATTTGTAAACAATATTGTCGCCCTTGTTACGAACTCCGACCTTTTGCAGAATTGCGAGCCGCAGTCGGTTATGTTTTCCGGCATAAAGGCGACAGCGTTAAACTTACCTCTTGACCCTAACCTCGGATTTGCCTACATAATTCCGTATTGGGACAGCAAAAGCAAAACTCAAAAAGCACAATTCCAAATGGGTTATCGCGGACTATTGCAACTTGCAATCCGCAGCGGGCAAATGGCAGCAATAAACGTGACAGACGTTCGAGAGGGCGAAATAATCGACGAAGATATACTGACGGGAGAAATTAAAATGAAGAAAGCCGCCGACCGCACATCAAAGAAAATCATCGGCTACGTTGCATATATGCGCCTCACAAACGGTTTCTCCAAAACGCTATACTGCACACGCGAAGAAGTAGAACTTCACGCTATCAGATTTACTAAGCAAAAAACAAAGGACGGCAAACTCGCAAATGTATGGGCGTCAGACTTCGACGCAATGGCGAAGAAGACAGTTCTCAAAGCCTTACTCAAATACGCACCTCTCTCAACCGAGATGGCGGAAGCAATAAGCCTTGATGACGACAATATGGATATGCGAGTAATTAATCCGGCTGCAGCCTACGCACCAGACGTTGTCGAAGCAGAAGCAGAGACAATCGCGATGGAAGATGAACCAGCGGCGCAAGAACCGCAACCGCAAACGACAGCGGCAGCACCTCAACCCGGCTTTTAAAAATTCCATAATTGATATAGTTTAGTTTAATTGTTGTTATTTTCTTTTCGTCCCCAATCCCAAGACGGCTCGCCGCCGGGGACGTTTTTAAAAACTAAAATCGCAAAAAAATGAAATTAAAAGTAATTGGTAGTAGCAGCGGAGGTAATTGCTACATATTAAAACCAGACAGCGGCAAAATGCTGATTTTAGAGGCAGGAATTAATATCAAAGAAGTTGGCAAAATGCTGACTTACAAGTGGAAAGATGTCGCAGGGGTATTAATCACTCACGAACATCAAGACCACGCTGCCTACGTTTCAGAATTTCAGGCTCGCGGAATTAAGGTATATGCCACCTCCGAAACAGCAGAACGAATTAACAATCAAGTTATTCCATTGCAATTTGTAAGCAAAAAAAACGTATTGCAAATCGAAGATTTTAAGGTTATGTGGTTCGATACCGTCCACGATGCAGCGCATCCCGTCAGTTATTTTATTAGCCACCCCGAAATGGGCAAATTATTATTCATCACAGACACCGCAGAAATCAGTCAAAAATTCAGAGGGGTAAATCACCTTTGCATAGAAACGAATTATGACCCGAACAACGCTGCATTTGCGAGACTTTCAGAAAGTTACACAAACCGCGTTTTACTCTCTCACCTCAGCATCGACCAAGCTGAAAAATTTATTATAAATAACATCCTCGACAAAGAAAAACTTGAAAGCGTAACCTTGCTCCACCTTTCGAGCAGACACGCCGACAAACAAGATTTTCCAAAAAGGATAAAAAAGACATTATCAAAACTCGGTCGCGATATTCCCGTCGAAGTCGCGCAGCCCTATACAATTATAAATTTAAAACAGTATGAAAGACCAAACTTTTAAAAACATAATGAAAGCAATAAACATCACTATTATAGCACTTTGCATTGTTGCAGTTGTCGTTTTTGGTTACTGCTTAATCGTTGCAGAATGTAGTTATTTTAATTATATATATCTGTTAGGAATTGCGATTGCCGCAATGATAGCAGGCGAAACATTTTTAAAAACGAGGTAAACAAATGCAATCCCTTTTTGACATCGCCGCCTTTGAAAGGGCAGGGTTCAAACACGAATCAGAGCGACCCGCTCACTTTTGCAGAACCTGCGAACACCGAGAACCGTGGCAGTGTGGTAGCAAAATAATTCAGTATTGCAGAAAACTGAAAAGCAACCGCACCGACAACGGATTGAAGAAAATAAAGTGCAAACAACAAGCCTGTATTTATTACAGCGAAAAAAAACTAAACAAAATGAATAAAATCCAAGAATTGAACGCCGAAATGGTGTTGGCGGCAAACGAAGACCCCGAATCGGCACACATAAAGGCAGATGATATAATTATTAAGGCTCTTGAATATCTCGCGGATGAAGCTGGATTTAACGAAGATATTACATTGTTGATAGGCAATTACAACGCAATACAAAAATGGTACGCATAAAAACCAACGAAGAAATCATCGCAAGCGTTCGACTTTACCGAATCTTGCACAAACCAACGGGCTTGTATTACAAACCAGGATACGTGAACCTTTCCAAAAAAGGCAAGGTTTACACAAAGAAACCGAGCCTCAAACATTGCTTACAGCATTGGACGGGTGGCGCGTATTGGCTCGGTATCGGCGAGGATTTAAAACCGATAATGGCAGCAAAAGCAATCCCGATAAAATGGGAGCCTTGCAGATTGTACATTCAAGTCGAGGAATCAGACCTCGAAATCATCGAAGTAAAAACGAAATAAAAAATGGAGACGAATAAGACAATAACGGAAGACTATTGTGATTTTGAAACAGCCAAACTACTTGCCGAAAAAGGGTTTGATGGAATGTGTGAAACATCCTACTATATTTCTAATGTTGGCTGTGAAAACGCCGTTAGTACTGGCGACTTCGCAAAAGTAAGACCCTGGCGTAGCAAATTAATTGCCGCACCAACATTACAGATGGCTTGCAAGTGGCTAAGGGAAGTACACGGCTTGCATATTCAATCTTAGTAAAAAAACATTATGGGCAAATATGTTATTTCACAGTAGTGGAAAATATAACTACAAATAAAGAAATATATACAAATACCAACATTGCGAATTATGAACAAGCAGCCGAAGCTGCAATCAAATATTGTTTAACTAATTTATTGTAAAAATGGAAGCATTGAAAGATAACTTCGTATTCTGCCTCACAGTAGGATGGATATTATTCACAGCTGGATTTATTGCTGTTGGAATAATGTTTACAGATAGAGACTCTGATTCATACAAGTATCGCTACCGTGCGTGGACACTTGTTGCAGCATTTGGACTAATAATGTTCATTTTGCAAAATATTTATATTTATCTATATTAAATTCCAAATAAAATGAGGAAAATTAAATTCAGAGCAAAACCTATTAACTTATCGTTTAAATATGACGATGGTGAACAGGGCAATGTTGAGTGGGTGTACGGATATTACACTCAAAAAACAACTTATGTAGAACCCTTTGGACTTGGAGAATGTACAGTTGAACATTTTATAAATGTTAATTGCATTGAGCAATCATCAGAATTTGAATGGTACGTTACTGACTTCTGTAAACAGTGCGACGTAGAAGATGACTACCATAATGTGTTCGACAATGATAATGTTCCTGTTTCTTCCGACACTGTCTGCCAATTTACAGGACTGAAAGACTGCAACGGTGAGGAAATCTATGAGGGAGATATAATCAAAACTTCAAATAATTACGTGACACCAGCATTAGAAATGGTCGAAGTCGTAACTTTTCGCAGAGGACAATTCCTTTTGTGTACTGATAAAGGATTAATTACAGAGGATTTAATTAATGCTTGTCAGTTCCACAAGGCAACCGTCATCGGAAACATCCACGACAACCCCGAACTTTTAAAAGAGATTTAAAATGAATGGAAACGGATGGATATTACTCAGCCGCAAACTCCTCGATTGGCAGTGGTTCGACAAGGCGGAGATGGTCAAACTTTGGCTATACATCCTCCTCTCCGCCAACATAGAGGATAAGAAGTGGCAAGGAATCGAAATCAAGCGCGGGCAACTCGTAACGAGCGTCCAACACTTAACTGAGGCTCTGCACCTAACAACCCAGCAAGTGCGCACTGCACTCAAACGCTTGCAAGATGGTGGAGAAATTACAACAAAAACAACAAACCAATTCACACTCATAACTATCTGTAATTTCACCATTTATCAAGACTACGACCCAACGCAACAACAAACGAACAACAAACCAATAACAAACAAACAACAAACCAATAACAAACCAATAACAACAACTAAACAATTAACAATAAACAATAATAATACTCTCTCTCTTACGCGCGCGCGCGAGGAAAACGAAAAAACTTTTTCCCAAAACGGACAGCCGGAGACTTCCGACTTAGAAACCGAAACAACAGAAAAAGAAAAAAGTTCCGCGCAAAAAGAAAAAGAGTTTGAACCGCCAACGGTGCAACAAGTTTCAGACTTTTGCATAATGAACGGTTTAACGGACGTAAACCCGGAATTATTTGTCGCCCATTATGAATCGACAGGCTGGGAGAGCAACGGCAGACCATTAAAAAATTGGCGAGCCGCAGCGATAAAATGGAATATTAAAGGAAAACAGGACAAAAACAGCAACAGCAATGGAAATTATAACAACAGACAAAAAGGGACAACTCGCCACGCGAGCCTTGAACCTACAAACAATATCCGCCCAGACGAGTTCTGACGGAGTAACCCCGAAAAAAGCGGAAAATTTAAATATTTGGGATTATTCCCAAAAATTATAAGGGACGAGTATAAAAGCCTTGTATTTGCCTCAAAAAAGGCGATTAAAGACGAAATTATGCTAAACACCAACATCAACAAAATCTGTTCGTGGTTTCAGCAGACAAATCGCCGCCCGTGGTTGAGAATTGCCGGCTATATCGGCAACGGTAAATCGACCATGCTGAAAGCCGTAAAAAACTGGTTTGACAAAACGCACCAGCGGCAAATGATGACGTTTTACACCGCTAACGACCTTGTTAAACTCGCAGTTTCAGATCCGGAAACATTCAACAACGTAATTCACCGCCACAAATGGCTTATTATCGACGACCTCGGGACTGAACCCAATGAAGTCGTGGTTTATGGTAACAAGATGCAGCCGGTCCGCGAAATGTTTTATGCACGTTACGACAAAAAACTTGTTACAATCTTTACAACGAATTTGTCAGATGCGGCATTTTCGGATTATTACGGCGAACGCATCGCCGATCGCTGCAACGAAATGCAGCAAAAAATTATTTTTTCACAAACAAGTTACAGGAGTTAAAATTATGACACAGCAAGAACTTACAGAGGTTGCAAAATTCTGCTATTCAAAGGGGTTTGCAGACCGCAGGACACCGACAACTACACGAGGGATGAAACGCAAAGTCGGGAGGATGGAACTTTTTATCACAATTGTCCCGTGCTCAAATTCGATATTTTATTCATCAGCCCTCCCTTTACATTGTTTTGGGAGGACAGGAATGAGGTATGTGAATAATGCACAATACGCAATCCAAGTCATTAATGCACTTGTAACAAGGTTTGAAAGAGCATTGTTGAGTGTCAAAAAAAAATATAAAATTAAATAATTCAAACCACAAAAACATTAAAATAATGCCTTTAAAAGTATTCACAACATTTTCAGGCTACGACAGTCAATGTCTCGCCCTCGACCGCCTCGGCATAGAGTACGACCTTGTAGGCTGGAGCGAAATAGACAAGTACGCCATCAAGGCACACGATGCGCTCTACCCACAATACGCAAACCGCAATTTTGGCGACATCACCAAAATTGATTGGAACGCCGTCCCTGACTTCGACCTTTTGACATATTCGTCGCCTTGCCAAGACTTCTCAATCGCAGGGCTTCAACAAGGCGGCGAAAAAGGCAGCGGCACAAGGTCAAGCCTTTTATGGGAAGTCGAAAAAGCCATTGCAACCAAGAGACCCAAATGGCTCTTGATGGAAAACGTCGCCGCGCTCGTTTCGCACAAGTTCAAACCGCTTTTATTGCGGTGGATGCACACCATCGAAAAATACGGATACAAGAATTTAACGAAAGTCCTCAACGCTAAAAACTACAACATCCCGCAAAACCGAGAACGCGTTTTTGTTGTTTCGACCCTCAACAAAGAGCCGTTCTTTTTTCCGAGACCCAAACCATTGAAACGCAGCATTATCAATGTTTTGGAGAAAACCGTCGATGAAAGGTATTTTCTGACGGACGCGCAAATCGAAAGTTACCAATCCAGCAGCTACATCCAGAATAAGCGCAGACTCCAAGAAAAACAATGGTGCGACACCTTGACTGCGAGAGATTGGAAAGACCCAAAATGTGTTTGTGTTGGACGACTGACATCCGACAAATGGGGCAAGACGCACGAATCCACACGGCGCGTCTATTCGCCCGACGGCATATCCCCCACCCTAAATTGCTGCGAGGGTGGCAACTTGCAACCGAAAATCCTTGCCGATTTTGGCGGAGTATCAGTGAATCCAATATCCCATGCGCTCGAATTTAAAGACAAGTGGGACACAGAGAAGTCGCCCGCACTGAGGGCGTCCGACTACAAAGCACCGCACTGCGCTAAACTGGGCGACCGCATCCGCAAACTTACCCCTCGCGAATGTTTCAGACTAATGGACGTTTCAGACAGCGACATCGACAAAATCCAAGCCGCAGGGATAAGCAACTCGCAGCAATACAAACTCGCGGGCAACAGCATCTGCGTCGGCGTACTTGTCGATATTTTCCGAAAAATGTTTATCAACCGAGAAAGCGAGACGCAACAACGTGAATTATTTTAAAACTTAAAGCAATGAAACTCACCGACACGCAAACCCAGTGGCTTATCCGCCACTTTAAGCACACTAAGAATGACGAAATTGAGGCAATGCTCCATATTTCGCTGTCGTACCTCCACCGCCTCGCCCGTGAACTTGGCTTAAAAAAAACAAAAGAGTTTATGAAAAAAACACAAGCAAACGCAGTGGCACACGCGCAACTTGCAATTGCAAACGAAGACGAAGAAGCAAAAGAACGCCGACGGCAGCAAGCCAATCAAAACAGGAATCCAAAATGCTGCTTTCAGAAAGGCGGCAATCCATTTGCAGGGAAAACGCCCGAACAAATCGCGGAAATAAACACAAGGCGAAAAGCGACATGGGAGCGAACACGCAAGGCAGACGAAATCCGCCTCAACTGGGGGAGGGAGAGAAAAACAAGATTTATATTTGCTAAACACCCTGACCCGGATAAAAATCAACGGTTAATTAAAATCCGTTGTTATTTGCGAAATAGACGAAAATACAATATTCAAGGCAGAGGCGGAATGTTGGCAATTATCACCTCAGAAACACAGCGAAGCCTGAAAATGGAGCAGCAAGCGACAAAACTCGGAATGATTTTCCGAAATGAATAAAATTAAACAATCAACAAAAATAATGAATTACAAAAAACAAATCAGTGACATATTTAACTCGATGGTTTACGACCGGTCCTATTACGAGATTGTGTCGGACTTTTTCGAGTTAAGCGCAATCGCGATAAGAAATACGGTAGACTTGCGACCGACGATTCGCGAACAATACGAAGAACGATATTTGCAGACGGCGAAACACTACAAGCCGGAGCAATTACAGAAATTTGGACAAGCACTCGCAATTTTCCAAAACGAAATTGCAAAAGCGGTGGACGGCAACGCCGCATTTGCGGACTGGGCAGGAGAGATTTATATGGAATCAAAAACCTCGAACTCAAATCTCGGTCAGTTTTTTACGCCGTACCACGTTTCCAAGGTTATAGCATTGTGCGGGCTGGATTCACTCGGTATTAAGGCGAAACTTGCAGCAGACCCGGACAACATAATCACACTCCACGAACCGACCTGCGGCGGCGGAGGGCTCATCGTTGCAGCCATTGAGGAACTCCACCGGCAAAAAATTAACTATGCGTGGAACGTATTTGTTGACTGCGGGGATATTGATGCACGGTGCGTCCACATGACATACCTCGTGCTTTCATTATTGGGAGTTCCGGCAGTTGTAAGGAGAGGCGATGCACTTTTGCTCGAATATTCAGAAAATTGGTTCACCCCTGCCTACATATTCGCATACGCACATTTTGCAAAACGACTTGCAAAAGGCGGATATCCGCAATCCCCGGTGGTTGAGAAATCAACTTCACAACCAAAAATCGCAGCGAAAAATGAGCCGCAAAAAAAAGCACCAGCACCGGCAGCACAAAAAAAAGAAAAAATAATACAATTATCATTATTTTAAAAACATTAAAATAATTTTTATATAACTAAATTAATGTTTATATTTGTGCCGAAAAAACAAAGACCACCATGAATAACTACATCACAGCGATATTGCTCATTATTTACCTCCCAAAAGTGGCGTATCTTTGGGTGCGCGAGAATTGGAAAGCGCTTACAATCGCTATCGGCAGCACCCTCGCCTTGCTTGTTATTTTTTACAACTTCGGTAATCGCGAAATGACGTCGAACCGTTACACGGATAACGATGTTGCGGTTAATTTTCAGGACTTAACAGCGGCATTCGCCACAGGAGGCAAGCGCACGATGCAAGTTGAGATGATAGCCATTCATCACACCGCAGGCAACGCAAAAATTAAGGTTTACGATTTAGCGAAGTATCAATTCCAAAAGTTCGGTAATGTTGCATATCACTTTTTAGTGATGCCAGACGGCACAATATACCAACTCCGCCCGCTCGAAGAACGCGTTCCCCACGCCTACGGTTGCAACGACAACGCCATTGCCGTATGCCTCGCGGGGAATTTTAACGACTATCCTGTGCCGGAGGTGCAAAGGAAAACAGCCTTGCGACTTTGCCGGTGGTTGCTAAAAAAATATAAATTAGAAGCAAGTAACGTTCTTGCACACGGCGAACTTACAATCTATTCGCCAAATAACGTTACAGATTGTTGCGGCAAAATGTTTGACATTAAAAAATTTAGACAAGAGTTATGACAGCGTTACAATCAATCATCGAAAGAATAAAAAACTTCCACATCGCAAATATGACCTTGCGAAAATGGAAGTTAAACTACACCAGAGTCCGTCGCGAGTTTTGGCAGACCATCGCCACGCTCGCGGTGTTAATATTCATTTTGTACTTTGTTAGCGGGTCAACAAACAGCCACGCCACCGACAACGACTTCATCGAAGAAGCGTGCCGGGAATACGAATCTAAAACAGGGCGTAAAATCTACCCGAAAGGGCGAGAGTGTATCAGAACCGCAGCAATTACTCAAGGGTTACGCACCGCCGATGACGTTTCCAAACTCATTTCTGACAACGCAAAATTTATGTGGAAAGATCAGCTTGTCCCGACCACGATTACAATAGAAAAAAAATAAAACAATAAAACAATGCAGCACTTAGAATCGCAATTACAAAGAAATTGTTTTTCATATTTTCGATATAAATATCCAAAGTTGGCACGGCTTTTTTTTGCCGTGCCTAATGGCGGATTTCGCAATGCAAGAGAGGCAGGAATAATGAAAGCTGAGGGCGTAACAAAAGGAGTTGCAGACACAATTCTGCTTGTCCCTAACAGAGATTTCCACGGACTTTGTATCGAATTTAAGACCGAGACCGGGCGACAATCTCCGCATCAAAAAACGTGGCAGGCAGAGGTTGAGGCGCAGGGCTACAAGTACGAAATTATCAAAAATCTTGACACATTTATTGCAGTTATAGAAAATTATTTATCTTTGCGCCAAGAGACATTAAAATAATGTTTAAATGCTATGCCGAAGAAGAAAAACAACATAATCGACTTGCAGAATATCGACTTCTCCAACCTTTCCTTTGACGTTGACCCAAAGACAACAAAGGAACAAGACGAGGAGCGCGAGCAGGACAAAGTATTCACAAAAGAATACTTTGAAGATTTCGAGTTCAATGCTCGCTACATCAAGCCGAAAAAATGTTATTTCAAAACCACGGCAATCAAGCACGACAACGCAAAAAAACTCGCCGCCGAATTACCGCCAACGCCGGGCTTCCGCTACGACGTAATCGTCAGCGGTTCCTTCATTTTCGGAGACTTCATCCACGCTTTCCTTACAAAACACCACATACAAGCCAAGCGGTGCATCATTTCCACACTCGGAATGAACGAGGCAAACGTGGACGCTCTCGCCGCCCTAATGAGGGCAAACTACATCATCGACCTTGAATTGTTTGTCTCGGTTTATTTTTTCAGTTTGAAACGACACGACATCGTGCCTTACATCTATAAAACCCTTGATGCCGAGGA
Organism: Bacteroidales bacterium; assembly: GCA_017412115.1. Classification (GTDB taxonomy): domain Bacteria; phylum Bacteroidota; class Bacteroidia; order Bacteroidales; family UBA3824; genus UBA3824. Next base: position 15,890 of record JAFPYR010000077.1, on the reverse strand, counting down.
ATTCCGTGGACGTTTCCAACTTAGCGTCTCGCACATTCACACCAAGACATTTCAAATCGAGACACCAGACGGCAGAAAGATGATAATGCAGGGCAGCGCGAACCTTTGCAGTTCCGCGAACATCGAACAATTCATATTTGAGGAAAACCCCGAAGTGTATGACTTTTACGCCAACAACTTCGAGAAATTCTCAAACAAATTTCACACGATAGACGAAACCAAAGACCGCAAGAAATTGTGGGATTTAATCAATAATGTTCAATTTAAAGAATAAAAATATGGCAAAAAAATATACGGAAGAAGAAGACCCTCTCGGAGCATTCACAAGCGGCGGTGGAAATTCCACACCGACAGAAAAAGCCTTGTATAAACAATACAGGGGCGAGCAATTAACATCGGAAGAGTGGAAACTTATTCGAGAATTAAAAAACAACGACCCTTACACACAGATGACTAAGGGTTATGAAGTTGCACCTTTTTAACTTCGTAAACAAAAATGACATTTGAAACGCTCGACATATCAATCAAGGCATTGAAGCGGAACACGGGACAAATCCCCGGCGTTCCCAAAAACCCGCGTATCATCAAGGACAACAACTTCAAGAAACTAAAAGACAGCATCGTCCAAGACCCCGAGATGCTCCAACTGCGCGAAATAATCGCATACCGACACGCCGACCAATACATCATCATCGGCGGTAATATGCGCTTTGAGGCGATGAAAGCCTTGCAGTTCAAGACCGCGAAATGCAAGGTCATAACAGGCGACGTGGACGCGGAGCAGTTGAAACGCATAATCCTCAAAGACAACTCCGCCTACGGCGAATGGGACTACGACGACCTCGCCAACGAGTGGGACGAGGCTCTTATAAACGCTTGCGCCATAGAAATCCCAACCCTTGCAGACCCGAAACTCGAAGAAGAAGCCGATGAGGACAACTTCGACGTGGACGAGGCGATGAAATCCGAAAAAGAGACCGTCTGCAAGCCGGGCGACATTTGGCAACTCGGCAAGCACCGCCTCTACTGCGGCGACTGCACCGACCTCGATGGCGTTTTGAAATTCATGCAGGGACGACACGCGGACTTGGTGCTGACAGACCCTCCCTACAACGTCAACTACGAGGAGAAAGCACGATCGATAGAAAAGTATAAAAAACAAAAATCCGCGACGCGCTCAGACGAGCAAAACAAAATCGAAAACGACAAGATGAGTGAGGCGCGGTTCCGCGAGTTTTTGACAAAGGCTTACATCGTTATGAACGAAGTCTGCAAGCCCGGCGGCGCGGTGTACGTTTGGCACTCGATGCAATTCATGCAAGCATTTCGAGACGCAGCCCCGAAGTCGCTCGCTTGGCACGACACCCTTATATGGCGAAAAAATCATTTTTGTTTGACGAGAAAGGACTACCAACTCATCTACGAGCCGTGTCTGTACTTCACCAAAGAGGGACGCGCACACTACTTCTGCCCGAAACGTAACCTCTCGGACGTTATCAAGACCGCCGAGCAGCTCGACGTGGAGAAAGCCTCAAAAGACGAGTTAAAGAACCTCTTAACCGCCATCTTGCAACTCCCGACCACCATAATCGACTGCGAGCGTCCGATGAAAGCAAAAGACCACCCGACGATGAAGCCGGTCAAACTTTTTGGGCAGCAGATAACAAACAGCAGCAGAGTGGGAGAAATTGTATTCGACCCATTTGGAGGCTCCGGCACGACCATAATCGCCGCCGAGCAATTGAAACGCACCGCCTACGCTTGCGAGTTATCCCCCGTCTATTGCGACGTGATTATCAAGAGATGGGAGACGCTAACAGGCGGCACAGCGGTAAAGGTCGAATCCGCAGCCGAAACAAAGGCTGAGGAGACCGCCGCTTAACAGAGTATTAAAAAAACAAAAACAGAGAAAAGAAAATGCCACGAGACACAAGCCATCTTATCCCTTTCAAGAAAGGACAATCGGGCAACCCAAAAGGGCGACCGAAAAACACCGCCCTCGCCGCCTACAAGACCGCGCTCGGCACGAATGCCGCCAAGAAACTGCACAACCTATGCGACCGCGAAATCGACGAATGGGACAATCTAATCCTTTCCGCGTCGGTGGACGCATTGCAGGTATTAGTCAAGTGCGCCGACGTACCCGCCTACCCTCGTAGTCTGATAATGGCAATTTTGACGGAGATGAAGAACGGCACGTGCCGCACTCTCGAAAAGTTGAGGGACAGGCAGCACGGCAAGGCAATCAAGCACGAAATCACCGGCGCAAATGGCGAGGCCCTAATCCCCGAAAGAAACCTCACCCCTGCGCAGGCAAAAGAATTTTTGCAAAAACTACAAGAGAGCGTATGACCACAGCCGACAACATATCCGAAGTCGAAATTACAAAAAACTTCTGTAAAAGTTCTGTCTTGAATTTTACGAGGTTTTTTTTTGTCGAAAACCACAAACGAAAATTTGTGGTTGGTCGGCATCATACCCTTATATCAGACTACCTCAACCGAGTAGTCAGCGGAGAAATCAAACGTCTAATCATCAACATTGCGCCGCGTTTTGGCAAGACCGAACTCGCCGTAAAAAACTTTATCTCATACGGATTTGCAATCAACCCAAAATCCAAATTCATTCATTTGAGTTATTCCGACGGTCTCGTCCGCAGCAACAGCGCAGGGGTGCAGGAGATATGCCGAGCCGACAAATACCGTCAACTCTTTCCCGGCACGACACCAACAAGCAGAAACACGTCTTCGTGGTATAACGAGAGCGGTGGCGGTCTTTACGCCGTATCAAGCGGGGGACAGGTTACAGGCTTCGGTGCTGGCCTCGTGGATAAGGAAGAAATCAACACCAACCTCGACGAACTCGACACCGCGACACAAAATGCGCAGTTTGGCGGCGCAATCATCATCGACGACCCAATCAAGCCTGACGATGCGCTCTCGCCCGTTATCCGCGACAAAGTAAATCAAAAGTTCGACACCACCATCCGCAACCGTGTAAACAGCCGAAATACGCCAATTATTATCATTATGCAGCGGTTACACGAAGATGACCTTTGCGGATACTTGCTTAAAAACGAACCCGACAAATGGACGGTGCTGAGCCTCCCTGCCGTATACACCAACGAACAAGGGCAGCGCGAGGCCTTGTGGTCGTTCAAACTCGACCTCGCAGAATTGGACGAATTAAACCGCGTTAACCCTTACGTCTTTGAAACGCAGTATATGCAGAATCCGATGCCGCTCCACGGCTTGATGTATGAAAACGGGTTCAAGACGTATTACATCACACCATTTGAAAAGGGGCAAGTGGTAAAGAACTACACCGATACCGCAGACACAGGCAGCGACTATCTTTGTAGTATTACCTACATCGAGACAACGCGAGGAAATTTTATCCTCGATGTTATATACACTCAAAAGCCGATGGAATACACTGAACCAGCCGTGGCAAATTCCCTCTCGCGTTTCAACGTAGACACAGCCTACATCGAAAGCAACAATGGCGGTCGAGGGTTTGCACGTAACGTGGAGCGAATACTCCGCGAGAATGGAAACAGCAAAACTTATATTAAATGGTTTGCGCAGGGTAAGAACAAGCAAAGCCGCATCTACACGCACTCCGCAGACGTTCAAAACCTCGTTTATTTTCCGCAAGGCTGGGAGTCGTTATTCCCTGAATTTGCGCGGGACATTAAAAACTATATGAAAACAGGACACAACGCACACGATGACGCACCGGACGCTTTGACCGGCACGGTCGAATTTAGACCAAGCGCGTCCAACGTCAACGCCGCCGATTATTTTGTATAACAAATTAAACGCACAAAAAAATGGACATAGAAGAAATCACAGAATTAATCCAAACTGCCGACTTTGAGAAAGCAATCGGCGAACTGAAAAAAGGCAGGATGACCGACACCGACGAAAAGGGCGGTTATGACCTTTTTAAAAAACAGTTAGACCCAAAACTGCACGACGTATCAAATCCGAGCATACGCCGAGACAAGACCGTCAAGACAGACAGCGGCACACGCATTGTGCCTGTAGAGAGAATAGCCCTCGCCTTGCAAAAATTGATTGTAAGACGTGCCGTGGCGTTCCTTTTCGGTAACGAGCCAACCCTCACCGCAGACTTGCAAAATGAAGTCCTCGACAGCGTTAATGCCGTTTTTCGAGACGTAAAAATCAACACCCTCAATCGCAGGGTAGCAAGGTACATGATGAGCAACCGTGAAGTTGCAGAGTATTGGTTTGCAGTTGCAGATCCCGAAACAACCAAACGCTACGGATTTGAAAGTCCTATCCGCCTACGCTGCGCTATTTTCGCACCTGAAAAAGGAGATACCCTTTATCCGTATTTTGACGAAAACGGAGACCTCGTCGCATTTTCACGCGAGTACACTAAGGCAGAAACCAACACGGACGGCAGACCAAGCACTACCGTCTATTTTGAAACCTACACTGCAACGGTGTTTTACAAGTGGAGCATCAACGGGAAGAGTATCGAACTCGCGCCCGGATACCCAATGCAAAATCCAATCGGTAAAATTCCGATTATTTACGGAGAGCAGGAGCAAGTCGAATGGGCAGATGTGCAGGCGTTAATCGAGCGTTTAGAAACCCTTTTATCGAATTTTGCAGACACAAACGACTACCACGCATCGCCTAAAATCCTCGTTACAGGACAGATAAAATCATGGGCGCAAAAAGGAGAGACGGGCGCAGTAATCGAAATGATGGACGGCGGCAACGCACAATATTTGTCGTGGTCGCAAGCCCCCGAAGCTGTACGGTTGGAGATTGACACCCTCCTCCGAATGATTTACACAATCAGCCAAACCCCCGACATTTCATTTGAAAACGTCAAGAGTTTGGGTGGTGTATCGGGAGTGGCTCTTGAATTACTTTTTATGGATAGCCACCTTAAAGTTCAAGAAAAACGCGAGATTTTCGACGAATATTTGCAACGCAGAATCAACGTCGTCAAGGCGTACCTTGCAACGATGAACCCAACACCGCAATTCATTAAAGACTGCGCCGATACTATCATTACGGCAGAAATAAAGCCGTTCACACTTCCAGATAAACAGACCGCTCTCAACCAAATCACGACTGCTTACAACAACGACTTAATCAGTCCACACACGGCAATCACAATGACAGCCGAAGCACTCAACACAGGAGCGAACCCGGAAGAAGAAGAAGAACTCATCACAGAGAAGAAAGATACGACGAACCAAACCGAAATGATGTTAGGGGGAATCTAAAATGCCAATAAAATTCAAAATCAATGGTAAGGAAAACGCCAATATCGACGAACTATTCAAAGACATATCGCAGGTGTCCGAAAAATTGAACCGCCGCATCATTATGGCGGTTCAAGCCGCTTGCTTAAAGGTTGTCGAGAGGGCGCGGAACTTGCCGTCGCCACCGGCAACAATGCGCTACAAAACTATTACAACCGAAGACGGCAAGACAAAAAAAGTCTACAATCCGCACCAGCCGAATTATATCGACGACAGCGAAGTATTAAGAAACTCAATCGGCTTTGCTATTTACGACAAGGGCGTGAAAGTCGCGGCGAACTTTGAATCAAAGCCCGGCTCGGAACTTGGAATCGCAGTTGCAGACGAAACCGCCGCACGTTTTCCGAATAGTTTTGTCGCAATCATTGTTGCAGGAGCGAATTATGCCGCAGCCGTTGAAAGCAAAGGCTACTTTGTATTAACCGAACCAGCCTCCCATCTTGGTGAGGAATTAATGGCTTATTTACGAGAGATTAAAATCTAAAAAAATGACAGACACCGAAAGACGAAAAAAACTTGTAAAATGGCTCGATGCGATGTTAAAAAAGCTTAGAACCTTAACCGTTTCCACATTTGTGCAAGCGATTGAGGAACTGCGCAATTACATAGAGGCTGGCGGCGATTTTAAATGGAACGCACATGGAATACACGAGCGCAAAGTAATGAATTTGCTGCGAATTTTAGAGGGGAAAATCAACCTTTTAATAGGGTCGGGAGTTTCAAGGTGGTATCAAGAGGGGCTGAACAATGCAACAGAGCAAGCCGAGCAAGCAATCGCAAAACTCACAAAGTCAAACCGCCAGCCCTACGGTCTCCGCAAACTTAAACAACAGGCAACCGAGGCACGGAGAATGGAAGCAGTCGCAGGACACGCTCAAACCGTATCCTACCGAGGCGGAGCAATGAACAATCTATCAAACCGAGTATGGGACTTCAAAGGCGACAGCAAAAAAATAATAGAACAAATCGTTCATGACGCAATCAAGGGCGGCAAAGGAGTAAACGAAACAAAAAACAGCGTTAAAGAATTTCTCAACACCGACGGCAACGGAAAAATGAAGCACGGCGGCAAACCGGGCGTATACAAAAATCCCGAAAAGAACTGCGAGCGATTGATGCGCACAGAAGTAAATGCCGCATACCGTAGTGCCGAAATTGACAGTTACAATGCAATGGATGTCGTTTTAGGTTACGAAATCCACCTCAGCGGCAACCATACCACCACACGCAGAAATTCCAAAGGCGAAGAAAAAATCATCGAATTAAACGACATTTGCGACCAATGCGCCGGAAAGTATCCGAAAAATTTTGTGTGGTTTGGTTGGCATCCGAATTGCCGTTGTTACATCACACCAATAACAATGACACCCGCACAATTCGCAAAATACTGGGACGCACAGGACGAAGGCAAAGGGAAAGAGTATTTGGACTCTATAATGATAAAGGATTTTCCCGACGGTTTTAAACAATATTTTGCAGCGCATTTTATGCAATTTAAAGCCATTGCTGCAAATCCGCAAAAAGCACTGCCGCAATGGATAAAAAGTAATCCGTTAATCCTTACCCGTTTGACGGACACTACAATGAAAGAGCGACAGAATGAATATTTGAAACTAAATTCTGACCCTGACTATACGGACGTAAAATTTGACCCGACAACAGGGGGATTAATGGCACGACATAAAGGGCATAACTCACAAGGCACAGGCTCTTTTTTCGCAAATTTAACCCCCGACGGGAAACCACTGACAGGCTTAGACCTCGAAAATAAATGTATTGAGGAATTGTTTACAATGGGAAATTCTGTTATTGTGCAACCAGAAGGCATCGACAACGCAAACGGCACACAGAATAAGGCTCTTGATATTATTTTAAATGGAGTAAGAATGGACATAAAATCAGTAACTGAGGATAGAGCTTTTTATAGAAATCAATTGAAAGAAAAAAACGGGCAATTAGTTGGTTGGAACGCTCAGAATCCTAATGATTTAAGTAATAGTGTAATGTTATTCTTTTATGACCCGTCGATGTATTCTGATAAAAAAATTATTGATGGGATATATCATTATTTAAATGATAGGTTAAAAAATGGACAACATTATTATGGACAACAAAACCAACTTAAAAAGGTTTATTGTGTTGTTAGGGGAATTTCTAAAATCTTTGATTTTGATGTAATATAAAAATAGCCCGTTAACCGGGCTATGCAGTTAAGAGTATACTCCTGCGAGAGGAAGCACACCCCGCGCCTAAGAGGTCGCCCTCAAAGACATCCGCATCACAAAATTACAAAACAATTTCCGAACCACCAAAAGAAATTTGAAAAAAAAATTACTACACTATTGTAAAGCATTAAAATAATGCTTTAATTTGTGCAAAATTCAAAAATCAAACGTATGAAAGAAAAAATCTTAAAGTTACTTGAAAACAAGTTTCAAGGCACAAGAAAAGACGGTCTCTCAATTTTGGCGGGCGTACTTGCAATGACCGCCACCGACGATGAAACCGCACAAAAGGTCGTAGATGCACTCACCGCCGACCAAGTCAAAGATTTTATTACCGACTACCGAAAGGGCGCAGATGCCGAAATTACAAAGGCAAACCAGACCGCAGAGGAAAACCTCCGCAAAAAGTACGACTTTGTGGAAAAAGGCAGAAAAAACGAACCCGAACCGCCACAGCCAAACATCGACGAAATAATCAAGAAAGCGACCGCGCCACTTTTGGAGCGAATCGCAGGATTAGAGGGACAAGGCATTAAAGCCACACGCCGCGCAAAAATCGAAAAGGCTATCGGCAACGTTCCTGAAAGTGTAAAAAAAATAATTGTTGAAAATTTCGAGAGCGCAAAATTTGACACTGACGATGACTTCTCAACATATTTGCAAAGAACCACCGAAACAGCGGAACAACTCACGAAAGACCTCAACAATTCGAGCCTTAGCGCAATGATAAGACCAGCACACGGCAGCTCAGATGGAACAGGAGTCAGCGCAGGAATGAAAGCATACGTGGAAAGTAAACACAAAAAATCGTAATTAAAATGGGACTTACAATCACTAAAACACAAGGCGCAAAACGCAGCCGCGCATTTACCCACAACCTCGCCGACATTCCCGGCGGTGTTTGTGTCGCTGTTGAGGAATTGACACAGACCACCATACCAGAGGGAACTGCAGTTGGTAAAGACGAAAACGGCTTGTATCATATCATAAAAGTCGCCGAAATCGCAACAGCAGCCGCATCAGATGCGACAACCTACACGGTCAAGAAAGGGCACAACTACAAGGTTGGCGACTTTGTTATGCTAAAAACAAATGGCAAGTCTTACGCAATCAGCGCAATTGCAACAAACGCTACTGACGAAAACGCAGATGACATCACCGTCGGCACAAGCCTCGGAGTTGCAGCAGCAGAGGGCGACGTACTTATTCAAGCAGCCAAGAGCGGTGCATCCGGCTCGGATTTCAAATACAAACCTGTCGGACTTATCGGCACAGGCTACGACGTTGCACCCAACACGTTTGTAAACGTTATCACAATAGGACAAGTCGAGGGCGCAAAGATTCCGCCTCTCGGAGCAATCGCTGCCACACTGCCACTTATTAACGTTCTTTAAAGAAAGGAGAAAACATTATGATAAAATCAATGATGGCAAACGTAGTCAACGAAAAAGATTTTAATTATCTTATTTCAGACTACAATGTTACAGAGGGCGTGAATGTTTTTTCGTGGTTTCCTCTAAAACAAAACACAAGCCTTTTGTGGAAGTCCGCAACCAACTCGAAACAAGGCAACCAAGCCGCACCCGTAATTTCGAGAAACGCATCGCTCCCACTCGGAGAAAATCCCACCGTGGAGACATTACGCGGAGACATCCCTAAAATCGGTGTTAAATATTTTATGCTCGACGACGAACTCTCCGAGTTCCAAACTGCACTCCGACAAGCAGACGATGCCACCGCACAGCAACTCGTCCGCGAAACACTCGACAACCACAGCCGCCGAGTAATCGACATGGTGAACAACCGCGTTAAATGGATGGCATTGCAGAGCATGAGCCGCGGCAAAGTCGAATTTACACGAGAAAACAACGGCTCGGTGGTTGCAGAAAACGACCTCGACTACTTAATGCAAAAAAATGGACGATTGGACACTTACGCGTGGACAGACAAGGCAAACGCGACCCCAATCACCGGCACAATCGCAAAAGGAATAAAGCAAGGCAAGGCACTCGGCAGAAAATACAAATACGTATGGATGAGTGACAACACATTCTCAATGTTAGCAGCAACAGAGGAGGCAATTAAATTGTCGGCATCATTCGCTACTAATTTTCTCGGAGCAGCCTACATTCCGGGCGTTGATGCCGTGAACAACGCACTCCGCCAACGCACCGACCTCAACAACATCCAAATCAAAATTGTGGATGACCTAATCAACATCAACGGCGAGGATATTAATCCGTTCATCGACGGTGTTGTGTTGTTCACCGAAACAGAAAACCTCGGCACAAGTTTTTGGATGACACCGGCAGACATGGGCGTTACAGGCAGCCCTGCAATGAAAGCCCTTAACTCATTTATTTGTGTTAAGCAGTGGGCGGAGGAAGACCCACTCGTGGAAATCACCGCGGGCGTTGCAAATATCATCCCGGCTTTTGAGGCATCACAGCGAGCAATGCTTGTGGACGTTTTGAATGAGAATTGGAATGAGGGTGTATAAATAGATGAATTTTTTACCTCCATTTTTATTGAATTCTTATTTTTTTGTTGATTATTAAAAAGTGGTGCGCCAACACCACTTTTTTTTTAAAACGAGGGAATATGACAAACAAAGAGTATATAACAGCGGTAACTCAGAAATTTAATTTTTCGGATACTGACCTTGCAATCCTTTTTGAAAATCAAAAAGGTATAATCACAGACCCGGAAGCCGAATGCGACACGACAGCCTGCAAGAGGGCAATCGTGGCGGAAATTGCAAACATTCTGCCTTTGTACAATGTCAGCGAGGGAGGCTACTCAATCTCGTGGAATTACGACGCTTTAAAACTTTGGTACACGATGTCGTGCAAGGAACTCGGTATTGTTCCCGAAGGTTTCACTCCAACTTTAAAATCCGTTGCAGTATGGTAGTATTAGAGCAATATCCGCATTATCTATATTTCCTGACGATTTCGGAAAGTACGCAGGACAATAACGGCACTTGGCAGAAAGGCGAGCAGTCGTGGAATTTTCTTTGTAAATGTCGTGTTGAAAGAAATGGACAGGCAGCAAGTATCACCACCACCGACGGCAAATCTTTTATTTTTTCTGCAACAGTTTATATGCCGAAAGGCACAGCCGAGAAACCGCTACAAATAGGCACACGGATAATCGTCGCAACCCAAGAACTCGACACCGAATCCATAACAGAGGCCGAAATAAAAACTCAAACCGCAAACGGCATAATTTTAATCGACAAAACCAACGCCACGTTTGAAATTGGACGTTTACACAACCGAATGTGGCTCTAAAAACGAAAAAAAATGGACACAATACAAACCGACAGCGTTATTTATAAGATATTAAAGGAATCCGCTTTACTTGACGGCATAACGGGCGGAATTTACACCGCCGGAGAGCGTCCTGACAATTCAAACGCGGAAGATATTGTTATTAACAATATTTCTTTTGAACACTCCACGCCCAAGCGAGGGGTCTCTAATATCAACATTCACATCCCTGACATTGCGGTCCAAATTAACGGCATGCCGCAATTCAAGACCGATCGGGAACGACTACAAGAAATTACTCAAATTGTAATCTCAATTATCGAGACCACAACAATCGAGGGAGTCGGACTTCACATTGATACTACACAAGTATTTGCAGAGGAAATGGCGCATGAACATTATATGAATATCAGATGCTCGTGGATAATAGCAAAGCCTTACACCAATCAAATTGACATAAAAGGAAACGTATTTATGAAGAGGCTCGCCGACTTAGAACGTAGGGTGGCGGCGCTCGAAACAACAAACCAAAACAGCGATTAAAATGAGTACATATTCAGGCAATAGTTTTTTAACGCAACTTTCAACGTATCTCGTTTATAAAGGCAGCGCAAGCGCAGCGGCGTTAAATTTGACGCAGCCAAAAATAGGCTGGGTTTTTGACGTTACGGAGGGTGGCGTTTTAACAAATGGAAACATAACTGTTCTACCCGGCGATGCGATTGTGTTTTTACGACACGGGTGGGTGCATTGTAACAACGCAGGCGCAGACCAGACAATAGCCGAACTATCATCGCAGTTCGAACAGCTCCTCGAAGAAATCGGCGGAACAGACTTCTCTCAATTCGCATTAAAAACAGAGATACCGGATGTACCAACAAAAACTTCAGAGTTGGAAAATGATAGCGGATTTTTAACACAGCACCAAAGCCTTAATGATTATGTGCAAAAAACAGAATTACCAAATCTAACAGAAATCGCAACGAAAAACGATATTCCAACCAAAACTTCAGAGCTGGTAAACGACAGCGGATTTTCTAATGTTACCGTTGATGAAGAATTATCTCAAAATTCAAGGAACGCAATCGAAAATCGAGCGGTAACTCTTGCTTTACAGACGAAGGCTTCGCAAACAGAATTAGACACAATTAAGCATAGTTTTATCCCTCAAGTCTCTGACTTAGACGAGTACGAGGGCACAGTCGGAGATGTTGTTCAGTATGTCGGTAATGATACTAATACACACAAAAACGGATATTTTTACAAGTTTGTTGGTGGCGAAGATAAAACCATTCCGGCGACCACGAAGTATATTGCTTTGTCAGACGATTGGGGAGAGAATGCACCGAAAGGGTATTATACACTTGCAAATGGAAGAAACGTAAACAGTCATTACTATATCGCAAAAACGTATAGAGTAGGGAATGATGAATATTCTAACATGACAACCGAGGACGGAGTTGTGCTTCACCAAAACGCACTAAATCAGATTAATTTTGGTTTTGGTTGTCCGCCTAATCAAGTCGGCACATACGGTAATTCTAACGACGGTTGGCTTGTTTCCCCCGTAGCAGTTGGCGACCTCGCATGGGACGAGGAGGAAAATATATACAAGATTACTGCGGTGCAAATTGTCAGTGGAACATTGAACTTGACTTTAAAGATTTGGCGAACCGCCTACAAAGGCAAAGTTAAAATTGGAAGTAATGACAATTTTGTTGATATTAGCGAGGCGTTAGGAACTGAGTTTGTTTTGACTTATTTTTTCAGATTAACGACTTATCGACCCGAGTTTATAGTAACGAATATAGACAACTCCGATATTGTCTTATATTTGTTTGCTAAACATTATTACACGATAAAACAGGACGTAAATACGGAATTTTATAAGTCTGTGTTTCCTATACCGATGAACTCGGCACACTATCATTTTGAACCGCTTTTAGGCGATATAACAGAAGGCGGATTCATTCAACAGACAGACAGCGAACCTCTCGTCATTCCGGCGGAAAGGTGGCAACAAACAAATGTTCAGCCTATTACGCAGAGCGTTAGCGGAGACTTGACTATGCTGTTAGACAGCGACACCTCAACGCTGATACTGCGAGCAGGGAATAAGACACTTTCGGCGATAGATTTCAGTGTCTTTACTAAAGACGGAATGTTGGCTGATGTTGAGTTTTACAATATAGCAGAAGATAATATCGAAACGGAAATACCGTACTTAAAATTTGTATTTAACACCGAGAGTGGACATAAACCAATTAGGGTTTCGTTATCCGCATTAGGTATTAGTTTTGCAGTAGACAGCGAATTGAGCGAAACAAGTCGTAATCCAATTGAAAACAAAACGGTAACACTTGCTTTGCGAGGAAAGGCTTCGCAAACAGAATTAGATGCCGTAAAGCAAGACGTGGAAGACCTAAAAAATGGTGGTTCGGGTTCATCTTCGGGCGGTGGAGAAATCACCGTGGACAGCGAATTAAGTACCTCAAGTACAAATCCCGTCCAAAACAAGGTTATAACAACAGCCTTGATGTCAAAGGTGGACGCTAATAGTCTTAAATCCGTTGCAACATCGGGAAGTTATAACGACTTAACCGACAAACCGACAATTCCGGCAGCGACAACGGTAGATAGCACGATTACAGAAAACGGCACAAATCCCGTTCAAGGCGGTGCGATATATACAGCGTTAAGCGGAAAGCAAAACTCACTCACATTTGATAATACTCCAACATCTAATAGCAACAACCCTTGCACGTCCGGCGGAATAGCAACCGCATTATCGGGTAAGGTTGGAAATGGTGGCGGCTGTAATACAATTATTGTATTGTCGCAAACACAGTATGATAATTTAGCGACAAAGGACGAAAACACGTGGTATGCAATACCCGAAGAAACAACAGCGTAGATTATGATATATAGCGGAAATAATAAAATTATAGACATATATAAGGGGACAACTAAAATTAATAAAATTTTTAAAGGAGACACCCTTATATATCAGAGAAAATTATATGATTCCAAAATTGAGTATTTGGAGAGTACAGGTACGCAGTGGATTGATACGGGAATCGTTTCTCAAAATAATCTTGTTTATGATTTTTATTTACAAGAATCCTTCGTAAACAATCAAAAATGTTTTTTTGGATTTAAAGAAAAAGATCAAGACGGGTTTGATAATTGGTATTCATTAGGAATGAACGATGCGAATTGGGGAAACAATGCAGATGGCTCATATTGGGTTTATGTTGATTTCGCTGGGACAGAACAAAGATGTACTCTATCATATCCTCGCCGTAATGGTGTGTATCATTTCGATTTTACAGACAATAACGCTTATTTTTCAAATAATGGGACAATTTATTGGCGTAAATATCTTAGTGGTACATATTACGGAACTTGTCATGTTTTTATATTTTGGTATGACGGTTCTTTTAATTATCAAGATAGGAAAGGAGTTGGACGGATATATTATTTTCAAGTAAGGAAGAACGGACAATTGTTATTCGACGGCATTCCCGTTCGTGTTGGCTCTGTTGGGTATATGTACGATAGAGTAAGTGGAAAGTTATTCGGTAATGCAGGGACAGGTAATTTTATTTTAGGACAAGATATTAATTAATTTAAAAAACTAAAATCATGGAAGAAATTTGTTTTATGATGTTTAATATGATGTTAGGAAGTAACATCAATGCAGACACAATGAGTAAAAGCAACTCTGTTTTGGAAAAGGCATTTGACAAGAACATTTCCGAAACAGAGTTTGAAAATGCAGTCTGCGAATTGTCGGAAAACTTGAAAATCGACAAAGAAATGATAAGACAAGCAATAAAAGCAGCAAAGGAAAAATTATTGAAACAGGAGGAATAATGGAACAAGAAAGAATCGAAAGAATGAAAGTCGAAAAGGCGGAGTTGGAAACAAGGATAACAAAACTCCTTGCCTTTATGGAAAGCGACAAATTCAACGAACTTGACAGCGCAGATAAAAAACTTTTACGTCAGCAGTACGCTGGAATGGAGACGTACTTAACATCGCTGTCGGCGCGGTTGCTGAGAGAGGATATGAAACGTTTTGAACGCGACATTAAAGCGGTCAGCAAAGAGTGCGAGGAATTAAAATCACAAGGCAAGTCAGACGAAGAAGTAGCAGAGATATTTGCTAAAAAAGCGACGGAAGTTCGCAAGGTAGGCTCAGATATGCTTGATGAGATGGTGCAGATTGCTATGAGTGGAATGGTATATTCTGAAATGTGTAAGTAAAAAAAACGCAGACACTATTTTAATTTTAAAAACATTATTTTAATTTTGTCGTGGAACATTCGGGCAGTCGTATATTAGAATACACCGCAGAACATCGCGGAGAAGAACGGTTCAAACCGCTCCTGCCCACAATTATAATCAAACTATTAACTCATTTATTTATTAAAAAATGGCAGAAATTTATTCAATACCGGCAGAGTCCGGCAGTAATCAAGGAATCCCATTCTCTATTCCGATCGGCGGAAACAACGGTGGACTTTTTGGCAATGGAAACAACAGCCTTGCTGACCTTTTCGGTTTCGCAATCATCGCTTCTATGTTTGGTTGGAATGGTGGCTGTGGCAACGGTTTTGGTGGCGGCATGAACGGTCAGGGTGCTTTCCTTGCAAATCAATTGAACAACGACAGCGGCAGAGAATTGATAATGAACGCTGTAACAAGTCAAGGTGAGGCAAGCCGCACGGCAATTCAAAGTTTGGCAACCGCACTTGGTCAGGACTTTAATCTTGTAAATTCAGGAGTTCAGAACGTTCAAAATGCAATTGCACAATTAGCGAATGCACAGGGAACAAGCGCATTGCAAATTATTAACTCAATCCAAGCCGGTAACGCAAGCATTATTTCACAGTTCCAGCAATGCTGTTGCCAAAACCAACTCGCAATCGAAAGACAAACAAACACGCTCCAACAGACTGCAAACAACGGATTCAACGGTGTAACGATGGGCATCGGGGGTCTTTCAAGACAGATTGAGGCAAAGAGCGCAGCAGACCAACTCGCCACTTGCCAACTGAAATATGACATCACCGACGGAGCG
>JAFPYR010000076.1 GCA_017412115.1 Bacteroidales bacterium | reverse complement strand
CGGCGTCGCTAAAATTGCTTTAAATAACAATTTGCCCTGCGAGGTCTCCTTTGAAAAACGCATGGCTTGCGGTTTGGGCGCGTGTTTAAGCTGTTCAATCGACACCGCCGACGGTAGAAAAAAAGTTTGCAAAGACGGTCCAATTTTCGACGCCAAAGAGGTATTTTAAATGACGTCCCAATCTTCTGCTCGTTTAGTCGAGTTTGATTACTTTCGCGGAATTGGTATTTTTGTAGTTGTAATGTGGCATATGCTTATGCTTCTTGGCGAGCATGAATTTGTAATGTACGGATACTCCAGATTTGATAAACTGTTTGCGCTTACTTTTAACAGTTCTACGGCGTTCTTCGTCTTCATGTCTGGTTTTATGTTTTTTTGGATATATTATCGGCGCGGTTTTCAATTCGGAGCTTTTCTTAAAGGCAAGTTCAGAAATCTTTTTCGTCCGTATTTTTTAATAGCGACGATTTTCTCGGTGTTGCATATTATTTACGGCACATACACGGGACGAATTGCGGATTGGCATAGTGGCGTTGAAAACAATCTCGAAAGATTTTTAGCTGTGACGTGGACGTATTGGTCATTTTGGTACATGCCGTTCATCACGGTAGTATTTATTATGTCGCCTGTTTATTTGAGATTTATCAAGTACCGTCTCGGTCTGCAGATATTCCTGATAATATTTGGCATATTTGTAAGTTCTTCTATCGGTCGATATGATGTCAACGCATTCCACAGTTGCGCATATTTTTCGGTATATTATATATTTGGAATTTTTTGCGCACAGCATTACGAACGAATCAAAAATTTTTCGGTGAAGTTTTGGATAGCTCTTCTGGAGCTGTATTTAATGGCGATTTTGTTAGCATCCGCCTTTTGTTTTTATAATTACGGAGCGATGAGTTTTCAATCGTCGTGGGGGGTATTAATTAAAGATTTTACGCCGATATTCAAATTGCCCGAATGTCTGTTGCTCCTTTGGGTGGCGGAAAAACTTGCAAACTTATCCGAGGTTTTGAAAAAAATTCTTCCGATTATGGGCAAATACAGTTTTGCAATATTTTTTCTGCATAATTTTTTTATAGCAATTTTTGAAGAGGTAGCTTTTTGGGCTGGTATGGAACATCCTTTACAAAATACGGCATGGATTTACCCTGTCGGGTTCACAGTGACGATTTTTGTTTGTGGAATTTGTATACTCCTTGCAAAATTTCTTAAGGATAAAATTGGCGCAAACAGTCGAGTTTATATTGGAGTTTAATTAGGAGGGGATTTCAATGAATAATTTCGCTTTTTTGGCTCAAAATCCCGATTATCGTTCGTTTTCTAAAGATTGTATCGACGCGGAAATTGCTTTTAAAAATTCCTACGATTCGTGCGTTAAATTAACTCGCACCGCACTCGACGCCGCCATTAAATATTTTTACGCCAAAAATAACCGCGCTTTTTCCGATAATCTCTTTGATTTAATCGAAAATGCCGGCTTAAACCGTTCTTTGAGCGATAAATTACATTTTTGTCGCAGACTCGGCAACGACGCTATCCATAATAAAAAAGAATTTTCAGCTGAAGAGGCGCAACAATGCCTTAAAAACCTTTTTGATTT
>JAFPYR010000075.1 GCA_017412115.1 Bacteroidales bacterium | reverse complement strand
TTATCCTTGTATGTTAGATACTTATCTCGAATGGTATCGAAAATAGGAACCGCCGTATGCCGAACGGCACGTACGGTGGTGTGAGAGGTCGGAAAACAAAGTAGGAGAAAAACTACTTTGTTTTCCTCCTACTCGATTAAAAGAAAATTACCAAATTATTTAAAAATAACTTGAGCCATTTCATAAAGGCTTCTTCTCCACGTTAAAAATTCGTGTGCCGTACCTTCTGAAATATATCCTACTGCATTGAAACCGGCTTTCTTTAAACTTTCAACCGATTTGTTGATGCCATCAGGATTTTCTTTTGAACCGCAGCTTTCAAAAATTACTTTTACTTGGCTTTTGTCTTTGATGTCTTCAGGCGAATAAACACCGCCGCTTAATAAACCGTAATAGCCGAAAACTTCAGGACGGCGGAGGGTGATGAGTTTTGTTTCAATACCGCCCATTGACAAACCTGCCATTGCTCTATGAGCTTTGTCTGCTATTGTTAAGAAATTTTTGTCGATATAGGGAACTAATTCATCTACAAGAACTTCTTCAAATTCTTTTGCAGTAAAACTTCCGATAGTTCCGAATTTTACATTGTTTGTCATGCCGTATGTCATAACCACGATAAACGGTTGTATTTTCTTGTCGGCAATCAGGTTGTCCATAATTAAATTAGCGTGTCCTTGATTTGACCATGCCGTTTCGTCCTCGCCCCAACCGTGTTGTAAATAAAGAACCGGATAACGTTTTTTCGGATCTTTACCGTATTCGGCGGGAGTATAAACAAATGCACGTTTCAACTCGTTGGTGCTTTTGGAATTAAAGAGAACCTGTTGAACGTTGCCGTGCGCAATGTCAAGCCTTTCTGCATAGAAATCTTTGTCATGAGCCGGAATTTCAATACCGCTTTCCCAACGTACTGAGCCGTAATAATTTTTAGCACCGGGATCGTTTACTACGCCGCCGTCAATTGTTAAATGATAATAATGGAAGCCTTCGTCCATCGGACCTTCCGTTGTTCCTGTCCAAAAACCGTCTTTATCTTTTTGGAGAACGGTCTGACCGCTGCCGCCGAGTCCCAAACTTACGATAACGGATTTAGCCTGAGGAGCATTAACACGAAATCTTGCATATCCTTGAGAATTAACTTGAGGATATTCCTGTCCGGGTTGATTCTTTTGAGAGGGTTTGAAATCTTCTTTTATTTTAACGTTGTCGAAATCGGGATTAAAGTTTTTAACAATGTCGTAAGCTTTTTTAGCGTTCAAATCCTTGTCAAAAAGCAAAGGATAATTATTAACGCCTACCCAAGAATCTCTATCACTGACATTCCAAAACGTTACGACATCAATAACGTCTTTGTGTTTGCGGAAAACACGGAACAATTGATGATACATATTCTCGTGCAAAGTCTTGATGTAAGGCGCAATAGGTTTTTCTTCGCCGCGGCTGAATTGTAATTGTCCGCCCATTTCTTCATTGGCTCTGACATCAAGTTCGGTAATGTGAATGTGTTTTACGATTGTTGAATATTTTTCGATGGCATCATTAACGTTTTCCATTGACGGTCCGTAGATGTTGTAATGACCTTGCATACCGATACCGTCAATAGGAACGCCTGCATCTTTCATTTTTTTGACCATGTTAAAAATGCGGTCTCTTTTGCCAGGATCGGCTGCGTTGTAATCGTTGTAAAACAACTGCGCTTTCGGGTCGGCTTCATGTGCAAATTTAAATGCCATTGCGATAAATTCATCACCGCAGAGGTCATAAAGTTTTGATTTGCGGTAAGGCGACGGATTAGGATTCCACGGTGTAGGCCTTTGATCGTCTGCCATTGCCTCGTTTACAACGTCCCAACAATAAACAATGTCTTTGTAACGGTTTACGACAGTGAAAATGTGTTCTTTCAAACGTTGATAAAATACTTCTTTCGTAACAGGTTTACCTTTTTTGTCGGTGTACATCCAGTCGCAGAACTGATTGTGCCATACAAGACAATGTCCGCGCATTTTGATGTTGTTTTTACGGCAGAAATTAGCAATCGAATCTGCTTTTTCCCACGTCCAAACTCCTTCTTTCGGATGTACCGAAATAGGTTTCATGTCATTTTCGCAAGTCACGGAATTGTACTCTTTAACAACGAGAGCAGCCTCCTGCGCACGGTTCATGTTCGACATATTAACCGCAACGCCCACTTTAAAATAATCTTTGTAAGCATCCTTCAAGCCTTGTGCGAAAAGGCTTCCGCTAAACAAAGCAGCAGCAAATGCCGCAGTAAGAAAAAATCTTTTCATCTTTTTATAAAAATAACAGGTTGATTAAAAATTCACTGCAATATTAAGTCTTTTTGTCCGAAAAGTTGTTATATTGAGGTTTTAAATGCTTGCGTTTTTGTAACAATGCGTTTTGAAAAGGTTAAAAAAAATCACGATGTTACAAAAACATAAATATTTGAAACATATAGAAAAGTCATTTTCAAAAAAAAATTGTTCCTTTGCATACATTTTTGAAAAATAACCGTATAATTTTTTTTGATCTTAACGTTAAATTGTTTTAGTAATTAATTAGTAATTAAATTGAAAAACGTCGGCAACTTTTTTTTTCTGCCGACGTTTTTTTTATTTTCATAAGGGCTGCTTCCTTTTAGAAAGTGAAAAACTTAATTAAAAGCATTAAAAAAAAGAAAAACATATATGAAAAAGATTATCACCTTATTATTGGTGCTGTGCTGTTGGAATGTAAAGGCTCAGCAACATAAACTTTGGTATGAAAAACCCTCCGAGAGTTGGTTGGAGGCCTTGCCTGTGGGCAATTCTAAATTAGGAGCGATGGTTTACGGCAAAACCGGGGTTGAGGAAATTCAAATCAATGAAGAAACCTTTTGGAACGGTTCGCCGCATAACAACAATGCTGACAATGCTTTAGAGCATTTGGACGAGGTTCGCAAACTTATTTTTGAAGGCAAAGAGCCTGAGGCTCATCAGATTATGGAAAAATATTTTTTCAAGGGGCCTCACGGAATGAGTTTTTTGCCTTTGGGAAGCTTGTTTTTGAAATTTTCAGAGGGTAAAATCGAAGATTATAAACGCGAATTGGATTTATCAACTGCCGTTAATACAACCGTTTACAAGAAAAACGGCGTAAAATTCAAACGCACTGTTTTTGCGCCCTTGTCCGAAAAAGTTATAGCCGTTTCCATTGATTGCGACAAAAAAGACTCTTTGAATTTTGTTGTCTCGTTTAAAAGCGAATTAAAAAACGAAATCTCTGTTAATCAAAATGTTATAACTGCTAATGTTTACAACAATTCTCAAGAGGGTATTCAGGGAAAACTCAAAGCCGAATGTAGAATTTGGGTTTTAACAAACGGTCAAGTTGTTGAAAATGAGGATAATACTCTAAAAGTTAAAAATGCAAGCTCAGCAACGCTTTACATCACGGCTTCAACTAATTATAAAAAATATGACGATATTTCCGCTAATCCTACCGCTCTTAACGATGAGGTTTTTTCTCGCATTAAATTAGCGGATTATAATAAAATTTATGCCTTACATTTAAAAAAATATTCTGGGCAATATTCCAGGGTAAAACTTTTGTTGCCCTCAGACAAAAATTCAGAATTGCCGACCGATGAAAGGCTTAAAAACTTTTCATTATCAGAGGATTACGATTTTGTATCGTTGATGATGCAGTACGGAAGATTTTTGTTGATATCTTCTTCGCAGCCGGGCGGACAACCTTCTAATCTTCAGGGTGTTTGGAACAATTCCGTTAATCCGCCTTGGGACTCAAAGTATACGATTAACATTAATGCCGAAATGAATTATTGGCCGAGCGGTGTTTGTAACCTTCCTGAAACAGAATTACCTTTAATTGACATGATTAACGATTTGAGCCACAGTGGAATATCTACGGCAAAAAAACTTTACGGCTGTTCCGGCTGGACTGCTCATCATAATACGGATTTGTGGCGTATTACGGGTCCTGTTGACGGAGTTTATTGGGGTGCATTTCCAACGGGCGGTGCATGGCTTACAACGCATATTTGGCAGCATTTCTTGTTTACAGGCGATAAGGATTTTTTGAAGGAAAATTTCCCGGCAATGAAAGGTGCTGCTGATTTCTTGTTGGACTTTTTGCAAATGGATCCGCGCTACGGATTTTTGGTTGTAACGCCTTCTGTTTCGCCTGAACACGGTCCTGACGGAAAGCCTACGTCTTTGACCGCCGGAACGACGATGGACAATCAAATTGTTTTTGACGTTTTATCAAACACCTTAAATTCTATGAAAATTCTTGGTATTGAAGATGAAAAATATTCTCAAAGGCTTTCTTCAACTCTTGAAAAACTTCCGCCGATGAGAATCGGACGTTACTCTCAGCTTCAGGAATGGCTTTCTGATTCCGACGACCCGAAGGACGAACACAGACACGTTTCGCATCTTTATGGTTTGTATCCTTCCAATCAGATTTCACCTTATAAAAATCCCGAACTTTTTGCCGCCTCTGCCAACACGCTGAAACAGCGCGGCGATATGGCAACGGGTTGGTCTTTGGGTTGGAAAATTAATTTCTGGGCGCGTATGTTGGACGGCGACCACGCTTTCAAAATCATTTCTAATATGTTGCACGTTTTGCCGGCGCAGTTTTCGGGTTTTGGCGCACCGAAGGAATTTGAAAACGGCAGAATTTATCCGAATTTGTTTGATGCGCATCCGCCGTTTCAGATTGACGGTAATTTCGGTTTTGCAGCGGGAGTTAGTGAAATGTTGTTGCAAAGTCATGACGGTGCAGTTCATTTGTTGCCGGCCTTGCCTTCTTGTTGGAAAAATGGTCAGGTCAGCGGTTTAAAGGCAAGAGGTGGTTTTTTAACGGATATTTCTTGGAGCGATGGAAAATTGGTAAGCGCCGTAATAACATCTCAAATCGGAGGCGTTTTAAGAATTAGAAGTTATCAAAAACTTAAAGGCAAGGGGTTGAAAGAGGCTCAAGGCGTGCTTCAAAATCCGCTTTTACAACAAGCCGATGTTAAAACGCCCGAAAAATCTTCAGAGGTGAAAAATAATTTAACGCCCGAAATTAAGAAAGTTTACGAATATGATTTAGAAACAAAAAAAGACGGAAAATATAAAATTTCTGCCTTGTAAATGTTTTTTTAGGGACGCTCAGCTTAATTGGTGCGTCCCTTTTTTATCGTTAATTTTGTGTCAAATCCCTGAAAATATTTTCCAAATTTCCTTTGTTTTTGGTCAGCGATAATACGGAAATATTTTTTTTGACGGCAAAATCGAAAATATTTTTTCTTACCTCAATGTCCTCTGCACTTGAAATAATGAAATTTTTGCCAGAACCTTCCGCTTTCTTTACGCCCGGAATATTTTGAATTTCTTCAATTTTTACATCGCTGTCAAATTCCACTGTAACAACGCTTTGAGAAGATTCTTCTTCAAGATTCTTTAAAGTGTTGTCTGCGACGATTTTGCCTTTGCTGATGATGATGGCGCGGTCGCAAACCGCTTCCGCCTCCTGCATGATATGCGTTGAAAGTATCACGGTTTTTTCTTTACCGAGTTCGCGGATAAGATTGCGGATTTCTACTATTTGATTTGGGTCAAGACCTGTGGTCGGCTCGTCAAGAATCAGAATCGAGGGATTGTGAACCATTGCTCTGGCAATTCCCGTTCTTTGTTTATAACCCTTTGAAAGTTCTCCGATTTTTTTATATTGATGCGAGGTAAGTCCCACAGATTCAATGGCGTTATCCACTGCCGTTTTAACCTCTGCTTTAGGTAAATACATCAAAGCAGAATATTCAAGATATTCTTTAACGTACATATTTAAGTAAAGCGGATTGTTTTCGGGAAGATAGCCTATTGTCCGTTTTAAATCTTTCATGCCGTCTTTTATGTTGATGCCGTTGATGAAAACCTCACCGCCGTCGCTTGCTATGCAACCCGTTATGATTTTCATGGTCGTACTTTTTCCGGCTCCGTTAGGTCCTAAAAATCCTACGACTTCACCCGAATTTATACTGAAACTTATATCGTCTACGGCTTTGTTTTCACCGTAAATTTTCAAAAGATGTTCTACTCTGACTGACATTTTTTTAGCAAACGTTTTTTTGCAAAATTAAAATTATTTTTTCTCATTCAAAAAAATATTGTAATTAATCAAAAAACTTTTACCTTTGCAGATACGAAAAAAAATAATCGGTTAAGAAAATGTCTAAAAAGAAGCGTACTCTTGTTGAAAAATTAGGAATTTATCACCGTTGGAATTCCCGTACGGGTTTGTATCCTTTTATCGGAAAAACTATACTTAAACTTTTAGTAATAATTGCAATAATAGCTGTTATCGTTTTGGTTTTGAACCATTTCCTTAATCTTGGAGATATTATCAAAAATTATATTTTCAGCCATGAAACTCCCGGAATTTTAACACTGTTTTTGGTTTCGGAATCTTTTTTGGGTTGGATTCCTCCGGATTTGTTTATTATGTGGTCTGATAAATTCAACAGCCCGTTGTTGTGGCTGACAATTTTAGGCACGATATCATATTTGGGCGGTATAAATGCCTATTTCTTGGGCAAAATCGCATTAAGAATCCCAAAACTCAGGCATTGGCTTGAAAAACGCAACGAAGAGTTTTTTATCAGAATCAGAAAATGGGGCGGTATTATAATCGTACTTGCGGCATTGTTTCCGCTGCCTTTTGCAACGACCACAACAGTCGCCGGAATGGTAAAATATCCATTGAAACTCACTATGCTTTACGGACTTACAAGGTACATAAGATTTTACCTTTACGGCGTGTTGATTTTTTTCGGAATGGATAAAATAATGTAATTTATTTCTGTTGGAGTGTTCTTATTTGTTTCATTCTCGAAGAGGCAAAAACAAAATCCTCAAGCTCTTTGACCCCGGATTGAAAAATATCCGAACTCGTGCCTTGCCAAAATTTTTGGCCTTTGTAAATGAAAATTATTTTATCACCAATTTCCATTACGGAATTCATGTCGTGGGTATTAACGATTGTTGTAATGTTGTATTCTATTGTGATATCTTTTATTAGGTTGTCAATCACGATACTTGTTACGGGGTCAAGTCCCGAATTAGGCTCGTCGCAGTATAAGTATTTGGGATTCAATGCGATAGCTCGTGCGATGGCAACACGTTTTTGCATTCCACCGGATATTTCTGCCGGATATTTTTTTTCAGCGTTAATAATATTAACACGTTTCAAACACTCGTGAGCCCTCTCTCTGCGCTCATCATAGGTCATGTGCGTAAACATTTCTAAGGGGAACATGACATTTTCTTCCACCGTATTTGAGTCAAACAATGCCCCGCCTTGAAAAACCATTCCCATTTCTTTGCGGATTTCTTTGCGTTGTTTTTCGTTCATAGCGGTAAAGGAGCGTCCGTCATAAAGAATATCGCCCGAGCTGACATTGTGAAGCCCTGCAATACATTTTAGCAAAACGGTTTTGCCGCTGCCCGACTGCCCGATTGTAAGGTTGGTTTTGCCCGGAAGAAATTCAGCACAGATGTTGTTTAAGACTTTTTGAGACGAAAACTCTTTGCAAACGTTTTTAACTTCTATCATTTTTTTTCTTTACAGCAGCAATTTGGTTAAAATTAAATTAAAAAGCAAAACAATAATTGAACTGTGTACAACGGCGTGTGTGCTTGCTTTGCCCACCTCTAAAGCTCCTCCGCCGGCATAATATCCGTGATAAGACGAAACTGAAGCTATTATAAAGGCGAAAAATAAGGATTTTATCAGCGAATACGTTACGTAAAAGGGTTTAAAAAACGATGTTATTCCTGTCACATAATCATGAGGAGTAAGACCTACGGTTCCAAAAGATGCCACGTAACCGCCTAACAGTCCTATTGCCATGCTAAAAATTGTCAGAACGGGTATAAAAAAGACAAAAGCGGTGATTTTCGGTAATATCAGATAACACGCCGAATTAACTCCCATCATTTCTAAAGCGTCGATTTGTTCCGTAACTCTCATTGTGCCGAGTTCTGAGGCGATGTTGGAACCGACTTTTCCGGCAAGTATCAGAGCCACAATGGTTGAGGAAAATTCCAAAAGCAGGGTTTCTCTTGTTCCCAAGCCGATTAAATATCTTGGTATTATCGGGTTTTGAAGATTGTAAGCCATCTGAATTGCACAAACAGCACCCATAAACATCGAAATTATCAAAACGATACCTATCGAACTGATTCCCATGTTTGTAGTCTCTCTAATCGTTTGCCTTAAAAAAACTCGTCCGCGTTCAGGTCTTGAAAACACACGTTTCAAAAGCAAAAAATATCTGCCCGTATGATAAAAAATATTTAACATTCTAACTTTGTGTTACCTCGTCCTAAATTTCCATTGAAAAACTTTTTCGTTGCCGCAACAATCCTCAATTTTAGCCTCTAAAGTATGCCAGCCGGGTTGAAGTCCGAGTTTTTTGACCGGAGCTATCAATCTTGCGTTTTTGTAATCGAACTCAAAAATTTTCAATTCTCCGTCTATAAAACAATTATATTTGTTGATTCCGCTCATATTGTCCGAAATTCCAATCATAACGTTATGAGAATTGGAAAGTAACGTAGAGGAATTTTTGCTGACTACTCTCGGTGCTATGGTGTCGGTGGCTACGATAAAACTTCCTAAACTTCGGGTTTTAACGCTTATTCTTGAGGTTGAACTGTCGATTTCGCCGCCCAAATATCCGAGTGAATTGCGTTTTCCTATTCTCGCTATAAATACTTGTTTTTTAGAGAGTTTAGTGCCGATAATTGAACTAATACTTTCAGGTATCGGAATGGTAATTTTTATGGAGTTTTGCACGGGAATATCTCCGCTGCCTACATTATAAACTGTTCGTTTAAAAATTGTAGAATCTTCTTTGGAAAATTCAATAAATTCGTCTTTGTAAAAATTGCCGTTAGGAATTTCAATTTCCATGTCGAGCGTGTCATAAAAATTGTCAGTCGCCCAGCAAACGTATGTTCCTAAAGGTTTTTTAGCTGTTACTAAAGGAGAATAAACGCCCTTAACTAAGAAATTTACTGTCTTCGTATTGCCGACGAAATCTTTTAAAACAAATTTCATCTTGTGAATTTCTCCGCTTTTAACGCTGAAGGGTTTATAGCATCTGAAAACTTTCAGTTGATTGTTTTTTTCAACGAAACATTTCTGAATGTAGCGTTTAGTTTGCTGTAAATCAGCGTAATCAATAAAACTGTTGATGTATCTTGATTTGTCGATTTGTATGCTGTCAAGACGGGATTGATAAATCAAGTTGTCCCCGTCATAAAGCGAAACCTCCGTTACTCCGCAAGGTCTGCCCCCGACGGAGAAAAAATCGTTGGCATTGATACCGAAACCTATATTCCCGTAACATTCAATAGTTTTGTTTTGGATTTCGGGCAATGAAAAATATTTGCTTTCCGCTTTTGAACTCACTTGCGCTGAATCGTCCATTGCATAGATTTTGATTCCGTAGACCTCTGGCGGGCGGTTGTCGTCAATGGTTTTTATAAATTTTAACGGGTTCAATCCTATTTCGCGTTCTGTTTCACGGACTTCATAATGCAAATGCGGACCGCCTGAGCCGCCCGTATTGCCGGAATAGGCGATAATTTCACCACCTTTTACTTTTATTTCGTCTTTTTGGGGATAATAATCAACGTCAAAGGATTGCAAACGGATTTGCTCTTTTCTTATAACGGTGTCAATTTTTGGCGCATATTCGCTCAAATGTCCGTAAACGGTGGTATGTCCGTCATTATGAGTGATAAACAATCCGTAGCCGTAACCGTATGGCGAGACTTTTATCCTTGAAACATAACCATCGTCAGAGGCTTTTACGGGTACTCCGATAACCCCGCCGGTGGAAATGTCAATCCCGCCGTGAAAATGATTCGGTCTTAATTCTGCAAACGAAGCACTCATCACAACGGGAATGTCCATTGGAAAAATGTATTTTTTCTCTTGTGCTTTTAGGCTGATATTCAGTAAAATAAAAACTAAATATAATATTTTTTGTTTCATTTCTTATATTGTGGTATTTTTTTATCGCAAAGATAAAAAAAATATATCAACAAATCACACTGAGCAAATATTTACATTTATCCTGATTGCCGAGAGTTTTGCCTTTGTCGCATGAAAGTTTTACGCAGTCGTGCCATTCGCGGCTTTCGGTAATTCTTGATTTTGTGAGTTTTACGACAATGTTCATCGGTTTTATATTCGTTAAATCACACGTCAAAAATGTTCCGACACCAAACGAGGGTTTTACTTTTCCTAATGCGTATTTTTGAATTTCAATAGCGCGTTTTATGTTAAGTCCGTTAGAAAAAATAACTTGTTTGGTTTGGGGATTGATGCCGAGTTCTGTGTATTTTTGAACGATTTTGTCGATTTGTTCCTCTTCGTTGCCCGAATCAACTCTTAAACCCGAAAACAACATCGCACTTTTTTTGGAGAAATTATTGAAAAATACATCATCGCCGAAACAATCGTAAAGATACAATCCGAGGTCGCCGTTATAAACCGAAGCCCATTTTTCCATAACCGAATGATTAACTTCAAAAACTGACGTTACGTTTTCTTCAAACGAAATTATTTGATGACTCATTGTTCCTAACGGGTTGAGGTCCAGTTCTTTTGCAAACCAAACGTTGGACGTTCCTGTAAAAAATCCGCTGAAATTGCCGTTTTCGTAAACGTCTTTCATTTGTGTCAAAACCATTTTTTGATGGTCGAAAGAGAATCTGCGGCGAGTTCCCATGTCGCCGAGAATCAAGCCGTTAGAGAAAATCTCCGCAGTTTTTTCCCTTACTTTTTTGGTTTCACCAGCCAAATCGTATTTTGCTGCATCACCGTTCAAGATATGGGCAAGTTCGCTGACACAACTTAGAATCGGCATTTCCCAAATTATCGCCGAATACCATTTGCCTTTTACGCTGACATGAAGATACCCGTCAAGGTCTTGATTGATAGATACTTCGTCGGTGTTGAAACGGAATCCGCGAAGAAAAACGTCAATAAACCATTTAGGAAGGTAATAGCATTTTTTGAGCATAAACTCAATCTCATCTTCCTGGATTACAACATTTTTCATGTAATCGACCTGCTCTTGAAGCAACTTGTCGAACCCCTCAGGATAAACTGTGCCGTTACGGTCAAAAAAAGTATATTCAACCTCCGCTCTCGGATAAGTCTGAATAATGTAATACATACACGTAAAAGTGTATAAGTCGTTGTCTGTAAAGTGATTAATTATCTGTCTCATTTTTTGTCAAGGCTAAAAATTATAATGGAATTTTCTTCGCAAAAATCTTCGAGTTTTTGTCCGCCGTCAAGACTTGCCGTAAAATTTCTGTAAACTGCAATGCTTTTTTTGTCAGCGAATTGTATTAAATCTTTTAATGTGTTCAAGACGCAGACATCACCGGCGATTCCTGTTACAAAAATGAAATATTTATCTATGTTTTTTATGTATTCTTGGATTTTTTTGCCGTCATCGTTGGTGATTTCTGAATTTTGAATGTCGAAAATGCTGTATTGGTCTCTGTCTTTTGACTGACCCTTTTTGCAATACACAACATCGGGACACTTGTCCAAGGCTGCTTTTAACGGTGCAAAAACTTCTGCGCCAAAAGTGTCTTTTACGCAGTGTTTCGGCCAAGTGCCGCCCTGCTCTGTAAACGAACAGTGGTCTTCGGGGTGAAAGTCCTGAGTTACAAATATTTTCCCGAACAAATCAGGATGTGGAGTGATAAAATCCGCCAACGCCTGCATTGCTTTTTGTGCGCCTGAAACTGCAAGCGAACCGCCCTCAATGAAATCGTTTTGAGGGTCAACAATTAACATAATTGCTCCTACTGCCATAATTTTAAAAATTTTTTTATTACTGTTTCGTAAATCAAAAATATATGAACTCGCAAATATAAAAAATATTTTTACCACATCTATATATTGATGGAAAAACTTTTTTTAAGGTTAAACACTTAATTTCCTATACGTCAAAACACTTAAAAAATCGATTCTAACAATACGGTTTGCACTTATCTGTATCTGGTTTAACGGCATTACAATATGTTAAAAAGCCACTTGAAAATTCCCGGATAGGAAATATACGTATTTTATCGACTTTGAATACGAACAATCGGTATTGCACACAAAATCTCGTCATAATACCTTTGCAATGTTAAAATTTTTTAAAAGCCAACTAAAAATTGGCGGTGCACCGGATTAACATAGTGTTGAACTTAAAAGAGAGAAAAAAATGAAAGCACGAACAAAAATTATGTTGACATTAGCATTCATCGTTTTGTCAACAAGTCTTTATGCTCAGGAAGAAACAATTGAAACCGAAACTAACGGATTCTCTGCTAATATAGGAGCAGATGTTGTAAGCACTTATATCTGGCGCGGTCAAAAACTTGATGATTTAGCAGTTCAGCCGGGTGTTTCAATAGGTTACAAAGGCTTTGAACTCGGAGCTTGGGGTTCAACGAGTCTTGTGGGAACGGGTTACAAAGAGCTTGACCTTTCTTTAACCTACACAATCGGTGGATTCTCGGCTGTTTTTACAGATTATTGGTGCGGCAACGATGATTACAACTCTTTCGATTATTCTGATACCACATTGCACACTTTTGAATTTGGTTTAGGATACGATTTCGGATTCTTGTCAATAAGTTGGTATACAAACTTCTGGGGTGCGATGGGCTGTAAAGCGAATGGTGATGATGCTTATTCTTCTTATTTTGAAGTTGCTGCACCTTTTACGTTAGGCGGCTTGGAATGGCAGGCTGCAATGGGTATAACACCTTGGGAAACCGATTATTACGGAGCTGAAAATTTCGCTCTTATTAATATCGGTCTGACAGCTACGAAAAAAATCGAATTTGAAAAATTTACTTTGCCTGTTTATGCGCAACTTGCAGCAAATCCCACGGCAAAGAAAATGTATCTGTCGTTTGGTGTAACCTTTTAAGAAAAATACATTGTGTAACGTAAAAATAATATAATAATTATGAAAAAAATTGAAGCAATTATCCGCAAAACCAAGTTTGACGATGTTAAGGAGGCACTTTTTGCAGCCGACATCAATTGGTTTTCGTACACAGAAGTAAAAGCTATCGGTCAGGATCGTGAAGACAGAATTTATCGTGGCGTTATGTACAGTACCGATATTATTTCGCGTATTGAGATAACTATTATTTGCCGTGATCAGTTTGTTCAACCGGCTATTGATGCAATTATGAAAACAGCCCGTACCGGTGAAATCGGCGACGGAAGAATTTTCGTAAGCCCTGTTGATGATACATATTCAATCCGTACCGGTGAACACGGCGACACTGTTTTGGCGGATAAAAAATAACAATTGATAATTGACAATTGACAATTGACAATTGAGAATGAAAAAATGAAAGTTAACGATTAAAGAAATTAGAAAAATGGAGACATCAGTTTTAGATACAGTAGCATCAGAGGTTAGTGCAGTAGATACTGTGTGGGTGCTAATAGCGGCAATGCTTGTGTTTTTTATGCAGCCCGGTTTCGCGCTTGTTGAGGCAGGACTTACAAGGGCTAAAAACACAGCCAATATACTTATGAAAAACTTTGTGGATTTTTCAGTAGGTTCAGTATTATATTGGTTGTTAGGATTTTCTATAATGTTTGGTACGGGTTCGTTTCTCGGTTGGGACGGTTTCGGTATTACGGGTGTTGAAAATCCTTGCGGTAATCTTCCAAAAGAATGTTATTTTATATTTCAGACCGTTTTCTGTGCCACTGCCGCTACCATAGTTTCAGGCGCAATGGCTGAACGTACCAAATTTTCGATGTATCTGCTTTATTCTTTGGTGATTTCAGCGGTGATTTATCCCGTTCAAGGGCATTGGTCTTGGGGCGGTGGTTGGCTCAGTGAACTCGGTTTTCATGATTTTGCCGGTTCGGCAGTTGTTCACTCTTGCGGTGGTTTTATAGCGTTGGCGGGTGCAATTGTTCTTGGTCCGCGTTTGGGAAAATACACCAAAAAAGCTGACGGTTCAACACGTACACACGCTATTCCGGGTCATAATCTCACACTTGCAGCTCTTGGCGTATGGATTTTGTGGATGGGTTGGTTCGGATTTAATCCCGGCTCAACGGTTGCTGCTGAAGGTTCGGTAGAGGCTAACAGTTACGGCGGCGGAATTCTTGACAATATGTCAGCAATGTCGCATATTTTTGTAACAACAAACATTGCTGCGGCAGTCGGTGGTATAACAGCTCTTATTTATACATGGATTGCATTTGGAAAACCTTCTTTGTCAATGGTTTGCAACGGTATCTTGGCAGGACTCGTGGGCATAACGGCAGGTTGTGATTGTGTTCCGATTTGGTCTGCTGCTGTTATTGGCATTGTTGCTTCGGTTGTAATGTGTTTCTTTGTAAATTTTTTGGACACGAAACTTCATATTGACGACCCCGTAGGTGCTGTTTCAGTTCACGGTATGGCAGGTTTTACGGGAACGGTGCTTACCGGGGTTTTCGCTTATTCTGAATGTGGTTATTCTGTTAGCACGCAGTTGATTGGGGAATTGGCAGTTGCCGGTTGGTCGTTTGGCATCGGATTGTTGATGTTTTTAGCAATCAAAAAAATACACGGTTTACGAGTTACACCGCGTATTGAAGAAGAAGGCTTGGACGTATATGAACACGGTGAAACGGCTTACAATTAATATTGAAGTTTTTTTTGGATAATCAGTATATGGTGCGGGGGCGGAGATTTTATTTCCGTTCCCGTTTTTTTGTTTTGATAATTAAAAATAAGCGTCTTACTTAATTTTACTTTATAATCTTCCGTGAATTTCGTATTCTAACACGTTACGCCCCCTTTTACAGAGCCTTGTATCATTATAATATATGCAAAACACGTATTTGTAAATTTTCAAATACGAACAATCGGTATTGTATAAAAAATGCTGACGGAATACCTTTGCATTGTTGAGAATTGAAAAATTGACAATTGAGAATTGACAATTATTTCAACATTTAAAGAACTTAAAAAAAAAATCTTGCATTTTCATTATGCATTGAATTTAGCATTTAAAAAATATAACCATGTGCGGATTTGTAGCAATTTTAAAAATCAATGACGGCGAAGCGGCTAAAATGCGTGAAAAGGCGTTGATAATGTCGTCAAAAATCAGACATCGCGGTCCGGATTGGAGCGGAGTTTATAGTAACAACCGTTGTGTTTTGGCTCATGAACGTTTGGCCATCGTCGATCCTCTTTCGGGCGGTCAGCCGCTCTATTCTCCCGACCACAAACAGGTTTTGGCTGTCAACGGCGAAATCTACAATCATCAACAGATTCGCGAAAGGCTCAAAGGTAAATACGAATTTCAGACCGGAAGCGACTGCGAAGTGATTCTTGCTCTTTACAAGGAGAAAGGTATTAATTTTCTTGAAGACCTCAACGGTATTTTTGCTTTTGTGCTTTACGATGAGGAAAACGATACTTTTCTTATCGCCCGCGACCATATCGGAATCATACCTCTTTATATAGGTTATAACTTTGACGGAACTGTATTTGTAGCAAGTGAACTTAAAGCGCTTGAAGGTTTTTGCGATAGATACGAACCTTTTTTGCCGGGTCATTATTATCATAGCTCTGACGGTAAAATGCGCCGTTGGTGGAAACGTGATTGGATGGATTATGATGCAGTTAAAGACAACAAATCAGATGTAAAAGAACTTGGTGATGCCCTTAAAGCCGCTGTTAAACGTCAACTTATGAGCGACGTGCCTTACGGCGTTTTGCTTTCTGGCGGATTGGATAGTTCTGTGATTTCGGCTGTTGCTAATATGTATGCCCACAGACGTGTAGAAACTGACGATCAATCAGCTGCTTGGTGGCCGCGCTTGCATTCGTTTGCTGTGGGCATCAAAGGTTCTCCCGACTTGGCAAAAGCTCGCATTATGGCAGAGCATCTCGGCACTGTACACCACGAGGTAAACTACACTGTTCAAGAGGGTTTGGATGCGATTCGTGATGTTATCTATCATATTGAAACATACGATGTTACCACAGTACGTGCAAGCACTCCGATGTATCTTTTAGCAAGGGTGATAAAGAGTATGGGTATCAAGATGGTGCTTAGCGGCGAGGGTGCTGACGAGATTTTCGGTGGTTACCTCTATTTCCACAAAGCCCCTGACGCAAAGGCTTTTCACGAGGAAACTGTCCGTAAACTTGGAAAACTCTATCTTTATGATTGTTTAAGAGCCAATAAATCGCTTGCAGCGTGGGGCGTAGAGGGTCGTGTGCCGTTTTTGGATAAGGAATTTCTTGATGTGGCAATGCGTTTCAACCCCAAAGACAAGATGTGTCCGGGCAATGAAATCGAAAAACGTGTTGTGCGTGAAGCGTTTACTGACATGCTGCCTGAAAGCATCGCTTGGCGTCAGAAAGAGCAGTTCAGCGATGGCGTCGGATACAGTTGGATTGACAGTTTGAAAGCTCTCACCGCTGAAGCTGTCAGCGATCGACAGATGGAAAATGCCGCTACTCGTTTCCCAATCAACACTCCGATGAACAAAGAGGAGTATTATTACCGTTCGATTTTCTCAGAACTTTTCCCGAGTAATTCTGCGGCAATGAGCGTTCCGAGCGTTCCGAGTGTGGCGTGTTCAACAGCCGAAGCCCTTGCGTGGGATGCCTCATTCAAGAACCTCAACGACCCAAGCGGTAGGGCTGTGAAAGGTGTGCACGAAAATGCGTATTGATTTGAATCTACATAAAAAATAATTTGGAAGCCATTGGAAAATGATTTTTTTCAATGGCTTTTTTTTGTTTCATAGAGACGTGGGGATGGGGTTTCGACAAAATACGCAACGATTTCCTATCCGCTAATCTGCCAATGCCGCTGTTTGAAAGCAAGTTTGGCGGTCAGCAAGTTACTATCCGACTGTTTTTTGTAAGTCGTTGATTGAGAACATATCCTTTTTTCTATCTCTCCGTATTTCTCTTATCTTCCGTAACAAAAACCCGTACCTCTTATTCGTAAAAACTCGTATAAAATTTTATAAACGAATACGAACAATCGGTATTGCACATAAAATGCCGCTGAGGTACATTTGCATTGTCAAAATTGAAATTAAAACATTTTTAAATATTAAAATTATGAGCAAACTTAGATTTGATGTTGTACAAGATGCTTTCAAGAAGAAAGCGGTTATAGTAGAAACTCCAGACACTCGTCCTTCGGAATATTTCGGTGAACTTGTATTCAACCGCGAAAAGATGTACAAGTATCTCGATGTTAAAACATTCAATTCGCTCATCGACTGTATCGACAACGGTAAGCCGCTCGATCGCGAAACCGCTGACCATGTAGCCTCTGGTATGAAGACTTGGGCTATTGAACATGGTGTAACACATATTACCCACTGGTTTCAGCCTCTTACCGAAGGTACTGCCGAAAAACACGACTCATTTATGGAGTATGACAACAAGGGCGGTATGATTGAAAACTTCGATGGAAAATCACTCGTTCAACAAGAGCCTGACGCATCCTCATTCCCTAACGGCGGTATCCGTGCTACTTTTGAGGCTCGTGGTTATACGGCTTGGGATCCTACTTCGCCCGTGTTTATTCAAGACGACACTCTTTGTATTCCCACTGTGTTTATTGCTTACACAGGTGAGGCTCTCGATTATAAAACTCCGCTCAAAAAAGCCCTCAAAGCCGTTAACGATGCTGCTTTGCCTATTTGCAAACTTTTTGATTCTAAGGTAAAGAAAGTTTATTCGTATCTCGGTTGGGAACAAGAGTATTTCCTTGTTGATGAAGACCTTTACGCTGCACGTCCCGACCTTATGCTCACCGGACGCACTCTTATGGGTCATGCTTCGTCTAAAAATCAACAGTTGGACGACCACTATTTCGGCGCAATTCCTTCCCGTGTGGCTGCTTTTATGCGCGACATCGAAATTGCAGGTTACAAACTCGGCATTCCACTAAAAACCCGTCATAACGAGGTTGCTCCCAATCAGTTTGAACTTGCGCCAATATTCGGTGAAACCAACCTCAGCAACGATCAGAACCAATTGATTATGAACACAATGAACTCTATTGCCCGCAAACACGGCTTTGTTGTTCTTTTGCACGAAAAACCTTTTGACGGCATCAACGGTTCTGGTAAGCACAACAATTGGAGTCTCGGTACTGACACCGGCACACTTCTTTTGGCTCCGGGTAAGGATTCTAAAGGTAACCTCCAATTTGTAACTTTCTTTGTTAATGTTCTTGCGGCTGTTCAGAAATATAACGGTTTGCTCAAAGCCTCTATCGCATCTGCTACCAACGCACACCGCTTGGGCGCAAACGAAGCACCTCCGGCAATCGTTTCAGCATTCCTTGGCAAAACGATGACTGACGTTTTACATAAACTTCTTGAAGTTCCCTCGGATACCCCAATCGAAATTGCTGGCAAAAAAGGTAAATCGGTAGGTTTGGTTGAAATTCCTGAAATTTTTGTTGATAACACCGACCGTAACCGTACATCACCGTTTGCTTTTACAGGTAACAGATTTGAGTTCAGAGCCGTAGGTTCAAGTGCTAACTGTGCTAACGCTATGACTACTCTCAACGCTGCTGTTGCTGATCAACTTACCGCTTTTAAGAAGGATGTTGATAAGGAAATCGCTAAGGGTAAAGATGTTAATATCGCCATAATGGATACATTGAAACCCATTATTAAATCTATTATTGATGTAATTTGTTTCGATGGTAACGGTTATTCTGACGAGTGGCAAATAGAGGCTAAAAAACGTGGTCTTGACGTTGAAACTTGTGTTCCTCAGATGTTTAAAGCGTTTACAGAGAAAGAGAATATTGAAATGTTTACCCGTATGGGTATTTACAGCGAAAAGGAACTTGAGGCCCGCAATGAGGTTCGTTGGGAAATGTACACGAAGAAAGTTCAGATAGAGGCGCGTGTAATGGGACGTATGGCAATCAATCATATTATTCCTGCGGCGTTGTCATATCAGACCAAACTCTTGGATAACATTCAGAAAATCAAGGATATCTTCCCCGATAACTACCGCGAGATGGCTGTTGTGGAAATCGACCTCGTACAAAAAATTTCTGCCAAAATCACTGAAATTCGTGACAAGGTGAACTCAATGGTGGAAGCCCGCAAAGAGGCTAACAAGATTACAGATGAATATCAGAAGGCTTTGGCATATTACAAAATTGCAGAATCACTCTTTGCCATCCGTCGTCCGATTGATAAACTCGAAGAGATAGTTGATAACGATATGTGGCCTCTGCCCAAATACAGAGAGTTGTTGTTTATCAACTAATTAGCAGGATAAATAAATTATATTGTTGTAGAGACGTTGTGCACAACGTCTCTACTTTTTTTAGTATGCTCGGCACGAGCGAAGTCTAATGGGTGGAAGTCCCGAGTGAGCCCTGATAGTGGGAATCACATAGCCTAAGACAAGGGTGTCCGTCGCAAGGCGGAATCCGAAAGAAGTCGGCGGCAAACATCTGACCCGACGAACAGAAACTTCATATAAGGCGTATGACTGCGGACAATGTTGCTAAACAAACAAAAGTCCTATAACTATCCGGAGCAGTTGGCGTAAATGGAGCGGG
>JAFPYR010000074.1 GCA_017412115.1 Bacteroidales bacterium | reverse complement strand
GTGCCTTCCGTTTCCTTTACCCCGTTGTAAGAGTAGACATTGTACCTCACTGTATACCACCGTGAGCCGACGTGGACTGCGAATTGCGGGACATCTTCTTTACGAGAATCCCAGACAGGGCAGAGTTCCTCGTACTTAGCGTGAATTTTCTCAGCCAATTCGTATGCTCGCTTTTTAAGCGAGGAATTAATGTTCTTGTAATCATGGCGGTCGATAATTTCTTGCAATGTTTTCATCTTTCTTATTCTTTTATGCCCTACTTCCTTGCGGTTTCGGGCGGTTAGACATACTCTTATTTATATCCTTCTTCCATACGTTTCTTCATCCAATCTATATCGCCCTGAAGGTTCTTGATTACTTCATCGATTGTATCTACTGGGAACTGATGAGATGAGCCGAAACCACTGCCACCTCCTGCGATAGTGTTACCTTTCCTAATTATCCATCCTTCTTTAACGGGTACACCGTTAGAGTAAAATGGTGCGTACTCTACGCTACACTCATCATCAGCAATGCAAGTGCTGTATTGCAAAAGCCATGCGCGGTAAACAGGTGCGATAGTCCTCCACTCACTGAGAGTTTTTTCCATCATTATCTTTTTTTCTTCTGTGTACATTTTTCTGTCCTCCATTTATTTGTTAGTATTTTGTTTTATTTTGATAGTGTAAAGATACTTAAATTTATTTATATATCCAAATATTTAAGCGGTTATTTTTATAAAATTAACTTTTATTAAGATAATACATAATTTCTTTCAAAATTTCCAACGTATCGTTAAATTCTTTACTTCCGTCTTTGTAATGATAAATCTTTCTCATGTTCTTTTTTTTAACGACATTCTGTAAATTCTCCGCAACCTACTATACGAGTAGGCTTAGGTGCATTACGACCGCCTTCGTGTCTGTCTTTTATATAGTACTCACTTGCGCCATACCACGATGCGTTTTTGAACCAGACTGGATAATACGTCCGCTTTGCTTCATCGGCAGTTGCGCGTCTCCAATACTGTCGAGCGTCAAAGCCGCCATTCCGAGGCGACATCGGCGAGCGTTCTGATACTGTAATATCGTCGCTTTTGAATCCTAAAAACAATGTCTGATAGTAACCATCATTCGGGCTACGTCTATTACATTCTACGTAATTAATCTTTTTCATCGTTCAATTTTTTAATTTCGTTCAACAACTGTTCTGTTTTTTCTGACTTCGGCACTCTCGTAACGATAGCACCTGCGCCACCAGTCGAATAATTATTTATACTCCAATCGTCTCCGTCCATACCATTATTCTTGACAAAATAGAGATAATTATCATCTTGAGAGAGATACAAACCACCGCCGTAGATATCATGCCCTTCAATATCAATTTCCGGACACGTTATCTCCATTCTAAGAGTTGCCATAACTTCAAAAACTTGTTCCTCGGTCATATACTCGTCATCGTGCCAAACTTCGTACAGGAGTTTTTTTACTCCTTTGAGATACGCTTCTCTTTCGGCTCTTTTTGCTTGCTTTGCTTTTCGCTTTTCGGCAACGATGTTTGCAGTTGTTTGAAAATCGACTGTTATCGGCTCTCCGTGATAAGAGCATTTGTAACCAGCCTTAATTAAAGCATCTACCGCTTCACGGGAATAATACCAACCGACAATCTCATATTTCTTTACGTTAAAATATCCCATATCGTCAGCGTTTTCCATATCTGCATCGCCACCGTCATGGTATTCTGCGTATGGTTTTACGAGATTCCACATTGCTTTCGGGAGACGCTGAGAAATTCTAAGACCAAAAATGCCGTTATAAAAATTTGTTATTTCTGGTACTTCTGGTTCTTTTTGTACAGGCTTTTCTTCTTCGATTTTAGTTACAACAAGACCACCTGCATTTTTACCAACCTTAACAAGATATTGTTCGTACTCAGTACCGAGTACTTTTTGAATATCGACTGGATTGCCGAATATCTTTTTAATCTCGTCTGGAGTTGATTTGCATGTCGCACCGTTAAAAAACGGAGACATAACCGTTTTGTAATTTTTATAGACGGTATCAACACCGTCAAGACCGTCCCACACTTGCTCTGGCTCACCAATGCCAACACTTGTGGCAAAACATACATAGCCGTTTACGAGACCGCCGTTATAGATGTATTTTGGTTTGTTTTCGCCTCTTTGGGCTTTAAATTTTATTGCGTCCATAGTTTTAAGTTTACCTTTCAAATACTGTATTTTCTGTTAACAATTCACATTCTGACGGTTTTACTGGGAACCACCAACAGTCCCAATTTAGAAGTATGCATCCTCCGTAGGTCGTAGGATTGGTAAAACCAATGATTTTGCGGAGAAATTTTACACCATAGCCATTGGTTACAATAACTTTGTCGTTAATCCTAAAATCAACTTCTGGATTAGGTACAACGTCTGACAATTTTGTGTACTCGTCTGTCGGATGTTTCTTTCTATATTCGG
Organism: Bacteroidales bacterium; assembly: GCA_017412115.1. Lineage (GTDB taxonomy): Bacteria > Bacteroidota > Bacteroidia > Bacteroidales > UBA3824 > UBA3824. The sequence continues at coordinate 20,579 of JAFPYR010000074.1, read as the reverse complement.
CTTCGTGCTTGTCGCCGTTTTTTGAGTTGGTGGGAACAAATACATCGCCAAAATATACTTCGTCTTTCACTTTCATAATGATAAAGCCCGAATTAACCGTCGGGCAACGCGGTTTAATAAATTACGCTGCTTTCAGTGATACACTTGCTACGATGTCATTATAGGCGGCTGTCAGTTTGCGGTGAACCGTTCCACCAAAGAAATTGTCAAACTTCCTTGTCGGGTCATCCTTTACACCGTGGCTGCCGTAGGTTGCAGAGTTCTGATAGTAAGTGCTGATACCATTGAACAGCCAATTTCCGTTGTGATTATGGAAAATACTCTGACCTACTCCGCTTTCAATCGCCTCGCGGATGCCGTTGTACGTGTTCTTCATCTGCGTTGAGAGATTGAGAGAAGTAATGCCCTCATTTCTGAACACGTCGTACTTGTCGCCAAACGCCGTCTTACCTGCCACAAGCCTTATAAGGCTTTCGCTGACATTAACTTTTGCAAGTGCCGCTGTCTGTTCTGTGATTGCAGCCATTGTTGACTTGTAGCATCCAAGGACTTGTGCTGCGTGTTCTACGTTGGCTTGCATACGGTACTTGACGCCGGACGTGTGCTTGAACGAGAACTTGCTTACGTGGTTTTGATACATCGCGTATTGCAACGTGTTGTTACATACCACTCTGACAGGTGTCATAAGAACCGTAACAGCACCGCTACCATCGTGAGCGGTCGTGATTACCACAAACATTTCGCCGTCGTCGCCAAGTTCGTCGCCAATCCTGAATTTCTCTGGGAACTTTGCGGTTACGAACACACGTTCACCTTTGCCGAGGACACCTGCGCACTCAATGAACGGTGTGTTTTCGTTGCCGCCACAACAGAGATTGTTTACAAAGTCGAAAGCGTCCTCGTTCTGTACTATTCCGTAGCCTTTGGTTACAAGTCCGAGTATTTGATTCGTGTCTGTCCTCACGATGTGGTAGAAATCAGGATTAACAACGTACTCGCCGCTAACATTAGAGTATACCGGCGACTTGTCAACTGTGTAGTCTGCGTGGCTTGCCGCCAACGCTGTCTTTACATCCATTTCTCCGTCAAATACTTGACCAAGGCGATGCCACGCGCGTTCTTTCTTGCCATTTTCGGCAAAGGATGCAACGCCATTCCTGTTTTCAATTAATGCTGCCATTCTTGTGTTTTTTTTATGTTTATATTTTGTTTTATTCTTCGTGTCTCCAATTACGAGTATATTTGTGGAGTTCGTTAACATTATCTGAACGAAACGCTTTAATTACAGCGTCTACATCTTTGGTGTCGATTGTGTACATATCACGTACAGTGAACATTCCAAAAGTCATAATTTCTATTTCTGTGGTTTCTCCATTTGAAGGATATACAACCAAATCAGAATTATCGCTTGTTATTGTCATTTCTATCGTCATCCTGTTAGAATTTGTAACCTTGCGAAACGCACCAATCTTTGAATGCGTTTGCGATTGTTTCCTCTTTGTCATCTGATTCGCATTTGAAAACTTCAAACACGTCTTTCGGCATTTGAACGTAGATGTAACTGTCGAATATACGACTTGCATTGCGTCGTGCCTTACTCAATGCTTTTAACTCGTCAGAAGTCATTGCACATTGCTGAGGTTCAAACAGCGGAGTTTTTTTGCGGATTAACACCGCTTCTGTATGCCCGATAGGGAAAGAATATCCGCTACATTTTGATACATTCTTAAAGGTGTCGAGAGTTTTGAAGTCAACAACTCTCATAAAGTTATACTGTTTCATACTTTTGTCATTTTACAAGTTATACTTAGTTTTTATCTGTTCGATTGCAGTCTGTTTCATCATATCGGTGTCTATTCCGATTTGCTGATAAAACCGCTCGTTGCCGGTCATACATTCGTAGGCTATCTTTTGCTCTCGCGTTGCGTCTCTGAATGACGAGAATATTTTGAGAGCCTTTTTTATGTAGCCATTTTTAAAATGGCGTTTTGCAATTGCTGTCTTGGTTTCCATTTTTCAGTCCTCATGTATTAATTAGAGAATGTCGTAATCTATTTGAAGTTGCTTTTCCAACGACTCCAAAGTGGGAAAGAACAAGCCCGGAAAGAAAGGCGTTCCATACCATCCATTTGCGAAATATACTCGAACTATTTCGTTGTTCAAATCTGCATCTCTTTTTTGGATTACCAATGTGGTTACGAATTTCATTTTTTTGTCCTCCTGATTTTTTAATGTTAGTATTATGTTTTATTTTGATAGTGTAAAGATATAAAGATTTATTTATATGTCCAAATTTTTAAACAAGAAAGTGCAAATTTTTTAATGCTTTTTAACTTTTATTAAGAGTGATAAAAAAGAAAAGCAGCGAAATATTTCGCTGCTAATCACAAGAATTTATGTTTAGACGTGTATTTTGATTTTTTCACATACCTTTTTTTGGTCAAGTGCTTGATTATTACAGTTTGCGGCTTATCGTACACCTTGGTTTTCCTTGCAAAATCAAGCACTTTTTCTATGTCACTAAACAGCGTGTTACATTCCGGCAAATGCCGCTCAGTAGACTTCATTAATTCTACTTTTGCTTTTATCGCTTGCAACGATAAATTCAATAGCCGTATTTTAAATTCGTTATTTTGCATTTTGATATATTTATATAAATTGTAATATTTCTCCATTTTTGGCTACCTCGGTAATTACTCCGAGTTGCTCAATTCTATGCTTGAACTCATCAGCGTTAGCATTATCCGCTGATAGGTGGATTAATACCGCAGCTTTAAGTCTTTTCTGTTGCATTATGACCACTTCTGCTTTATCTATCGAGAAATGACTACGCCTTATTCGGTCGTATAGACTTCTAACTATATCGCAATCGTATAATCTTTGCTCAAGTATCTTTTGCGAATAGTTTGCCTCTATCATAATAACATCAACTTGCGGCAAAACATACGGAATATCTGTTGTATCAGTAGCAAAAAACAGCGTTTCGTTACCTTTTTTTATATAAAACCCATAACACTCTACATCGTGTACCATCTTAACACAAACAACCGAAAAATCACCGAATTTCAGTCCTTTTTTGTGTTTGATAAAATGGATATATCCGCTGTATTTGTCGAGTCCTTTAAACGTTGCCTCAGTACTTGCTACATGTATTCCTGATTGCAGTAAATACTTTATATCACCACAATGGTCTTTGTGAGAGTGCGATATTAGCGCACCTTTGACCTTTGAAAAGTCATAATCGAGACTTTTTCGCAATTTTCCAAAAAGGGAACTGCCACATTCTATTATGAGGCTTTCACCGTCAATCTCAACGACGTAGCAGTTTCCTTTACTTCCTGTACCTACCGTTAGAATTTGCATTGTAATTGCTGTTCTTGTTTCTGTTCAGGTTTTTCAGATGAAGAGGTTACGTCTTCATACTTAACATCCTCGATTTCGATTTCTTCCTTAGTGCTTGATTCACTTTCAGCGGTCTCTGCCTTATTTTCGTTTTCCAGTGCAGTTTGCAACTCTGTACTTAGAATACCATATTTTGACAGCAATCGACGTAAACACGTCTTTATTCCCATAGAATCGAAATCACCGACCCAACCAAGTCCCGTTGGCGATTTGCCAGCAAGAGCCATAAGGCTATCGACTGTTACCTTAGAATCGTACTTCACGCTCGGTGAGTACAACTTTGCGTACTGAGCCATTTCCCTTGTATTCATAAACAACGCCTTTGAAAAGCCGTTCACAAGTTCGATATAAGCAAAATAACCAATGACCTTGTCTGATTTTCTTTGCCCACTGAGGTCAATAGTTCCGCTCAGTTTGTCTGCTCCGGCAAACTCTCCATCGTAAATCTTGTCAGCATTAATCGTTTTATACTGACCTGACCTCATCGCAAGTTGTATGTATCCCTTTGTACTTGGGATAAAGGTTGGTTGTTTTACTCTTACCTCACGGACTTGTTTTACCCCTTTTTCGTCGATAAATTCTTCTTTAACTTTGGTATTGAAAGTGATAAGATAAGCATATCCGAGCGCACGGTTAATCGGCAACTTCATTGTTGCAGCCCTTAAACACTCCTTTACGATAAGATTGTTATCGCATTGCGCGATTTGCGAATCTCCATACAAGTCAATTATCGACGAAATGTAAGCCGGGGTATTTTGTCCCAAGATGTTCTCAAATCTACGTTTTACTGCATCGCCTTGTAGCAATGTCTTCAAAGCTGGTAATCCTGTTGATACTGCCATTTTAATTGGTTTTAATTGTTAAACGTTCTTCATTTGAAACTACAAGCCTAATTTGTTGGCTTTCTGTCTCCATTATTTCATTGATAGATTCTGCACCGTCAATAAATATCGGTGCATATAAATTATTGAACTTGCATATTGTATTGATTATGTCAAGCCCGCAATTGATTTGCATTGCTGTATTAAGTTCAGGATACGGTATGCCGTTGTGCGTTGCAACGCAAGTTTCGACAATTTCGCCATTAACTTGCTGAGCAAAGAGTTTGAAACTAACCATTTTAAAACATTGGTTAACTTCTCTTTCCACACCTGCCGTATATGCTTTTTGTAATTCAGCATAGTAGTCTTGCTGCTGTTCAGTTTTTTGCAACTCTACTGTTTTTTCAGATATTGACTTGTAAATAGCATCAATCTTCTTATTGTTGTCTACAATAATCTGCCGAGTGCCAAGACGCTGATTTATTGACGAAATTTCTGCTGTTAATACAGATATTTCGGATTTGTTATCAGTTTCTTGATTATTAGCAAATTCGTCTATCTGTCGTTGTAATTCTGTTATCTGAGGTGTCGGCTGGAAGTCGGTTATCGGACTAAGTTCGGCGGACAATAGCGGATTTTTCTCCAATTCTCCAACTTGTTTATCAACCACTTTTAAGAGGTTTTCAGATGTAGACAATTCCAGTGTTTTTTGTCTAATCTGATTTTTGATAGACACACCAGTTTCGTTGAGTTTATTTAACTTGCTCAACTTATTGTCGTTGAAACGTTTAAGTGACAATTCTTTGATTTCCTCTATCTTGTCATAATCAAATTCACGTCCGCAAGTAGGGCATTTGAAATCTCCGTCGGAAAATTCCAACTTTTGAGATTGTGTTTCCTTAAACTCGGAGCGCATTTTGTCGAGTTCTTGTTCCTTCTCAGCGATTTCTTTTTTGGTTTTCTCTATTTGCTGTTTGAGGTTAGGTATTTGCAACCTTGTTCTTTCATATTCCTGATTGAGTTTGCTCTTTGCATCTACCTTTTCGTAATACTCCTTGTTTGCACGCAATTTCTGTTCGTGAATTGCTGATTGCAATTTATTTTCAAGGTCATATTTCTTTTTTAACCGTGCTTGTGCTGCATTACCTGCTTCTGTCAGTTCTGCAAGTTTTGCCTGTTTTCCGGCAAGTTCTGTTTCTAACGCAGAGAAATCAATCGAATACTCTTTGTTTTGACCTTGCAATACGACAAGATGTGCATTATCTTCGTCGATTGATTTCTTCAGTGTTGCGGATTGCTTTTTTAATTCCGCTCTACGTTCGCTAAGTGATGTAGCCTCTTTCTTTAATTGATTTAGAGTTTCTTTGTACTCAATCGGTAGTTCTAATTCGTCCACTTTAACAAGCCCAAGCAACTCGTCTCGTTGCTCATTCCACTTTAAGTTCGGGAAGTACGCTGGATTTGTAATTGCTTTAAACTTTTTTTCAGGACACAATTTTGCAATTTCTGCGTCAAACTCTTTTTTGAGCTTTTCGTGTCCGTTGATGTAATAACGGGAAGAAATCGCTCCACCCTTTTTATCGACTTGAACCCTTTTGAACTCGTATTCGTTCGCTCCGAGTTGTGTAAGGGTGGTTTCTGATAATATGACACTTACACTGTGTTCTTTTTCCTCAGTTTTTTGTCCGAGTTCGTTTAGCGGCGCAACATCAATTATGCGTCCATCGGCGGATTTGCCGAACAAACACCAATTAAAGGCATCCGCTACACTGGTTTTCCCTGAGCCATTACGTCCACTGATTTTTGTCGTTTTCCCAAATTCAATAGTGAGTTCAGGAAAACTCTTAAAATTTTTCAGAATAATTTTTTTTAATAATATATTCATTAGTATATAGTTTTAATTGAATCTACAATTTGTAGATAATTGTTAGCAATACAAAAGTACTAAGTTTTATTTATATATCCAAATTTTGGACAAGTATTTTTAAGATTTTAACTTTTATTAGTAGTTATAAAAAGAAAATCAAATTTCTTTTTTATAACTTTTTCAATTTGTCTTTTACTTGCGAAATAAAGATTAATTTTCATGGCTAAATCACAATCAATCGTTTCCATTAAGAAATTAGCCACATTCTGACCATCTTTTATAAGGCCGTCAGTGATAAATCTTTTATACGCATATTCTAAAATAGAATATATTTGTAAATCTGTCATCTTTGCCATTTTTTAATTTGATTTAAATTTACCGACTTTGTTTGCAATAATCCAAATGTAACCAATTTCAAGATTAGTAAAATCCTTTATTGCCATTACATACTTTAACGCTTTCTTTAATGCAGCCTTACTCTTTTAAGGCTGATATTGTTAATTTTTTCCCTTTCTTTCTTAATAGCCTCATTCAAGGCTTTGAGAGATTTTTCTATTGTGTCTTCCCATCCGATACACCATCCGGGATAACAAACACGCATAATATACTCATTGATAGCAACAACGATTTCGTTTTTAATTCTTGTCAATTCTTTGTGCATTTCTTTTCGTTGATAAGAATTATCAAAAGCAAGTTGCTCTCTTGAAATCTTAATTTGAAAGCCTTCATAATAGCCTGAATCTACACTTACAGAATAATATTCAAATCCTCGATTCTTGAATAAATCACATACAATATTGAATCGTTCTTCAGTATAGTCTTGATGTTGTTGATGAAGTATATCTTCGGCTTCTTTTTCGTTGCATTCATAATCTACCATTGTACCTTCTATTTCTTCAATTGAAGGCGTGTAGTTTATGTCGTAGTCTGCAACGGTGATTACGTCGGATTTACCATAATTCCATGTTCCCATAATTATTTGTGTTTTGTGAAAATTGTTTTTTCGATTACAATTGGAACGTCAATTTCTTTAAAACGTCCGCTTGTGCTTCTTTTGTCGGTTTTCCATTGAATTTCGACATAAACGTCTCCTTCTCTGAACTCATCTGTAAGATTTACGTTGTATTTCTTACATACTTCTTCGATTTCTCGTTTTGCGTTTATTAGGCGTTCGTCGATGTTTGGAATGTCGTCAAATTCCTTTTTGATTTCTTCGGCTCTTTTGTGTGCGACAGATTCTACAGTAAACTTTCCAATTACATTACCATCAAATTTGATTTCGTGGTATTTTGTGCTTGGATTGTATTCAACTGTTATGTTTCCTATTTGTGTTGTATATCTTGCTTCAATATATTTTGCTTCAATCATATTTCTTGTCCTCCGTAAAAAAGTCTTTTGTTTCTGTAACTTTTCATTTTTTCTTCGCTCTAAGTTTATTAAACGACTTGTAGGTTGAATTCCATTCAAACTTTTCACAAGGGTTAAATCCTTCCTTAAATACATTAGGACAAGGATGACCATTTTTGTCAAAATGTTTCTTGCAACCGTAGCAAGACCTTTTTGTTTTTGATTTTCTCATTTTTTTAAACTGTTATAATGTTTCCGTTTATATCAAAGAACAAATTAAATTTGTCACAGTAATATTCAATCTGTTCTTCGGGGCAATCAAAACTTTCAGCATCCGGCTCACCGTGTTCCATAGCGTATTGGTTCGCTTGGTAACGTGCTTCGTCTTTTGCTTTAAGTTCAGGTGAGAGGTGAGGTTTACCGGCAGCATTGTTACATATTTCTGCCCACGAGTAATTTTTTAGTGGTGAAACATACTTGCCGGTTTTTACGTAATCGTCAAATTGTTCCCAAGGAACAATTAGATTTGCAATTTGTTCAGGCGTAACTTCACGCTTTTGCATAAATTCTTCAAGTGGCTCGTCAAACCAGAAAATGCCAAAGTCCACAGTATCTTCGCTGGTGTCGAAGCGATACATAAATAATATCACATCGTTTTTAAGCGAAAGACAATATGGTACTACTTTCCCATGAACATCTCCTGTTTTATAATGATGCCACGTTATAGGTATCCTTTCATCAACTGCAAGTCTTACATTTTTAAACTTCTGCTTTTGCAGAAATTTACGGATTCTTTCAATTGTGTTCATACGTCAAAATAATCAAATGTTAATGCTTCTTCGACAGTGTTGATGCAGACAGGTTTGTCAAGCATACCACAATCAAAATCGTAGTCGTACCAACGGCTATCGCCTTTTGATTCGACGATACAGTTTAAAATGTGTGCAGCGAGAGGGTAATCTACTTTGTCAAGTTTTTGTTTGATAAAGAGAATTAATGTTTCCTCATCGTGCAGCGTGATTGCATCTTCGGAAAGCCTTGACATTGCTTCGTCGAAACCTTTCGTATTAGCAATATGCCTAAATTCTGTTCGTGTCATATTTCTACTACTTTAAATTTTGGGTGATAAACATCGTCCCAAGATTCAATTGGTTTTTCGACGATTTGCTTATCATTCCAATGTTCGTTAATATTGTTGATTGATTTGACCGTGTTTACAACTTGTTTTTGAGGGAATTTCCCCTCAATGTTGTACTTAATCCACCTTTCGATTTCAGGATATTTATCTCGAATTTGTTTGAAACTAAGCCATTCCATTTTTTTCAATTATTCTTTTTACGATTTTCATTAAAACACCTTTAATCAGGAACAAATCGCCTAATTTGTGATAATCAAAATTCTTGTCTACGTAAGTATTTACATCCAAAATTCCGTATTCGTGCGCTCTTTGGATAAATACTTCAGCAAATCTGTAATACAGATTGTATTTCGCTTTGATTATCACATCTGCTTTTTCATATTTAAAAATCTTTTCCATAATAATTCTATTTTAGAGTGAAACCATATCTTTGTTTGCACAAGTCATTTGCCCAATCTGGGATTTCGCCTGTGTTTGCGTCTCCTGCGATGTCGGTGGGATTATCCGCTTTCAATTGCTTGATGTAAGCGACAACCTCGGCATCTGGAGTCTCGCCGCCGTCTATGTGGTATGTACGCTGAATGTACTCTATATCAGCCTTGAACTTAGGGCTAAGCGAGAACTCCTCGCGACTGCCACCGTAGGCATATACCACAAATAGTATCTTCGCTGCCGTCCACTTACCGATTACTGGCAAGCCTATTTGCGAGGCTGTTGACAGCATTGCTTTGTAAAAGCCATCCATAGTCTTAGGAATTGGACAAGATTAATTACAGTGTGAACTTAAAAGATGCCTGACCTTGCACTTCATTAAAATCATCACCTTCGAGTTCATGTAACGGCTTTTCAAGAAGCCAACCAAGTTCTGCTTCGAAATCGTCTTTGTATTCGCCGTAGCCGTTGTATTCAGGTTCTCTGAACAATCCGAGGTCGCGGACTGTCTTGAATCCTTGCGAAATCAAATTCTTGACGATTACTGACTTCTTTGCTCCGCAGAGGAGAATTTTTTTCGCGAGTTCTGTTCTTTTTTTTCATTTTTTTTCCTCCATTTATTTGTTAGTATTTTATTTTGATAGTGTAAAGGTGTAAAGATTTATTTATATATCCAAATATTTTGCCGATTATTTTTCTTGATTTAACTTTGTTTAACAAGTAAAGTTTTGGATATATAAACGTCATCATAACTACGTGGAGCGACTACAAAAACAAGAGAAATCAAATTTATTGCGGAATCATTTGTCGTACTTTTCTTTCGCCATAGACCAACCGAGTTGGAATATTGCAAACCTATTTACTAATATGTCGTACTTTGCAGTGCCAAATAGGTTTGTGAACGGCACACCGTGTTCGACTGTGTAGATTTGAAAAGCGCCACCAAGGTCACTCTCAAGCCACATACACGGCTTTCCTATAAATTTAGACACTCCTTCTGTCAAGTCGTCCAACTGTTGTTTGCGTTTTTCGTTTGCCATAGCGTTATTCTTTTGTGTCATCAAAATAATTTTTGTGGAGATACCACATAAATCCGTAAAGCACACCGTTAGAGGTGTCGATGTCAAGTTGCAGCAAGTCGTTGAACGTGTACGACCGCTCGAATGTGTGCTTTTTTTTGTGATAGTTGCCAGTAAGCCTGATTTGCACACTGTTTGAATAACGGCTGAGGATAACCATCCTCATATCCGCCGTACTTAAACAATGCACTCCGAGTTTGGCGAAACAATCGTGATGCAACTCATCGAACATCACGAACAATTTGTGTACGTCTGTCGCTGTCATTTCTATTCTGTTTTATTGTTAATAATTTCGTCTATCGAATAATAAGCGCATTGACCGCGCTTTATTTCTGAGAGTTTGTCATTGCCGAAATGCTGTAACACCGTCCGCATTGCTTGCAGGTCTCCGTCGGCGGCGTAGTCGCTCTCGAAATTATTGTACTGATAATCGTACACCTCTTGCGCATTACATTCAGCGGCTATCTTCTTATCGCATTCAGACATAAATGCTTCCATTTTGTCAAACGCTCTGCGGACAGTGAATCCGCCTGAGCCGATAGAGATTAACTTGTCGGCAGGAGTAACCCAACCAATTTTTTGCAATTCTTTCTGACCTTTCACGAAATCATCTTTCGTAAAAGCAAAAAAGAATCCGTTTTCGAGCGAAAAATATTCACTCATTTCTTTTTTAATTTCGAGGTATCTGTCTAATGTTTCCATGATTATTCATCTTAAATTCGTTAATTGCCTTCAATCTTGCTTCGCCTTCGATTGCAAGGTTGTCGAGAATAGAATAAAGAGTCAATAACAGAGATTGCTCTTGATTTTTTAAATCATTGTCTTTTTCTGCTTTGAATTTACGAATTTTCTTTGCCTGATTTCTTAGTTCAGAACACAAATTCCGATTTGCAATCTGCAATCGTCTGATGTCTGATTTGCAAGCAAAAATCATCTGTTCTTGGTTCTTTATTACTACGTCTTTATATTTCGCCATTTGCATAGCGGCTTCGTAGCAATCGTCTTGACTACTTATTTCCTCGTCCTCATCATCGCGCCAAACCGTGTGCGTTTTTTCGGCTATTCCTTTTGCTTTTTCTTCGTTTGTCATTTTTTTGTGATTTTATATTGTTCGGTAACTTTTACTATCTCGAATTCGACATTCGGATAGCAGTTTGATATGTACTTATCCAACGCTCTTTTTGCATCTTTGCGCTCCGAAAAGCAACATTCATGCAATGGTGTTGGAAAATTGTACAAGTAGCCGTCAGGGTCAACGTATTGTTGTTTCCCGTCGATTTTTCCTCTGACAGCGTAGTATTGGTCTGTATTAATTATTCCCATTATTTTTGATTAATTTACTGTGTTGTTTATTGTTGTTCATCATATTCATAATTGCTTCTTTGTCTTTTTTCCTTTGGCATTTTATGTCGTTTTTGCAATCGCAAATATGTTGAACACAATATGCGCAATCTGTATAATCGCAATAATTATTGTAATGTTCGTTCATTTTGTTATACTTATTTTTATTACGAAAATTGTATTTTGATAGTACCATCGCTTGTTGGTACTATCCATAACTGTTCGTCAATGCCAAATCGTTTTATGAAATTACAAGCATTAACAAACGCTTTAAGAGGTACACGCTCTTTGAATATGAACGTGATAGGAGTATTATTTTTTTCGCTGTTGGCAAACGAATCGAAATCTGGTATTCTTTCGACTGATAACAGAGCATCAATTGCTCCGTGCATATATTCATCGAAAGTTTCAGGAGAGCCGTGCGGCGTAATTTTTGTTTCCATTGTTTTTTTTAGTTTTGATTAGACATATACACGAATGCTTCGTGCCATACTTCGTTGCTATCTTTCTCGGACAAACCGATATTATGTCCGTTTTCAATCCACGTTTCTTTACCATAACCATAATATAGGTAATCACAGGCATTAAAGAATGCTGCTTGTTTTTGTAGGTTATCGTGGAATTTCTGTGGGTATGATAAGTTTTTCGTTTCCATTTTAATTATTTTTATTAGACAATCCGTAATCTCTGAACCATACAACTATGCATGGATACGCAAAACTTTCTGTGCTTTTTATTACAATATCTATTGGTTGTCCAGGACATTCGTACTCTTCGTACTTTTGTCTTGTTTTTATAGTATTATTATCAGAATCATAATACACTTTGCCGGACGTACCTCTTAGTATTAGGTGGCTTGTGGTCATTAGCAGTCCTATTGCTTCTTTTACAATCATAGTTTTATAGTTTTTTAAAAATGCCGCCTATTTATTTTTGGCAAGGCGGCACAGCCATTAGTTCGATTTTTAATACCACATTTCACTTTCTAACCTATAATATTTTTCTCTCCACTCTGCTGCTAATGAACAATAATAATCTGCATCTGAATCTAAATAATAGTTTTCGTCTTCAAGTTCTTTGATTCGATTTTTCAGTTTGATTATTATTTCCTTTGTAGCATCATCTTTTAGTTTTGCCATTTTCATAGCAGCCTCGTAACACAAATCGTATTCGTCTAAATGTTCGCTACGTGTTTGTGCTATTTCTTTTGCTTTTGATTCGTTTGACATAATATTTTCAATTTAAGATTACTAAATAACCTCCGTTATTTTCTGCATGAAACAAAGTGTTATCCCAATAGCTATTGATTTTCTTAACTGTCGCATATACAAATATATAGCCTTCTTTATCTTTGACTACATATTCTTCAAGTTGCGGATAATCATTAAATAAATCTTCTAAATTGTAATAAAACTTTGTTCCTTGAAAGAGGTTGTCGAAAAACAGTTTTCCGTCAGGGATTTCTTCTTGCATAGAGAAGTAGTCCCATAATGCTTCGTGATAGTACTTGTTATCTTCAAGTCCAAAAGCATGTTTCAGCATCAACATAAACAAGTTATAGTCAATGCCAATATTTATGATATTATTTCCGTTGTTTGTCATTTTTTTATAACTTTTATTGGGTTCTCGCTAAACATAAAATAGCATTCATCGACAGAGTAATCTGTGTTTTCACACAGCCAATACTCAACGCCTTCTGTACGGTCATCTTCCCATCCTTCAAGAATAGAAGCCGGAATGGTATACATTTTAATTGTACCATCCCTATAATCCATTACTGCGATATAGATATTATTCATTTTCATTTTATTTGAATGTTATTCTGTAATAATCTTCGTAATCTTCTTTGATGATATTTATTTTGACATCTTGACATTCATTTATAAGTGAGATAGTCTCTTTTTCAAGAACTTTTTCATCGTCATCGTATGCGTAACATTTACGAATCTCAGGATATTTATCTTCAATATCGTCAAAACTACCGTACTGTTCCTCGTATTTCCACGATTTCAGTACTAATTCGTCTGTCAAAAATTTCTGGTTTTTATAGATATTATTTTCGTTAAGTTCAATATTACATTGACCTTCTCCGTCATAATATTTAATTTCATAAGTGGTTGAACAAATGTAATTATTATGAACCTTGACGCCGTATATTTTGCCTTGTTTGATATTATTTTCGTGTAAAAACCAAACAATGTCACCTATGTTAAATGTTGTCTTTATTTCCATTTTTTTATGTTTTTTAATGCCGGTTGGTTGGACCGGCGTTACCTTTTAATTTTTTGACACTTTGTACATTTGTTGCACTTTTACCGTAAATATCTCCCAATTAGGATAACAACTCTTTCTCAGTTTGTTGAGAATTTTAATCCGATTAACATCTATCGGCTTTGGGTCGCCGTATTGATAGCCATTTTCATCGAGAAATATTAAGTTTCTACCAAATCTGTCAGGATTATCGCCATAAGTGGCAATAGCAAAGAACTCGTCAGTTATTGTCTGTTGTATTATCATTTTCTTCGTCCTCCTCATCTTCAATTTCAAAGTCATCCATATCTGGATAAGGGTAGTCATCGAAATAATCATTTTTCAAGACGAACTCTTTAAATTCATCTTCATCAATTATTCCTTTGTAATATTCAACTGCATTATATTCAGTGTTAATATGACCATAACCATCAAAATAGAAATAGTCATCATTCCAATTGATTGTTGCACCTACTCCTTCTTGAAGCATTTCAAATGGAGTTTTGTTTAAAAACAACTCATTAATTGTATCTTCGTCAAAAGAGTACAATTTGTCATCGTATCTATTTTGTGAATCGAGAAACTCATCTGCATATTGTTCCAACAAATCGTCATAATTGTCGTCCCAATCTTCTTCCCACTGTGCAATGGCTTCTTTGTATGCTTTTTCGTCTATCATTTTTTTTATGAAATTTAAAACCAATCGATTTCTATGAAATCATCAAGGTTTTCTTTGTTATTGTAATATGTTTTTAACCATTCTTCAAAGATTTTGCATATATCATTATATATGTAATCTTCAAATGTATAATCTTCTTTGCCTTTAAACTCCTTTAGTATCTGTTCATTTCGTTACTTGTTAAAATACAAAGTTCTTGATTCTTTTGATAATCTCTTCGGCACGTGTTGCTTTGCCAAAGAAGTTGTCGTACTTGACCGTAAGCAACGGCTCGTTCTCTGTCGCCTCATTCACTGTCAAGTGTTCTGGGAGGTCGTACACATTGATTGTGTCTTCGCCGAACACTATTGCTACTCCGTTTGCAATCCCTTCGTGCCTGATTACTCGGTAGTAATCTACCGACGAATTTTTGAGTTGAGATACTGTGAATGTCGTGTCTGTGAGAAATGCTAATGCTTCCATTTTTTGTCCTCCTGATTTTTTAATGTTAGTGATTTATTTTATTTTGATAGTGTAAAAGTACTAAGTTTTATTTATATATCCAAATTTTAAAACGAAAAAGTGCAAGTTTTTTGATGCTTTTTAACTTTTATTAACAATAAGAAATGTACAAAAAAAGGGCGGTTCAAAAACCGCCCATATCAAAATAAAACAAATACTATCATTAAACGGAGTAAGAATACAACATTTAAGATAGGAAAATCTTTATTTCTTCATATTGAGATTGTATCTGTTAGCCTTTTTCGTGATAAACGGCACTCTGCGAAGTATCACTTTTTCATTCTGATACAATTCTCCGCTGTGGCATTGGAGCGAGGTAAGTGCTATGCCGAGTTCCTTCCTGTCAAAGACTTCATACATTGCAGACTTTGTACCGAAGAAAAAATCATTTAACCCTTTAAGTTCAGTCGGTGCTTGACCGTCCTTAAAGTGCAACCACCACACCTTGCGAAAGGCTCTTTCGTTAAGTTTCTGAATATCCATATTAATAACTTTTTTGCAAAAGTAGTGGAGATATTCACAATATCCAAATTTTTAACGTTTTTTATTACAAATCAACTTCAACTCGTGTTGCGTCATTGAACTCAAAGACCTTCTCGTCGCCGCAGTTGCAATAGGACGTATCTCCTAACTGTCCGTATATGCACCATCTTTTTCCTTGCAACCAAAAGTAGTCGCCAACTCTAAGGCATCCAAGATACACCACGCGGCGTGTTTGTTCGTTTTTGCTGTTTGTTGCCATTACAATCTTGTGTACTTGTTGAGGTAGCCTCTCGGCGCACCTATGACGAACTTGTCTGACATACCGTCATATCCGTCGTCTATCGGCTCGTCAAGAATGATAGTCGTTGCAGCCTTTCCGTCGCAGTCGTATTGGTTACAAGAGTACCCTATTGACATTTTGGGCAACTCCCATCCACCCCAATTCTTTGTATTGAGGTAACGCAGTACGATGCGTATGTTTTCAACCGTGGACGGTATCACTTGGTACTTGGCAAGCAATTCTTTGTATTCTGCCTCTCGCTCCTTGTTGCGTTTTTCGAGAGCCAACCGATGATTTTCTGCCGACGCTGCCCTTTGCGCTTCGAGTTGCGCTTTCCCTTCGGGAGTGTTCCTGAAATCGCGGAAGTCTTTAATTTCCTTGTACCTGTCCTCAGATATGCACAATTCAAGGAATTTCTGAATGCCGCCACAACTTGCAATCAGCAATCCGGCATCTTGGAGCGGCTGTCCGTAGGATTGCTCTCGCAGGTCTGTCAGTTTCAACGTTCCGTCGTCGTTTGGCTCTACTTTCACGTTGTATCTTTTGGATATGAAATATTTTTCCATAATGTTGCTATTTTTCATTAAAAACATTTCCAATAACCTTGAATGTTGGTATCACAAATATGCTTGTCGTTTTCATATATTCTGGATATTCGGCTTCGTCGTCAAATTCAGGCGGCGTTGCTGAAATCACTTCTACGTACCAACCATAAACCTTTGCGCCGCCATATTCACCGTCGCTGCCGTCTTGCAAGTACACACCGTACTTTACCTCGGCTGTTACATCAAAATAATAATATTCATCTTCATATTGTATGATGTCGCCCTCAAACACCTGTTTGCCGTCAGCATCATTACGCGGTGCTATTCTGCCAACCGTCTTTGGGTCGCACTCGTGGACGGGACAGCCGTCAATGCAGCCCAAGTCGTATTTTATATCGGAAGGCTCGACTATGATGGCATCGCCACCGCTCTCGCCGAGGTAGTAGCCTACTACAAACGAGCCTGTCTTGCGGTCTTTGCCACGAACTAACTTTCTATCCATAGCATTTTGTTTTCTATTCAACAATCAGTTTGTTTGCCACGTCTTTGAGACCTACAAGCCTCAAGGCGTGTTGCAACTCGTGAACATACCTTATTGTGGCGAAATTCATCTGATAGTAAGGTGCGTGAGAAAGACCACTCGGAACGCGCCTTACAATATCCCAAGTATCATAGCCATCCATGACAATTTGGAGAGGCGCAACTTCATCGTCAGCATCATCACCAACATCAAAGACATATATTTCTACATAGTCTTTTTCGTCTGACCTTGCTAATTTGCTGTTCTTTTCAAAAAATTCTTCTGTAATCGGTATCGGCGACCAATCGAAGTCGTAACTTCCGATGATACTCGGAGTTACCGTACATACCATATCTCCTCTTGTCGCTGTGTGCTTGATAACGAGGTCGCCGACCATCAAATCTGTTATTTCCATAGTAGTTACCATTTGTAAGTGCGTTGATAATCTTCTCCGTTGATTCTCTCTGCGGAAAACCTGAGTTGGTTGCTACCACACGGAGTGAACAAAAAGTAGTCGCGTTCATCGTCCAAGTAGCCTGACTTTTTCTCGGAACACCAAGCGTCGTAGTTGTGCATAACAGCCTCGTCAGTTACATTGAAACCGTTGGAGAAGAACGCAGCCTGTACCTCGGCTACATTGAGTTCTGCCTCTTGCTTGTCTTTTGAGTACATACCTTGCGGATATACGTTAAGCACGTCTCCGTCTTTTTCTATTTTTACGCTCATAATTACTTGGATTTAGGATTAAACTTAATTGTGTCTGTCTTTGGCGAATCAGCCATCCAATCTGTAATTTCTTCCTTGATTGCGTTGAACAATTCTTCGCCGCCGGGTACAAAAACGTACCGTCTTTCATACTTCCTTTTATCCCAATCAGGAAGTTCTTTGTTCACGACGAAATCGCAAGGAAATTTCATCATTTCTTCGAGTTCTTCGATGCTTACTTCCCACGACTTACCGCAATACTGGCAAGATACGATAATACTTACTTCGTCGCCCTTAGTCTTAATCCAATGGATGCGCATTTGATTGGTTACTAATCCGTTCCAACCTACACTCCATCCTTTGGGTGCTTCTGGCAGTTTTTGACCGTGGTAGCAAGGTACGCTCATCAGCAATCCGCTTGGGTGCGAGATTTGGAATGTACCATTTGCATCAAGAGATTCGGGACACGTCTGTTTGACGTTCTCCCAAAACGCTTCTGCGTTAATCTTGGTAGCGTTGTAGTATTTCCAATCGTCAGGGTTTCCATCTCCTGCCTTAGTTGCCTCTTTCTCGACTTTGTAGTTCCCGTACTTGTCCTTTTCAGAACCAAATTCTGGGACGAGTGGCAACCGCCACAATGTAAGGCAACCCCTCTGAAATTTGTATCCTGTTACTTGGTGACGTTGTTTTATCGTGCAGTAATACATACACTCACACGTTCCAAGTTTGACTGTTTTACCAGTTCTTCTAAGTTTTGCATATTCTCCCATTTTCGTATTTGTTTTACTTATTTTGAACTATTATGTCTGTCTTGTTCCAGTCGAAGCCGTTAAGCCATTCGATTGTTTCGAGTGCCATCTGATACTTCCCAATGGTGTATTGAAGTTCGGAAGGATTCATTGAGCCGCATCCGATGCAACCGATTACGTACTCTTCCTCACCTGTGCGGTAGTCAATACACCGCTTGCCTATTGACGGAAGATTTGCGGATAACGGTGTATTATTGTAAAACTCGTTTCTCACATTACCGTTTAAGTACATACGACGTACAAGGAAGAACTTGTATCCATTTACAATGTAGGTGTTGCGGTTCTCTACTGTTACTGCCAACTTTTCGTTGTTTTCAATGTCTGTTACTTTGATTTCCATTTTTCTGTCCTCCTGATTTTTAATGTTAGTATTATGTTTTATTTTGATAATGTAAAGATACTAAGTTTTATTTATATATCCAAATATTTTATCAAAAATATCTTGTTTTAAATACTTGTTTTAACTTTTATTAACTGAAAGGAATCGTATCTCAAAATATTCGATTTTAGCGACGATATTTTTTTTGAATGATATAAGTATAAGGGTGGCGGCTGAAATTCGCTAAAATCCAATTTTCGATATTTTTTTATAGAAATTTGTAAAGTTTCCTACTGTTATATACTATGACAGCCATTTTTAAAGAAAAAAGGCGACGGATTGCGATGTTTTCCGCCGCCAATTTCTGTTCCAGTGCAATATTGCTTGTTAAGCAGATTGAGGTTGCTCGGCAAACTCCTTGCTAAGTTTGTCGGCAAAATAGACTTGACCTTTCACTGTGAGTTTCGGAGTGTAGGTAATCTTCACCTCATTGTTCTTTGTTACGAAAGGACGCTGAACGACCTTGAACCAGCCGCCGTCAATGCTCCGCTGTGTGGGTGCATTTGGGAATCCGACTTTGCGGCAAAGGTAGCCGTTTTTCCTCAGCCAATCGAAAAGACGATTGCCGCCAATGCTGATGCCTTTCTGTGCGAGTATCTTTGCAAAGTCAGATACGAGTATCAAATCTTGCGATGTAGAAAGTACGTCTACGAAACGTACTTTTGGCTCATCCTCCATAATCTTTGCGTCGCGCTGTTGGATTTCAAACTCTTGCAAGTCGCTGTACGTTGCGAGTTCTTGAAGTTCGTCCTCCATTTGCTCCTTTTCTTGCAATGCGAGGTTTCGTTCGCTCTCTGCCTTAATACGTGCAGCCTGTTCCTCTTTGAGTTTGGTGGCGAGTCCGATGATGAAGTCGGGGTCAGACAAGGTGCGCTCGATTGTCTGCGGCGACATATACGCTCCGTGTTTGCGGATTGTCGGCAAGACCTCGCCACACACCCAATCTTGGAACGCTTCGGCACGTGGCTTGTCACTACGCATTATCACCTTGTAGAGATTCTGTTCGGAAATAAACAACAATGGTTGCTTGACTATTGCTCCGTATTGGTTCTGAGTAGGGGTGTAGATTGAATCTACCCCATCTTGCCTGAGTCGTTTCTTAGCATCTGCGGCACGAATACCCAATATCTTGCAAATGTCTGACAAACAGAATAGTGGTTTATCGCTTGTTCCAGCGGTGCGGATTGAGCCGAATTGGGCATTCTCGAAAATCTGAAAATCTTCCATAATGCCCTCCTACTTCTGAATGTTGGTGATGAGTTTCTGCAACACATTGAGTTCGTGCTGCGTGAGATACAGACAAATAGACATAATGCCTTGCATCGTGTCCTGTTGCACGTTGAGGCGGTAACGCTCTGTATAGGTGCGGTTGCCGTGCTTGATTGTCTCGCCTGACATTTTAGTCAGATAGATGTCGCCGTCGTTGTCCCTGCCTGTGTGGAACGAAAACGTCTTTTGTACCTCTGTGTGAGAGGTAATGCGCTTGTTAGTGGCGGCGATGTTGGTCTTTGAATCTTTAAGCATATTAAAACCAATAAAAAACGTCATTCCCTACCTATTGCTTAACGGCTCAAAGAAACCGCGCCAAATCCATTACAGACAAGGCATAGGGGGAATAACGTACAATCGTTATCTTCTTATTCAATCTTTGAGTTTTTAAGCACTGTAAAATTACAAAGAATTTCTATATTAGCCAAAATATTTTGCATTTTTTTTGCAACTTTTTTTGTAAATATTTGCTAATTATTGATTTACAATGCCTTACAAACTCACTTTTTTTGTGGTTTCTGTTTCAGTAATCTCTTACTCGATGCAAAAATATATGATTTATTGATAATATCCAAAGTTTGTGCCAAGATTGTCGAAAAAGACTGATTTGCCGACGTAAAAAATGCGATTTTTGATTTAAGTTTTTTTAAGAAAAAAAATTTGGAAATTTCACTCGTATATTATATTCCTATATATAATATAATTAATAATATAATAATATATATAAATAAT
>JAFPYR010000011.1 GCA_017412115.1 Bacteroidales bacterium | reverse complement strand
TGAATGTTCAGGAAACAGAATTTGATTCACTTATAAAAACGATAAAGAAATGAGGCAGATTTACAATAAAAAATACACGCTTGTAACTCCGCTGAATGATTTTGTTTTCTATGCGGACAATGATAATCAGGCAATTAACCGTGCAATCGGCAATTATGACACAACGGACGGCAAATTATATTGTGAGGGACGTTTGATATATGAATTTTAAAACAAGCGGTGCGAAATGCACCGCTTTTTTTAATTAATCAAATTCGATTTCATCAGAATCTTCTTCATCTTCGTCCTCGTCTTCGTCTTCGTCTGAATCTTCATCAAACTCTTGGAAATCCAAAGATGTATATACGCCGACTATGTTTTCTTGGAATAAAATATATTCCAAGAAGAAGAACTCGGATGTTTCAGTGTTCAATAATTTTACACTTTCTTCCTCACCGAAAAGAACATCTTTTTGGTCAGCGGAAATTGTGTCTCCGTTTACCAAATCAAAATATACCGTAAAATCGGTATTTTGTTTTGATTTTTCTTTCAAAAAATCGTTGATTGTTTTAATTTTTGTCATTTTTTTAATAAATTTTATGTTTTAAATACCTATTTTTATTGCGTTCCCGCTCATCAGCGAGATACGCTTTAATCCGTGGCTGCGCTGCCTCAACATCCTCACGGCTTATAATGTCAAAGGTTTGCATTATTTTTGCAACCTCTGATTTAGTATAATATCTTCCGGGCTTTACGCATAATACATTTTCGAGTTCTCGACGAAAATGGCGAGGGGTTTTGCCGTAGAAGTATGCTAATTCGCATTTTAACAACCTTTGAGGTGTCAATATACCTTCCAAATCATAAATATAATTTCCGTTCATTTATTTGGCTTGTTAATAAAAGTTTTATAATTTTGTATCGGATCTTAACTCTATCAACTAATAGCCTTTGAACGAAAATTAACCGTTTGGAGGTTATTTTTTTTGACTTATACACCGCAAAATAGCAAAAATGTGTTTTTCGGTTCTATCTTTTTCTTCAAGCCGTGTTTTGCCTCATTTTGATTTTTTTAAGCAGTAAAAGTTCTGTTAATTGCTTAACAGTTAGACCTTGATAAAAAATTATCAAGTCTTTAATTTTTTCTTCAATTTCTATTGTCATTTTGTCCCGTGTTTATAGGTGTAAATCAGTGAATATACACCAAGACACACCCAAGTTTATAATAATCATTTCATTATTTTCTTAATTATTGGGCAATTTTCAGTGCAACATCTTGCACCGAAATTTTCGCCTTTCATACACAAAAGACCATCAGCCTTTCGTTGTACATATTTGCAAATTATTTGTATTTCTTTAAATTTTTCCATTTTTTAAAGTTTTCTAAATAATGAATGTCTTTTCTAATACAATTCATTGCATTATCTACTTCGTTTTTAATCGAACTAAAATCGTTTAGCAAAAAGCGTAATTCTCCTAACAATACTGTTTTGATACCTTTCTTACGGCTTTACCATATAAGCCGTGTTGGAAATTTGCCAAAAATGTATTTCGGCTAACTCCAAGTTTTTCCGAGATAGCCTTTATGCCGATTATATATTCAGCACGTTGGCTCTCTTTGACCGCCTTTTGTATTGCGGCGGTAACTTTTTCTGCTATTATCTTTTCTATTTCGTTCATTTTCTACTTATTTTCCAATATTTTTTTGTTAATTTCATTTTTTGTTTTTATTTTTGTACCCAATTAAACAAGAATAATCTGTTTTGGCTTAATTCTTGTTGAATTTGGTTTGAATTGACGGTGCAAAGTTTGGAATTTTATTTGAATATTCCAAATTTTTTCCGTGTTTTTTTATACTTTTTTTCTAAAAATTTCACAAATGACTGAAAGAGAACGGCTTAACCAAGTGATAAATGTTGTGTCTGATAAATATAATATATCGGATAGAAAAGATATTGCCCTAAAATTGGGAATTGAGCAAACATATTTCTCAGGAATGTTAGGGGGAAGTAAGAAAATCAGTAGAAAATTATTGGAAAAATTACAAGAGGTGTTTGGAATTAGTATCGTTTGGCTTAAAACAGGCGAGGGGGAAATGTTTGTGCAGCCGCCGACAGCGAACACTATAAATAATTCAGGGGATTTTTGCGAAAATAATATAAATAATGATAGCGTGAGCAAGCAATTAGAAAAAATGATTGCTTTATATAGAGAATCTATCTTAGAAAAAGATAAAACTATAAGAATGTTGGTGGAAATGTTGAAAGATAAAAAATAATGTGTACCTTTGCGGTATTATGAAAATGGAAGAAATTATAAAAATAGTCAGTGAGCATAACTTAAAAATGAGCGGTAATAAAAAGAATGTTTTAACACCGCTTATTTGGGTTTTGGGGATATTGGGCGTTGGGCTAAGTTTCTCGTGCATATTATTTGAAAATGCTATGTTACAGATATTTATGTGTGTAACATTTTCTATTGTATTCATAATTTTTTTGGTGGCTTATTGGTACTTTTTGATAAAAGACCCTGATAGGCTGCAAAGTGAAAAATATGAAATAATTGCGCTATGAAACAAAAAAATTGTGCTAAATTGTGCTGAATTGATATTTTTTTTATTAATTTTGCAGAAAATTTAAAGATTATGTTTGATAAGGACGTTTCCATACAAGCAATAGTATATATCGTTAATAATCTGAAAGGTTATGTTACCGATATGCACAAAATCAGTAAAATACTTTATTTTGCTGACCAAAATCACTTGTCCCAATACGGACGGACAATAACAGGGGACGATTATATAAAAATGCCATACGGTCCCGTTCCGTCAAAAATTGACGATATATTTAAGGCTTTGAGGGGAGAGAGTTATTTTTCTAATTGTATTCAGCCTGACGTGTCTGATTTTCTTGAAATTAAAAACAAATACGTCATTAACGCAAAAAAGCAATGTAATACTGATTATTTATCGGTAAGTGATAGAAAATGCCTTGATAGTGCAATAATGAAGTGTAAGGATAAATCTTTCGGCGAAATAACGCAAATGTCGCACGATTTTGCGTGGAATAATACTCAAATGGGCAGACGTATTTCCGAAAAAGATATATTAAGAGAAATTGGCGATTCAGAGGCTTATATCGAATACGCCACCGCAAAACCAACATTTAAACTCAACACAATTTAATGGAATTACCTGCACAAATATATGATGATGTAATAAAACGAGGTCAAATATTACATTCAGATAATTTTGTAGATATAGGACACGGAAAATTTTTTGTAATAATCGGTGTTACAGAAGATTGTGTTGTTGGATTTTTCTTTATAAACTCCAACATAAATAGTTTTTTGTATGACAAACCCGCACAAATGGCGGTTCAATATCCGATGCGCAAGTCGGATTATAGTTTTCTGCGGTATGATTCTTTTTTGTGCGCAAACAAAGTATTAAAATTGAATAAAACGGAGATTATAGCAGGTTTAAAGGATAATTCAGTAACGATAATTGACGAAATGAAACCTGAACACATAACAGAAGTATTGGATATGGTTCGGAACTCTGATTTGTTCAAAGAAATAGAGAAAAAAAGATTTTTCTACGAATAAAAAATCCCCCGTGTTTCACAACAGAGGGGATTAAGTATTGTTAAAACAAATAAAAAATCAATGTATTACAAAATACAAATAGTTTTTCATTTGCAAAGGTACACAATCAAACCGAAAAAACAAATAATTTATGAAACATTCTGTAAAAGTCGCCTTTGCTAAGTCCGCTAACGACTTGAAACCTATACGGTTAAGGGTCAGTTTTAATTCTTACAGAGTGGATTTAGCAACAGGGCTGTCGTATGAAGAAAAAAATTTTAAGAACGGAAAGGCAAAAAACAACACGATGAACGCCAACCGTCAGACAGCAATGGAGATAAATTTTCAGTTGTCGAAAATGATTGAAGTAATTGATAATTACTTTATTAAGTGCCACCTCGAAAACCGTTTTCCGCTGCCTGACGAACTCCGAACTACTTTTAACAAGGCTATAAGAAATAAAAGTTCTGTAAACAATCAGAGTGTTTTTCCGCTTTTTGATGAGTTTTTGAAACATCAGGAAAAAGAAAAACAATTAACATTGAATTGCGTAACGAATTACAACAACGTTAAAAGAAATCTTGAAATTTTTGATAAAACGCTGACAATCAGCGATATAAAACCCGATTTTTTGAACATTTTTAAAGATTTTTTGGAGAAAAAGAACCTGAAACACACGACAATCAGACATATTTTGTCAATGCTCAAAACGTTTCTAAATTACTTAAAATCAAAGCATTATATAAATATTGACATTGAACAACATTCAGTTGTTAAGGTTATCAAAGGCGACACACAAAGTTACTTAACACACTCAGAATTAAAGCGTTTGTATGAAAGAAAGAGTTTTGATAGTGATACGGAAGTGTTAGCGAGGGATATGTTTGTTTTTGCTTGCTTTACGGGGCTGCGGTATTCAGACCTTACACGGCTAAAAAAGTCTGACATAAACCCTCAAAACATAGAATTTATAACCAAAAAAACGGGTACAAAGGTATCAGTAGACCTGAACCGATACGCAAAAGAAATAATAGATAAGTATTTGAATATTAACCCTTTGTTTCAGAATCTATTTCCGCCTATTTGTTTAAAACACTATAATAATATGCTGCATAAAATCTTTAAGGATTGTGGTTTTGATAATGAAATTACGCTTACTTATTATAAGAGAGGGGTCAGGGTAGAGGAGAAAAAGAAAAAATACGAAATTCTATCTTCGCACTCCGCCCGCAGGACTTTTGTGGTAGAGTGTTTGAGAAAGGGAATTGCACCGCTTATTATAATCAGATGGACGGGACACCGCAATTTGGACACTTTAAAACCTTATATTGCTATTGTAGACGAAACTAAGAAGTCAGAAATGCAAAAATTTGATAATGACTTATAAATCAGCAAGTTAATTAAAATTTTACGAAACACTTATATATATAATATACACATAGATTAATAAAATGTAAAACACTAAAAATCAATAAGTTGGTTTAAAATTAACAATTTTTAACACAAAAAGTACTTAAAAAATTGGTGGTTAGCCTAATTTGTTATAATTTTGCAGTGTCAAGTTGAAACAAATAGTACTTCGGGGTTGAACCCGAAAACGTACCCAAAAATTTTGGTTTTGGTTGGTTTGATTTGATACTTTTAGGAAACGCCTAAAAGTTGATTGTATTGAAACTGAGTAATTTTGGTTTGAACTGACCAAAATATATATTGGTTTTACTAAAGTTGCGCAAGGTAAAAAAAAATAACAAATAATATCAGAACTCCAAAACTTTTTGGGGCTCTAATGCTTTAAAAAAAATCTTCGGATTTCCATGCTGCGCCTAAAAGCATTGCGCCGCCAAATCCTAAATTCTTTATGATTGGAAGTTTTTCAAATGTAACACCGCCCAAAGCAAAAACTTTTTCGTCAATAATCCCTTGATTTTTCAGTTTTTTTAGTTCTTCTAAACTGAATTTGGAATTATATCCCTCTTTGGAAATACTGTCAAAAATCGGGCTTAAACTTACATAGTCAAAATTATTTTTTTCGTTAACAACCTCTTGAATCGAATGTAATGATTTGGAAACCGTTCCCGAAAAGTTTTTTGGCACTTGAGGGTTGCGTCCGTTCAAATGCACTCCTCTTAAACCGTATTCTAACGCTAACGAAAAATAATCGTGAAGAACAATGCGGTTGTAATATTCTCTGTTGATTTGATTTATAAGTTTTTCATAATCAGGCTTTTGTGCTGATGGTTTGCGCAAATGCAAAATCTCCAAGCCTTGAGAGAAAAACTTATTAATCAAAAACGCTTCCCCTTGAAAAAAATCGGGAAGCGTGATATAGATTATTTTCATCCTGCCATTTTTACGTGGTCGAAACTTGCGTCCCAATCTTTCCAAACGGGTTCGCGTCCGAGACTTTTTAGACTTGAAATTATTTCCTGAGCCGTTCTCTCGTCATTGACTGTGAATTGGTCAAGTGCTTGAGGATAAGTGTAATAACCGCCAGGATTCGTTTTTGACTGTGCGCTCATGGTCGTAACGCCGAGAGTTGCCATATTATCGCGGATTTTGGCGGGTTCTCTTGTTGAATACGAAATATCAACGTCATGGTCAAAAATCCTCATGGCAAAAGTAACTTGTGCCAATTGTTTGTCGCTCATTATGACATTGGGTTGAAAACCTTCGTTTTCAGCGGGGCGCATTCTCGGAAAATTAACCGAATATTTAGTCTTCCAATAATGTTTTTCCAAATATCTGAGATGATAAGCCATCATCGTTATGTCGGTGCGGAATTCTTTTTCCAAACCGATTAAAACGCCCATTCCGATTGAATGAACTCCTGCCATTCCCATACGGTCAAAACCGTTGATTCTCCAATCATATTTCGATTTCATGCCGTGGGGGTGATAGATGTTGTAATTCTTTTCGTTATAAGTTTCTTGAAAACAAATTACGCCGTTCATTCCGTGGTGTGTTAACATCGTGTAATCCTCTACGGATAAGGGCATTACCTCGATTTTAAGGTTTGAAAAATAAGGTTTTGCAATGTCCAAAGCACGGGCTATGTATTTTGCATCGGCTTTTGCTGGATTTTCGCCCGTAACAAGCAGAATGTTTTCAAACGGAGCAATTTTTTTGATTGCTTTGTATTCGTCTTCAATCTGTTTTTCGGTGAGAATCGTTCTCGGCATTTTGTTTTGAATATGGAAACCGCAATAAATGCAAGAGTTTGTGCAAGAATTAGTTATATAGAGTGGAATGAACATTGAAATCGTTTTTCCGAATCTTTCCAACGTATATTTTCTTGACAAAAAAGCCATTTGTTCCAAAAAAGGTTCTCCGGCGGGTGAAATCATCGCCATAAAATCTTCAACATCGCAACGTTCTTTTCTTAAAGCACGGCGTACATCGTCAGCTGTTTTTTTGTAAATTTTCTCAGTTGTTTCTTCCCAAGATATTTTTTGTATTTCGTCGTAAAACATGATTTTTTTTACTTAAATAATGCTGCAAAAGTAAAAAAAAAATATAAGTAAGCCAAAAAACAATTATCTTTGTTGCAAAATTAATGTGTTGAACAATAAAATTATAAAAAACAAATGCAGTACTCTTACACAACGAAAGGAACTTGTTCCAAGACAATCGTTTTCGATAAGGATGAAAACGGAATTGTAACAAACGTAAGATTTTTCGGCGGTTGTCCGGGTAATCTTATGGCTATCTCAAAACTTGTTAACGGCATGAGTGCCGATAAAATTTATGAAATTCTTATCGGAAATACTTGCGGAGGAAAACCTACTTCTTGTGCCGATCAATTAGCAAAAGCCGTTAAATCTGTTTAAATGAAAAAAAAGGCTGTACCTTTTCTTTTTTTCAAAAGAAAGGATACAGCCTTAAAAGTAAGGTGCGTTAGGAATACTACAATTTGAAACCAGTTAATTTTTCGAATTTGTATTGTGCTGAATCGCCCAATTCTTCTTCGATTCTGATTAATTGGTTGTATTTTGCCATACGGTCTGTTCTTGACATAGAACCAGTCTTGATTTGACCTGAATTTGTTGCAACAGCGATGTCGGCGATAGTAGTATCTTCTGTTTCGCCTGAACGGTGTGAAGTTACTGTTGTATAGCCGTGTCTGTGAGCCAATTCGATTGCTTCCAAAGTCTCAGTCAAAGAACCGATTTGGTTAACTTTGATAAGGATTGAGTTAGCAACTTTGTTGGTGATACCTTTTCTTAAGAATTCAGTGTTAGTTACAAACAAGTCGTCGCCTACGAGTTGAACTCTGTCGCCGAGTTCTGCTGTAAGTTTTGCCCAACCTTCCCAGTCGTTCTCATCGAGACCGTCTTCGATTGAGTAAATCGGATATTTGTCAACGAGTGATTTCAAGAATGCGATTTGACCGTCAACGTCATATTCTTTGCCGTTCGGGTCTTTCTTAGCACCGTTGGTGAGTTGTTTGTAGTTATAATAGTATTTACCGTCTTCTTTCTTTGTAGCAAATTCAGAAGCAGCGCAGTCCATAGCGATACGAACTTGTTCGCCCGGTTTGTAACCTGCTTTTTCGATTGCTTTAACGATGATAGAAAGAGCGTCTTCAATACCGTCAAGAGCCGGAGCGAAACCGCCTTCATCACCTACTGCTGTAGAAAGTCCGCGTTCTTTCAAGAGTTTTGCAAGGTTGTGGAAAACCTCAGCACCCATTCTAACGGCTTCTTTGATGTTCTTTGCACCAACGGGTCCGATCATGAACTCTTGGAATGCGATAGGAGCGTCAGAGTGAGCACCGCCGTTGATGATGTTCATCATAGGAAGCGGCAATGTGTAAGAGTTGCAACCGCCGATGTAACGATACAAAGGAATGTTCAAAGCGTTTGCTGCTGCTTTTGCTGCTGCGAGTGATACGCCGAGAATAGCGTTAGCACCGAGTTTAGATTTGGTTTTTGTGCCGTCAAGAGCAAGCATTTTATAGTCTAATGCTCTCTGATCGAATACACAATCACCTTGCAAAGCCGGAGCGATGATAGTGTTAACGTTTTCAACTGCTTTCAAAACGCCTTTACCGAGATAACGGCCTTTGTTTTCTTTGTCTCTGAGTTCGAGGGCTTCGTTTTCGCCGGTAGATGCACCTGACGGAACTGCT
>JAFPYR010000073.1 GCA_017412115.1 Bacteroidales bacterium | reverse complement strand
TTTTTCTTTGAGTTACCGAAATTTCAGCCTAAAAACTTTTCTGAAAAGAAAATGCAAGTTTTGTGGTTAAAATTTTTAACTGAGATTGACGAACACACCGTTGATGTAGATAAAGATTTACTTGAAAACGCTGAAATTTCTAAAGCGTTAGATATTTGTACGTATTTAACACAAGAGGAAATTTTGGGTTACGATCGTTATTGGGATGCAATCAGCACTGCAAAAACTCTTGCATCGGGGAAATATGATGCGGGGTTAAAAAAAGGCCGTGCAGAAGGCCGTGCGGAAGGCATAGCAGAAGGCCGTGTGGAAGGCGAAAAGTCCAAAGCAGTTGAGATTGCTCGTAACTTAAAAAAAGCCGGTATTGACATCAACGTTATTGCAGAAAACACCGGTCTTTTAGCTGAGGAAATCTCAAAATTGTAATTTTTTTATGTAATTTTTGTTTTTTCTGCTCTAACCATATTGAATAAAAAAACATTATTTTTGCGCAGAAACTTTTTAATTTGGAAAAAATTATGTCAAAATACCTTGACCCGAAGGCGGATTTGACCTTCAAAAAAGTGTTTGGAGAGCATCTGAACCTTGTTTTAAGCCTTTTGAACGCATTGTTGCCGTTGCCTGAGGGCATGGAAATAAAAACAGTGGAATATCTTTCGCCGGAAAACATTCCTGAAAATCCTGGCAAAAAATATTCTATTGTTGATGTGTATTGTACCGACAATCACGGCAGACATTTTATTGTAGAAATGCAGTCGTATTGGAACACAGAATTTTTTTCAAGAACTTTGTTCAATGCCGCTTCAATGTACGCAAAGCAGTTGGAAAAAGGTAAAAGTTTTGGCGAATTGAAAGATGTTTACGCTTTGTGCCTTGTCAACGACATAAAAGCGTTTCCCGAATATGGCAAAGAGTATATTCAAGAATATTATTTAACAAACAAAAATCACACTGCCGACAAACATACTGATTTGTCGATGGTTTTTATAGTTTTACCGAATTACACGCCTCAAAACCGCGCTGAGAAAAAAATGCACGATTTGTGGTTAAGATTTTTAACTGAAATAGACGAAAACACCGACGATGCCGACCCCGAACTTTTAGCAAACGCAGAAACTTCTGAGGCTTTGGAATTGTTAAGACGTTCAGCGTTTACTCCGGGCGAATTGTTGGCATACAATCAGTATTGGCTTAATATCAGCACAGAAAAGTCAGCAATGGAGAGGGAACGTGCGGAGGGGCGAGAAGAAGGTCGTGAAGAAGGATTGGCGGAAGGTATGGAAAAAGGTGAAAAAATCGGCATAGAAAAAGGAGAAAAACAAAAAGCCGTCTCTATTGCCCGCGCTATGAAACAACACGGCGATGCCATTGATTATGTGGTCTTAGTTACTGGCTTAACCAAAGAAGAAATTTTGAACCTTTAACGAAAAAATCTTAATAAAAAATTTTTATTGCAAATTTAGTAAAATGAATTAGTTTTCATATATTTGTGCGTTTTAAAAAAAGTAAAAAAGACAATCATGGAAGATAGCAAAAATTTCATTGAACAATTAGTTGAAAAAAATCTTGAAGAAGGTAAAAACGGTAAACGTGTTCAAACCCGTTTCCCTCCTGAGCCTAACGGATACTTGCATATAGGACACGCAAAAGCCATTGCGTTGGATTTCGGAATCGCTAAAAAGTACAACGGCGTTTGTAATCTTCGTTTTGACGACACAAATCCTGTCAAAGAGGACACCGAATATATGGAAACCATAAAACGCGACATTGAATGGCTCGGTTTTAAGTGGGGAAATATTTATTATGCTTCGGATTATTTTCAGCAACTTTGGGATTTTGCTGTTGAACTTATAAAACGCGGTAAGGCTTACGTTGATGAGCAGTCGTCAGAGCAAATTGCTGAACAGAAAGGCTCTCCGACTCAGCCCGGAAAAGAAAGTCCTTTTAGAAACCGTCCCGTTGAAGAATCTTTGGCGTTGTTTGAAAAGATGAACTCCGGCACGGTAACGCCCGGAACTATGGTTTTGCGTGCTAAAATTGACATGGCAAACCCGAATATGCACTTCCGTGACCCGATAATTTATAGAGTTTTAAACATTCCGCATCTCAGAACCGGCAACAAATGGAACGCTTATCCGATGTACGATTTTGCGCACGGACAGAGCGACTATTTTGAAGGCGTAACACATTCGCTTTGTACGTTGGAGTTTGTGGTTCATCGTCCGCTTTACGACTTGTTTATCGACTGGTTGAAAGAGGTTAGGGGCGAGGCTGACAATTTGGACGATAACCGTCCGAGACAGACCGAGTTCAATAAACTCAATTTAAGTTATACTTTAATGAGTAAGCGTAACCTTTTGATTTTGGTCAAAGAAGGTTTGGTTAGCGGTTGGGACGACCCGCGTATGCCCACGATTTGCGGTTTCCGCCGCAGAGGTTACAGTCCTGAATCTATTTTGAAATTCATTGACAGAATCGGTTATACGACATACGATGCTTTAAACGAGTTTGAACTTATGGAAAGTTCAGTCCGCGAAGACCTTAACACCCGTGCAACTAGAGTTTCATGCGTGCTTGATCCGATAAAACTTGTCATCACTAATTATCCTGAGGGACAAGTAGAGGAGATGACCGCAACTGATAATCCCGAAGACGAAAACAGCGGCACACATACGATAGAGTTTAGCCGTGAAATTTGGATTGAAAGAGACGATTTTATGGAAGATGCACCTAAAAAATTCTTCCGTCTTGGTCCGGGCAAAGAGGTTCGTTTGAAAAATGCTTATATTATAAAGTGTCCTGAGGAGAATTTCTGCAAAAAAGATGCTGATGGCAATATCATAGAAGTTTACGCTGAATACGACCCGAACAGCCGCAGCGGTTCAGAGGGTGCAGACAGAAAAATCAAGGGTAAAACTTTGCATTGGGTAAGTTGCGCACACGCTTTGAAAGCCGAAGTTCGTCTTTACGACCGTTTGTGGAAGGTTGAAAATCCGAGAGACGAAATGGCAAGGATTCAGAAAGAGCAGTCTTGCGAGCCGTTAGAGGCAATGAAACAGATGATAAATCCGGATTCTTTGAAAGTGTTAAAGAATTGTTACATAGAAAAATATGTGGCAACACTTCCCTCGTTTAGTTATTTACAGTTTATAAGAATGGGATATTTCAACATTGACCCAGAGAGCACACCAGAGCATTTGATTTTCAATCGTACCGTAACGCTCAAAGATACTTGGGCAAAGGTAGCGGCAAAATAGTTTTTTTTACTTGAAAGTAATATACACCTGCAAGAATTTTTGATAATTTTTGCAGGTTTTTTTTATATTAATTTTGTTTTTAGTTTTGTTCTGTGCGAACGGATAGTGCTTAAAAATTCTTTGATAAATACTATCTTGGAATTGGTTACGAACATGGTATTAAGGATAAATCAAAACATAGTTATGGTAGTGTTGATAAGACTTATCCTGACAATGTTTCTGTGAATTTAGGATATAGATTTTAAAAAAAAACAAAAAAAACTGCCGTTAGGCAGTTTTTTTTAGAGTTAAAACTTTTGAATATGATTTAATCGGCAATGCCGTTATTATCTCGTTTAATTTGCTGACAAACATCTGATACGGTTTGAAATTTCCGACTACGTATTGCGCTTCTATAAAGTTTAGAAGTGCATTGTAAATTTTGAAAACTCCTATTCTTGAAGTCATGATTCTTGCTTTTCGTTTCAGCCTGTAAGCGTTTCGTTTTATAACCGCATCATCAAAAGCCTCTAAGGATTCCTTAATTAATTGATACTCGGCTTGTGCATTGATAATCAATAATTTGTCAGGATTCATCTCCTCAATGAAATCAACTAACGAATGTAGTTTTGAAAATTTAACTCTGTACGAATCTTTTAGCGAGAAAGAGTTTTCGTTGATAGCCTCAAAGACTTGTTTTGCGGTTTCGTTTTTTTCCGTACCGGCAGAATTTACGTTTTCCGATACAATCTCGCGGAAAATTACGTAATTTCTTAGTGCTAAATTGGCACATTTTTGAACTTCCGCGGTGTAAGAGACCGTCGATTCCAAGCAAAAAGCCAACTGAAAATTATTGACCGCTTTTTTGAAGTTAAACACTAAATTTTGCATGAACGATTCAGAATCGAGTATTTGCATAGCATCGATTACTTGCTGTAGGAATTCTACTACTGCTGCATTACTTAAATGCGCAAGTTTTTTTCTAATAATGACTCTCATTTTCTTAAATTTTTAAAATTGTTGGAGGTCTTTGCCTCGGTTTTTCTTAAAATAAAGTGTCGCAAATGTAAAATGAAAAATTATATCTTCCAAATTTTTTAACAAGTTTTTTTGATTTTTTTACAACTTTTTTTCACTTAAAGTAATGCTTTAATTTTTTTATTATGTTTAGACGGTACTTTTTGTGTATTTTACTTTGTTTTTTAACGAAAAAATATTGCAATAAAAAAAAGCCGTTTCTGGAAAGGAAACGGCTTTTTCTTTTAAAAAAAATGTTTTTTCAAAAATTCTAAGTGAATAATTACATATTCTGAGCTAAACGTATACCGATCATACCGTATTCTTTGTTTTGAGAGAAAGAATGGCGTGAGGTCATACGCATATCGTCAGCGTTAGAAGTCCAACCGCCGCCTCTGAATACTCTGTCTGTACCTTTTTCAGGACCTCTCGGGTTCGATTCGGGAGAATTTTTGTAATAGTTTTTGTCGTAGCGGTCATAACACCATTCCCAAGCGTTACCTGACATATCATAAAGGCCTAACTGATTCGGCTGTTTTGTAGCCACTTCATGTGGAGTGCCTTTAGAATTGTCTTTGAACCATGCTACATCCTCAGGTTTGTTGCTGCCTGCGTAAGAGAATGTTTCAGCATTAGCACCGCCTCTTGCTGCGTATTCCCATTCAGCCTCGGTAGGAAGTCTGTAACCTTTGGAATTTTCGTTGATAGTTACCGAAAATGTTGTACTATCACGTTTGATTTCGTAATACCTGTCCAAATGTTCTGTTTTAGAGAGCCAATTGCAAAACATGATTGCGGCCTCCCAACTAACATTGTAAACGGGTAATTTTCCGCGGCCTTTGTTACCGTCGTTAGGTTTTGCATAACCTGTTGCATCGCAAAAACGGTCAAAAAGTTCAAATGTAACTTCCGTTTTGCTCATTTTGAAACTTGCGATATCAACTTTGTGCTCCGGAGCCTCGTCAGATGCGCCGTAAGTATTGAAAGTGTAATCGTTGCCCATCCAAAAAGAACCACCGTTTATTGATACCATCTCCGGCTTTTCCTGCGCAAAGCCCTGAAAAGCAAACAAGGATATAAGACCTGTCAATAATAAATTTTTAATCATCTTTATTTTCGTTTTTATGGTTTATACTCTTTTTTTATATATTAGTTGAAAAAAAATTATCCCGCTGAATTAAAAAATTTAACTGCTCCTTTATTATAACGCAAATTTTTTAATTTAATTGATGGCGAAGTTAATAATTTTTCATTATTTTTCACAGTATTTTTATTATTAACTTTTTCAATTGTTTCATCCTCTGACATTACTACTTCCGGCCATTGCCTTCTAAAATTGTCATCTTCAAGGGTTTTGGCAGTTGAATCAACGCACAAAACACCAGAAAGTTCGTTGTCCAAAACCTCGCAATCGGTATACGGGTCAATGTTTCCGGAGGCATACCATGTCAAAAGGTTGAAATCTTCCGCAGGGATTCCATCGTCCGCAAAAATAAGAATTTTTGTCGGAATTTTATAATTTTTAACTAAATCTTCCGATATTTTTTTTACCGGAGATAACTTTTTATTTTTCAGTAATATAAACACAATGGGAATATCCGACCCTAACGCATTATAGTTAATTTTTGTTATTGAAGGATATTTTTGCATTATGGTATTTTCGAGTTCTTTCCCAAAAACGTATTTTTGAGCGTCGGTGTTTTTCTTTTTTGTAAAATCCAAACAGATTTTTCCGCCTGAAGCAAATTTTCTCCCGGCATGGTCCAAAACGTCCGAAACGCCGTTTTTTTCGATGTAAACATCCTCTGAGGGCGAAAAATTTTTCATCGCATCCCTCAAAAAATTCTTGTAATCAGTCAAATCTTCTTCTCCGTCATAAACGGCTAAGATTTTGTTGAACATCATTTGACCCGCACCCCAGAGCGAATTTTTTACTTTCATCGCATTACCATCGTAAAGATTTTTTATTTTTACTAATGCGATATTGTGTTCAACACCAGAAGCGGGCATGTGTAGTTCTTTCATTTCCGGCACGAAAGCCATTTTTATCGGGAAACTGAAAATTTTTTCTGTTGCCTTGCCTATATATGCGTCCTCCATCGGTGGCACTCCGACTATTGTTGCGGGATAAACCGCATTTTTTTTGTGCGTTATTGCCGTTATATGGAATTTCGGATAATAATCCGCTAACGAATAAAATCCCGTGTGATCGCCGAACGGACCTTCCAAAACCAAATCTTCATTCGGATCTACATAACCTTCAATAACGAAATCTGCATCTTCGGGAACTTCTATTTCGGGCTGTGTCAAGCACTTAACAAGTTTTACAGGTTTTTTTCTCAAAAATCCTGCCAACAAGTATTCGTCTATTCCCTCAGGCAGCGGGGCGGTTGCGGAGTATGTGTAAACGGGGTCGCCGCCCAAAACAACGGCAACGGGCATTTTTTTGTTCAACTCCTTATATTTATTAAAGTGTGCTGCGCCGGTTTTGTGTTTGTGCCAATGTAGAGCCGTTAAATTCTTTTCCAAAAGCTGAACCCTATACATTCCGACATTTCGGATTTTTGTTTTTGGGTCAATGGTATTGACCATGGGCAGAGTTATAAATCTTCCGCCGTCGTAAGGCCAGCATTTGAGGACGGGAAGTTCAAAAATATTTATATCGCTTTCTATAACTTCTTGACATGCACCTTTTCCGCTTTTGTGTTTAGGAAAAAAGCTTGAAATATCTTTTAGCAGCGGCAAGGTTTTCAGTTTTTTAGCAAATGTATCTTTTGGGGCGGTAAGTGATGAAAAGAAATATTGAATTTCGTCTGATTTTTCGCTTAAATCTTTACAATTCAAGGCAAGCGAAATTCTCTTGTCGCTGCCTAAGTAATTGATTAAGACGGGATAAGGCGTACCCGTATTTTTAAACAAAACAGCCTTTCCGCCGCCTGAGAGTTTCATCTGACGGTCGGCAAACTCGCATATTTCAAGTTCGGGCTGAAAAATTCATCGATTTCCAACAATTCGTTTTCCTTTTTCAGCAACTCAATAAAAGACTGTAACGTACTCATAACCTTTTTTTTCTCCAAAAAAAAAGTGCAAAGCGTTTATGTAGTAATGTTTACTTTACCTTAAAATCAACAATACTAACAACCACCTTACACAGCATATCTCAATGGTAATAAAACCGTTAATGAAGAATAAGAAAAAATTTTTTTTTAAATATCTTCGTCTTCCGATTCTATTTCAATCAAGTTGATAGGCATATCCACCAAATCGCGGATTACCTCGCCGTATTCCAAAATGTCATCGTCCGGCCAATACCAATTTATTGTTGTTGTAGGGTCTGCATCGTAAAGTAATTTCAATTGTTTCGTAATGGTTATCAGCCATTTAGAACTGCTTGTGTTGAAATAATCATATCTGAAATTAACTACGGTCCCCTTGTGCGGAGCTTTGGCATATTCTATAATCCAATTTACCAAAGGCAAATAAAAAGCTTCTGAATCCTCCATAAGCGATTTTCCTTCAAAAAGCAAAACACCGTTGTCAGGATCAAAATCGATTCTTGGAGCATTCTGTAACGGGTCTATTTGTATACGTTCCATATTGAAATTTTTCCTAATATTATTTGCTGTAAAATTAGTACATAATTTTTTAACTACAAAAACATTTTCAAAAAAAATTAAATGTTTTTTTTTGAAACACCCAAAAATGCAGCAATATTTATGCCGAATGTTAAGATTTGTTGTGATGGACACCGCGCCCGACTTGAAGTTGATGGCGAGCCTTGCGCCGTTGGGGTAGTCCCAAGTCCAAATGTCGCCCTTGACCACAGCGTCAGCCGCGCCGGTGTCGATGCCGCCAAAATGCTTGACGGCGTTATAGCGGATTTTGTTGGCGAGTGAGTGTTCGTCGGCGTTCTCGGTGTTTTCCTCGAAGCGCAACGCCTTCCTTGCCGTCGGCTGGCTCACGCTTAACGCTTCGCCCAACTTTTGCGACGCTCCAAACGGCAATCTTATTTCTCTTTTTGTTTTTTCCATAATTATTACTATTTTTATGCGCTGTTTTCAACTTTGAAAACGGTACAAAGATAGGTATAATTTTAACTACCACCAAATAAAAATGGAAGAAATTTCACCTACAAAGCAAAATATTTTACAATACCTTGATTATAAGGGTATTTCAAAGGCGGATTTTTGCCGCCAAACGGGTTTTTCATACGAAAACTTCAAGGGGAAGTCGCTAAAAAGTGATATTGGAGGCGCGATTTTAGGTAAAATTATAACTATTTACGGCGATATTTCTCCGGAATGGTTGCTTACAGGCTCGGGTTCAATGTTGAAGTCCGATGTGTCGTCGTTGCCGCCTTCTGACAACACCATATCAATATTATTGGATAGAATAGATTCATTAACACGCGACAATGAGCGGCTACTAATCGAACTCAAAAAATACCGCCCCTCGTCTGCCGTCGTCGACCAGCCGTGAGGTGGCGGCGTATGGTGCAAACCAAATGTCGGCACTGTTTTAGGGTTTTTTAATTAACTTGCTGAAAATCAGAGATAAGTATGTTTTTTTGATATTAACATCATCCGCAAAAAAACACGTTAAAACGGTGTTAACAGCGTGAAAAAGTGTTTTTTTAGGCGATAAAACACAAAAAACGGCATTTTTCGAGGGGTCGAAAGTGGGGGTTAAGTGGCAAAAAGGAATAATTTACAAAACGAAATGTCGGCTTATTTATTCCTCTTTTTTTGGGGAATAAAACAGCCGACTTTTGAGGAATAAAACGAGGAATAACGAAATGTCGGCACGTTGTAAGGCACTAACTACGATAATACACGGAAAATCAGCGTTTTAATATGTTTTTGAGGATTACAGGCGTATTTTTCGCCTTTTCGATGGCCATAATCCAAGCAACATCAAACAAAAACCCCGTTAAAATGGCTTTTTA
>JAFPYR010000072.1 GCA_017412115.1 Bacteroidales bacterium | reverse complement strand
GATTTACTTAGTCTTTGTAAACAAAATGAGGATAAAGCAGGATTTTATTTCGATGAAATAACGCACGGTTGTAACGGTCAGGCGTGGATTAATGGTAAAACCATGAAAGAAAATTTCTACGATGATGTTATTCTGCAATGGTTTTATCGGAAGTGTTGTTTGCAAGTGCAATATATTAAAACTCAATTAGTTCACAAGACTATTTTAAATACTGACAAAGAAATCGTAATCATAAAAAACGATTTGAACGAAAAAGTAAAACTTCATCATTACTACTACAAGTCTTTTGAGGATTGGTGTCAGAAATTACTGCGAGGCAGTATGCACAGAACGACAACATATTGCGTGTGGATTTTTTTTCGATACAACAGATTGCCTCAAAAAGAGGTAAACGAAGTTTTAAAAAAATACAATTTAAATTTATTAAAAAACTAAGAAAAATGAAAGATAAAAACGTTTTAATTGTCGGTTACGGCGTAGTCGGCAAGAATTTACACAAAGAAATTGCGGTATTAGAGCCGGATTTGTACGATATTGATTCGTCAAAACTGCCTGAAAATTACAAACGGAAACACGAAACTTACGATTTTATTTTCGTTTGCGTTGATACTCCGTATGTCAGCAAAGAGAAACCTTGCGATATTTCCGCAATAGAAGGCGTTTTCAATCGGTGGAAAGATAACATCAATCCCGAAGGTATATTTGTCATAAAAAGCACTGTATTATCTAATAAAATAGGTCTTTTATATCGTCATACGCCACATATTGTTTATTCGCCTGAATATTACGGCAATACTCCGCATTGCAACAATTTTGAGTTTAATTTTACGATTTTGGGCGGTTTAAGAAAAGACTGTGTAAAGGTTCAACAGTTATTGCAGACTTGTTATGACGGACGGCATATTTTTAGAATTACCGAGCCTTATACAGCGTGTTTGGCGAAGTATATGGAAAACTGTTGGCTTGCGACAAAGGTAAGTTTTTGCAGTCAGTTCTTTGAATTAGCGGAACAAAACGGCGTATGTTATGAAGATTTGAGAGAACTGTTTATTCTTGACCCGCGGGTAAATCCGTCCCACACGTTTATTGGCAGGGAAAAGCCGTATTGGGACAGTCATTGTCTTAACAAAGATGTCCGTGCTATCGCGGAAACTCAAAACGCGGAATTTCTGAAAAACGTTATTGATTTTAATGAAAAAATGAAGAAATAATTTTGTTTTCTGAGAAAACATCGTTATATTTGCAGCGCAGTATTTCCCAATTTTTTTGTATTGCAGTTTAAAAAGAATTGTTAAATTTAATTTTTAAACTGATGAGTACAAATTCGTTAGGTGCAACCGCACCCAAAGGCTACAAAAATGTAAAAAAGGCTGATATTATTGCAGCCGTAGCTAAAAAGACAAAAAACACAAAAAAGGTAGCAACAGAAATAGTTAATGCCTATTGGGACGTTATTAAAACAACGTTGAAAAACAACGAAAACGTGAGTGTGTCAATACCTAATGTTGGCACAATCCGCTGTGTTACCACTAAAGCCCGTACATATTCTGTGACAGGGTTGAAAAATACGTCTAAAAAAACGGTAAAAAAAAAGGCTAAAACTACCCCAAGATTCCACATTTCAGCCAACTTTTTAACCAAGTCGGCAACCAAATCTACGTCAGCAGCAGGTAAGAAAAAAACGGGGCAAAAGAAAAAAACATCTAAAACCGTTTCAAAAGTCAAAACTGCGACAAAGACAAAAAAGAGTTCCGGCACTACCCGAAAGAAATCACCAAAGAAAACGGCGAAGAAGAAATAGAATTTTCTCGTTGGTAAGCAAAATGCACAAATTACGCCTTATGCTTATCAACGAGAAAAATATCTATATAATGCTGATATTAAAATGTTTAGATATAACCATTTGGGCGTTATTTTACGCTGCATATTGGCATTATGAAGTAAAACAAAGTTATAAACAAACTAATTAAATTTTAAAACCATGAAAGATGATTTTTTAGACTTATTCGATACACCAAAAAAAGGCAAAAAACGTAGCCAAAAACGTTTGTTAGGAATACCTAACGGAAAATACAATTTCAATAAATCGGATATAAGCAAGTATATTGCTCAAAAAACGGGAATAAGTCAAACCACAGCAAAAGATGTTATAAATAGGTTTTGTGAATTTGTAAAGTTTTTTGCAGGCGAAGAAGATTGTTGTGTAACGCTCGCAGGATTTGGCAGCTTTAGAACAAAAAAATACAAATATAAGGCATTTGGGAAAAGTGGCTCATACGAAAAACTCACGTTTAAGGCTTCAAAGAAATAGTTGATATGCGATGTTTGGATTGTAAAAACACAAAACAATGAAAAGATTTAGATTAGGCGATACCTCGTTAGCGGAAAAAGTTGCTGTAACGGTTGCTCCTATTATCAATGTCAATGTGCCGCAAAAATTTCAAAAATATGCCGACATTCTCATTGACAACATTGAAGGCGGATATTATAATCCTGAATGGCACTATACGAAGGGCATGAAAGAATCAGGCGAAACAATGTTCGGCATGGATAGGAAAAACGGCAAAAAATTGTTTGTTAGCGGTATTGGCAAAGAGTTTTGGGCTTTGATTGATAAATACAAAAACAAAGAGGAGTGGAAGCATTATTTTATGGCAAAAGGCGAACCGTATGAAAAAACGTTACGCCTTTATGCCGCAAAGATTATGTACGACCAATTTGTTAAATTGTCCAATATGTTCCTGAAAGGCAAGGGGTTTGATAATCGCAAAACAGTTGAAAATGACGATTGTTTGGCGTTGCATTTTTACTACGCTTGTTGGAACGGCAGCGGACGTTTTCAAAAATTCGCAAAAGTTTTGAACGAAGAAATAAAACGCCAAAACGGGCAAAATGACATCAATCTTTTGCGAGTTTGCGCGCTCAACTCCCGAATTAACAGCGGTAACGATTTGATAAAATC
Source organism: Bacteroidales bacterium (assembly GCA_017412115.1). Lineage (GTDB taxonomy): Bacteria > Bacteroidota > Bacteroidia > Bacteroidales > UBA3824 > UBA3824. The sequence goes on along the minus strand of JAFPYR010000072.1, from coordinate 558 downwards.
AGGCGGAGAGAAGATGCAGAAACTTTGGAAGAAATATTTTGGAGTAGACGTGCAATTAACGCCTGAACTTGTAAATAAGGTTGCAAAACCGAGTTCAAACGCTTGGATTTGGTGGCTTGTCGGCGGTGCGGTTGTCGTCGGCGGCGGTGTCGGAATTTATTTATATAAAAGGAAAAAGAAATGAAAACTACAAAATATAAAACAAAAAAGCGTACTTATAATTTACCTGCGGTTTATTTCACGAATCATGGTTATATTTCAGTAAGTAAACTAAACGGTAATAAAATAAGGTCGTATATTCCCGAACAAGAAACGTCAAAAACTATAAATATTTGCGAACTTGATAAAGTAAATATCATACGCACCGAAAAACCGTTAGACTTAAATGTTGGAGATATTTACACTATAACATCTCCAAAAAAAAACGGAAAAATGCAATTTACTGTTGTTTCGGTGAATGAGAACGATTTGCAGTTAAAGATATTAAAAGATGGCAAAACTGATGTAACAGGCGAATTTAGCGTTGTTGATTTTTCGGCGTTTATTAAAACGTTAGAG
>JAFPYR010000071.1 GCA_017412115.1 Bacteroidales bacterium | reverse complement strand
TTTTCCGCCGCTCTCAGTCTGACAATAGACATCGTAAACAGCCTTGCGGTCAGCCTCCGAGCGTCCCAATTGTTCAGAGTTAAGATATTGAACGTCAGTAATTTCGTCCAAAACTATTTTCTTGGATTTGCTGAACAAAGCATTAAGAAAACTTATCAGCAGGTCTTTGTTTAGTTCCGTGCCGAAAAGTTTTTTAAAACCAAAATCAGTATATGGGTTTATGTAACGCGCTTCTGCCATGATTTTTTTACGAAAAATACTTTTCCGCAAAGATAATTTTTTTTTATGAAAAAACGAAAAAAAATAAAAAAACACCGCTAACCCGGTTAAAAAAAAATTCCCCTTGGGCGCGGTGTTTTCAAAAGGTAAACATTAGACTACTTCTTTCTATAGGTGTGATGAATATACCATTTAATTCCGAAAAAAGCAAGCAATAACTCAAATGCAACTGCAAACCAACTATAATCCATTTTTTTATGATTTTATTTTTGTTGAGAAGAACAACCTCTTCCCGGGTTTTAATTTTTTTACACTGCAAATTTACGGGTTTTGAAATTTATAAAAAAGCTTTGGTTATGATTTGTTCCGATTGTTAAAATCGTAAAAAAACGATTAGTGCTATCGTTTTTACCGATAGTAAATTTTTTCTCTTTTCTGAAAAAAAGTTGCTTATAAGAGAGGAAAGTATTAATTTTGCAGCGAATTAATAAAAATGGAACTCAGACAATTAAAATATTTTCTGCGGACGGCAGAAACGCTAAATTTTTCATTGGCGGCTAAAGAACTTTTTATAACACAAAGTACTCTTTCGCAGCAGATTTTGCATTTGGAGCAGGAGCTTGATCAACAGCTTTTTGAGCGTAATAGTCATCAAGTAATTCTCACCGAGGCAGGGCAAATGTTGTTGCCTCTTGCCAGAAAAACAGTTAATGATTCCGAGGCTTGCAAACAGCGGATTTTGGATTTGAAAGGATTGGAGACAGGCGAATTAAATATCGGCGTAACATTTTCGTTCAGTGGTATTACTAACGAGACGATGGTCGATTTCTTGAAAAAATATCCGAAAATTAAAATCAATGTCCGTTACGATTCAATGTCTACGTTAATCGGAAAATTGTTGAAACATGAATTGGATTTCGTTTTGGCTTTCAAACCTTCAGCAAATTATAATAACATCGAAAGTCATTTGCTTTTCAACAACCGTTTGGCTGCCATTGTAAACGAATATCATCCTCTTGTGGGGAAAAAATCCGTAACGCTTGACGAGTTGGAAGATTACGATTTGGCTTTGCCCTCGTACGGTCTTCAAGCAAGAAACGCTTTTGACAGAATTATCGAAGGCAAAGGTCATAATTATCGTATTAAAGTGGAAATCAATAACGTACACATGCTTTTCAGTTTTGTTCGCAACACTCAGTACGTTACTGTTTTGAGCGAGAGTACGGTGCTCAACGAGCAGGGCTTAAAAGCTGTCAGAATCGATGAACCCGGCAACGGCATGGACGGTTGTATTCACACCTTGAAAGATTCATATTTGAAAAATTCAGCAAAAGAATTTATCAGAATGTTGTCTCGCTCAACGGCTATTCTTCAAAATTCTACATTGGCGAATATCTAAATATTCGCCATTTTGTAAATTTCAATCATGTCTTTCATTTTCAGTACTTTGAACGAGCCGTGCGTAAGTGTGTCATTGCGGCTGCATTTTTGAGCCATGTTCAATATTTCTTCCTCTGAAAGTTTTCTGCCCAAAAGTTCTGGAATGTTGATAGGCATTTTTATAGCGTGATAAAATCTTTCCATCGCCTCTATGCCTTTCAAAGCCGTTTTTTCGGGGTTTGAAAAATCGTTTTCAACGCCCATAACATTTACTGCAAATTGTACGAAACGTGCTATGTTGCAATTCATTACGTATCTTGCCCAACTTGGCCACAAAGCTGCAAGACCGGCTCCGTGAGCAACGTCGTATTCCGCTGAAAGTTCGTGTTCAAGTCTGTGCGTGGCAAAATCGCGTTTCATTCCGCAACCCGTTAAATCGTTGTGTGAAAGACTTGATGCCCACATCAGTTGCGCTCTCGAATTATAATCTTGAGGATTTTTCAAGACTTCAAAAACGCTGTCTTTTACAGTTTTCATCAATGCCTCGGCGATTCTGTCTGTCAAAATCATGTCGGTATCGGGGCTGAAATATCGCTCCATTGTGTGCATCATTATATCCGTTGCACCGCATGAGGTTTGATATTCAAGTAGTGAATACGTAAACTCAGGGTTCATAACGGCAAATTTCAAACGGCAAATCCCGTTGTTGTAACCGCGTTTTAAGTTTCCCTCTTCTTTTGTGATAACGCAACTGTCGCTCATCTCACTGCCCGCTGCCGGAATTGTTAAAATCGCTCCTACGGGTCTGCAACTTTTTGCCGAGCCTTTGTTATCAAACAAATCCCATACATCGCCTTGATAATCAAGACCGTATGCAATTGCTTTAGCAGAGTCGATAACACTGCCGCCGCCTATGGCAAGTATGAAATCTATGTTCTTTTCTTTGCAAATTTGTATACCTTCTTTTACTTTTTTCAGCCTCGGATTAGGAACTACACCACCTAAAATGGTATAGCTGATGTTTTCGTTAGAAAAAAGTTGCGTAACTTTGTCAATTATGCCGAGTTTTTGTGCACTTTTGCCACCGTAATGAATTAAAACATTTTTGCCGCCGTATTTTTTTATAAGTGCAGCGGTTTGGTTTTCAGTCTCACGACCGAAAACTATTTCTGTGGGGGTGTGATAGTTAAAATTTATCATAATTATATAGTGTCAATTGAAACTTCGTCGAAATTAGCAAACAATTCGGTAACTTTTTGTTCGTATTCTTTACGTTTTACTTTTACCTCCATTGTAAGGACGTATACATCGCCGTCGCTTTTGCGTTTGAGTTCCATGTTATAAGTATCAACTTCAAAACCTGAATTTTTTAAGTTTTGCAAAATGGTGTTGATTTCGTTTTTGGAATGTGCTGAAATACTGAGTGATACAATTTTTTTTCCCAGTTTTGACAAAACGAAATTCAGAGTTTCAAGGCTTAAAAGAACCATTACCGTTGAGGCTGCGGCAAGAAAAAATTTCCCCGAGCCGGCGCAAACACCGATTGCTGCCGTTACCCAAAGTCCTGCCGCCGTTGTTAAACCTCTTACAGCGTGTTTTTGAAAAATTATCGCTCCCGCACCTATAAAACCTATTCCCGATACAATTTGTGCGGCAACTCTTGATGCGTCGTACGTAACATTCTCATTGTCAAAGCCGTATATGGATATAATCATAAAAAGCGCACTTCCCAGCGCAACCAAAAAATGCGTTCTAAAACCTGCAACTTTAGATCTGTACTCCCTTTCAAGGCCGATAATTCCGCCCAAAATAGAAGCCTCCAAAAGTCTTAAAAACAACTGAATGTCCAATTCCGTCATCTTAAAGCAGAGAATATTGTTTCAAAAGATAAAGAATCGAAAATGTAACTAAGTTACAAACTATTGAAATCCAGAGAAATCCGGTCTTTGAAAGGCGGTTTTCCCTATCGTTGAAATAAGCAATGTAAATCAGCCATTCTGCTGCAATTGCCATCAAAAATGCTATTATAAACCATGTCAGATACCCGAATGTGGAACTGCCTTCGGGAACGAAAAGATTTAAAATTGTCGTGAAAGCGTTTCCGCTCAAAACGGCAAAAAATATTCTTATTACATTCAATTTCTTTTTGGCTGACATTATCAAAAAAATGATAAACTCCAAAAGAACCATGCCTGCAAAGACATACAAAACGTTGAAAGTTGTCGGTAAAATATTATTCATAATCTTAAATCACTTTTTTTATAAATACCGCACAAAGATAAATTTTAATTATTACTTTTCTAAAAAAAAATGTGAAAAAAATTATTATTTATTTTCGCTAAAAAAAATTTTGGTAGTTTCATTTAAAGGTATTACTTTTACTTTTTGAAAACAACACGGGATAAACGATAATTTTAATTTTACTTTTTTATGTAAGATTTTAACATTATTGCCGTTAAATTATAAAAAAAGACAATTTTAAATATATGAGAAAAATCATAATTTCTTCGCTTTTATGTTTGAGCTGTATTGTTTGTTCGGCTCAGGATTTGGTTTTGGAGAACAGAACTGAGCAAATCGCATCTTACAAAATAGATGCTAAACTTGATACAGAGGCTAAAATGATTTCCGCAACGGAGATTATTACGTGGAAAAATAATACAAAGGATACGGTCTCGGAGCTTATGTTCCACACTTATCTTAATGCTTTTAAAAATTCCAAAAGTACTTTTTTCTTAGAGAGTGCGAGGGAATACGGTTATAATTTGAGCGAAGATTTTTCGGATTCGGATTGGGGATACATTGATATTTTAAGAATGACAACATTAGAGGGCGATCCTTTGACGCCTGATTTGAAATATGTTCACCCCGATACCAACAACGAGGACGATCAGACGGTTATGAAAGTGGCTTTGCCAAAGGGTGTTGTCCCCGGCGGTCAAATTCAAATTAGTGTTTCGTTTCTTTCAAAATTGCCGAAAATCCTAAAGAGGACGGGTTATGAAAGGGGCAACTTTTTTATGGTTGGACAGTGGTTTCCGAAAATTGCGGTTTACGAGCCAAAAGGCATGAGAGGTCGCAAGACTGCGGGTTGGAATTGTCATGAATTTCATTTTAATTCGGAGTTTTATGCTGATTTCGGCACGTATGAAGTCTCGATTAACGTTCCCGAAAAATACGTTGTCGGAGCAACCGGTGTTGAAACTTACAATGCCACACTCGGCGACGGTACAAAGACTTATAAGTTTTTTGCTAACGACGTGATAGATTTTGCATGGACGGCATCGCCTGATTACAAGGTTATGCTCGACACTTATAATAATAAAGGTATCAAACTTCTGTATATGCCCGAACATTCCTCTGATGCGGAGCGTTATATTAACGCCGTAAAATTTGCAATGGAGTATATGCAGAAAAATGTTGGCGAATATCCTTATCCTCAAATTACGCTTGCTGATTGTCCGTTTTATGCACGTAATGCTGCCGGAATGGAATATCCGATGTTTATAACCGTTAATACAAACCGTATTGATGGAATACATGAGGCCGAAAGTGTTGCTGTTCACGAGTTTGTGCATAATTATTTTATGGCTGCCGTTGCAAGCAACGAGTTTGAAGAGGCTTGGCTTGACGAAGGAATCACGTATTTTTACGAGGGTGAAATTTTGGACGCTTATTTCGGTGAGGGTTCTGACTTCAATTTCTTAGGTTTTAAGAAAAACGCCTCTGAAAAAGTAAGGCTCGGATATACTCAGTCTTATAATCCCGCAATTTCTACTGTTAATAATTATGTATGGCGTTATCCTTCACATACTTATCAGTTGATGGCTTACAACAAACCCGCTACGATGTTGCAAACATTAAAAGGTATGTTGGGCGAAGAAAATTTTAACGCAGCGATGAAAAATTATTATGAAAGGTTCAAATATTCTCATCCTTCGGCAAATGATTTTTACGGTGTTATCAACAAAAAAGTCAGCGAAATTAAAAATCCGGATTTAGGAGATAATTTGAATTGGTTTTTCAAAAGTGCGTTTTTGACTGACGAGGTTTGTGATTATAAACTTACAAAAATCGTTAATACCGTTGTTAGGGAATCTCAGAAAGGCTTTTTTGACAGCGGACTTGACAAAATTTTAGGACGCGAGGACGGCGAAAGTGTGATAAAATCATCGGTTTTTGTTCAGAGAATGGGTACGATGGTAATGCCGGTTGAGGTTTTGGTAAGGTTTAAGAACGGCGACGAGGAAATCGTAAAATGGGACGGTAAAGGTCGTTGCAAGGAATTTTCGTTTACCAAAAACTGCAGCGTAGTTTCTGCTCAAATCGACCCGGAAAACAAAATCCGTTGTGATATTGATTTGATTAACAATTCAATAAGTTACGAATCCGATTCGCAAAATCCGATTTGGAAATACGCTTCAAAATTTTTGTTTTGGGTAGAAAACGTTTTCCAAACAGTATTTTTCTTCGCTTAAAATTTATTAACCGACAAAAAAAATTAGAATAAAAAAATGAATATATTAAAGGCATATTCTTCAGGTTTTAGAAATTCGCTGCGCAGGCCGAAAATGATTTTTCTGATTTACGCAATTTGTTTGCTTTTGGGATTATCGTTGGCATTGCCGTTTTTCTTTTCGTTTCAGTCGGCGAGTTCTTCAAGCATAATTTCCAAAACGCTTGATTGGACGGCTTTTACCGAATTGATGAATTTTCATTCTTGGAATTTGGATTCTATTTTTCATCAAGGCGTGTTTACGGTGTTTGTTTACTGGCTGATAATGATATTTTTTGTCGGCGGAATTATCCGTTGTTTCAATAAGGAGGACTACACCACGACAACGTTTTTTTCGGGTGCAGGCGTTAATTTTTTGAGGTTTTTGCTTTGTGATATTTTAATGATTGCCGCTCAAATAGTAATGTTTTTTGTTCTTTTCGGAATAGCTTCTTTACTTTTGCAATTGTTCGGCAATATCACCTCGGAAGGTCCTTTGTTTTGGGCGTATTCGATTGCGGCATTTATTTATGCTTGCGTTGTAGTTTTGCTTTTGATGATTTCGGATTATGCCAAATTTTATATGGAAATGGCTGAAACTCATAGAGTTTTCAAAGCTATCGGAAAAGCTGTGAAATATGTTTTCAACAATTTCGTTAAGACTTATTTCTTGTACGCATTGCTTTTGGTTGTTCCGATTTTAACGCTTATTCTTTATAAAATGACTTTTGACAGAATCGGTACGGCTTCAACATGGGGACTGATAATTATGTTTTTCGTTCAACAGTTTTTCATTGTTTTGAGAATTTGGTACCGCATTTGGTCGCTTTCGAGTCAGTTTGAAATGTATGCTGATGATTACGTAAAAGTTTCAAGTTTTGATTTGGAAATTCTTAGAACCGTTGAAGAAACGACTCAAACCGTTACAACTCAAGAAGTTATAGATGATACGGCGACTTTGATTTCTAAGGATTTGGAGGCAGACAAAATCATTGTTGAAATTTCAAACGAAGAGGTCAAGAAGGAAGAAACTTCAGAAGAAAAAGAGCCTGAATACGACAATCTTATTGTTAATGTAGAGCCCGAACCCAAAACAACGACTACTACGACAACTGAAACGGTTGTTATTAACGATTCTGGAGATACTTTTACGACCGTTACGACAACGACTACAACACTCCCTGAGGAGGATACCGATCGTTTAACGGGTGAAAAAATCGAGTCAGAAGAAGATTCTTTTAAAACTATTGAAAATTCTTCTGAAACAGTTGAAAATATTTCTGCTCAAGAAGAATTTCCGATAGAAAATATAGAGAAAAATTCATCTGAAACTATTGTAGAGGAAGAAAAAGTTTCTCTTAAGGAGCAAGAAAGTTCTCTCGAAGAGCCCCAAAAATCTGATGATGAGCCCAAAAAATCTGACGAAGAGCAAGAAGTTTTGGAAGAGAGAACACAAATTCTTGTTGAAGAAACGAAAGAAACTGAGGACGATGATGATCAAAGTGATTTTCAATCGGATGAAGTTGATGAGAATTTATTGGAACAATATTATGATAATAAGGAGGATTCAAAACCTACTGTTGAGGAGACAGAGGAGGAAGAACTTCCGGGTTATAACCCTGACGAACAAGATGATTATGTAGAGTCGGACGGCGAAGAAACACCTGATTTTGAAATAGATACGGCTATGGGTGCTAATATCTCACTTGATGAAGACGAGGATGATATTGTTACGACCGTAACTACGACTACGACAACGACTACGACAACAACCACTACAACGACTAAGGAGGATGATTCTCAGGAGAAAAAAGAGCCGAAAATAATTAAAATTTATACCGGCTTGCAGGAGGATAACGATAACCAATTAAATAATTCTCAAATGGAACAGACTGAAGTAGTTTCAGAGGACGCTCTTGAAGGCGAACCCTCGTTTGAACAACATCAAGATGAACAATTTGTCAAACAGCAACTCTCTGACGGAGAGCCTGAAGGCGATGATTTACCGGCAAAAGGATAAAAAAATAACCGTTCGGAAAAAGATTTCCGAACGGTTATTTTTTTTTATGTTAATTGTATGAAATAATCAAAATTAACTTATTAATTTACCGTTTTCTACGTGTAACTCTCTGCGTGGAAACTCTTTGAAAACATCACCGTCGTGTGTTGCAACGATTACTGATGTGCCTTCTTGAGAGAGAGAGTAAAGCAGTTTTGCAATATGTCTTGCAGATTGTTCGTCAAGATTTCCTGTTGGCTCGTCAGCGATAATGATTTCCGGTTTGCAAACAATAGCCCGCGCAATTGCAACGCTTTGACGCTCTCCGCCCGAAAGCATGTGCGTAAAACTGCCCGCTTTGCCTATAATTCCGACTTTTCCTAACACGTTGTTGATATATTCCTCTCTCGGACATGGCGTTTTGAAACCTAACGAATCTATTACAAATTCAAGATTGCCGCTGACTGTTTTTGTGTCAAAAAGTTGATAATCTTGAAAAATGATTCCCATTCTGCGACGGAGTTTTGGAATTTTTCTTTCGGGTATGCCGTTGAGTTCAAAGTCCAAAACCCTTGCGCTGCCTTTTTTTATCGGCAAATCGGCGTAAAGAGTTTTGAACAGCGATGTCTTGCCGCTGCCTATGCTGCCGTCTATCGTAATCAACTCTGATTCTAATAGTTGGAAGTTTACATCCGAAATGATTGTCTGCCCGGAGCGTTCTATTTCTACACCGGAATATTCAACTAACGCTTTTTTGTTTTCCATCGTTTTTAATCTTTGAGTTTGCAAAGTTATATAAATAATTTTAAATTTTACAAAAAAAATTGACAATTATTTCCTTTATTTCCGAGTGAAAGTTTTTTGGCATAATTTTTTCTGTTTTTATAGAAACTTTTTTCCGTTTTTTTCGTATAAGAAATTAGTTTTTTGGATTATTAAGAAAAATGTAATAAACACTAAAAAAAATACACTATGTTCAACTTTAAGAATTTACCGCTTAGGAAAAAACTTTTGCTCGGAATTGGTTTTTTGATCTTGCTTATGGCCGTAAGTTATTTACTTCCGGTAACAACCACTATCAAAATTAAAAATACCATTGTTAATATTACGGAAAATAGCGTACCGAAAAATGCGTTGATTCACGGTCTTAACGAATCAACGATTATGTGTATGTTTCATCTGCGCGGGTATATTGCTTTGCATGATAATCTGGAATTTGAAAATGCTAAAGCCAATCTTGAAATCGCAAAAAAACAGGTAGAGGAGCTTAAAAAGAAGGCTGTAGCCGAGGGGGAAAAAAATGCTTTGGATTCCGCTGCTTACAATCTTGATATATACGAAACAAAACTCTTGGAAGTCAATGAGTTGAATCAGAAAATGGATTTTAAGTATGCTGAGTTGGAACAATTGAAAGAGGAATTTTATAAAATTATGTTTTATGTAAAAGACAAAGTAATTGCTGCCTCCGACAAAAATGCCGCTCAACGGGTTGCTTTGATTTTGGAAACCGTTCAATGTATAAAAGATGCAAAAGGCATAATGAAGGATCAGACAAAAGTTCAGCAAACTATTGCTCTTGTCAGCCGTAATATGGCTCAAATCAGAGGTTTTTCTTCTCAATACGGCGTTTCTAACGAGGCTGACAAATTAATCTCGCTTATTCAACAATATGTTAACGGTTCAAAGGAATATTACGTAATGTTAGGTCGTTACAAAAATATTGAAGGCGTTTCGCTTGGATTTTCTCAGAAGGTTTTGGGCTTGGCTAAAGGTCTTTCTAATACGGCAACCGTTAAAAGTCAAGAAGTTATGTCAAGCGTTGTTTCTAAAGTTTCTTCGCTTATAGCATTAGCAGTAATTGCGTTTTTGATATTCTTTGTCGTATCTATTATTATCTCGATAAAAATAGCCGGCGGCGTAGTTGTTCCTCTTAAAAAAGTTATGTACGGTTTGGAAAAAATCGGCGACGGCGATTTGAATACTCGTGTTGATGTTGATAGTCAGGACGAGATTGGAAGAATCGCTGAGATTGTTAATATGATGTCGAAAAAGTTGCGCGATATTGTTGCAAAAATTAATTCTGGTACGGAATATATTTATACAAGTTCGAGCCAAATGTCAAAAACGGCTCAAATGATGAGTGATAGTGCCGGTCATCAAGCCTCTTCAGCAGAGGAGGTTAGCTCGTCTATTGAGGAGATTACGGCGTCGATTTCTCAAAACAACGATAATGCCCGCGAAACCGAAAGAATCGCTTTGAAAACCCTTTCAGGTATTCGTAAAGGTAGTGAGGCAAGTTCGCTTTCGATGACGGCGATGAAAGAAATTGCTGACAAAATTTCAATTATTGACGAAATTGCCTTTCAGACTAATATTCTTGCTCTTAATGCCGCCGTTGAGGCTGCAAGGGCAGGGGAGCAAGGTAAGGGTTTTGCCGTTGTTGCCGCAGAGGTCAGAAAACTTGCCGAAAGAAGTGCTAAAGCTGCTGCCGAAATTGATAAAGTCAGCAAAGACGGTGTTCAAATTTCGGAAAATGCCGGTATGTTGTTGAAAGATATTGTTCCTGATGTTGAAAGGACGACCGACCTTGTAAGGGAAATTGCTGCCGCTTCAAGCGAACAGGCCTCAAATATCGGTCAGATAAATACAGCGGTTCAGAGCCTTAACGAAGTAACTCAAGGTTATGCCTCTTCGTCGGAAGAATTGGCCTCTACAAGTGCTAATTTGACAGAGCAATGCAATGTTTTGAAAAAAGCCGTTGCTTATTTTAATGTTGAAAATGTTTCTGAGAAAAAAGTTTTTGAAAACAAAACTTCAAATTTTAGACCGAGATTTCAGAGAGAGGATAAGCCTAAGGATAATTCTCAGACGGGAAAAATTTCAACGGAAGTGGCAACAAAACCTGCTTCAAGCGTTCCGCAGAAACGCACTTCGAGGGTGAAATTTGAGCAAAAAGAACTTTCTCCAACCTCAACTAAGGCATTGGAACAAACAAAAGGTGCTAAAATAGATTTGCAAGATTCTGGTGAGGATTCGGATTTTGAAAGATTTTAGGTGTTTTTTAGAAAAATGATATATAAAATCGGAAAAAATAATAATTAATTTGTATTATTTCCCATAAAAAAGAATTATCTTTGCAAGCAATTGTACAACTAAAATCTGAGAGAAAATGAATAGAAATGGTGTACTTGAAATTGCATCGATAATAAAGAATGCAAAAAGTATGATAGCCTTTACGGGTGCGGGAATAAGCGTTGAAAGCGGTATTCCTTCATTCAGAGGCGAGGGAGGGTTGTGGTCTAAATACGATCCGGGGATACTTTCTCTGAGTCGTTTTATAGATTCACCTTCTGTTTGTTGGAAGTCAATCAAAGAGATTTTTTATGATTATTGGGGAAAATCCGAACCTAATCCTGCTCATAAAGCCTTGGCAAAACTTGAAGAACTCGGTTTCTTGAAGGCTGTCGTTACGATGAATATTGATAATCTTCATCAAAAAGCGGGCAGCAAAAAAGTGATAGAGTTTCACGGGACATTGGACAAAATGGTCTGTATGAGTTGTGGAAAAAAATATTCGGTAAAGCAGGTCAGTTTGGAAACTTTGCCGCCTAAATGCAGTTGCGGTGGAATTTTGAAACCTGATTTCATATTTTTTGAAGAAGGTATTCCTCAAAATGCTTATAAAGAATCTTTTGCTTTGGCTGAAAAAGCCGATGTCGTTTTGGTTGTTGGTACTACGGGCGAGGTAACTCCCGCTGCGTATATTCCTACCGTTGCCAAACAAAAAGGTGCTAAAATTATTGAAATTAATCCAACAAAATCCGCTTATACTGGCAGTATTACGGATATTTATCTGCCTGAAAAAGCCGGAATAGCCTTAACAGAAATTCTCAACAAAATATATTCTCTTTAGATGGTTAAGACATTTATCGTTTTTATTTTTTCCGTGTTTTTTGTTATGCCCCTCTATGCGCAGCAAGACCCGGAATTGGAGAAAATTGAGAGCGTAATCAGTTGTCTTTCTAATAATTATTTGGATACTATCAATATGAGGCGTTTAGTGGAGGAAACCATTAAAAACATGTTTGAAAGGTTGGATCCGCATACCGTTTATCGTACTAAACGCGAGGCTGAGGAAGATGCCAAAAAACAGAGTGCCTTCAAAAAAGGATTAGGTATTCAGTTCAGAATGTTTAACGATTCGATGACCGTAACTTACGTAATACCGGAGAGTCCTGCTCAAAAAGCCGGATTAAAACCGGGTGTAAAAATCGCATATATTGATAGGGAAGAGGTTACAGGACATCTTTACTCTCATGCTGATGTTTGTGAAATTATTAACCGTAACAAAAAGGACAGTGTCGTACTTGGTATTATAAAGGACAAAAAAATTCGTCCCTTAACGCTTTTTAAGGGAGATGTCCCTAACAGCAGTATTGAGTCGTATTATGCGCCTAATGATACGACGGTTTATGTTAGAATTTCACGTTTTTCAACCTCGACGGGCAGAGAGTTCCATGAGGTGATTTCTAAATTTCAAAAGCGTAAGTCGCGTCTTAATTTGATTTTGGATTTAAGGGACAATCCGGGCGGACTTTTATCGCCTTGCATTGAGGTTTGTGATAATTTTTTCGATGCTGACCGTCAGATTTTGAGCGCGAGGGGTGAGCACCGTGACCAAAGTTATTTTTCTACGGAGAAAGGTTTGTTGCATAAGAGCCGTATTTGCGTGATTATCAACGAAAAATCTGCTTCGGCAAGTGAAGTTGTAGCCGGTGCGCTTCAGGATTGGGACAGAGGCGTTATTCTTGGCAGAAGAAGTTTCGGCAAGGGACTTGTTCAAGGAATTTTTACTTTGAGCGATTCTTCACAAATTAGGGTTACAACGGCAAAATATTATACGCCTTCAGGACGTTGCATTCAAAAACCGTACACACCCGGAAAATTTTCCGACTACGGAAAGGAACTTTCTGAGAGAAAGGAAAAGGGTGAAAACGTTTCTTTGAAAAATTTGAAACTTGATGATGCTTTTGTCTATCAGACGATTATAAAAAAACGTCCCGTTTATTCCGATATGGGAATTGTTCCGGATATTTTTATTCCTGAGGACACTGTAAAAATCGCTGATTTTTGGTATGATTTCGATAAAAACGGCGTTATTGACAATTTTATAATGGACGATATTGACAACAAAAGAGCGGAGTATTTGAAAAAATACGGTACTTTTCAGAAGTTTAAAAGCACGTTTTTTATTGATTCTTTCCTGCTTGAGAGTTTGTACGTTTATCATGTCAGCGATACTACCAAAATGCAGAAAATTACGGGAAAAGATTATGATAAGAGCATTAATTCCTTGGCAAGAGAGCGCATTTGTATGAATTTGAAAGCGCGTTATGCGTTCTTTTTGTTCGGTCCTAACGAGTGTAGGATGATTTTGAATTCTCAGGATAAGGAATACAATGCGGCGTTGGAATTGATTAATTCGCCTAAAGAATATTACAATGTTTTTGATAAATAGAAATCAGAAATAATTATAAAAAAAAAGAAACTCCGTCTTAAAAAGAAATTGATTTTTTTAAGGCGGAGTTTCTTTTTTTACTTTTTTAGTATCTGTCGTCGAAGTCGTAATATCCGTCCGAATAGTTTTCGTTGTCTAAATACGAATCCAAGTCGTCGTCAAAATCCGTAACGGTGGTGTAGTTGTCGAAATCTTTGAATTCGTCGTTGTAAAAACGGCTGTCATCAATTTCATCATCGTCCATATCATCGTCGTCAGATTTCTTACCTTTTTTCGAGTTTTTTGACTTTTTGCGGGACGAAGCTCCGCTGCCGCTAAAAACATCGTCTAAATCGTCGTCGCTTAATTCTTCGTCGAATTCATCCAAGTCAAGGTCGTCAAAATCAACCTCGTCAATATCGTCGTCAAAATCATCCAACAAAGAATCGTCAAATTTCTCATCTAAGAATTCGTCGTCAAATTCGGCATCTTCTTCCTCGAGAGATTTTTTCTTTTTGGCTAACTGATAGCCTTTTTGCTGGCTGTTATCAAGTTCGTCGAATGCAAAATCATTGTTGTTTGCATCATAGTTTTTGTTAAACTTCATTTTCTATAATTTATTTTTTTTAATAATGGTGTCTATAATTTTTCTTTTAAATAACTTTGCGAAGTTACATAATAAACGGCAACATTGTCAAATTTTAAGGCAAAAAAAATTTATAACGTTTGTAATTATTTGACAATTAAAATACAAACGGAGAATTTTTTTTGTTTTGGAAATGTACCGTTATTTATTTTCAGTCTTTTTATTTTTGGAAACCGACGAGGATTCCTAAACAACCTTCCAATTTGAGTCCGCCGCCGCCTTCAAACGGTGTGATTTTGACTTTAATTTTAAGGTTCATGGTATGGTCGGGAGTAAATTCATAAAAATTCAGTCCGTAAACGGGAAGTGTTGTGCCTTCCGAGGTCGTGAACATTTTGTCCTCAGAGTCTTTTCCGAAATTTTTGAAAACTACGTTTTTTTCTTCCGTAATGGTAATTTCCTTAAAAAACATATCCATTCCGCAGACATCTATTTTATAACTTTGTCCGGCGAGAAAAGTTCTTGTTAAAGTTACGGTTTCACCCTCGGTAACAATCGGGGCGATGAAATTTCCGTCCAAAATGTACGGCTCCAACTCCGATTCAGCAATGGTTTCAATGTATTCATGACATTGAGCCTTTGCCGCGAAATTAATTACCGTTGATAACAAGGCTATAATTAAAAATTTTTTCATGTCCAAAAAGTTTATTTTCATTCGTTAATCAATCGTTGTAATTTTTTTTTAAAACAACTGTGTAAAATTGTTGCGCACGTCTTTTACTGCATCGCAAAGTTTTTCAAAAAGCTTTGCATCTACTTTGTTTTTTTCAGAGGATAAATACGTATTGCCCAACTGTTTGTTTATGGTTTTGAAACTATTTTTGAGCGGCATAAGTTCGTTTTTGATGTACTCGATGTCGCTGCTTGAACCAAAAGTTGAAAGCATATTGTACAAGTCTTCGAATACAAGACCCTGTTCTATAACCGATTTCGACAATCTCGGATTGGAATTCGGCTCGCCATAAGAGAGTTGTGTCGAAATATATAGGCTTTCTATCCACATTCCGGCGGCAACCATTACGGCCGTTTGTTTTCGACTGCTTTCTTTTAATAACGCATCGGAATGGAAAAAAGTCTGAGAAACCATTTTTTTTAACGTTTCTCTGTTTTGTATGTTTTCTTCCATTTCTTTGAGTTTGTCTTGCAGTTTTGCATCTGAAATATCCAGATTGTTTGACAAATCCTTAATACAATCGAGATATTTCAAAGCAACTTGTTGCTGATTGAAATAAATCGAATAACTCAAATCAGCCCCGTAAATTCCGAGATTGATGGCAGCTGCTCTGTTAGTTGAATATCTGACTCCTAACTCTGTTTTGTGGAGGAGTTTTAAGTCGTAATCAACTCCCGTAGACTGTATTATATAAGCGACCTCCAAGGGTGAAGGCAACGTATAATAAACAGCGGCTTCGTTGTGTCCTGAAGTCTTTTCTTTGGCAGCCTCGCGCATATCTTTTTTGGTTTTGTAGGGTGTCCCTGATGACCCACAACCGCACAAAACTGATACCAAAAGCACCAATACAGGTATTATGTGTTTCGTTCTTTTCATAAATAATCTGCTAACTTTTTAGATTATAACTGATTATCTAAAGTCTTTATTGCAAAATTTTTGACAAAGATAATATTTTCTGAAATAAAAAACGTTATTTGCAGATAATTTTTTTTAACTTTGCCGTTGCTATTTTAATATTTAGTTTTATGAACAGTCAAGAAAGAAAACTTTTTTTGCAAAAATTGCAAAACGATTCTGATTCTCAGCTGCCCGGTCTGCTTCATTATTACCGCGAAAACGGTGATGCCGTTTTGTTGCCTAACGTCTTGGAACTTTTGGTTTCTACACGTTCGCAAGAGGTTAAAAATGTTGTTTACGACATTATCAGCAGTCTGAAAACCTCTGAAACCGCAATTATGGCTTTTGATTTTATGTCAAAGGTTCAAGACCTCGGAATTAAAAAATCCGTTATTTCCTCATTGTGGCTTTCCGGAATGGATTTTACCGAAAAAGCGGAGGAAATTGTTAATATGCTATTGAGTTTCAGTGATTTTGAAATAGTTTTCGATATTCTCACACTTTTGGAAAACTGCACCCAAAATCTCGATAAAGAGACTGCTTCGATGCTGTTTGAAAGAGTGTTAGAGAAAAAGAAAACTGCTCAGGAGCATTTGCTTGGAATCTATCAAGCTGCCGAAGAATACTTAAAAACCTTAGAACAAAGACCTTTGTTTTAAGGTTTTTACCAATTTTTGTACGGTTTTTTTGCAAGTTCGGAGTTGTAATAACGAGTATCTGTTGTTACTTCTTCGCCTAAAAAATCCGGTTTATCAAAACGTTGGGTTTCGTATGTCAGCTCTATTTCTGCTAACAATAATCCTTCGTTGTCCCCGTAAAATTCGTCAATTTCCAAAACCATATTTTTATAATTGACTATATATCTTGTTTTTTCCACAATATTTTTGCTGCAAAGTTTCAGCATTTCGTGGGCATCGCTTGCAGGAATTTCGTATTCCCATTCGTTACGGGTGATTTCTGTGTCGGCGACGTTGCTTTTTACCGTTATATAACCTTTGTCGCCTTTTATTCTAATTCTTACCGATTTTTGAGGCGACGAGTACAAATAACCCTGTACGATGTAAGTACTGCTTGAGGCGAGATGTTTGAATTCACCTTTTACTAAAAATTTTCGTTCGATTTCGTAAGCCATTTTTTTGTTTCCTTTTTTTAAACTCTGATTCCGATTACGATAATATCGTCCAATTGTGTATAATTGGTTCCAATCCATTTTTCATGAGTTGCTATAACGATTTCTTCTTGACGATCCATGGAATAAGCGTTAATATCAAGGAGCATTTTTTCAAAGTTTTTGGTTAAGAATTTTCTGCCGTGTTCACCGCCGAACTGATCGATGTAACCGTCAGAGGTCAGATAGAAACTATCTCCTTTTCTGAGTTTGTATTCTCTTTGAGAAAATCTTTCTTTCTCTCTGATATACACACCGATAGGCATAGGATCGGCAGGCATTACCGTAAGTTTGAGATAACTGCCTAAGTTTTCTCTTAAAAATTCCGGTTTAGCCAAATCTTTTTTAGCCAAATCCTCTTCATCGTGTGAAAATCTTTGAATCAAATAGCCGTTATTATTAGCACCTGAGAAGGTTAAACTATTGTCTTTTATATTGTATTTCACGAGTGATAAGTCCATACCGTCTTTTTGAGCCGAATTCATAGACTCTTGGTGTAGAGCGATTTTGATTTCTTTTCTTAATTCGGTTAAAATATCGGCAGGTTCATGTACGTTTCTCTCCGCAACGATTTTGTTGAAAAGCGAAACGCCCAACATACTCATGAATGCGCCCGGAACGCCGTGTCCCGTACAATCGGCAGCCACGATGTAAACAAAATCCTTATTATCGCTGTAAAACCAATAATAGTCACCGCTGACGATGTCCCTCGGTCTGAAAACAAGGAAATATTCAAAGTTGAAAGCCGAAAGGAAAGTCGGGGAAGGGCATACCGCAGTTTGTATACGTTTAGCGTATACGATACTGTCTGTGATAGACTGGTTTGCCTTTTCTATGATTTCCTTTTGTCTTGAAAGCTCGTTGTTGATGCTCATAATCTCGTCGTTTTTGGTAACGAGAACGGCATTTTTTTGTTCAATTTCTTTTTGCTGCTCTTTGAGTTTTTTGTTTTTCTTTCTCATCATGATAAACACGATGATGAAAAACAAAATCATTGCAAATGCCATATAAACTATGAGCCGCATTTGTTTAGCCGCCTTTTGCTGGTTTTCAATCGTAAGTGCTTGGTTTTTACGTTGTTCTTCCAAGAGCTTGATTTCCCTTTGGTGGTCTTTTTCAGCAGCGTCTTGCAATTTTAATCTGGTTTCCGCTTTTTCCCTTTCCAACTGAAGCGCACGGATTTCGTTCTCTTTTTTCAAGGCTTCCTGTTGTTGACGGGCAAGAATAAGGGATTGTTCGATACGCTTCTTTTCCATTTCCTGAATTTCATTGTTTTTGGTAAGAAGTTCGATTTCCCTCTGACGGTTTTCTGCTATAAGTTGAAGATTTGCAGCGTTAAGTTCTGTAAATTCCTCTTTATCAAGTCCTTTTTGATATTTTTCCTCGGCATCGGCAAGTTTTCTAAGCTCTTCCGCCATTCTGCGCTCACGCATTTCTTTTGCCATTTGCGATGAATCCCTCAAAGAAAGATATTTTTTATAATAATCCGTTGCTTTTTTGTCCTCACCTTTAGCGGATAACACTTTATTATATGTAATATAAACGGCTTTTCTTAATTCACCGTCGTCATCATAACCGTTCTCGCTGGCTTTTTCCGCCTCAATAACTGCTCTTTCTATATGATATTCAGCGTTATGTAAGTCTTCCTCCTTGAGATAAATCAGCGCCATGATGTTGTCTATAGTAGCTGCTTCAAAATTCTGATTGTATTTTTGACGGATTGCAACAGCTTTTTGAAGGTTTTCTATGGATTTGTCCATGTTGTCCATATTTTGATAACATAGACCAAGACTTGTATATGTGCCGGCATCAATTTTTTCATCGTTAGAGAATTTCTTGTCTGACTCCAACAACTGAGTATAATATTTTATCGCTTTGTCGTATTTGCGTATGCAGACATAGCAATATGCCACGTTGTTGAGGGCATTAAGAGATTCTTTGATGTTATCGTGAGCTGTACATAAATTGTACAAATCGTAATTGCATTTGAATACTTTGTCGTAATCTTCTTGTTTTTGATAGATTTCGTTAAGACGTTGATATACCATTTTGGTATTTTCCCAGTCGTCACGTTCGCGGTATTTTTTCAGAAGAAGTTCGTAGCCGACAATTGATTCATCGTATTTGCCTAACATATAATTGCAAATAGCGAGATATTTTGTGTTGGCTATGATACCGTCTTCGTTAGATAATTTTTCGTGTTTGCTCAAAGCCTCTTGGAAACTTTCGGCAGCCTTTTGATAATGTCCTCTGTTGAAATATACCAAACCGATTTGCGTTACTATTTCCGCATCTCGTTGGGGCTGATTCATTTTTTCCAAAATTTTACGGGCAGAAAGATAACATTCAATAGCTTTAACAGGTTGATCGTCAAGAATATCTACGTGTCCTAACATCAAATACGAGTTAAGGGTTGTGTTAGTATCTTTTGCTATTTTGGATGCCGAGATTGCTTTTTGAGCCGACTCCAAAACTTTTGCATACTGTCCTAATGTTAAATACCGGTTTGAGAGTTCATAATACCATTTTCCGCTTTTTGAATCTCCCGGATTTTTGTTAATAAGATTGATAAGACTGTCCCGTTCGCGGATAGTATTTGCTTTGTTGTTTTGGGCACTCAGACCGTTACAACAAAATACTGCCGCAAACAATAGCATGAATACTTTTATATGCTCTTTTAATATCTGCATCTTTACAGATTGTTTTTCCTCTTGTTTGTTATTACAAATTAAGTTCCAATTTTTAATAAAATAACCTCAAATTCTAAAAATCGTACGTAATTCCAAATGTAAAAGTTCTGAGTAGTTGCGGATTGTAATACAAATCCACGTCCATTTCAAAGGCATCCATTCCGCCGTAAAGTTCATTGGTTACGTTAGTTACCTTAATCATAGCGGAAAAATTCTTTGTAAATTTCGCCGAAAGTATCAAATCCAAATCATAATACGAAGGTGCCCAATAAAATTTGTTATCAACGCCTTCGTAATATTTTCTTGAAACTTTTGACGAATATATATTGTCTGCCCTTAAATGTAATATCTTCCAAAAGTCAAAATCAATTGAGATTTGTGCCAAAGATTTCGGCACGCCTCTGACGTAATTAATTTTTGTAACCTCTTTTTCACCGTTGTTGTATAACGTAAGCGTTTCTTCTCCGATTGCATACGTATAACTGCCCGAAATGTTAAGATGTATCGGTTTTATAATATCTTTGAACACTCCGATTAATTGCAAACTATAAAGTTTTGATTTAGCATCCGATTCGTTGATATATGCCCTTGTGTATTTTCTGTCATTGTTGGCGTTCATTAAGTCGGTGATTCCGACAGAAAAATATCCCGGAACGATATAATCCGAATTTTCGTCCGTCGTCATCCAAACTCCGTATTTTTCGATGTAGTTAGATATATCGTTCATGGCGTACATCGTTCTAAAAAGCGGATCTCTAACCCTATTGGTATAGCCTACGAGCTCGAGATAATTGGTTTTGTTGAGATTGTACCTCAAGCCGACCTCCGTAGCAGAAATATGTTCCGGCGTAAGTTTTCCCACAGTGGGAATATGGTGATATGCAATAACATAACCGTTAGGAGCCTGAGCATTTTCCATAGCAACCGACACTGTATAATATAGTTGGTTTGCAGCGGGGCTTTTGTAAGCAAAACCTTCAGAGGCCCTGATATTGAATTTGTCAGTTACTTTCCAAAGGAATGCGATACGCGGATTGAGTGATGCACCCCATTGCGAACTGTAATCGTATCTTAAGCCTGCCGTAATATTGACGGGGCTGAGGTCGTAATCGGCTTGCATATATGCACCAGCTTGCCAATAAGTAAACGGATAAATACCCCAACTACCTAAAATGGGATACTTAAAATCGCTTTTTTCCGAAAACATTTTGTACGATTTGAAATCGAATTTCGTGGAATTATCGGTTGTTTTTGGTAAAACGCCGGTGTAAGTAAACGAGCCGCCGCCGTTAATTGAAAACTTATCAGAAATTTTGAACTCCATGTTTTCCTCAAGTCCCAAATCATCGCTTGCACCCCAGAAATATAAATTATTTTTGTCCCAGTTTACAGAGCGGTAAGAGTTTTCGTCCATTCTGTAATGAATTAAGTGGAGCGAAGTGTTTGATGTAAAAATTCCCGCTTGAATGTCAGAGGAGGCTACAAAACGATGTATGTATTCACCGAAAAGCGAATTAGGATCACTATAATTATAAGTGAACGGACTTACGCCGTGGTTGGTGTAATCCATTCTGTGCATTAAATTGTATGAGAAACTAAATGCCCTGTATTTTACCTCTGCGCCTAATTGAGTAGCTTTTTGCGGGCGTTTGCAAATTTCAGGATACCAAAAATCACCTTTATAATTAACGAAGTAATATTTCATGTCGTCGAAAAGAAAGTTGTATTTCTCGAACATACTTTCGGTGATCATTTCTTGTGAGATATTGTAGATATTACCGTCAACTGCCTGAATTTTAATCTCTTGTCCGTGCTGAAGAAAATAATTCCAACGGTTATAAACCTCGGCATCGCTACCATCGGGAAGGTTCATTTCATTGACATTGAGATTAGAACCGTAAAAAGATATGGCTGCAACGTGTTTTCCGTGACCTATTTTGATACCCGTGTTGAAATTCAGATATTGTTTACCGCCCGTACCTATCATAATATCGGCACTTGTAAAACCTTTTTCGTCCGGGGATTTTGTAACTATGTTTATGACACCACCACACGCATCGTTACCGTACGAGGCAGAGGCGGGACCGTAAACAATTTCTATTCTTTCCGCTTGTCTTATCGGGAGATTTGCACTCAAAGGCATACCTACTGAGCCGGAGGGTTTTACATCAATACCGTTGATAAGAATCTTGGAATATGTGTTACCCGTCATACCCCTTTGCATAAAACCTTCGCCTAATTCTGCACCGGCAGGTTGTGCAACTCTGATACCCGGTACGTTTTTAAGAACGTCGCATAGAGTTACATAGCCGTGAGTTATAATGTCGTCATGTGTGATAACGTATACGGTAACTGGCAATTCTTCTGCACTTTTGGAAGATCTTGCCGCACCGATTACTTGTTTCTTTTCTTTTACTTCAAGGTTAATATTGCCGTAACCGAGAATATCTCTCTCGATAATTTCGTCAAAATCGTCGTTTTGCGCGAAAGCGAAAAACGGACTAACTGTCAGTAATAAAAGCAGATAAAAGTTTTTCATGTGCTGTGTTACTTGTTAGTGTAAATTTTTGTCAAAGAAAATAAAAATTTTTAAAATATGCAAAGCAAACACTGTTTTTTTTTTCTTAAATATCAATTCTGAAACCTAAAAAAATATTTGGCTTATTTTTTGAAAAAAAATTGTTAGTTCTTAAAAAATATTATACCTTTGATTTCGCAAAAAATTAGGTTTTATGGACACAACAATAATAGCGGTCAGCAATCATAAAGGCGGTGTCGGCAAAACGACATCAGTGGTAAATATTGGAGCCGGATTGGCTTTGATAGGTTATAAAGTCCTGCTCATTGATATGGACCCGCAGGCTAATATGACACAAAGTTTTGGTATTAACAAAGCTAAAGTTTCTGTATATGAAGTACTTAAAGGTGAGGCTGAGGTAGAAACGGTTGAAGTTTTTGAGAATTTGGAAATTTTACCCTCTACGCTTGACCTTTCGGGTGCTGAGATGGAATTAATCAACGAGGCGGGCAGAGAGTATATTTTGGCGGAGGCAATAAACGATGTCGCTAAAAAATACGATTATGTTTTTATTGATTGTCCTCCTTCGTTAGGGCTTTTAACAATTAACGCTTTGACTGCCGCTAACGAAGTTTATATTCCGCTTCAGGCGCATTATTTGGCGATAAAGGGTCTGACAAAGATTATCGAAGTCATCGGTAAGGTTAAGAAAAGGCTCAACAAGAAAATTGAGATTACCGGAGTTTTCGTAACGCAGTTTGATAAGCGTAAAGTCCTTCACCGAGATGTTGTAGACACTATTTACACGTATTTTCAGGAGAAACTTTTTGATACGAAAATCCGTGAAAACATTGCTTTGGCAGAGGCTCCGAGTCAGGGAATGGATATTTTCCATTACGATGCGCAAAGCAAAGGTGCAGAGGATTACAAAAAACTTTGTAAGGAAATCATTGAGCGTCATTTAGATGATGCAGACGAGGATGAGCAAGAAGAAAACTCTAAGGAGGATTAACATAAAATAAAGTTGTTATGGCGAAAAAAAATTTTAAGGGCGGGCTTGATAGTTTGATTGAAAACTCGCTCGGAATGAAACGGTTGAAATCTCGCAGAGGCGAGATGAAAGGCAATCCTATTGACCTTGAAGCTCCTGATTCAGACTCAGAGGATAACAATCAAGAGCCTGAAAATGAAAAAGTTAATATCAAAGAAGAAAAAAAGGAAGTAAAGCCTAAAGAAAAAAAAGTTTCAAAGCCTAAAGACCAAGAAGATTCTTTAGATCCTGAAAAAACTTCGGATGATAATCAGGAGGAAAAACAAGAAACTAACGAAGCCGCTTTGGAAGAAACAGAGGAGGACGAAAGCGAGAAGATTGCCTATTTAAAAAGTGTGATTCATGATTTAAGGCATGAATTATATTTGTGGCGCAATGCAAAAATCGACATTCAGATTTTTAACAAAACTCTTCATCAGCACAATTTGAAATACAATCCTGAAAACAACGAAATTGAAGATTTATAAATCCTCGTTATCGTTATGATTTTCATTTAGAATAAGTTTCGGATTGTTTCTTGGGTGAAAACTTAAAATCGTATCTCTTAAATATTCGTCATCGAGATGCGTATAAATTTCCGTAGTCTGAATGGATTCGTGTCCTAACATCTCTTGAACGGCTCTTAAATTTGCGCCGCCTCTTACCAAATGCGTTGCAAATGAATGTCTTAGCGTGTGCGGGCTGACATTTTTGTTGATGTTTGCTTTTTCGCATAGGCGTTTTATGATTGTGAAAATCATAACCCTTGAAAGTTTTCTTGCACGGCGGTTTAAGAATAAGTAATCTTTGTTTTCTTTGTTGATAATCAGATGACAGCGCATTTTTTCGTTGTAATATCCGATGTATTCCAAGGCTATCGAACTAATCGGAACAAATCTCGTTTTGTCGCCTTTTCCCGTGATTTTAACAAAACGGTGTTCAAAATTTATGTCTTGAATTTTTAAGTTTATTAATTCCGAAACCCTGAGTCCGCAGCTAAAAAGCATTTCGATTATAGCCCTGTTTCTTTCGCCTTCGTAAGAAGATAAATCGACAGCTTTTTCTATCGCATTGATTTCTTCAACTGTCAGAACTGTAGGCAGTTCCATGCCGACTTTCGGTCTTGAAAGTAAATATGCCGGACTCGATTCTATTTTCCCTAAATTTATCAAGTGATTATAAAAATGTTTTACTGCGCTTAAAATTCTTGCTTGAGATTTCGGTGATAAATTTAATTGTCCAATCCAAACCATAAAATTTGAAAGGTCGTCCAAGGTGAGAGTATCCAAATTTTTGTCCCCTAAAAAATTTTCTGAATAAAACAGCAGTTTTTCTATATCGTCTTTGTAGGCCTCTATCGTGTTGTCAGACATAGCCCTTTCCAAAGTCAAATGTTCTATGAAATTTTCTAAATGTATTTGATTGTGAGTATTCATATTTGGAAAAAAATAACGTTTACGGATTGAGTGATTTTTCTCTCTCTCAAATCCGTAAACGTTTCTTGGTTGAATATATTTTTATTCTAAACCTTTGCCGTGGCAGTTTTTGTATTTTTTACCGCTGCCGCAGGGACAAGGATCGTTTCTGCCGACTTTTTTCTCACCTCTTACGATAGGCTGAACTTTCTGTTGAGGACGTTCTTGCGGACGTTGTTGAGGTTGCGGTTCGTCAGTGATTTTTTGTGCTTCTTCTTGAGTAGCACGGAGTTTTTCCTGTTCACGTTTGAGAGCCATAGCTCTTGCTTGTGCTTGTGCTAATGCTTGAGCCTGAGCTTGAGCTACTTCGTCAGGGTTTTGAATGGGAATCTGACCACGCATAATCGTTGAAATTATTGATTTGTTGTTTTTATCCAACATCTTGTCAAACAAGCCGTTAGATTCGATTTTGAAAATTACCAACGGATCTTTTTGTTCGTATCTTGCATCTTGAACCGCTTGTTTCAAATCGTCCAAATCTCTCAAATGCTCTTTCCAATTCTCGTCAATCGTGATAAGCATTATGATTTTTTCAAACGCTTTGGTAATTTCGCGACATTCGGTTTCGTAGGCTTTTTTAAGATTAACACGGATTTGGAAAATTCTGCGTCCGTCGGTAATCGGAACAACGATATATTCATAACGGTCGCTGTAATTTTCATAAACGTTTTTAATCGTAGGCATAGCCTGTTCGCGGATGATTTTCATCTTTTGCGAAAGGTTGTTGAATGCCGTATCAAACAATTTATCAGCGATTTTCTCGTTTGAAAGTTTCAAGAAATCTTCTTCTGAAACGGGGTTTTGGATTCCCAAACTTTTTGAAACCTCCAATGCGAAGGCTACGAAATCGCCTTCGTTATGATAATGATTTGCAATGTTTTCGCAAGCATCGTTGAGCATATTTGTAAGTTCAATGTCAAGACCTTCGCCGAAAAGTGCATTTCTGCGCTGACGGTAAATTACTTCACGTTGCTTGTTCATTACGTCATCATATTCCAAAAGACGTTTACGGATGCCGAAGTTGTTTTCTTCGACTTTCTTTTGAGCTCTTTCGATAGATTTTGTAACGATGCTGTGCTGAATTACTTCACCTTCTTCCAAACCCATTCTGTCCATCAAAGCGGCAATTCTTTCGCTTCCGAAAAGACGCATCAAATTATCTTCCAACGAAACGAAAAACTGTGATGTACCCGGGTCGCCTTGACGTCCGGCACGACCTCTTAACTGACGGTCTACACGTCTTGATTCGTGTCTTTCAGTACCGATGATTGCAAGTCCGCCTTTGGCTTTTACCTCGTCTGAGAGTTTGATGTCGGTACCACGACCTGCCATGTTAGTTGCAATCGTAATTGCACCTTTCTGACCTGCCGCAGCAACGATTTCAGCCTCGCGGGCGTGCTGTTTAGCGTTCAAAACGTCATGGTCTAAATGTCTCATTAACAACATTTTGCTTAATAATTCAGAAACCTCGACCGATGTCGTACCAACAAGTACGGGGCGTCCCTCTTTGTGGATTCTTTCAATTTCCTGAATTACGGCATTGTATTTTTCGCGTTTGGTCTTGTAAACCAAATCGTTTTCGTCTTTTCTGATAACGGGCAAATTGGTCGGGATAACGCAAACGTCAAGTTTGTAAATGTCCCAAAATTCGCCTGCTTCCGTTTCCGCTGTACCGGTCATACCCGAAATTTTCTCGTACATACGGAAATAGTTTTGAAGCGTTATCGTTGCAAAAGTCTGGGTTGCAGCCTCGACTTTAACATTTTCTTTTGCCTCGATTGCTTGATGAAGACCGTCAGAATAGCGTCTGCCTTCCATAATACGTCCCGTCTGTTCGTCAACAATTTTTACTTTATTGTCCATAACGACGTATTCCTGATCTTTTTCAAACATTGTGTAAGCCTTCAACAACTGATTGATGGTGTGGATTCTTTCGGATTTAACCGCATAATCCGACATAAGTTTGTCTTTTTTAGCGATTTTTTCTTCGTCCGAAAGTCCTGAATGTTCGATTTCTGCAACCTCGCTGCCGACATCGGGCATGACGAAAAACTGTGGGTCGTCAGAGTTGCCGGTGATAAGGTCGATACCTTTTTCCGTTAAATCTACCGAATTTTGTTTTTCTTCGATAACGAAATAAAGTTCGTCCGTAATTTCAGGCATACGCTTGTTGTTTTCGGCCATGTATTCGCCTTCGGTAGCGTTCAAAAGTACTTTGTTGCCTTCCTCGCTCAAGAATTTTATCAATGCGTTGTTTTTTGGAAGACCTTTCCACGCTTTTAATAATTTAACACCGCCTTTTACTTTATCGCCTTGTTTGATAAGAGTTTTAGCCTCGTTCAAAAGCTTGTTTACCAATTGTTTCTGATGTTCAACAAGCATTTCTACTTTGGGTTTAAGGCTCATAAAGAGTTGCATATCGTCGCCTGCCTTAGGAACGGGTCCGCTAATAATTAAAGGTGTACGGGCATCGTCAATCAAAACAGAGTCTACCTCGTCTACGATTGCAAAAACGTGTTTTCTTTGTACTAACTCTTCGGGAGAGGCGCACATATTGTCCCTCAAATAGTCAAAACCGAATTCGTTGTTAGTACCGAAAGTTATGTCTGAATAATAAGCTTTTCTTCTTTGGGGTGAGTTTGGCTGGTGTTTGTCGATGCAATCAACGCTAAGACCGTGGAATTGATATAACATACCCATCCATTCGCTATCACGTTTTGCCAAATAATCGTTTACCGTAACAACGTGTACGCCTCTGCCTGTCAATGCGTTGAGGAATACCGGAAGGGTTGCAACGAGAGTTTTACCTTCACCGGTTGCCATTTCCGCGATTTTGCCTTGGTGGAGAACTATACCGCCGATTAACTGAACGTCGTAATGAACCATGTTCCATGTCAAAAGGTTGCCTCCTGCTCTCCATGTATGATTGTAATATGCTTTGTCGTTATCAATTCTGATGCTCTCGAAACGTGTGGCAAGTTCTCTGTCGAAGTCTGTTGCCGTAACTTCGATTTCTTCGTTTTCCTTGAACCTGCGGGCAGTGTCTTTTATAATTGCAAAAGCTTGCGGGAGAATTTCATCGAGTTTTTCGCTGAGGATTTTCCTGATTTGCTTTTCTGTTGCTTCGATATTGTCATAAAGTGTTTCCTGTTCTTTTACTGACAATGTAGCCGAGCCTTCAAGTTGATTTTTATAGCCGGCGAGATTTTCTTCTTCAGCTTTTACGGATTCTTTGAGCTCCGCCCTTAATTTTTGGGTTAATGCTCTTAATTCGTCGTTGCTTAAATTTTTTAATTTTGCATATTCGGAATTAATTTGCCCCACTATCGGCATCATTTTTTTGATGTCTTTGGAGGATTTGTCTCCGAAAAAAGTTTTAAAAATGTTTTGCAGTAAGCTCATTTATGTATGAAAATTTATTATGTTGCTGATTATTAATTACTTGGGTAAAAAGCCCGTTAAAATTCAAATGCAAAGATAAATTTTTTTCTGAAAAAAAGGAATATTAATTACAATAAAATATCATTCGGCATAGTTTTTTCTGAAATTTTTTCATTACATTTGTAAAAATTTTTCAGAAAATGAAGTATCGTTCAGTTCAATATGGTGTGGTTTTTATATCAGTGCTTTGCATTTTGATATTGGTGATAACTATGCTTTTCTATTACGGAGTTCAACAAAAACAAAATCAGGAAATAAGCCGTTTGTCTTTGGAACAGCGTAACATGATGATTAATAATGTTTTGAATATTAAGCGTAAACAATTTGAGGCTATTGTTCACGTGAATTCGGCATGGGACGATTTTCGCGAGCGAATTGTAACGCATAATATGGACGAGGATTGGCTTTATGACAATATCGGTTCGATGCCCGAGACCTCTTCCGGTGTCGGTGTGGCTGTTTTTGACTCTTTAGGACGTGCTTTTTATCATAATAATATCGAAGGTTATGAAGATGTTGATTTTTTTAAGGACATAAAAATTACGTCTTTACTCAAAAATGCAAAGAAAAATATATTTTTCTCCTACATTAATGATACGCTTTATGAATATTTTTGCGAGGGTGTCGTACATTCTGACGATGTTAATATAAGACAAGAGATGCATGTGGGTTATCTTATTATGCTTCGTAAAGTCGGTTATGATTTGTTGAGGGAATATTCCGAAATTATGGGTGGTATTAATATAGGTGTCGTTCAAAGTGAAGCCGATGCAAAGAAAATTGTTCAAAACAGCAAAGGAACTTTTTCGTTGATAGTACCTCTTAACAATCATTTTCAGAATCCTATTGCTTATATGTATTTTCTCTCGCCTAATACCGTTGCAGAGCAGTTTAGTACGGTTTTGCCGGTCTTGTATGTTATGGCGGGAGTTGTATTGTTAACATTTCTTTTTGTGCTGATTTATACGCGTCATTATATAATAAGGCCGTTGGTTTCGCTTGTTAGGATTTTTGACACAGAGGATTTGAAAACTATTAAAAACCTTAAAAAATATAAAACTGAATTTGGCGTTTTGGCGTTTTACATCGAAAAGTTTTTTTCGCAAAAACACAAGATGGAACAGCTTTATTCCGATTTGGAGGGTAAGCAAAAAGAGCTTATTCAGCAGCACGATGTTTTGTTGCAACAGAAAAAAGAAATCGAAAACCAAATCGAAAACGCCCGTGTTTTGAATCTTCAAATCATAGAGCGTAACAAGGAAACCGAAAAACAAAACGTTAGAATTTCTGTTCAAAACGAGCAGTTGAAAGAAATGACTAATACCCTCAAAGAGAATCAGTCAAGCCTTGAAAGCTTGCGTCATAATCTTGAATTTAATTCTCTCGCCTTGGAAAAAGCTAATAAGGAAATGCTTGATAGTCAGAATTATGCAACAAGATTAAGAAATGTTTTGATGGTTGCCGACACTCCTGCAAAACATATTTTGCCGGAGTATTTTGTGTTTCAAATGTTTAGGGAAAAAGTCGGCGGCGATTTTGTTTTTGCCAAAAAAATCGACAAGTGGATTATTACCGGTGTCGGCGATTGCAATATGAGCGGTATTCCCGGAGCCTTGCTTTCGGCGTTGGACGTTTATTTGTTGAACGAGGTTATGGATTTGTCAAAAATTTCGGAACTGCGTCCTGATATTATTCTTAACTCATTGAATAAGAAAATTTTAGCAACGATGGGAGAGGAGTATTTGACGGATGTGAACAGGGACGGACTTCATATTTCGCTTTTTATGTACAATACCGAAAATTATAAAGCTTATTTTGCGGCTTCAAAAAGGACTATATTTGTAATTCATAAAGGCGAACTTGAGGAATATTTCGGCGATAATCTTTCTGTTGGAAAAATCACTGATGACAAACAATTCCGCAATGTAGAAGTTAATATTACCGAAGGCGACATTGTTTATATGTATTCTAACGGTTGTACGGATATAATCGGCGGACCTTTCTGTAAAAAACTTACGGTAAACAATTTTAAAAACCAAATATTAAAGAAGTATTCATATCCGATGTTATCCCAAAAAACAGACTTTAAACACTTTTTTGAAGATTGGGTTGCAGATTTGGAACAAACTGATGACGTAACGCTTTTTGCGTACAAAATTATGTAAACGGATAATTTTTTTTTAGGGTAATGTGTGGCACTGAGAATAATCAGGAGGTTTTTCGTAACCGTCTGATAATTACTGATAAAGAAATAGAAGAAAATCTTAAAGTATACACTCGGAATTATTCAAAACCTTATATGGAGGCGTTTTGTAAACATGTTCTCAATCATATAAGAAAGGTTTGGTACAGGGCGGAGTTTATCGGTTTTGATGATTTGCCGAAAAGAAATAATCCTGATTCTCCGCTGATTTATGCGACCAATCATTCGGGTATGGCTTTTCCTTGGGATGCTATTGTTTTTATTTCGGAAATTGTAGACAGAAAATATCCCGATCCGGATGGTATTAGGGCTTTGATTTCGCCGATGCTGACAAAATATCCGTATATGTGTCCGTTTTTGATTGACGGTTTGTGGTGGAAAGCGGGTTGTATTAACGCCTCGCTTTTGAATTTTGAGACGGGTATGAAAATCAATCAGTCAAACATTTTGATTTTTCCCGAAGGAATTGACGGCATCGGTAAAGGTTTTGACAAACGTTATGAATTTCAAAGCTTTAAGACTTCGTTTTTGAGAATGTCAATCCGTTATAAATCCGATGTTATACCTTTTTATGTGGTAAATGGCGAGTTTAATAATCCTTTGGCTTATAATATTAAACCTTTAACGAAATTTGTCAGAAAATTCGGAATGCCTTTTTTCCCGTTAGGACCGGTGATTTTTATGGCAATTTTTCAGCCGTGGATTTTTTATGTTTCCTTGCCCTCAAAACTTACTTTTATAATGGGAAACCCGATAAAAGTTTACGACATGGTTGAGCAAAAACCTTACGGAGATTTTTCGCAAAAGGAGTTGAAATCAACTGCGGAAGAAATCCGTCAGATTATGCAAAATGAACTTTCTTCGTATAAAGAAAAATACGGAAAAAAGTTTTATGATGTAAGGGGTCTTTTGAAATCAATGTGGAAAAACCGTCGTTATTTTTTTCGTTATTTTCCCATGTTTTGGCCCTTGGTTATGACATATTTTGATGTTAATTACGATGAAAAAACGGGAGAGGAGTCTTTGAAATTTAGTTTCAAAAAGTGTTTGAAAACTATTATAAAACGGCCTATTGTTTTGGCTATGTATCTTCCTGTTTTGGGTTGGCTTTTTATATGGCTAAAGTCGCTGCAGATTATGAAAAAACGGTTTTAAGTAAAGAAAACAAAAAAATTTAATAGCACATGAAACATTTATTTATATTATTGTTTTTTATTTTGCCTTTTAGCTTATTGGCTCAGACCAAAAAATCGGATAAGTATTTTCAACAAGGTTTGATACTTTTTGAAGCTGAAAAATATGAAGAGGCTGTCCCTTATTTTGCAAAAAGCGATTCATTGGACAAGGCTAAATTGGATATTTCATCTCCAAATTATTACCGCGCGGAACTAAAACTTGCAGATTGTCGGAGTAAAATTTTAGAATCGGAATATGTCAAAGGAAATTTTAAAAGCGCACTCGAGTATGGAATTCTTGTAATGGAAAGCCGTAAAAAAATCTTGGGAGAACATCCTGACTATGCCGAATCGTTAAACGATGTTGGTGTATTATATTGTTTGTTAGGTAATTATAAGGAGGCTGCCAAAGTTGTAAATCTCGCATTGGAAATATATAAGAAAACTTTGGGCGAAGAAAACGAAAAATACATTAACGTCCTGAATACTCTTATCAACATCAATCAATACATGGGCAACGATTTGGAGGCAATTCGACTCGGAACTATTGCAATTGAAACTCATAAAAAAGTTTATGGGGATGACGACCCAGATTATGCGATACTTTTAGGTACAGTAGCAAAAAGTTATGCAAAAATAGAAGAATATGAAAAGGCAATCCGTTTTGCTGAGATTGCAAAAGAAATTTTTAAGGCAAAATTAGGAGAAGAACATGGTTATTATGCCACCACATTAACAGCTCTTGCTATGTTTCATTATTATGTACAAAACTATGCAGAAGCAGTTGATATTGAGACTATTGCCATAAATATTAAAAAGAAAATTTTTGGAGAAAATCACCCTGAATATTCAGCATCTTTGAACAATCTTGCAGCTTATTATTCCAAATCTGGCAATTTATCTAAAGCTATCGAATTTCAAAAAAAAGTGTTGGAGATTGATAGAAAAAATTATTGTGACGGACATATTACTATAGCAAATTCAATAATTAAGATTGCCAATTTTTACTTTTTGTCTAAAAATTATGATGAGGCTGAAAAATATTATAAGCAAGGTTATGAACTTAAAAAATCTTATATTTTGAAATATTTTTCGTCAATGACGAATAATGAGCGTGCAAATTTTTGGAATATTAATTCTGTATTTTTTTATAAGGAGTTGCCTTTTGTGGCATACAAACATTTAGATTCTACGCTTAATATTCTTGCTTATAACGGACAAGTTTTTTCAAAAGGTTTGCTTTTGAATACAGAACTCGAGATAAAAAAAATCATCGAGCAAAGCGGCGATACGGCTATTGCAAATCTTTATCATAAAATCAGAGAGGACCGTTCAGTACTTGATAATCTTTATCAAATTCCTTTGGAGGAAAGAACGATGAGTGCGGATTCTTTGTTGAAAGTGATTGATAATCAAGAACGTTTTCTTGTGGAATCCTCAAAAGAAATTGGTGATTATACGAAAAATTTGGCAATAGATTTTAGAGATATTCTAAATGGATTGAAAGACAATGATTTAGCAATAGAATTTGCTAATTTTAGGGATACTACAATAAAACGGCGGGTTTATGTTGCCTTTGTCCTAAAAAAAGGAATGAAAGCCCCGGAATTTGTAAAACTTTTTGAATTGGACGATTTTTGGGAAATCCGAAAAAACGAATATTATACGACTGCGAAACTTTATAATCTTGTTTGGAAACCGTTGGAGGAGTATTTACAAGGCGTTAAGAACGTGTATTTTTCGCCTTCGGGACGTTTTCTTACTATCGGTATTGAGTATTTGCCTGATGAAGAAGGTAATATTTTTGCCAAAAAATTTAACGCATACCGTTTGTCTTCAACGCGCGAACTTGCTTTGGAAAAACAAATTAATCCTGAGAAAAAAGCAGCGACTTTCGGTGGTATGAGATATAATTTTTCTGACGATAACGAAAATATCCGTCGCGGCATTGCAAATTATTTGGAGGGTACGAAAATCGAATCTGATACCGTAGCGCATCTTTTACGTGCCTCGGATTATTCCGTTGTTGCGCTCTCTGATACTTTTGCGACCGAAGAGAGTTTTAAGAAACTTTCAAATTCGGGTTTAAAAATTCTTCATATCGGAACTCACGGATTTTATTATTCTGAATTAGACTTGGAAAATTCCGGCGTTAGTTTTTTTGCCTCTGACGAAAAAAGTGCTGAAGACAGAGCTTTGAGTTGCAGCGGATTGCTTTTTGCCGATGCTAATATTGCCGCTGATTCTAAGGTACGAAATGCAATTCCCGAAAATTCTGATGACGGAATTTTAACTGCTAAAGAGATTTCAAGACTTGATTTCAGCGGATTGGATTTGGTGGTTTTGTCGGCGTGTCAGACAGGTTTGGGCGAGGTTACGGACGAAGGTGTTTTCGGACTTCAACGCGGTTTTAAGAAAGCTGGCGCACAGACAATCGTTATGAGCCTTTGGGAAGTTGATGATTATGCTACAAGACTTTTGATGACGGAATTTTTTAAGAATTTGATGTTAGGTAAAAGCAAACGGGAAGCGTTTTTGTTGGCTCAGGATTATGTCAGAGAACAAAAATCCGACCCGAAATATTGGGCAGCTTTTATAATGGTGGACGGAATGTAAATTTCGTCTTTTTTTTAAAAAAAAGAAAAACAAAAAAGGGAGAATGAGTTTCACAACTCTCTCCCTTGCTAATTATTAACCTAAACCTTTATATTATGAAAAAAAATACTTTTATTTTACACTGCAAAGTTGAGAAAAAAAATAATATCAGCAAAGCGTTTGGGATTAAATAAATGTTAAAAAAATAAATATTTTTTTTCCTTTATCTTTTTTTATAATTTTGCGGAACTAAAATTCAAAAAAAATGTCAGTACATAAAGAAGTAAAAGTCGTTACGACGCAGGTTTTTCAGAATATGAAAAACAATGGCGAAAAAATCGCCATGCTTACGAGTTATGATTATTCCATTGCAAGATTGGTTGATCAAGCAGGGGTTGATGCAATTTTGGTTGGTGATTCGGCAGCTAACGTTATGCTCGGTCATCATACGACATTGCCGATAACTGTTGACGAAATGATTTTCTTTGCACAGAGCGTTGTTAAAGCCGCAAAACGTGCAATGGTTGTCGTTGATATGCCTTTCGGCTCATATCAGGGCGATGCGCATTTGGCACTGAAAAATGCTGTCAGAATCATGAAAGAAACAGGTTGTCAGGCTGTTAAGATTGAAGGTGGAAAAGAAATCGAAGAATCTTACAAGGCTATTCTTTCTGCCGGAATTCCTATTATGGCGCATTTGGGACTGACACCTCAATCAATAAACAAATTCGGCGGTTATGCTTTGAGAGCAACCGAAGATGCTGAGGCTGAGTTACTTTTGGAAAACGCTAAACTTGTAGAACGTTTAGGTTGTTTTTCAGTTGTTTTGGAAAAAATACCGGCTGCTTTGGCAGAAAAAGTTACAAAATCGCTTACTATTCCTACTATCGGTATCGGTGCGGGCAATGTTTGCGACGGTCAAGTTTTGGTTTTTCAGGATATGATAGGTATTAACGATGAGTTCAAACCGAAATTTTTACGCCGTTATGCAGACCTTTCCTCTGTTATCAAATCCGCAGTCGGAAATTATGTAACTGACGTAAAATCAGGTGATTATCCTAACGCTGAAGAGTCATATTAAATGAAACGTTTATTATATTTGTCGTTTTTGTCGTTTTTGGCTTGCGGCGGCGAAAAAAATTACGAAAAACTGCCCTCGGGTTTGGAATATAAATTTATCGTTAAAAACGAGAGCACTCTAAAATCCAAACCCGGAGACGTTTGGAATCTTAACATAAAGTATTATAATTCAAGCGATTCACTGCTTTTTAATTCCAAAGAAGTGGCTCAGGATTTCGTAATGTACGCCCCTAAAGATTCCATTCAGGGTTCAATCGAGGAAGGCATTTATTTGATGGGAAAAGGTGATAGTGCGGTTTTCTTGGCGGATGCTGAAACGTTTTACGTAAAGTCAAGAAAAATGAACGTTCCTAAATTCATAAAACCGGGCGAAAAACTTTTGTTTCAAATCAAATTGAATGACATTATCGACGGTGTAGAGTATCAGAAAAGCATTGACCAATGGGTTGAAAAAATGAACGCTCAAGAGCTTTTGGTGATTCGTGATTTCATCGAAAAATTGGGTTATGAAATGCAAAAAATCGAACCGGGCGTTTATAAAAAAGTTCTCAAAGCCGGCAAACTTGCCCAAAAAGACAGCACTAAAAACGTTACGGTAAATTATATCGGCTCTTTTGTTGACGGCAGAGAGTTTGACAACACTTATAAAAGAGGTGAAGCCTTTAAATTTTCTCTTGGTGAAAATAAGACTGTTAAGGGTTTTGAAGCTGCTGTTAAGTCAATGAAAAAAGGTGAAAAATCATTGTTTATAATACCTTCAAAATTCGGTTACGGTCCATACGGCAGAAAAGGTGTTATAAAAGGTTTTGCACCGCTTGTTTTTGAAGTTGAACTGATTGATTTTGAATAGTTTATGAAAAAAATATTATGCCTTTTGCTTTTTGCGGCGGTTTTGTCTTCGTTTTTTTCGTGCGGAAAGGAAAAAGACGGACGTGATGCCGAAGATGAGGCGTTAGAAAGTTTTTTTAAGCCTTACGGTGATACTTGTTTTGTTGAATACGACGGAATTTATTTGTATTTGATAGAGGAAGGCACTGAGGAATATAAAGACGGCGACGAATTAGTTTTGCTTTATGACGGCAAAACATTGGAAAATATTGTAACATTTGCCAAAGCCGAAGTCGTAAGGACTGTTTATCCGGGAAGCGGGCTTATTGACGGTTGGAAAACGGCATTAAAACATATCAAAAAAGGTTCAAAAGGAATTCTTGTAGTTCCGTTTAAAAAAGGGTTCGGAAAACACCGTGTCGGCATTATCGAACCCTTTTCAACTCTTGTTTATGTTTTTGAGGCGAGGTGATTTTATTTCACCTCGTCCCAATTATCAGTCCTAAACGGATAAGCTGGAATCATTCCTCCGCCATAGAGCAGATTTCCTGTATAAAAATCTTTGAAACAATATCTTACGGCTACGGGGTTTTTTACTTTTTCGCTTGAAACGGCTACGTGGTTTGTTTGCCAACGAAGCCAAACTTTGTCAGCGGGATAAAAAACTTTGTCTTGACCCGCAACTTCAAAACCCTCAATCATATAATTGCTGCAAAGTCCCATTTGAAGATTGTCAAAACCGACAAATGCCTCATTGCCTTCTATGATTAATTCTTTGAAAGTCGGACCTGAGGAAATGAAGGTTTCCATTCCGTAGGTTTTGTTGAGCGACAAAGCGGCAAGTCTTTGTCCGACAGCCTTTTTCTGACGCGGATGAATGTTGTATCTTTCTTGCGGCAAAACTAAATCAGAGGTCGTAACAAGTCCCGAATTTTTAACTTCTCTTGCTACTTTCAATTGAATTTCCCTCAAAAAAGGAGAATCGCCGCTGCCGTAATCGTATGGCGCAATTTCAACCATATAAAAAGGTATATCACCTAATCCGATGTCAGATCTCCAAAGTTGAATCATGTCTTTAAGCCTTTGATAATAAGTATTATGCTTTCCGACATTAGAGCAGCCTTGATACCAAATCACGCCTTTGTAGGTGAATTTGTGAATCGGCCAAAACATAGCGTTGTAGGGCAAAAGAATTTTTTCGTATTCCCATTCAACTTTTTCGATGTCTTCTTTTTTGGTGGAAACACCGTGTTTTTCAAGGAGAGCTTTGCTCATCCAACTTTCAACGAGAGTGCCGCCGTATGCCGCGCTGACAATTCCGACAGGACAACCTAAAGCATGACTTAAAGCCTTTGCGTAATGCCATGCAACGGCAGAATATTCTGTCGAATTTTTAGCGTTAGGAACAGTCCATTTAGCATCGACGTCTTCTTCCAAATTGTAAGAATGTTTCAACGGAACGGTGAAAAACCTTACTCTTCCGGCTTCTTGGTCTGAAAACATTATTTCTTCAAAACCGTCTTCGATGTTGCAGCCCGGAAAACCTTTTAACGGCATTTGCATATTCGACTGACCTGATGCCAACCAAACCTCACCGATTAAAATGTTTTCTAATTTCGTAACTTTTTTGTCGGACAAATCCGTAAATTCTACGGTTTGAGCCTCAAAAGTGAAATCTTTTGTCGGAATTTCAATCTGAAAATCACCGTTTTTGTCGGCTTTGGAAACAAATTTTTCCTGATTCCAAGAAACTAAAACCTCTACTGTGGCGTTTTTCTGAGCCTTGCCCCAAAATCTGACGTTGGTGTTTTGTTGAACGACCATGTCAGAGCCGATAATATTAGGCAGCCTCACCTCGGCTTGTGCCGCAAGAGATGCTGCCGCAAATAAAGTCAAAATTAATTTTTTCATCTCTCCAATGCTGAATCGTATGCTTGGAAATAATTTTTAGCGAGATTTGTCCAGTCGAAGTGAATGGAGTTCTCTTCCACGTTGTTTCTCATGCTGATACGTTCGCGGCGGTTGAGTTTTACGAATCTCAACATAAGGTTTGCAAGTTGTTCCGCGCTGTCGTTGTAATTGACATTGTTGCGGTTAACGATGTACAAGCCCATTTTTTCGCAATTGTCGAAATGCGCCTTAATGTAAGAGCCGAAACCTGAAAGGTCAGAAGTAATTGAGGGAATACCCGATGCCATACATTCGAGCGGAGTGTAGCCCCAAGGTTCGTAATAACTTGGGAAAACGCCTAAATGACAACCTCTTACAAACTGATTGTAATCCATATGGAACAGCGGTGATGCAGAATTGATAAATTCAGGGTGGTAAACAACTTTTACCTTATCTTCTCTGCCGTTAACAAGATTACTCATTCTGAGGAAGTTAAGAACGGGATCGGCTCCGTCGTTGATTAAATTGTGCGTTACAACGTAAGGAAGATTGGTATTTTTCCACGATTGAACGTTACGGCGGAGTTTCAATTCCATGGTCTCTGAAATCATAGAACTCAAATTCGGAATGTTGAACTGACCGTTGTTGCTTGTGATGTATTCGTAAAGTTTTTTGCCCAAATCTCTTTCTATTTCTTCGGTATTGCGCTGAATTTCTTCCATAAGTGCTTTGGAATGAAGTACTTGCGCATTAATCGAATGATAAGGCTGTTTTGTAACGAGAATGAAAACGACGGTTGCATCAATGTTCTCTTGTTTCATCTTATAATTAAGACGGGCCAAAGATTCAAGCGTTAAATCAAAACCTTTGTTCTGATACTCAAATCTTCCTGAGGAGAAGAAATACAAGGTTTTGTCCAAATCGAACGAGTATGATTGGAAGAAATGTCCGCGGATAAACTCGTTGATTTGTTCTTTATATTGGTAATGCAGGTTTTGAAACTCGTGCAAAGCCTCGAATCTTTCGATGTTAAGACCGTTAGGCAGGATATAATCTGGCTCTCTGCCCAAAAGGTGAATACATTCTTGAGCGGTAATGTCGCTGACGGTCGAGAAAACGTGCGAGCCGTGTGCAGCCGCTCTTTCGAGTTGAACGGTCGGAAAAATGTTGAAATGTTTTGCTTCGTTTTCCCAATTGTAAAACGGCAGATTGTTATAAAAGTTATGGTCGTTCATTGCCAAATATCTGCCTAACATCGTGGCGTGTGTTGTGAAAACGGTTTTAATCGGGAGATTTTCCTTTCTTATATCCATAATCGGCATACCCGCCATCCACTCATGGAAATGAGCAATGATATGAGGCTCTTGAATATCGGAATTAACAAGAATTCTGAAAAATTCCGTCACCGAATAACCGAAAGCAAGAACTTGATCCATAAGAGGTTCGTCATGAACTTGAATGTAATGGTCAACCCAAAGTTTGTATTTGATTTCGCCCAAACGATTGAAAACTGAATACGGATTAAACAAAACGACTTTTGGTTTGCCCGTTACGAGCCAACGTCCGTAGTGCACGTCAAAACCGTTCTGACGCATGGTATGAACTGCATAACCTACAGGGTCTGTTAAATCTTCAATCGGGTCGAAAACCGAGGCGGCTTGGTTTTCAAAATAAGGTCCTAAAAGGAAATAATTGTCTTTATTCCATTTTTGAACGATAGCCGGAATTTTAGATCGTATCACTGTATAAATACCGCCTACTTGATTGCATACCTCCCATGCACATTCAAAGAGGAGTGTCTGTTGAAAAAGTTCTTTACTTTCTTTCGCCATTTTATTCTCAAATTTTTATTGATTTCTAATTAAAAAAGTCAATTCTTCCGCAATGAAAGAATTATCCAAAATTATTTTATTTTAATTTAACTTCAAAATTTTTTGTTAAAAAAATATAGCGTTTTCTAAACATTTTTTTAACACGGATATTTTTTTGATAATCAGAATATTAAATCTATTACTAACAAAGTTTTCCTAAAAAATATCAAAAAAATTATTGGTTGTCATAATAAAAAAACAGCTTTTTATGGCGAAAAAATAACCGCTGCTTTAATAAAAATAATTTTTTTTCAAGCAGCGGTTAAAAAACTAAAAAAAACAAAAATTATGCTTATTTATCCAAAACGTTCATCGTATCAAGTACGCCTAAAGTTTTCTTAACGGCCTGAGCTGAAGCATCCAAAAGGGCTTTTTCTTCAGCGTTGAGGTTGAGTTCGATAACTTTTTCAACACCGTTTTTGCCGAGGATAACCGGAACGCCGAGGTACATATCTTTGTAACCGTATTCACCGTCCAAGTATGCGCAAACGGGAACGAGTTTTTTCTGGTCGCGGATGATAGCCTCAACCATGTAAGCAGCTGAAGTACCGGGAGCATACCAAGCAGAAGTACCGAGTAAGTTAGTTAATTCACCACCGCCTTTTTTGGTTCTTTCGATGATAGCCTCGAGTTTGTCTTTAGCAACAAGGTCGGTAACGGGAACACCGCCGACAGAGGTAAATCTTGGAAGCGGAACCATTGTATCGCCGTGTCCGCCCAAAAGCAATGCTTGGATATCCAAAGGAGTTACGCCGATTTCTTCTGCCAAAAATGCTTTATAACGAGCGGTATCAAGAGTACCGGCCATACCGAATACTTTGCTTGATAATGTTTTAGCGGTTTTGAATGCAACGTAAGTCATTACGTCCAAGGGGTTAGAAACGATGATGATGATAGCGTTAGGAGAAGCTTTGATAACATTTTCCGTTACGCTTTTTACGATGCCTGCGTTAACGCCGATTAAGTCTTCACGGCTCATACCGGGTTTTCTGGGAACGCCTGATGTGATAACTACAACGTCAGAGCCTTCTGTTGCGCTATAATCGTTAGTAACGCCTTTGATCTGGTGATTGAAACCAGCCAAAGCTGAAGTCTGCCAAATGTCAAGTGCTTTACCTTCAGAAATTCCGGGTTTAATGTCCAATAAAACAACCTCGGTAGCGAGGTCTCTGCGTGCGATGGCATCAGCGCAAGTTGCGCCTACATTGCCGGCACCGATAACTGTAATTTTACTCATTTTGATTTGATTAATTTATATTTTAATAAGTAATTTACTTAAAAAATCTTTTCGGCAAAGATACAAAACTATTTGTTACGATATAATTTTTTTTTGATTTTTTTTCTTAATTTTTTTCTTTCGGGTATCAAAAATTTTTTTTAATTTTGACGGAAATTTTTCATAACCGTTTATGGCACGACTTCTTGCAATTGATTACGGAGGAAAACGCACGGGATTGGCTGTTACCGACCCCTCAAAAATTATTGTATCACCTTTACAAACCGTTGATACAACAGTTTTAACGCCTTTTTTGAAGGATTATCTTCATAAAAACAAAGTAGAAAAAATTATTGTCGGCTATCCCGAAAATCCTGACGGCGATAGAGAAAATCCGATTGTAAAACAGATAATTCTTTTCACTGACAATTTAAAAAGGCTGTTTCCTGAGATTCCGTTGTTTTTTTATAATGAGGAATATACTTCTAAAACAGCGGTTTCGGTTATGGTTTCGGGCGGTTTTTCAAAGAAATACCGTCAGACCAA
The DNA here is from genome assembly GCA_017412115.1 of Bacteroidales bacterium. GTDB lineage: Bacteria > Bacteroidota > Bacteroidia > Bacteroidales > UBA3824 > UBA3824. The sequence continues at coordinate 14,799 of JAFPYR010000071.1, read as the reverse complement.
GGGCAATACTGACAAAATGGCTGCTGCATTGATTCTGCAAGGGTGGATTCAGGAAAACGGTGTTGATTAATTTTGAAAATGAAAAAAAAGTATAATTTTATAAAAAAATGATATTACCGATTAGTATAATAGGAACTTCGGTTTTAAGAAAAAAAGCCGAAATAGTAACTCCGGATTATCCCGGACTCAAAGAGTTGATTGACAATATGTTTGAAACAATGTATAAATCAGACGGAGTAGGTTTGGCAGCTCCTCAAGTAGGAGAGTCGTTGCGTCTTTTTGTTGTGGATGCCGCACCTATGACCGATGATGATAATGATGTTTTTACCAAAAGTTTCAAACGCGTTTTTATTAATCCTGAAATAATTGAAATTTTCGGTGAAAATTGTTCTTATCAAGAGGGTTGTTTGTCGGTGCCGGGACTTCACGAAAACGTTGTCAGAAAGGACGGTATCAAGATAAAATATTTTGATGAGAATTTTCAACCGAAGGAGGAAACCTTAACGGGTCCTGCCTCAAGAGTTGTTCAGCACGAATTCGATCATTTGGAAGGCATTTTGTTTACCGATAAAGTCGGTATGTTGAGACGAAAACTTATTAAAAACAAACTTGCTAATATTTCAAGAGGTAAATTCGAGCGTTCTTATAAAGTGAAATTAGCATAAAACTTTTTATTAAAAAAAAACAATAAACGACTATGAATTTTACGAAGACATCAAATCCTGTATTTTCTCAAGAGAGATTACAGAATGTAGCCCGTGAATTTGCGGGTGAAGGCGTTATGACCGTTAAAGGCGTTGCAACGAAGACTCTTTTGTTGTTTTTGCTTGTATTTTTAACTGGTTCAATTACATGGAAACTTTTCGCTTCCGGCTCTACGGCGCTTATGCCGCTTATGATTGGCGGTGGAATAGGTGCGTTGGTTTTGGGATTCTTAACTGTTTTTAAGGCTAATATTGCTTATATTCTTGCTCCGCTTTATGCTATTTGCGAGGGTTTGCTTTTGGGAGCGCTTTCTGCAATGTATGAGGCTCAGTTTCATGGAATTGTATCGTTGGCAATGTTTTCAACTTTTGCCGTTTCTGCCGTAATATTTTTCTGTTACAGATTCGGTATTTTAAGGGCGAGCAGCACTTTTGTTAAAGTGATAAGTTTTGCAACTTTGGGAATCGGTGTTTTTTATTTGATTTCTATTGTTGCAAGTCTTTTCGGTGCTAACGTTTCAGTGTTTTCACTTGGAAAGGTGGGACTTATAATTCAGGCAATTATTGTAATTGTAGCTGCTCTTAATTTGGTTTTGGATTTCAATTCTATTGAAGCCGGCGTTGAAAGTGAAGCTCCAGCTCAAATGGAATGGTACAGTGCTTTCGGTCTTATGGTGACATTGATTTGGATTTATCTTGAAATTTTAAGATTAATCGCACTTTTTGCCGGAAGAAGAGATTAAAAATTTTTTTAATGAAAAAAGAAACGGCGGAAATTTTTTCCGCCGTTTTTTTTTTATTCGTTCTTTTTAACGATTCTTACGCTTAATTCGTAAATCAGTTGTAGTGGCATCGCCGTTAATAACATCGTAAAAATATCCGTTCCGGGAGTTATAATCGCTGCTGCAATCAAGACCAAAACAAATGCGTGTTTGCGGTGATTTTTCATAAATTTGTAACTTAAAATTCCGATTTTTGAAAGAAAATACGACAAAACCGGAATTTCAAAAACAATGCCTAACGACAATGTTAAACTCGTTAAAGTGTCGATGTAACTGTCTAAATCTATTAAATTTTCTACTCCGCTGGTTACTTGGTAATTGGCCAAAAAATTTACCGATAGCGGAAAAATCAGAAAATACGAGGTCAAAACGCCCGAATAAAACAACACCGTCATAAAAATCAAAGCTTTGATGGTGAGTTTTTGTTCGTTTTTGTAGAGAGCGGGTTTTAAGAAAAACCATATCTCGCCCAAAATATACGGCACGGCTGCTATAAATCCTAAATAAAACGATGCGCTCAAATGTATGAACAATTGAGCCGAAAGTTTTGTATTAATAATTTTAATGGGTTGAATATCCAAGTTAAAATCCTTGATACCAAACTTTTGCGATATAAATTCAAAAAATCTGAACACGAAAAAATCATTTTTGGCGGGTGCTAAAATTATCCCGTCAAAAACAAATTCCTTAAAACAAAATGCCGTAACCGAAAGCACCGTAATAAGGACAACCGACCTTAAAAGCGCAAATCTTAAAACGTCAAGATGATCCCAAAAAGTTGCGCCGCTTTTTTCTTCCATTAGCTTGGGCTTTCTGTTTTGGGGTCAGACGGGTCTTTTTTGTCTTCGCTTTTAACTTCGTTTTTGCCTTCGATACCGTTCATACCGTCTTTGAATTCTTTTACGCCGCGACCCAAACCTTTCATGAGTTCGGGAATTTTTTTAGCACCAAAAAGTATTAATACGATTATCAGTATAAAAATAATTTCTTGTGTTCCTATAATTCCGAGTATTACCATAATTTTGTTATTTCTTTTAATGAATGAATTTTATAATCTGCAATGTCAAAACTTGAATCAGAGAAACGGCTTTTCTCCGGGATAGCAACAACTTTCATTCCCGCACGTTTTCCGGCTAAAACTCCGTTTGAAGAATCTTCAATCACAAGACAATCGCTGCCTGATTTAGCCCCGAGTTTTTTCATCGCGCTTAAAAAAACGTAAGGTTCGGGTTTGCCGAATTTTTCGTCTTCTGAGGAATGAATCGCCGAAAAATAATCTTTGATGCCCAGTTTTTCGATTACGGTGTTTATCAAAGCATATTTGCTTGATGATGCAACGGCTATTTTTATGCCGTTTTGTTTGAAAAAATCCAAAGCCTCAATAACGCCTTCCATCGGTTTGCCGAAAGTTTTTATTTTGTTTTTGACATCGTTTTCGATTTCAATAACGTATTCACTTGTAGGGCGTTTAAGGAGTGGAAATATTTTTTTCCAATCCTCTATGACGTGTTCCGATTTTTTGCCTTGAGCCATAACGCACATTTCTTCCGAGATTTCAACGCCTTCCCGATAAAAAATTTCTTTTTCCGAGCTGTGCCAAAACGGCTCCGAATCTATCAGAACGCCGTCCATGTCAAAAATTACATACGAAAAATTCATTGTTGTTTTTTTTATTCTTTTTCGGGACAAATTTAAGCAAAAACTCTCAGAAAAACAAACGGATATACTCTCTAAAAGGTATTTTTCACACGAAAAAATACCTAATTTCTGGTATTGCGTAAAACTCAGATTGAAAGTAACTTTGCAATGTCAAAAGAGATAATTTTTTTTTTGACGGTTTGATTGTTTGTTTGATTTTTTTTTAACATCAAAAAATGCCGGACGTTTCTTCCTCTCTTTCCGGCATTTTTTTCTATTTTTTTTTAATAAATTTCCAATGATTTTACCATTTCGAGCATTGATTGTTTGTTGTCGGCGATTTTCTTTTGACTTGTCATCGCATAAACTTGAAACATTTTGTCCTTGCTCTTATAAAAACAAAGTATTATGTAGGATTTGTCGCCTTTTATTTTTTCTTTGTATTCGATAATTCTTGCGTCAATACCGTTTATAATAGTATCTTCGTCCATTTCGGTTTCGATTGTCAAATCTTCAACTTTGCCTTTTGCGAGTTGCATTATCAAAAATTCGTAACCTTTCAAACCATAAATGTCTTTGGTTTTGGTGGTATCAAAACACGGCATCATTTGAAAATCTTCGATATTTGTGTCTATGACTTTTTTGTATTCTTGGACGTCGTCTTCGATTACCATAAACGAAATTCCGCTTTTTAAGTCGCCGTATTGCATGACGGCTGCCTCGTTCAAACCGTTTCCTTTGAGTTCGTGCATATTTTCTGGAAGTTGGACGCTGTATTTGCCGTCTTTCGATTTTATACGCCTATGACTCTCGTCTTGATTGGAGCTGTTGCAGCCGGAAAACAAAACAACCGCAACCCAAAGCATTAAGAAAATAATTTTTTTCATTTTGTGTCAGATTTTTATTTATTCTAAAAAAATGACTTTCAAAATCTATGCCTTGAGTTGCGGTTGTGTTTTTTTAATTTTTTAGCAGATTAAAGTTCCTGCGTGATTTTCTTGGAAAAATTGTTCAATATCGTTGGAATTTCCGATAATAACTTTTTTAACGCCTTGATTTATAGTTTTGAAAGCGTTTTCGAGTTTTGGAATCATGCCTTCTGAGAAAATACCTTTTTTAGAAAGTTCGGGATAATTTTCCGAATTAAGAAGTTTGATAACGCTGTTATCGTCTTCGGCATTCATCAATACGCCTTTCTTTTCAAAACAGAAAAACAAATTTACGTTTGCTTTTTTAGCGAGTCCGGCAGCTATCGTTGAGGCAACCGTATCGGCATTGATGTTAAGAAGTTGAGCGTTTTTGTCAGCGGCAATTGTTGCGATAACGGGCGTGTAACCGTTTTTTACTAAGTTCAAAAGCAAATCCGTATTAACGCCTTGAGCCTCAATATCGCCAGCAAAACCATAATCTATATCTTTTACGGGACGTTTTACGGCATCAAGCAAAACACCGTCAACGCCTGACAATCCTACGGATTTTCTTGACAAGGAATTCAATTTTGCTGTTATCGTTTTGTTAATCAGACCCGTATAAACCATCGTAACGACTTTCAAAGTTTCAGCATCGGTAATTCTTCTGCCGTTTACCATTTTGGGCTCTATTCCCATGCTTGAAAGTACTTGATTGGCAACTTTTCCGCCGCCGTGAACGAGTATTATGTTCTTGCCGATTTTTGCAAGTTTTGACAAAAATTCGTTGCGTGCATCTTCGTTGTCAATAACTTTGCCGCCTATTTTTACGATGAAAATTTCTTCCATTTTTTTTTAGTTTTTTTCTTAGTGTCCTAATTTGTTGAAAACAGGATTTGCGTAAATCTGCATCAACATTTCTTTCTGCATTTGTACGTCGCCCGAAAAGTTTTTGGCTTGAGTTTCGATATAATTTACGGCTTTTTCCTTTTCTTGGGTTGTATATTTGTCAGAAAACTTGTTGGAACCGCTTAAAATATCGGCAGTTACGTAATTTATCGGATAGAGAACGTAACCCTCGTAAATCTTTTGGTCGATGAGTTTTGCAATTTCGTCGTATTGAAGGTTTTTGTTAGCCGCCTTTGGCATTTTCAAAAGGTCTTCGTTGATAGGTTTGCCTAAATGAATATTAACACGTCCTTTTTCGCACGTTATGCCGTTGCGCATACCTGAAACGTCATCGACTTTGTTTTTCTTGAAAGTGGAATCCACTTTTTTGTTGTATTGTTCGATAACTTTATAAATATCAACGGGATCGTATTCATAAGAAATACTCATCGGAACAATGTTCATATCCGAAAGCGAAGAGATTACATCGCCTTGAGCGGCCATATTGAACATTTTCAAAACGCTGCCTTGAGTTTTATCGTCGCCGTTTTTTGTGCGGCCTTCCCTTTGAGCAATCCAAATTGAGGTTTTTTTGTCAATAATCGTGTGACGGATGTATTTTGACTGTACCAAACTGCTTACCATCAATTCTTTAACGGAAAGATTACGTTTTACCACGAATGTGCGGTTGAGTTTTACCATGTCGGTTATCCACGGAAAAATCAAGAGGTTGGAGCCTATTGCGATTTCCGAAGTTTCTCTGTTGTGCTGAGCCAAATACGTGTTCAAAAATGCCGAATCAAGTATTATATCGCGGTGGTTTGACACGATTAAATAACCTTTACCTTCGGGAATATTTTCAAGTCCCGAAAAAGTAACGCCTGAGGTATATTTTTTTTCTATTCCGTTGACGAGTCTTGCAATGAACTGTGTCTGAAAGTCCTTGATTGTGTGAATATTACGAAGCATATTTTCTACCGTTTCAAAAGGAACGTTAGGAAAAAAATACTTCACGGTTTTTCTAAAGCCGGATTCATTCAGAAGTCTTGATATTGCCCCATCAACTTCGCTGTCGTAATAAGGGCGTATTTCCTCAAATTCAGTTTCGTTTATATCCATTTCGTTAATACTGAAAATAAAATCTACTGCAAATATAAGTAACCTTTGTGATAAACATGACAAAAAGCGGTTAAAAATTTTCTTTTTAACCGCTTTTTAATGTTTTTTAATACTTATCGAATTTTGTCGATTAATAATTTTATCTCAAATCCGACGGGATTTCCTTTGTGGAGAATGTTGTAAACTGCGGTGCATATCGGCAAATCTATGTTGTATTTTTGATTGACCTCGTAAATACATTTGCTGCCGTAAAAACCTTCCGCCACCATTTTCATTTCCAAAAGCGCACTCTGAAGCGAATAACCTTGTCCTAACATTACGCCTAAGGTTCTGTTCCGGCTGAATTTTGAATAAGCCGTAACAAGCAAATCGCCTAAATACGCTGAGGATTTGATGTCGCGGTTAATCGGGTGAACCGTATCAACGAAACGTTTCATCTCGCGGATTGCATTTGACATCAGGACCGCCAAAAAGTTGTCGCCGTAGCCCAAACCCGTGCAAACGCCGGCTGCTATTGCGAAAACGTTTTTTAGTACCGCAGCATATTCCGTTCCGTAAATATCGTCCGTGATTGATGTTTTTAAATATCTGCATTCCAAGCAGTTAGCAATGTCTTCCGCCGTGTTGAGGTCTTTGGAGGCAATTGTCAGATAACTTAATCTTTGAAGTGCAACCTCCTCTGCATGACAAGGACCGGCCAAAACGCAGAAATTTTTCTCAAGGTTTACTTTATAATTATCACGGAAAAAATCCGCCATAATTATATTTTTGTCAGGAATCATACCTTTGATAGCCGAGACTACGACATGATTCTCCAATGTTCCCTCGTATTGTTTCATGGTGCTTTCGATGAAGGCCGAAGGCACTGCAAAGACCAAAGTGTCAGAATTTTTTATTATCTGAGTAAGGTCGTTGTAAAACTCAAGTTTGTTGGTATCAAGAATCAGAGAATTGAGATATTTCGGATTTTGACCATGCTTAATGGCATAATCAATATGTTCTTTTTTCCTAAGATACCAATTTACTTTATTGCCTTCTTTGACATTGTTGGTCAAAACGCTAATCAAAGCCGTAGCCCAACTGCCGCCGCCCACGACTGCTATTCTATGTTGTCCGCACATATCAAAAAAAATGTTTTTTTTTAAACTTTTGGCAAAAATAGAAAACTTTTTAAGAATAAAAAAATAATTTTATGCCTTTATCCCGTATAGACCTCGTCTTGAGTAATCGAAAAGAGAACCCAAGAGAAATTTCCGTCCGTTATTTTGCTGTTGCAATATTCGCAAATGCCTGAATTACCGATTTTTTCGATTGGGGCACCGCAAGAGGGACATTTTGCTAAATCTCCATCTTGTAATTTTGCATTTTTGTTAGCCACAAAAGTCCAATATTCCGAAAAAGATCTTTCTATTTCGTTATCACCGGCTATGATGTTGCCAGAAGAGTCTTCGATATAGTCTAAACATTTAGCATAAATTCTTACCGTAACGGCTTCGTAATTTTTGTCTGTTTCATAATTTACGGTATAGACTTTTGTAATGTGTACATTTTTTAACCTGTTGAAATAACCTAATTCCTTATATTGATTTTGGTTGATTTCATAATTGTTCCAAAGCCTGTCCGAAAGCAGATGACGGGCTTTGTCCCATTCTCCGTTCGACCAATGTTTATAAATTTCTTGGAAATACGGTATAACAACTTTTAGAGAGAACTCCTTGAAATTCTTGTACAATTTCAAATGGGCTGAAGAAAATTGTTTTTCAAGTTCGTGGATATTATCGTTACAAACGGTCGGATAATTAGTGCCGCTTTCCTCGCAGTAAGTCAAAAGTTCGTAAGCGGTAATTTTTTCAAAACTCATAACGGATATTCTGCTGACAATCCATTGTCCGGCTTGAAAATTTATTTTAGTGCCGCAGTGTTTGCATTTTCCGTAGTCTGTGAACTTCAACGAGCCGCCGCAGTTAGGACATCTCAAAACTCCGAAACCTTCAGGTTTGTGCGTTAAAACGTCGTTTTTCCTTGAAAAAATCCATTCTTCGGTTACATTATAACGGAAAGCTTTGTTGTTAACGGTATTTTTGCAGGTGTAACTTGCAATAAAACCGACGTGAATATTACATTTGTCTTTTTGGAACTCAATGTTTTTAATGTCAGCGGCTCCGATTGTAATTTCAGAATATTTTTTGATTTCTTTCGGAAGACAAGAATCTTTGAAGAACGGAATTATTTGTTCTTTCATTTTAGCCGAGCCTTGCGAAATGTAATACTTATTATAAAGCATTACGGCATAATCCAAAAATATCGGTTTGGAAAATTCAGGGTCGCTTTCTATTAGTCTTTTCAGACGTCTGCTAAGAGAACCTCTGTTTTTCTTTAAGATTTCTTCTGTCGGTTTAGCGCCGTATTTTTCGTCGTAAAATTCTTTGTTGCGTTCAGAAAAAGTTTTATAAAGCGGATATGTTATTACCGATAACAAAATAAGAGCTAAAACGGTAAGCATATAATCCGTATCGGAATCTCCCGTGTTGAACATAGGATAACCTCCGTAGTAACCGCCTCCGTGGTAACCGCCTCCGTGATAACCGCCGCTTCTAAAGCCTCCGCCGAAGCCTCTGCCGCCTGAAAAACCGTGTCCGCCGCCCGGTCGTGAAAATGCTGAATCACTTGTTAAAACAAATATGCACGATACCGCTAAAATTACGGCAAGGCATTTTAATATTTTTCTTAAAACGTTGTTTTTCATAGTAAACTTTTTTTTAGGAATTTAAAGTTCAACGTCTAAATCATCGGGCAACTCGTTGATGTCGTCTTCGGGACGGGGAATGTATTTTTCCATAACGGTTGCTATTTCGTCCAAAGCCATGAGAATATCTTCATTAGGATTTTTCCCTTTTATAGCTTTTTGTAATTTTTCAGAGATGTTTTTGATTTCATCATCGTCCATGATGAGGTTGATTCCGTAATCTGTCAAAAAGTATGATTTTTTTTCCAAAAGCGAAAAATACACCAAAAACGCAATGTGATTTTGGGTTTTGTACATTTGAGCCTTTTGAAACAATGCTCTTGCATGGATTTCTGTATTTTTTTTCTTCGTCTTTTCGGAAATTAACAAACTTTGCAGTCCGGGCATAAAATATAAAATGCAGAATACCGCTATCGAACTCAGTAGCGAAATTATGTACATAGAATACGGGTCATATTCTATGGGAGAGAGCATAAAGTAGGTTAGGAGTAAAATAAAAAACATTCCCGAGGCAGCTAAAACTCTGCTGGAATAATCTCCCGAGGAGTTTTTTATTATTACGACGGCTTCCGTGCCTGATTTGCTTTCAATTAACGATACTTTCTCGTAGAGTTTCGTTTTGAAATTTTGGTCGAAATTTTTTATTCTTAGCATAATAAGTTTTAAGGTTTTAATTAAAATTAAAGTTTATGCAAATTTTATACCGACGACTAAAATATCATCGGTTTGAGGTATGTTTTTTGCCCAATTGTCAATGGCTTGTTCGATTTTTTGTTTTTGACTCATGGCAGGTTCGTTGAAAATATTTTCAACTAAACTTCTGAGCCTTTTGTGTTTGAATTTTAAGACTTTTCCGTCCGTAGAGCCGAACTGATCGGTTATGCCGTCCGAAAACATATATAAAGATTGAATTTCGCTCAATTTCATTTCATTGTCCGAAAAATCTCCGTCATGGTTTTGATCGATTGCAACAGATATTCTGTCTGCTTTCCATTCCGTTAAACTATTGTTTTTAATAGTCCAAAGCGGACGGTAAGCTCCTGAATATGAGAGTCTGTCGTTTTCCTCGTCGATAATGCAGAGTGAAATGTCCATTCCGTCGTGTACCTCGTCGCCGTCCAACGGTATTCCTTGTGAAAGCGATTGACGCATTCTGGTTTTCAGTTTGTTTAAAAAATCGGAAGCTTTTGCGGTTTTAACGTTGATTCTTGCCGCAATTCCGTTTAAAAGAGCCGTTCCTAACATGCTCAGACACGCTCCCGGAATACCGTGGCCGGTGCAATCGGCAAGAGCGGCAAATTTTACGCCCTCAATCTCGGTTGCCCAATAAAAATCACCGCTGACAGTATCCAAAGGCCGCCAAACCACAAAAGCACCGTTGAAAATTTTCCTTAAATTATCGGGCGAAATGACAACTGACTGCTGAAGTCTGCCCGCAATTTCCATGTTAAGAACGATTCTTAAATTTATGCTTGCAAGTTTGTTTCTTTGGCGTTTGATTTCTTTGGTTTGGGTTTCGAGTTCAAAACTGCTTTCCCTGATTTCATCGTTTAAAATGGCAAGCATATTATTGGCACTCAAAATTTTTTCTTTTTGTTTTATAAGAACTTCATTGAGTCGGTGATTACGTATGTAAAATATTATAAACGTGATAGTTACGAAGAAAATCGGCAAAATTAAATATGTCATAATCTTGCGCAATAATTCATGGTGAACTTGTTCCTTTTGTATTTCAAGAGCCCTATTTATTTTGTTTTTTTCGTATTCCTTGAGGCGGATTTCAAGGTCGGTTTCCCAACTCATAAGCTCGAATTTTACACCGTATTCTTCGATGTAAAGTTTTCTACGCCAATAATCATTGCTTTCTATGTACTCTAACCATCCTTTATAATCTTTTGAAAAGTGAAAATACAATTCAAGTGCTTTGGAAAGAGTTTCATATTGGGAGTATGACAGTTTTTTTCGTTTTGAAAAATTGACTAAAATTTCGTACGCTTTTTCCTGCGCTCCGGCTAACATCAGGTGTTCGGCATGAGGCAAATCAAAATTTTCTTCGTAATTTTTGTACCCGATATTATGCGCTAAAAATTTACATTCGTTGAAAAAAACTATACTGCTGTCGGCATAATTCCAATTTTTGGAATAGCCCGCAAGTTCGGCGTACATCAGCGAGAGATGAAATGCCGATTGAACGATGTAAATAAAATCGTTGTTTTCTTTGGTATAATTGTAGGCTAAATGAAAGTATTTTCTTGCGAGGGCTTTTTTTGCTGTATCTTTCTGAGCTGCTGAATACAAGGCGCAAAGTCCGAGTTTTAAATAATCTCTGCCTATTGCTTTTGGAGTTTCGTTTTTCAAATCAATTTCCAAAGCCTTTGTAAAATATTTTTCTCCGCTTTGGTAAAGTTGATATTCCAGACACGAACTTCCTATTCCGCGGTAAACGGACGAAATCATTGTTATATCGCCCAAATCCGAAAAAATTTGGAGTGATTCTAAAAGTAGTTTCATTCCTTTTTCGTAATTGAACGAACACAGATAGACGTTGCCTAAGCACGAAAGCGCATTAGCCTCACCTCTTAAATTGCCTTTTTTCTTGCAAATATTAATTGTAATTTTGTAGAATTTTGCCGACTCAATGAATTTCTTTTTTTGAAACTTGCTCCAACCCAAAACATTAGCAGAATTAGCAATTTGAGCTTCGTTTTTTGACTTTACCGCAAGTCTGAAACTTAAAATTGCATATTTTTCAACGCTGTCAAGGTTGTAATGCATACGATAAATTTTGTATAATACATCTAACCTTTGAGCCGTATCCTGCACATTGCGTTGCAAGGCGCATAAACTATCAAGCACCTGATACGGATATTCTGCTTTTGCCTTGAAATTTATCAGCATTAAAAAGCAAATAAAAATTACCGTAATATACTTTTTATATTGCAATGCAGGGTTCATTGAAAAAAAAATCTTCTTATTACGAAATTCTTGACCAGTGCTGTTCTTTGTTGAAGATAGCAATTTGACGTTTTTTCAAAATTTGGTTTTCTTCTAAAGAAAGCGACGGATCTTTTTCCAAAACTTCAAGAGCCTCACTGCGGGCGATGTTTAAAAGTCCCCCGTCGTGAATTAAATCGGCTATTTTCAGTTGCATGGGCGTTCCTGATTGTTGTGTTGAATCCATGTCGCCCGGACCTCTTAGTTTTAAATCCTCTTCCGAAATCTTGAAACCGTCTGTGGTCTCGCACATAATGTCAAGACGTTTTCTGGCATCGGCAGAGAGTTTAAAGGAACTCATTAATATACAATAACTTTGATAATCTCCTCTGCCTACTCTGCCCCTTAACTGATGAAGTTGAGAGAGTCCGAATTTTTCTGCACTTTCGATTACCATAATGCTTGCATTAGGCACATTAACACCGACTTCGATAACCGTTGTTGCCACCATTATCTGAGTTTCGCCTTTGATAAAACGTTGCATTTCAAACTCTTTTTCATCCGGTTTCAATCTTCCGTGAACCATGCTGACGTTGTATTGAGGCTGAGGAAAGGCTCTTGTTATCGAAATATAACCGTCCGTTAAATCCTTATAATCAAAGTTTTTGCTTTCTTCAATCAGCGGATAAACGATGTAAACCTGACGTCCTAAAGCGATTTGGTCTTTTAAGAATTTAAAAACCATTAGTCTTTTGGAATCGTAAGAATGAACGGTTTTAATCGGTTTTCTTCCCGGAGGAAGTTCGTCGATAACGGAAATGTCCAAATCTCCGTAAAGTGTCATTGATAAAGTTCTTGGAATCGGCGTTGCGGTCATAACTAAAACATGAGGCGGAAGAACAGAATTTTTTCCGTAAAGTTTTGCCCTTTGAGCCACGCCGAAACGGTGCTGTTCGTCAATGACGGCAAGTCCGAGATTTTGAAAAACAACATCGTCTTCAATTAAAGCATGAGTGCCGACAAGGATATTCAGAGTGCCGTTTTCAAGACTTTCATGGATTTTTTGACGTTGTTTTTTGGTTGATGTTCCCGTTAAAATTTCAACCGTTACTGGCATATCTTTCAAAAAATCCTTAATCGTCTGAAAATGTTGATGCGCCAAAATTTCGGTCGGAGCCATCATGCAGGTTTGAAAATTATTGTCAATCGCAATTAACATACACATCAAGGCCACGAGGGTTTTTCCCGAACCTACATCGCCCTGAATCAAGCGGTTAGACTGACGTCCCGAAAGAAAATCATTGCGAATTTCCTTTATGACGCGTTTTTGCGCTCCTGTTAATTGAAACGGTAAATAATTTTTATAAAAAGTATTGAAAATATCACCGATTTTCTTAAAAACAAAACCTTGTGATTTTTGCTGTTTTTCGGTTTTGAACTTTAATATATTTAGTTGAATATAAAACAGTTCCTCGAATTTTAATCTTGCACGGGCTTTGTTTAACGCATCTTCAGAAACGGGAAAATGTATGTTTCTTAACGCCTGATAAAGCGGCATGAGGTGATATTTGTTGATAATATAACCCGGTAAAGTTTCCTTGATGTCGGTATTTTTTAGGACCGACCACAAGTTTTTTTGCAGGGCAGCGATTGCGCGTGAATTTATTTTGCCGTTTTTTAAGGTTTCCGAAGTCGAATATTGCGGATAAAATTTTATCGGGACAGTGCCTTTGTTTTTCATCGGGTCTTCGATTTCGGGGTGCGCAATCGACCAGCCTTGATAGAAAGAGGGTTTTCCGAAAATAATGTATTCTTTGCCTTGGACAATAGAGTCCATAACCCATTTAATTCCTTGAAACCAAATGAGTTGTATACTTCCTTTTTCGTCCGAAAATTTTGCCGTGAGCCTTTGTTTTGCGCCTGAACCTTCCGTCCTAAAATTATTTATAACGCCTTTTAGCTGAATAGCAACCGCATCGGAGGTAATATCTGTTGTAAAATAAAATTTACTTTTGTCGATGTGTTTGTATGGAAAATAATAAGCCAAGTCCTCAAAAGTGTTGATATTTAACTCTTTGGCTAAATTCTCAGCCTTTTTTGGACCTACACCGCTAAGATATTTTATGGAAGTATCAAGGCTCATTAAGATATTGTTTCAAGTCTTCAACACCGCACACAAAATCTATTTGCGGAAATTTGTCCGTTAAATCTTCCGAATTTTTGTGGAGGACGGTTTTTTGAGCGTTAGGAAATTCCTTATCGAAATTTTCGATAGTTTTTTGTAAATCTTCTGCCGAATCGGTCAGTTTGCCGATAAGCATAATTTTCTTGCAAGAAGAAACCTCATACGCTTTTTTTACCTGTTTAACGGGAATGTTTTCTCCGCAATAAACTGTTGATTTACCGCACTTTTTGATTATATAGTCGGTAATTAGCAGCGTTAATTCTCCGGGGTCTTTCAGCGGCGAAAAAATCAAAATCTTTTCGGCATTCTCTTTTTCCTCCAAATCCGAGGCTACAATCAAGCGGCGGCGTATCAAGTCGTATGCAAACTGTTTGATACACAAAAAATCGGCGTCTGCAATCCATTGATTTTCTGCCTCTTGCATAAATGGCACGATAATATTCTGAATTGCACTCCCGATTCCCGACTCTATGATTTCGTGTTTTAGAGTCTTGTCGAAATTTTTTTCGTCGAATGTCTGCGACATTTTCATCAGTTGTCCGATTTTACTCTGCGTGTTTTGAGTAGCAAATACCGTACCTAATTTTTCACGGATTTGCTCGCCCGAAAAATCGCAGACTTCGGAAATCTTATACCCCTTTTTTACTAAAGCCGAAACTGCAAGTAATCTGTGCAAATCGGCTTCTCCGTATTTTCTGATGTTCGTACCCGTCCTTTGGGGTGCGATAATGCCGTAACGTTTTTCCCAAGCCCTGAGCGTAAATGTCTTTATGCCCGTGATTTGGGAAATGTCGGCAATGGAATACTGTAACATTTTTTGTTAAGACCTTGTATATTTGATTTTTTTTGAGTAGCGCAAATGTAAATACTTTTTTCAAAAAAGTAAAATAAAAGA